>JAFXOV010000023.1 GCA_017528425.1 Elusimicrobiota bacterium | reverse complement strand
TTGCAAGGAGAACGACAACAAAGAATCTGCCGACTTCTTCCAGAGAATGACAACTTCCCCACAACATTTTCTTTTTGATTGCCTTTTGTCGGGATTCTGAATACGGCTCTTGTAAGCTGATACATAACAGCTATGAGGATTTATTTTTTTCTCTTTAATGGTAAATAATCTTATTAATATTGCTGTATCAGAACGACAATAAAGCAACTATAAATTGTGAAATTTCTACAAATTTTATTTCAACCCTTATATATATATAATACGTCTAAAATACCGAAAAATAGGCGGTAGGGGCTTGTCCTACCGCCTGTCTAAGCGTGTCTAACGTCTAAAAAGAGCTTGACAAATGCCTAAACAGCGTATATAATTAGACATAGGCGAAATGCAATAAAATATTTCTGTCTAACAAATGAATTAACTAAATAAAAGGAGTAAAAACAATGAAAAACTTAACATCTGTGCAGGCTATGTATATTAGCCATAAAAGGGAATTGCAAACCCTTACAAACCGTATTGATATGCTTGATGAGCGTGACACAATCCCAGAAGATGACATTCTTTTTGATTCGCTCATTGATGAGTATAACAGAATATACGCACAGTTAGAAATTCTTGAATTGATTCTTGATGATGATGTGCCAGAAGTAAAAGGGGGTATGAAATGAGTATAAATGCCCGTATGTGTGAAATAGTTTCCGATACTCAACACTTGACCGAGGAAATAATAAAAAGCGTTATCGGCTCTCAAACTTGCATTGATAAATATGTGTATATACTACATGATAAATTTTCAGAAAAGGAAAAAGAAAACGGAAATACTAAAAATCCGCACTATCATGTTTATTTGCATTTTACAGGTGGCAGAACGTTCGACAATGTGGCTAAATGGTTCGGGCTTTCTCCTGCATTTGTAAGCAAAATACATGGTACTTTCGGAGATGCTGTTGAATATGCTACACATCACAATGCACCAGAAAAATATCAATATGACTATTCCGAAGTAAAAGCTAATTTTGACTATGAAAAAGCAGTAAAACAGAATACGGAACGAAAAGAAAAGAAATGCAGTATCAATCAAATACTTTCTGATATTGACAGCGGAACAATTAAGGAATATAATATTATTGATAGAATAACTATCAATGACTATGTGACATATGAACGGCAAATAAAAAGAGCTTTCGACTTTAAATTAAAGCAAGCTGAAAGGGCGGTTAATAGAAATATGAGAGTATGTTATATTTATGGCGGTTCTGGTACTGGCAAGACAACATATGCAAAAATGATAGCTAAACAGCAAAATTATGAAGTGTTTATTAGTTCGGGTTCTAATGACCCTTTTGACGGTTACAAGGGGCAGGAGTGCGTTATACTTGACGATTTAAGGGGTTCTGTATTTCCTCTTTCCGACTTGCTCAAAATTCTTGATAATAATACTTCAAGCACTGTAAAATCACGTTATAAGAATGTGTCATTACAATGTGAATTACTCATTATCACAACAACTAAAACACCAGCAGAATTTTACAAAACTGTATTTGAAAGTAATGGAGAAGAATATAAACAGTTTTTGCGTAGATGTACCGAAATGGCACGAGTTACGGAAGATAAAGTGTATTTATATGCCTATAATTACAAAACTTGTAAGCATGAATATATGGCTACTATTAACAACCCTGTCAAAGACCTGCAAGCCCTTATTGCTTTTGATAAAGAAAAGACAACAAAAAATTTGCTTGCACTTTTTGAAATAGGCAAGCAAGGACTTGACAGCATGGCAGAAGCTTTTACAAATCGTCCAGACCTTTTTAAATTTGACGATAAAAAAACAGATACCAAAGAAATACAAGACAAAGAATTAAAAGAACTGATTGAACTTTTCGGAGATGAAAACTTGACCGAAATATATAATCCTGATACAGACGAAAATTAAAACCGCTTTTAAAATGGCGGGGGTCTCCCCACTGCGTGAGCAGGGGAGACCCCTTTTAAATCGTTTAATTTCGTGTATTCAGAATATAATAAAAATTCATTCAATTTATTTCTATATATAGCCTTTTACAGCGTTTCGGAAAAATGTTTCTGATTCGCTTTTTTCTTTGCTCCTGCTTTGATTAATAACTGAATACGGCTCTTGTAAGCTGATACATAACAGCTATGAGGATTGGATAGAAGAATTTCTTCAATGGGTATGGGCTTTATAACTTCGGATAGAATTATTTGTATCTCGCCCATGATTGCAAGGAGAACGACAACAAAGAA
>JAFXOV010000022.1 GCA_017528425.1 Elusimicrobiota bacterium | reverse complement strand
GCATTGGAAATCGTAGGTATTAAAGATACCCAAAAGACAGTAGCAACCGGAATCGAAATGTTCAGAAAGTTGCTCGATGAAGCACAAGCAGGAGATAATATCGGAGTATTGTTAAGAGGTATCGAAAAGAACCAAGTAGAAAGAGGACAAGTATTAGCAGCTCCCGGAACAATACACCCACATAAAAAATTCAAAGGTCAAGTATACATATTGAAGAAAGAAGAAGGCGGAAGACATACACCATTCTTTAACGGATACAGACCACAGTTCTATTTTAGAACGACCGATGTAACCGGAGTAGCACATTTACCGGCAGGAACAGAAATGGTAATGCCAGGTGATAACGTAGAAATGGAAGTAGAATTGATAATGCCGGTAGCAATGGATGAACAATTGAGATTCGCAATCAGAGAAGGTGGAAGAACAGTTGGATCAGGCGTTGTTACAAAGATCATTGAATAATTAAAATACAGGAAAAATAATATGTCAAACGAAAAAGTAGCAGTAAACAAAACAGATAGAATAAGAATAAAACTTCGTTCTTACGATTGTAAAATGTTAGACGATTCTTTAAAGAAAATTGTAGAAACAGCAAGAAGAACAGGTGCAACAATAACCGGTCCTATGCTTTTGCCTACAAACATAAAGAAATATACGGTTAACAGATCAGTTCATACTGATAAGAAATCGAGAGAGCAGTTTGAAATGAGAGTTCATAAGAGATTGGTTGATATCTGTGAACCTTCAGGAAATACGGTGGAAGAATTGATGAAATTGGATCTTCCTGCCGGAGTAGATATTGAAATAAAAATGTAATTTTGCGAAAGCAAAGTTGCGAGGTATAGAGGGATAAAAGTATGGAATTTTGTTTCCATACATCCTCGATACATTAAACTAAAATTTAAAGTAGAGAGAAAATATGTTAAAGTCAATAATTGGTTCAAAAATAGGTATGACACAGGTTTTTGATGAAAAAGGCAAACTTGTGCCGGTAACAGTTATAGAAGCAGGACCATGTGTAGTTACTGCTATTAAAACTGTTGAAAATGACGGTTATAATGCCGTTCAGTTAGGTTTCAAAGATGTTGCAGAAAAGAAACTTACAAAAGCTCAATTAGGGCATTTAAAGAAAAATAATATAGCTCCTAAAAAAATATTAAGAGAATTTAGAATTGACGATGTATCAGGTTATACCGTAGGTCAAGAAATAAAAGCTGATATTTTTAAAGCGGGAGATTATGTTGATGTCAGCGGTATTTCAAAAGGTAAAGGTTTTGCCGGTGTTATAAAAAGACACAATTTTGGAATGCAACCGAGAACAAGAGGTCAATCTGATAGAATGAGAGCAAGAGGTTCATCAGGCGGACAAGGCCCTCAAAAATTGTTCAAAGGCATGAGAATGTCTGGACATATGGGTCAAGAATATGTTACAATACAAAAATTGCTTGTTGTAAATGTTGATGCAGAAAAGAACGTACTTCTCGTTAGAGGAGCAGTTCCTTCTGTTAAAACAGGTACTCTTATTGTTAATAATACAATAAAGAAAGTTCCTGTTAAAGTAGAAGAAAAGAAAGCAGCAAAGAAAAAATAAAAATTAGTAAATAGGACAAAAAGATAATGGATACAATAGTTTATACCGTTGAAGGTAAAGAAAAAGGAAGATATGAACTTCCGGAATATTTTAATACAGAAGTTAAAACAGCTCTTCTTCATGAAATTACAACAGGTTATCTTGCAAACTTGAGATCCGGAACACATGCTACCAAGACCAGAGGAGAAGTTTCTTTCTCAGGTGCAAAACCTTGGAAGCAGAAAGGTACAGGTAATGCAAGAGCAGGACAAAGAAATTCACCTCTTTGGAGAAAAGGTGGTATCGTATTTGGTCCTCAACCGAGAGATTATTATCAGAAGATGCCTAAACAAAAAAGAAAACTTGCATTAAGTATGGCATTTGCTAACTTAGCACAAGAAAACAATTTGGTTTTGGTTGATTTGATAAAATTTGAAGAAGCTAAAACAAAGAATGTAGCAACATTCTTAAAGAATTTGAAAGTTGACGGAAAGAAAGTTATTATCGCACTTTCAAAGAAAGATGATGTTGTTAAAACAGCAGCAAAAAATATAAAAGATGTTGTTGTAGAACAAATTGCAAATTTGAATGCTTATCAAGTTATGTGGGCAGATAAAATCGTTACAACACCTGAAGCAATTGATAGCATAAAAGAAAAGCAAGCATAAGAGAGAGTAAAATGGATATAAGAAACATTATTAAGAAACCTCTTGTAACAGAAAAAGCAGCTGTTGCAAAAGAAAAAGAAGGAAAATATACTTTCGTAGTTGATAAAGATGCTAACAAATATCAAATCAAACAAGCAGTAGAAGAAATGTTTGGTGTAAATGTAGTTAGTGTTCATACCGCAATTTTTAACGGTAAAACAAAAAGAATGGGTATGCACGAAGGTACAAAAAGTGACTGGAAAAAAGCTATAGTAAAGCTTAAAGAAGGTCAGGAAATAACAATAGAAGAAGCTTAATTTAGTTAAGCAAAACAAATATGGGTCATCTCTTAGAAGTTATATTGTAAAAGATAGAAGTCTAAGCAGGTAATAAAGAGAGAGCTAATTCAGATAAGAATGAACATTCGGTATTGAATAGCTTTTCCGCCCGAAAAAAAGGAAAAAAAGATGGCAATCAAAACGTTTAAGCCGTACACTCCCGTAAGAAGATTCATTACGGTAGAAGATTTTTCAGAAATCACAACAAAGAAACCTGAAAAGTCTTTGATTGTTCCCGCAAAGAAAACCGGCGGCAGAAATAATACCGGTCAAGTAATGGTAAGATTTAGAGGCGGTGAACACAAAAGATACTACAGAATTATTGATTTTAAAAGAGATAAAATCAATATGCCTGCAAAAGTTCTTTCTATTGAATACGATCCTAACAGATCGAGCAGAATCGCTTTGGTTCAATATGAAGACGGAGAAAAAAGATACATAATACAACCTAAGGGTTTAAAGGTTGGGGATGTTGTAATGTCCGGTCCGAATGCCGAGATAAAAGAAGGTAATGCACTTCCTCTTTCCGCTATGCCTGTAGGTACGTTTATCCATAATTTGGAATTAGTTCCGGGTAAAGGAGCACAGTTGGTAAGAACTGCTGGTTCTTCTGCGCAGTTACTCGCAAAAGAAGACGAATATGCTCACGTAAGAATGCCTTCCGGAGAAATAAGACTAGTTCTAGTTAGGTGTTATGCAACAGTGGGACAAGTTGGAAATGTTGAACATGAAAACATGTCAATAGGTTCAGCTGGAAGACATCGCCACTTCGGTAAGAAACCTCATGTGCGCGGTACCGCCATGAACTCAGTTGACCATCCGCACGGTGGTGGTAGAGGTAGATCAAAAGGCAACAATCAACCTCGCAGTCCATGGAATCAACCAGCAAAGGGTTTCAAAACAAGACCAAGAAAAGTTTGGGATTGGATGATTGTAAGTCACAGAAACAAAGCTAAGTAATTTTAGCAACAGGAGTTTAACAGATGAGTAGGTCAATTAAAAAAGGACCTTATGTAGACGCAAAACTTTTAAAGAAAATGCAAAAGTTAAATGAGTCCGGCGAGAAAAAGATTATAAAGACTTGGGCAAGAGCATCGGTTATCACACCGGAATTTGTAGGACATACATTAGCTATACATAACGGTAAAAAATTTCTTCCGGTATTTATATCGGAACAAATGGTTGGACACAAGCTTGGTGAATTCGCACCTACCAGAATTTTTAAAGGTCACGGTGGAATGACAAAGCAAGAAACATCATTAACATAATGATGAGATTTGAAAAATAGAGACGAATAAAAAAAGAGAAAGGACGAAAAAGATGGAAGCAAGAGCAATAGCAAGATTTGTAAGATATGCTCCTAGAAAAGTTAATCAAGTTTTGACTGTTATAAGAAATCAAAGAGTTGACAAAGCATTTGAAATTCTTTCTTTCTTACCTAAAAATGCAACTGAACTTGTAGAAAAAGTTTTGAAAAGTGCAGTAGCAAATGCAGGCAAGTTGAAAGACCTTTCTAGCATCAAGATTAAAGAAGCTTGGGTAGGTCAAGGTCCTACATTGAAAAGAATGAGACCTGGTCCTATGGGCAGAGGTTTAGGTTACAAGAGAAAAACATCTCACTTGACAATAATTGTTACAGATGAAGGTGTTGTTCCGGCAAAAAGAAAGAAAAAAGCAGTAGTTAAAGCTCCAGTTGCTCCGGAAGCGGTAGCAGCAGAAGAAAAAGCTCCTGCAAAAAAGACAAGAAAAACAGCTGTTAAAAAAACAGCAAAAAAAGCAGAAAAAGAAACTGCTGAAAAATAGAAAATTTAGTAAAAGGTAAGGAAATATGGGTCATAAAATTCATCCTAAGAGCGTTAGAGTCGGTTACATTAAGGATTGGGATTCTAAGTGGTTTAATCTAAAAGAAATGCCTGACTTTATAGAAGAAGATTTTAGAATAAGAGCATATTTAAAAGAAAAATTAAAGATGGCTTCGGTTTCAAAAATCGGACTTGAAAGAGCAGGAAAATATATTAGAGTAAACATCTATACTTCAAGACCTGGTATCGTTATCGGTAAAGGCGGACAAGGTATAGAAAATATTAGAATGGAAGTTGAGCAAATGACAGGCAGAAAAGCTTTCGTTAATGTTATGGAAATTAAGAGAGCTGAAATCGATGCTCAGCTTGCCGCTGATGGTATTGCTTATCAATTGGAAAAACAAGTTGCTTTCAGAAGAGCAATGAAAAAAGTTATTGAAAAAGCAATGGCAGCAGGTGCTCAAGGTATAAAAGTTATGTGTTCTGGAAGATTAGGCGGAGCCGAAATCGCAAGAACAGAATGGTTGAAAGAAGGAAGAGTTCCTCTTCAAACATTCAGAGCAGAAATTGATTACGGTTTTTCAGAAGCAAATACAACAATGGGAAAAATCGGAATAAAAGTTTGGATATTCAAAAAAGAACATTTCCAAAAAACAGCAAAAGAACTTTTGGAAGAAGCCAAACTTGTTGAAAACGTAGAAGAAGTTGGTGCAACTCAGGTTGCTCAAGATAATAAGTAAGGAAGGACAAAATATATGTTGATGCCAAAGAGAGTAAAATACAGAAAGACTCAAAGAGGAAGAATGAAAGGGTATGCAAAAGGCGGAACAACTCTTTCTTTTGGTACTTTCGGACTTCAAGCTCTTGAGCCTGTTTGGTTAAACAGTAACCAAATTGAAGCAGCTCGTATTGCTTTAACTAAATACACAAAAAAAGGCGGAAAAATCTGGATAAGAGTATTTCCGGATAAAGCTATTACCAAGAAACCTGCTGAAACAAGAATGGGTAAGGGTAAAGGCGATCCAGCGTTTTGGGTAGCAGTAGTTAGACCGGGCAGAGTAATGTTTGAAATGGAAGGTATTCCTGAAGCAGATGCAAGAGCAGCATTGAAACTTGCTTCAGATAAACTTCCGATACATTGCAAAATTTTAGTAAGACAAGAAATATAATAACGGAAGAGAAAGATGAAACAGAAAAATTGGCAAGAAATAAAAAGTATGTCACCGGTTGAATTGAATGCTAAACTTGTTGAGTTGGAAGACAAGTACTACAAATTAAAGTTTAGAAATTCAACGGCAACGGTAAAAAATCCTCTCGAAATAAGAGAGATGAGAAAAACTATAGCAAGAATAAAAACTCTTCTTGCTGAGCAAAAAAAGGGAAACTAATTCCCAATAGGAAGGAACAATGGAAGAACGCGGAAAAAGAAAAGTAATGCAAGGAATAGTAGTTAGCGACAAGTCTTCTAAAACAAGAGTTGTAGCTGTTGAAAGAACAATTAAACATCCATTGTATGGCAGAATTATTAGAGTAAAATCTAAATTCTCCGTTCATGATGAAAAGAATGAATCTAAAATGGGTGATTTAGTTTCTATAATGGAATCAAGACCTATGTCAAAAACCAAAAGATGGATTTTGACAGCAGTTGTAAACAAAGCATAAGGAAAAAGACAATGATTCAAGAAAGAACAATTTTAAATGTAGCAGATAATTCAGGAGCAAGAAAAGTAAGATGCTTCAGAGTTATGAAAGGTTTGAAAAGAAGATATGCCGGTCTCGGTGATGTTGTAATGGCTTCTGTTCAAGACGCTATACCTCACGGCAACATTAAAAAAGGTGATGTTGTTAAGGTTGTTATCGTTAGAACAGCAAAAGAATATCGCAGAGAAGACGGAACATATATCAGATTCGATGATAACGCAGCAGTAATCATCAACGACGAAGGGGAACCAAAAGGTACTCGTATATTTGGCCCTATAGCAAGAGAGTTAAGAGAAGCAAATTATCTTAAAATTATTTCTCTTGCACCGGAAGTAATATAATTAAGTTTAACGGGATAGAAATATGCTTAACATTAAGAAAAAAGATAAAGTTGTAGTTTTAGCAGGAAAAGACAAAGGTAAAGAAGGCGAAGTTTTAAAGGTTTATGAAGAAACCAATAAAGTTGTCGTTTCTAAAGTTAACTTTGTTAAAAGACATACAAAACCTACACAGAGAGACCCGGGTGGTATAAAAGAAAAAGAATCACCTATTTCAATCTCAAATGTTATGTTGGTATGTCCGAAATGTAATAAACCTAACAGACCTAAATTTGACAAATTGTCAGACGGAAAGAAAGTTAGAGTTTGCAGAAAATGCGGAGAAATTATAGTTTAGTTATAAGGGAAGATAAATATGAATCAAGTTCCTAGATTAAAAGAATTGTATGTAAAAAATGTAATACCGGCTTTGGAAAAAGAGTTCGGTTTTAAGAATGCAAATGAAGTTCCGAAAGTTTCAAAAGTTGTTATAAACATCGGACTTTCAGAAGCAAAAGAAAATGTTAAAGTTTTGGAAACAGCTTCGGCAGAACTTGCAGCTATTACAGGTCAAAAACCTGTTACCTGCAGAGCAAAAGCTTCAGTTTCAAACTTTAAAATCAGAGAAGGAATGCCTATAGGTGTTAAAGTTACTTTAAGAGGAGCAATGATGTTTGAGTTTTTAGACAGACTCATGAACATTGCAATGCCGAGAATCAGAGATTTTAGAGGTGTAGAACCTAATAAATTCGACGGCAGAGGAAACTTTAATATCGGTCTTACAGAACAGTATATATTCCCTGAAAT
>JAFXOV010000021.1 GCA_017528425.1 Elusimicrobiota bacterium | reverse complement strand
CCTTCTTTAGATTCAGACGAAACCGGATACTTGTTTAAAAATTTCTTTGATATGGTGGAAAAAAATGCCTAAAAGAACAGATCTTAAAAAAATACTTATAATTGGTTCGGGACCTATCGTTATAGGTCAAGCTTGTGAGTTCGATTATTCCGGAGTACAAGCTATAAAAGCATTAAAAAAAGAAGGATATAAAGTTGTTTTGGTAAATTCCAATCCTGCAACGATTATGACGGATCCTGAATTTGCCGATGCAACATACATTGAACCTTTGGTTCCGGAAATTGTTGAAAAAATTATTGAAAAAGAAAAACCCGATGCAATACTTCCTACACTCGGCGGACAGACAGCATTAAATTTGGCTGTAGCTTTAGCCGAAAAAGGTATTTTGGCCAAACACAATGTAGAACTTATCGGTGCAGACTTTGATACCATTTCAAAAGCGGAAGACAGAAAACTTTTCAAAAAAATGGTTGAAAGTATCGGTCTTGATTTACCGAAAAGCGGTTATGCTTACAATATGAAAGAAGCAAGAGAAATTGCGGAATCCATAGGTTTTCCCGTTATTATAAGACCTTCATTTACTTTGGGCGGTGTAGGTTCGGGAACAGCATGGACAAAAGAAGAGTTTGAAGAAATTGTTCAGGCGGGACTTCAGGCAAGCCCTATAAGTGAAGTTTTAATAGAAGAGTCCGTTTTAGGTTGGAAAGAACTTGAAATGGAAGTTATGAGAGACAGAAAAGATAATTGTATTGCAATATGTTCAATAGAAAATGTTGATCCTATGGGTGTTCATACCGGAGATTCCATTACCGTTGCACCTGCAATGACAATTACCGCAAAAGAATATGCAAAAATAAGACAGGATTCTTTCAGAATATTAAGAGTTATCGGTATGAGACACGGCGGCGCAAATATTCAGTTTGCACAAAACCCTAAAGACGGAAGACTTGTTGTTATAGAAATGAACCCTCGTGTAAGTCGTTCGTCGGCTCTTGCATCAAAAGCTACGGGTTTTCCTATAGCAAAAATTTCAAGTTTGTTGGCAGTAGGTTATACACTCGATGAACTTACAAACGATATAACTTCACCTAACCCTGCAAGCTTTGAACCGACGGTAGATTATCATGTTATAAAAATTCCGAGATTTGCTTTTGAAAAGTTCGGTGATACCAACCAAACACTCGGAACCGCAATGAAATCCGTTGGTGAAACAATGGCATTGGGCAGAACATTCAAAGAAGCATTACAAAAAGCTATAAGAGGATTGGAAGTTAAAAGAAGCGGTTACGGTCTTGAAAATGTAGGTATAGATAAAGAGTTAAATAAACTTCTTGAGTTAGGTACGGATGAAGCAAAGAAAAAAGCATTGGAAATTGTTACCGCAAAACTTGCAACACCTAACTGCGACAGAATTTATGTAATAAGATATGCTTTGAAACTTGGAATGTCTGTTGATGATATTTTCAATGTATGTAAAATAGATCAATGGTTTGTGAACCAAATAAAAGAAATCGTTGATATGGAAAGTGAAATACCCAACATATTCAAATTGAAAGGGGAAGATCAAAAACTTCTTTTAAGAAGAATAAAACAGTTCGGTTTTTCGGATAAACAAATAGCAATAGCTACAGGCAAAAAAGAAGAAGAGATAAGAGCATTAAGAAAAGAATTAAAGATCATTCCTGTTTATAAGTTGGTAGATACTTGCGGCGGAGAATTTAAAGCTAATACCGCATACTATTATTCAACATACGAAGAAGAAGACGATGTAGTGGTTTCCGATAAAAAGAAAAAAGTTATGATTTTGGGTGCCGGTCCCAACAGAATAGGACAGGGTATAGAGTTTGATTATTGTTGTGTACACGCAGTGCTTTCCTTGAAACAAGAAGGTTATGAAACAATAATGGTAAATTGTAACCCTGAAACAGTTTCTACCGATTATGATACGGCAGACAAACTTTATTTTGAACCGTTAACGGTAGAAGATGTTTTAAATATCGCAGATAAAGAAAAACCGGAAGGTGTTATTGTTCAGTTCGGCGGACAAACTCCTTTGAATTTGGCTTCCGCTTTAAATAAAGCAGGTCTGAAAATTTTGGGAACTTCCGTTGAATCTATTGATATGGCAGAAGACAGAAAAGTTTTCAGTAAAGTATTGAAAAAGTTAAATATCCCGCAAGCGGATTCAGGTACCGCAACAACATTTGAAGAAGCAAAAGCTATAGCAAGTAAAATCGGTTATCCGGTAATGGTTAGACCTTCTTATGTGTTGGGCGGTAGAGCTATGGAAATTGTGTACGATGAAAACCATCTTGAAACATACATTTCAAAAGCTACCGATGTCAGCGAAGGTAAACCTATCCTTATAGATAAGTATCTTGATAATGCAATAGAAATAGATGTTGATGCGCTTTCAGACGGTAAAGATGTGTATATTGCAGGTATTAT
Source organism: Elusimicrobiota bacterium (assembly GCA_017528425.1). GTDB lineage: Bacteria > Elusimicrobiota > Endomicrobiia > Endomicrobiales > Endomicrobiaceae > Ruminimicrobiellum. The sequence goes on along the minus strand of JAFXOV010000021.1, from coordinate 103,260 downwards.
GGAACATATCGAGCAGGCAGGTATCCATTCCGGAGATTCCGCATGTGTTCTTCCTACACACACATTATCTAAAGATGTTATAACAAAAATAAAAGAGCATACAATAAATTTGGCAAGAGAAATTAATGTTAAAGGTTTAATGAATATTCAGTATGCGGTTAAAAACGGTATTCCTTATATTTTGGAAGCAAACCCCAGAGCTTCAAGAACGGTTCCGTTTGTTTCAAAAGCCGTAAGTTATCCGTTGGCAAAACTTGCTTCAAAAGTTATGATAGGAAAAGCGGTTAAAGATTTAATTCCCGCGGAATATTTGAACGGTCAACTTAAACATATAGATTATACATGTGTAAAAGAAGTTGTGTTGCCATGGATAAGATTTGCTAATGTTGATACCGTTTTAGGTCCTGAAATGAAGAGTACCGGTGAAGTTATGGGTATAGATAAAGATTTCGGTAAAGCATTTGCTAAAGCCGAACTTGCTTCAGGAACAATATTACCGGATAGCGGAACGGTATTTATAAGCTTGGGACAAAGAGATAAATCTAAAGGTCTTGAAATTGCAAAAGATTTTATAGATCTCGGATTTAGTGTTATAGCAACAAAACATACGGCTGAATTCTTTAAAGAAAACGGACTTGATGTAAAAGAAGTTCACAAAATTCAGGAAGGAAGACCTAATGTTGTTGATATAATTTCCAACAAAGAAGTTGCTTTGATAGTAAATACCCCGTCCGGCCAAAAGAGTCATCATGACGGATACAGTATCAGAAGAACGGCTTTAATGTACAATGTTCCTATAGTAACAACACTTGCCGCAGCAAGAGCAAGTATTGAAGCAATAAGAGCAAAAAGAAATTATGATTGGGAAGTTTGTTGTATACAGACACATTATAAATTAGATAAGTAATTGCGACATTATCTTTTGAATTTATACTTCGTTACAGCACGGCTCATTTACCTTTTAGTGTAAACTTCGCCGTGCTGTTGTCTTGTCTAAATTCAAAATATTTCGTCGCTCAAAAATTGCAAAGCAATTTTTGAAATGTGTTTTTTTTATCCATACATTCTTGTATTTGCTAATTTAAAATCTTAAAAGTCTTCGAGACGTAAGAACGACAAAAAATTTGTCATTCCGGACTTGATCCGGAATCTATAAAAATATAAAAAAACGGGAAGAAATTTCTTTCCGTTTTTTTTCATTTCCGACGGAAAAATTTGGTGTTGACAAATAAAAAGTTTTTTTGTAATATATTTACCTACCGCAAAGGTAGGTAGAAAAAAACAGTAAAAAAATAAATTATTTGATATGTATATAAAGGGTTAAAAATATGAATTTAAAAGATAAACAAATAATAATAGATAGTCAAAATAAAATCATTCCACGATGTTGTATTAAAGAATGTGATTTGTTTTACGAGCGAATGTGTAGATAGTAAAGAAGTAGTAGTTGGAAAATAGTAGTTAGAAAGTAAAGATCTTAGAAATTAAAAAATAATAAAAAATAAAAATTCGATAAAAAATTGTCAAAGATGATTTTTTATGGATCGGGATGTTTTTTTGCTAAACAAAAAATTTTCAAGTTGCCATGTATGAAAATATAAAACACATAAAACTTGAAAATTCAAATGTGAAAATAAAAACTTTCGATCATTATAACAGGAGATAAAAATGTCAAAATATAAATTTGAAACATTACAAGTACACGTAGGACAAGAAACACCGGATTCAGCAACAGATTCAAGAGCAGTACCGATTTATGCAACAACATCTTATGTATTTAAAGATTCCGCAACGGCAGCAGGCAGATTCGGACTTACTGTTGGCGGGAACATTTATACAAGATTGATGAATCCGACTTCAGATGTTCTTGAAAAAAGAATTGCAGCACTTGAAGGCGGAGCTGCGGCACTTACAACAGCATCAGGAGCATCTGCAATTACTTATGCAGTTCAAAATATCGCAACTGCAGGGGATCATATAGTATCTTCCACAAACCTTTATGGCGGAACATACAATTTGTTTGCAAATACTTTAAAAGATCAAGGAATATCAACAACCTTTGTTGATCCTTCAAATCCTGAAAATTTTGAAAAAGCAATAAAAGAAAATACAAAACTTCTTTATGCCGAAACTTTAGGAAATCCTAATTCCGATGTTACAGATTTGGATGCAATATCTAAAATTGCACACAAACACGGAATACCTTTTATAGTAGACAGTACATTTGCTACACCTTATTTATTAAGACCTATTGAACATGGTGTAGATATTGTGGTACATTCGGCAACAAAATTTATCGGCGGACACGGTTCGGTAATGGGTGGAGTTATCGTTGATGCCGGAAAATTTGATTGGGCACAAAACGATAAATTCCCGGGACTTTCAAAACCTAATCCGTCTTATCATGGTGTAGTGTTTACAAAAGCGGTAGGTAATTTGGCATACATAATAAAAATAAGAACAACATTGTTAAGAGATCAGGGAGCAGCAATATCTCCGTTTAACTCTTTCTTGTTGTTGCAAGGTCTTGAAACCCTTTCTTTAAGAGTGGAAAGACATGTATCAAATGCACTTAAAGTGGTAGATTTCTTAAAGAATCATCCGCAAGTAGAAAAAGTTAATCATCCGTCTTTAGCAACGGGTAAACAAAAAGAATTGTATGACAAATATTTCCCGAAAGGTGCAGCTTCAATATTCACATTTGAAATTAAAGGTACCGCGGAAACGGCAAAGAAATTTACGGAAAGTTTAAAACTTTTCTCGCTTCTTGCAAATGTTGCAGATGTTAAAAGTTTGGTAATACATCCTGCATCAACAACTCATTCACAACTTTCAGAACAAGAGTTGTTAAGCAGCGGAATAAAACCCACAACGGTTAGATTATCTATAGGTACGGAACATATAGATGATATTATTGATGATTTGAAACAGGGTTTTGAAGCAGTTAAGTAAAACATAAAAAATACTTTATATTGGCCTTAATATTTTGGTTATAATGTTGCAACTAACTCAATCGAGTACGCCCTTACGGGATCCAAGTACACTTCATTCGTTAGTTGCTTCATTCTAACCTAAAATCTTAAAGTCTCTAAAGACAAAAACAATAAAAAATTTGTTAAAATAATACTTGTGATTTGGAGGTATATATGAAAAAGATATTGTTAATCATTTCAGTTTTAGCAGTTGTTGTTTCTTTAAGTTTCGCAGAGTGTTGCAGCTGCGGTAATGATAGTTGTAGTACAAGTGAAACTTGTTCAACGGCAGAATGCCCACAGAAATAGAAAATTAAGAAATAACAAAAATCGTGAAACGATTTTTACCGATGAAGACCGAAAGGTTTGAAAATAAAAAAATATTAAAATTCACAGAGTGAATTTTACATTGTTAGATTTACAAATTTAATACGAGACGAAATATTTTGCGACCGCAGTGTACTAAAAAAAAGCGGAAGCAATTGGTACATAAGGGAGCAAAATATAAAGTCGCAGTTCAAAGTTGTAAATCGTTATAAAAAAGGAGATTTATTATGTCAAAAATATATACATCAGCAGATGAATTAATAGGGAAAACACCTTTATTGGAGTTCACACACATAGAAAAAGCAGAAAATTTGGAAGCAAAATTAATTGCAAAATTGGAATATTTTAACCCTGCAGGTTCAGTTAAAGACAGAATTGCAAAAGCAATGATAGAAGATGCAGAAAGAAAAGGTTTATTAAAACCGGGTTCAATAATTATTGAACCGACAAGCGGAAATACAGGTATTGGCCTTGCCGCAGTAGCAGCAGCAAAAGGATACAAAATTATTATTGTAATGCCTGAAACCATGTCTGTAGAAAGAAGACAGTTGATGAAAGCTTACGGCGCAGAGTTGGTGTTAACCGAAGGCGCAAAAGGTATGAAAGGTGCTATTGCAAAAGCAGCAGAACTTGCACAACAAACACCTAACAGCTTTATTCCGGGACAATTCGTTAACCCTGCAAACCCTAAAATACACAGAGATACAACCGGTCCTGAAATATGGGAAGATACCGACGGTAAAGTAGATATATTTGTTGCAGGTGTAGGAACAGGCGGAACAATTACCGGTGTAGGAGAATACTTAAAATCTAAAAATCCTAACATAAAAGTTGTAGCAGTTGAACCGGCAACATCGGCAGTTTTGTCTACCGGAGTTGCAGGAGCACACAAAATTCAAGGTATCGGAGCAGGTTTTGTTCCTGATGTTTTGAACACAAAAATATATGATGAAATAATTCCTGTTCAAAACGAAGATGCATTTATTACCGGCAAACTTATCGGTAAAAAAGAAGGTGTGCTTGTAGGTATTTCTTCAGGTGCAGCTTTGTGGGCAGGTATACAGCTTGCAAAAAGGCCTGAAAATAAGGGGAAGAATATTGTAGTGTTGTTGCCGGATACTGGGGATAGGTATCTTTCGACAGCCCTTTTTGCAGACTAATATAGCGACCTTAATATTTTGGTTATAATATTGAAACACAGAACCTTGAGTACCGCAAAGAGTACACATCGGTTCTGTGTTTCTTCATTCTAACACAAAATCTTAAGGTCTTAAATAACACAATAACTTTATTTTAAAAATTTAATTTTTTAAAATAGTAATAAGATTATAATTAAATAATTAAAAAAATATAACTCATTAAGGAGAAAGCATGAAAAGTTTAAATTTTAGTTTTACAAAAATGTTGTTTGTTTTTGTATTTATGTTTTCGGTAACAAGTTTATTTGTTGAAGCAATTTATGCGGAGGTTTGCCCTTATTGCGGACAAACAAGAATAAATGAAGGTTCCAACAACTATAATAAACTTCATGCAAATTGGTGCAAATATTATCAGGAAAGTGTTACAAATTCAGGTTCTGTTTATGTTCCGAACAAAAACTCATCAGATTTAGATTCTGCTATATTGGGAACAGCATTAATAGGTTTGTTTTCATCAACCCCGAACAAAACTAAAACACCACAAGAAATAGCAAAAGAACAAGAACAACAAGCAAAAATACAGTCAACCAACGATCTTAATCGTTTAAAGGAACAAGAGCACTTGAGAGATGAACAGTTTTGGCAAAGCGGAGATTATATTGTAAAAGAAGGTAATTTAAAATATCAAGACTCTAAAGCTTTTGGAATTTATAATACCAAAACACAAAAATGGGTTTTAAATGCAGATAAACAAAAAGATAACACAGGCAGAATTGCAATATTTAGAAAAATTAAGAAAAATGATGATTATTGGAATTATTGGAAATACGGAAGAATAAGATTGCTTAATTGCAGTAATAAAAATTCAACATACAACAAACCGTTAGTTTGGATGCGTGTTGTATACAGTTATAGGCCGGAAGAAAAAAAATGGGCTACGATTCGTGATGAAGTAGACTATATTGCGGAAAAGTTCTTTATGATAAATGATAATGATGAACTTGAAGAAATAAAACCATTAAATACGGATTTTTACAAAAAGGTATTTTTATTAAATAAAAACGGCAAATATGGTGTAGCACTTATTAATGCAGATCATTTAATAAAACAACACGTAATATATAGGTATAACGGATATACAATAACAATTCCGGTAGAATATGATTCTATTGAAGTATTTACCAATCGTGAATGGGATTTTAAACGTATCGCAATAGTAGGCGTTGTTTATAAGGCTAAAAAGCAAAATGATATTTATATGTTTGGCTTTTATGGAGAAAGATTATCACCAAAATTGGCAGAATATTATTCCGTAACTTCTCTACCAGATATGGGAGATTTTTATATCGTTTCAAAAGACAATAAATTCGGTGCAGTAAATGGTGCAGGAAATATTATTGTTCCTTTAATTTATGATAAAGCAACCGGTCCTTATTTTGCCGTAAGAGATATTTTACCTGATGTTTCTTTTTCATATTGGTACAAAAATAAAGTAACACCGTATTTAACACAAAAAGGTAAATACGAAAAAGAAGCGGATTATCAGGCAAGAATGAAAGATAGTGCAAAACAACAACAGTATATTTTAGAACAAACAAAAAATGCGGATAAAGAATATATTGAAGAATTTAAAGATAAAATTGTATTGTCTTTAGGTAAATATGATACTGAAAGAGAAAATTTTACCATAGAGGAAAAAATTAAAATAGTTAAAAATAACAAAGAAGTTATGGGAACAGTAGATTATATAATTTTGCCTGTTCCTATAAAAGAAGCGGAAGAATTTGAAAAAAACTTTAATAAGATTAGCCATGAAGCACTTAAAACCGCTACTTACGGTATTTGCTACGATAAAATAGCAATAGCTAAAATAACATTTAAAATGCCCAATGGCAAAACTTATACTTTTGATGCTGCAAAAAAATAAAATAATGAACATCGTTGACCAATTAAAACAAAATAAAAATCTTTCGGATGAACAGTTTAAACTGTTACTTGAAACGGACACTTATAAAGATGACCTTTTTAAGCAGGCAGATATTGTCCGTCAACAAGTTTACGGTAAAGATGTTTATTTAAGAGGATTAATAGAATTTACAAACTATTGTAAAAACGGTTGTTATTATTGCGGTATAAATTGTACAAACAAAAATATTCAAAGGTACCGTTTAACAAAAGATGAAATTTTACAATGTTGTAAAGACGGTTATGCTTTAGGTTACAGAACTTTTGTTTTGCAGGGCGGGGAAGATCCCTTTTTTACAGACGATATAATTTGTGATATAGTATCAGAAATAAGAAAAAATTATAAAGATTGTGCAATTACATTATCGATAGGGGAAAAAAGTAAAGAAAGTTATCTTGCTTACTTTAAAGCAGGTGCCAACAGGTTCCTTTTAAGGCACGAAACTGCAAACGAAGAACATTATAAAAAGTTGCATCCCGAAAGTTTATCTTTAAAAAACAGAAAGCAATGCCTTTTTAACTTAAAGGAAATCGGGTATCAGGTAGGCAGCGGTTTTATGGTAGGTTCACCTTACCAAACTATAGAAAACATTATTGAAGATTTTCGTTTTTTGCAGGAACTTAAACCCGATATGATAGGAATAGGACCTTTTATTCCGGCACAAAACACAAAATTTGAAAAGTTTGAGCATGGTAAACTGAATTTAACATTAAAAATAATTTCAATATTAAGGTTGTTGTTTTCGTATGCTTTAATACCGTCAACAACGGCACTTGGAACAATAGATCCGAACGGCAGAGAACTCGGACTTAAATCAGGTGCAAATGTTGTTATGCCAAACTTATCACCTGCCAAATACAGAAACCTTTACACTTTATACGATGACAAAATCTGTACAAATGAAGAAGCCGCCGAATGCAGAGGTTGTTTGGAAAGAAGAGTATCTCTTGCAGGTTACAAAGTTGTTACGGATATCGGCAATGTAAAAAATTTATGATAGAATAAAAGAAAAATTAGTAAGTAAATTTTATAAAAAGGAGGCAATAAATGAAAAAGTTGTTGGTAGTAATGTTGTTGGCGGTAGCAATGGTAGTACCTGCATTTGCAACAGATAAAGGTGCAATGGAAGTTGATGTAAAGTTGGGTTACATTATTGAACCTTTACTTATGGAAAATCAGTATGATGCGGATAAATTTGGTTACAATGCTGAATCGACATTTTCGTTGGGAGCAGATTTTTATTATTATATTGTTAATAATTTAGGTTTAGGTATAGGTGTAAACCACATATTTACAAGCAATCTGAATGATAGTTGGGGCGAAAAATCAAAAGTAGGAGCAACAAATATTTATTTATCCGTTAAACCGGTATTTGAATTACAAGAAAATAAGTTTATAGATAGAATATATTTCTTAGGTCAGTTGGGTTATGGAATTATGGATAGTGATGAAATAAGCTACGGTTCGTCAACAAAACTTGATAATGGAATGTATTGGGCAATAGGCACAGGTATAGAAAAATGTAATATTATTGTTGAACTTATGTATTCGGTAAATTATTCTTGCTTTGACTTTGATTATTGGGGTGGAGAAGAAATTTGGACATACAGAAACATTGCAATAAATGTAGGTTACAAATTTACCATCTAGTCATTGAGAAACCGCTTTAGCGGTTGTGACAATCCATAAAAATATTAAAAAAACGGGAAGAAATTTCTTCCCGTTTTTTTATTAAACCATTAAATAGTTCAACTTTTCTACTGTTGTTAAAAGTTTATTGAGTTTGTTGTTCCGCTGCTGTTTTGTAAAAAATATTCTACATTAAAATCAAAGTATGTATCAGGATACGGTTCATCCTTTAAAGTGAAATGCCACCATTCGGAATCAATAGGTTTAAATCCTGCTTTTAACATTGCATTTCTTAAAATTTTTCTGTTTTTCTTTTGTTCTTTTGTGATTTTTCCGTAATCGGGGTGAGATTCTTCTCCGAAGAAATCAAAAGTTCCGCCCATATCAACAAATTCACCGTTTTGTTTGATTATAGTTAAATCAATAGTGCTTCCTCTTGAATGTCCGGATTTTGCAGCAACATAATTTCCTGCAAGAAGATCTGATTTCTTTATATCGGGATAAAAAGATTTATTTCCCGGATCGTTAGGATCGTTTATCCAGTTAACAAAATCGGTAACTGCTTTTTGTGGTCTGTATGTGTCCCAAACAAGAATTCTGTAACCTTGATTTCTCAAATCGTCTGCTGCAATTACAAGTGCTTCAAGAGCTTCCTTTGTTAAGTAAGCAACAGGAGCTTTATATCCTTCTATTCTGTGACCAGTAAAGTTGTAATCGGAATAATATCTCATGTCATAAACGGCATCATAAATTTTTGAAGATATTTTTTCAAAACCGCTGCTGTCGGTTGAAACAGTGTCTGCAAACATAAAAGGTATAACACACAAACATAAAACCAAACTTAAAACAAATTTTTTCATTTTTTACCTCTCTTTTATAATAATGTTTTAAGTTATTATACAAAATTTATATTGACAACAATAATCTTTTTTTATAAGATATTTACCTACCTACCTTGATGGTTGGTTAATAGCAGATTTTAAGAGTAGAATAAAATGAATAAAATAAAAAAATCTTTTTTTGATGTAGTTAATAACAGACAAAATACCGGTTCGGTAAAATATGATTTCATACCGAATAAGAGTAAAAATGTTATTCCTATGTGGGTAGCCGATATGGATTTTAAAAGTCCGGTTGCCGTTGAACACGCACTAAAAAAAGTTGCAAGTCACAACATTTACGGTTATCCATATATTGATAATGAATATATATCGTTATTGCAAAATTGGTATGCAAGAAGAATGGATTGGAAAATAAAAAAAGAAGAAGTTTTATGTGTTCCGAGTGTAATGTTCGGTATATCTGCTGCAATCAGGGCATTAACAAAAGAAAAAGATTCTGTTTTAATTTCACAGCCGGTATATTATCCGTTTATGGATATTGTTAAAGATAATAACAGAAAACTTGTTGTTAGTCCGCTAGTTTTTAACGGTAAAAAATACGAATTTGATTTTAAAGATTTTGAAAATAAAATAAAACAAAATAAGGTTAAGATGTACATATTATGTTCACCGCATAATCCCGTAAGCAGAGTTTGGACAAAACAAGAACTTTTATCTGTTGCAAAGATATGTATTAAACATAATGTTATTATAGTTTCGGACGAAATCCATTCCGATTTCGTTTACGAGAATTATAAACATTATCCGATATGCACTCTTTCCAAAAAAATTGCGGAAAATACAATAACGGCAATAGCACCTACAAAAACTTTTAATCTTGCAGGGTTGCAGGCGGCACATCTTGTAATACAAAACAAAAATATAAGAGAAAAAGTTGTTAAAGCTGTTAATGCGACAGGTTTTCATGTGTTAACAAAACCGGCAATACAGGCGGTAAAGGCAGTTTATAAAGACGGTGAAAAGTGGTTTGATACATTATTGAAATATTTGCAGCAAAACAGAGATATTTTGATAAAAAGTTTTGCCGGAACAAAAGTTCCCGTTCAGGATATGGAAGGAACATATTTGGCTTGGCTTAATTGTAAACAACTGAATTTAAGTTGTGAAAGTATAGAAAGATTGTTTTTGAAAAAAGCAGGAGTTTGGTTACATAAAGGTTCCACTTTCGGTGTTGGCGGTGAAGGGTATATGAGATTAAACCTTGCTTGTCCGCAAAAAGTATTAATTAAAGCCATTAAGCAAATTAAGCAGGTAATTTAAAATGGAAAAAAGAGCTTTAATTGCTATGAGCGGCGGAGTAGATTCAAGTGTTGCAGCTTTTTTGTTGAAACAACAAGGTTATGATTGTATTGGTTGTACAATGAAACTTTATAATAATGAAGATATAGGTGTTAAAAGCAGAACATGTTGTTCTTTGAACGATGTAAATGATGCAAGGTCTGTTGCTTATAAACTGAATATGAAATATTATGTTTTAAATTTTTCTGCGGATTTTAAGGATAAAGTTATAGATAAGTTTGTTAAAAGTTATGAAAGCGGAAGAACACCGAACCCTTGTATAGATTGCAATAAATATATGAAGTTTGAAAAACTTTATAATATGGCACAAAATTTAGAATGTAATTATATAGTTACGGGACACTATGCAAGAATTGAAAAAAATAACGGTAAATATTACTTAAAAAAAGCAGTGGATGACACCAAAGATCAAAGTTATGTTTTATACAATTTAACACAAGAACAACTTGCACATACTTTGTTTCCTTTAGGCAGTTTACATAAAACGGAAATCAGAGACATTGCAAAAGAAAACGGTTTCATTAATGCCGATAAACCGGACAGCCAGGATATATGTTTTGTTCCGGACGGCAATTATGTTAAAGCAATAGAAAAGTTTTCCGAAAACAAAATAAAAGAAGGAAATTTTACAGATAAAAACGGTAAAGTTATAGGACAACATAAAGGAATAGTTTATTATACCATAGGGCAAAGAAGAGGGTTGGGCTGTTTTCAAAAACATGTTTATGTTTGCAATATTTCCGCAAAAGATAATACGGTAATGTTGGGTGATCAGGAAGATTTATATAAAAAAGAGTTTATTGTAACGGACTTTAATTGGATATTGGGAGTATCGCCGACAGAAAATTTCAGTTGTTCGGTAAAAATAAGATATAAACAAAAAGAACATAAAGCAGATGTAAAAGTTTTAGATGATAATAATGTAAAAATTATTTTTGATGAGCCGCAAAAAGCAATAACTCCCGGACAAGCAGCGGTTTTATATGACGGGGATAGTGTGTTAGGCGGCGGAACGATAGTAGGTTAAAATGGTTAAAGAAATTTCTGCACAAGATTTTGTTAAACTTGATAAAACAAAAATAACGATAGTTGATATGAGAGAAGAAACAGAATATTCCGATAGTCATTTTGAAGGCAGTATAAATATTCCTGTTTCGAAATTTTGGGCTGGAATTGATAGTATACCGAAAGGAAAAGCAGTTTATGTTTTTTGTAACAGCGGGTATTTCAGCGAAGAAATGGTTATCCTTCTTGAAGAAAGAGGATATGATGCAACAAATGTTTTAGGCGGCTGGCAAAAGATAAAGATTTATTTTTAAAAGGTTGTAAGTTGGAATTTATATTATAAAAATACAATAAATCGCGAAGCGATTTCAGAGACCTTAAGATTTGAGACGAAACGAAGTACAATTCAAAAATTGCAATAATATAATTTGCAATTTTTGACGTGACCGTAAAGATTTTAGGCGAGACAAAGAAAATTTAAAACGCAGTGTACTGATATGGTAACGAAGTGATATGGTACATAAGTTTTAAATTTTCGAAGTCGTAGCCAAAAAATTTCGGCCGCAATAGGAGAATATTATGGAAAAAAGAATGGTGTATTTAGATAGCAGTGCAACAACAAAGGTCAGGGAAGAAGTATTAAAAGAGATGTTACCTTACTTTACGGATGTTTACGGTAATGCATCGTCTGTTCATACCTACGGGCAACAATCAAAAGCGGCATTAACCAAAGCAAGAGAAACTTTTGCAAAACTTATAAATGCCGAATCTCCCGAGGAAATAATTTTTACTTCCTGCGGAACGGAATCGGACAACATTGCAATTGTCGGCAGTTTACTTGCAAACGAAGGTAACCATGTTATTACAAGCAAAATAGAACATCATGCTATACTTTTTACCTGTCAAAATTTAGAAAAGAAGGGTTATAAAGCAGACTTTATATCCGTTGATAAAACAGGCAGAGTAAATATTGAAGAACTAAAAAGTAAAATTACCGATGATACAGTTATTGTAAGTATAATGCATGCAAATAATGAAATCGGTGTAATAGAACCGATAGAAGAAATATCTAAAGTTTTAAAAGAAATAAACAAAACAAGAAAAAACAAAATATTGTTGCATACGGATGCGGTTCAAACTGCAGGTAAACTAAAACTTGATGTTCAAAAGTTAGGTGTGGATTTGTTGTCTGTATCGGGACACAAATTTTACGGACCGAAAGGTATCGGTGCATTGTATATAAGAAAAGGTACAAAGATTGAACCGTTGTTTCATGGCGGTCACCACGAATTCGGTATGAAACCCGGAACAGAAAATGTTGCAGAAATTGTAGGTATGACAAAAGCATTGGAACTTGCAAACGAAGAAATGGAACAAGAAAGTAAAAAAATATATAAGTTAAGAAATAAATTAATGAACGGTATTGTAGAAAAAATTCCTGAAGTTGTGATAAATACTGATATAAAATATGCCGTTCCGAGTGTTTTAAGTGTAAGTTTTAATTATATAGAAGGGGAATCTTTACTTTTAATGCTTGATATGGCGGGAATTGCGGCATCTGCAGGTTCCGCATGTGCAACAGGTTCTGCAGAACCGTCACATGTGTTGTCTGCAATAGGTGCAAGTCCGCTTGCGGCACAGGGAACATTAAGATTTTCGTTGGGCAGGTACAATACCGAAGAAGATATAGATTATGTGTTGGATGTGTTACCGAAACTTGTTGAAAGAGTAAGAAAAATGTCTCCTGTGTGGAACAGCAAATAACGAAAATTAGCAATTAGTAATTAGAAATTCAGAAAAAGGAAAAAAATTATGAAACAGGTATATTTAGATAATCAATCAAATACAAGAATGGACGATATCGTTTTTGACGCTATGGTCCCGTATTTTAAACAATATTACGGAAACCCGCAAAGCATTTATTCTTTAGGACAAATTTCTAAAGATGCAATAGAGGAAGCAAGAATTTCAGTTTCAAAATTAATAAATTCCAAGCCGGAAGAAATTATATTTACTTCCTGCGGTTCGGAATCCAACAATTTGGCAATCAAAGGGTATGCATACGGGAACAGTAAAAAAGGTAAACATATTATAGTTTCCGCAATAGAACATTTTTCTGTTTTAAATGCGGTTAAAAGTTTGGAAAAAGACGGTTTTGAAGTTACTTATGTTCCCGTAGATAGTAAAGGATTTGTTGTGTTGGATGAACTAAAAAAATCTATAAGGCAGGATACAATTTTGGTATCAATACAGTATGCAAATACTGAAATAGGAACTGTTCAAAATATTGATGAAATATCAAAAACAGCTAAAGAAAAAAATGTTGCTTTGCATGTTGACGGGGTTGTTGCGGCGGGAGTTATACCGATAGATGTTGTTAAATCCAATATTGATATGCTTACAATTTCAAGTTCGGTAATTTACGGGCCGAAAGGTGCTGCGGCACTTTATGTTAAAAAAGGGATATATTTAAAACCGCAAATAGACGGCGGTGTACAAGAATTTAACAAAAGAGCGGGAACGGAAAATGTTCCGGCAATTGTAGGTTTCGGTGTTGCTTGCAGCAGAGCATTAAGCCAAATGCAACAAAATTATGAAAAAATTATAAAGTTAAGAGATAAATTGATTAACGGATTACAAAAAAACATAGATTATATTTATCTTAACGGACCTACACAAAACAGGTTGCCGACAAATGTAAATTTTTCTATAGAATTTGTGGAAGGAGAATCTCTTTTTCTTTTGTTGGATGCTAAAGGTATAATGGCATCAAGCGGTTCGGCTTGTGCAAACAAATCTTTGAAAATATCGCATGTGTTGACGGCAATAAATGTTGATGTTGCGGTAGGGCAGGGTTCCATAGTGTTTACGTTGTCAAAATATAATACGGAAGAAGAAATAGATTATGTTATAAACGAGTTCCCGACAATAGTTAAAAGGTTAAGAATGATGTCGCCGTTATACGACCATTTTAAATCTACCGGTGAAAGAATGAAAGCCGGTCCGGGAACAGACTACGAGCACCACCATCATCATGAAGAATAAAAATAGAGTTTGAATAAAAAAAATAAAGTTGTTTAAAATAATATAGGAGAAAAGGTATGGCTTTTTATAGTGAAAAAGTAATGGATCATTTTGCAAATCCGAGAAATGTAGGAGAAATAAAAGATGCATCGGGTGTAGGAGAAGTCGGTAACCCTGTATGCGGTGATATGATGAAATTTTATATTAAGGTTGAAAACAACATAATAAAAGATGTTAAGTTTAAAACTTTCGGTTGCGGCGCGGCAATAGCGGTATCTTCAATGGTATCCGAAATGGCAATGGGTAAAACAATTGAAGAGGCACTTGCTTTAACAAACGAAGCGGTTGCAAAAGAATTGGGTGGATTACCGCCAAACAAAATGCACTGTTCCAACTTAGGCGCTGATGCATTACATAAAGCAATTGAAGATTATAAACAAAAATTATCAAAATAGTTCTTTTAAAATTTCTCATTTACAAGAAAAAAAGCCATTCGCTTGAAATTTTTAAAGCCGTGCTCCAACTTGATTTTTCCTAACGACCTAATGTAACGGAAAAATCTTCAAACATGTTCGCACTAAAAAACTTTTTTGATTTATAGTTTTTTACTTTAAAAATTTCTGCACTCATAGACGGCTTTAATCATGCTTGTAAACGAAAATTTTAAAAATACTTATTAAAGTTTAAGGAGTTAATATGTTAATATCGACAAGAGGCAGATATGCCATAAGAGTAATAATAGATTTGGCACAAAATTCCAACGGGAATTTTATACCTATGAAAGATGTTGCCAAAAGACAAGAGATATCATTAAAGTATTTGGAAAAAATTTTGCCTATACTTACAAAACACAAAATTGTTGAAGGTGTTCACGGTAAAGGCGGCGGTTACAAATTAGGTAAAAATATAAATAAGTATAAAGTTATAGATATACTGAAACTTACCGAAGGAGATCTTGCACCTGTTACATGCTTAAAAAAAGGTGAACATTGCAAAAGAAAAGCACAATGCAAAACCGTATTTATGTGGAACAAGTTTTATGATATCATAAACAAATTTTTCGGTTCTATAACTATAGATGATTTGTTAAACGATAACAAAAATTTTGATTTGTTCACAAATATTCAACAACTTTTATAGATAACTTAAAATTTGTTATAATACTTCATAATAAATAAAACGTTTTGGAGTAAAAAATGATAGTAGAATTACTAAAATATACAAACGAGCCGGAAAAAACTTGTGCCATAGCGGGAAGATTATGTTACAGTGCTGTAGGTATAGAAGAATTAAAAGAACAAATGACACAAGAAAAAATCGAAGATATTTTAAAAAGAATAATAAAGTCCGGACATTTATCCGTTTTGGAACATGCATCATTCAGTTTCGGAATAGAAGGTGTATCAAGAGCTCTACTTGCACAACTTACAAGACACAGAATTGCATCTTTTTCGGTTCAAAGTCAAAGATATGTAAAGTTTAACAAGAAAGGTGTAGATTTCGTTATTCCGCCGACAATATCAAAAGATGAAAAATTGTTGGCAAAATATAACGAATTTTTAAAATTGTCGCAACAATATTATAACGAGTTTATCGAAGCAGGTATCCCTGCGGAAGATTCAAGATATGTTTTGCCTAATGCTTCTTCGACAAAAATAGTTATTACAATGAATGCAAGAGAATTAAGACATTTCTTTGAATTAAGATGTTGTAACAGAGCACAATGGGAAATAAGAGATATGGCTTGCAGAATGTTGAAACTTGCAAAAGAAGTTGCACCGATACTTTTTAATGATGCAGGTCCTAACTGTGTAAAAGGTGCTTGCACGGAAGACAAACCTTGCGGTAAACCCTGGAAAAGAATATAGTTAAAAACAATAAACTGAATATAAAATCCGTATATAATTTATATGCGGATTTTTTATTTTAACAACAAAGTTCAAAATAGTATAATATTAAAATACAATATTGTTTTAAGGAGCATTTTATGAGAAAAAATTTCGGACAACAAACTTGGTTTTATCCTATGCCGGTATTAATCGTTGCTGCCTACGATGAAAAAGGTAATGCAAATGCAATGAATGCCGCTTGGGGCAGTGTATATGATTACAAAAAAGTTATGATTTGTTTGGATGAAAGTCATAAAACAACACAAAATATAAAAGTAAAAAAAGCATTTACTATAAGTTTCGCGGATGCAAAACATGTTAAAGAGTGTGATTATTTGGGTATAGTTTCCGGGAACGAAGTTCCGAACAAAATAGAAAAAGCAGGATTTACAGTAGAAAAAAGTTCTTTTGTTGATGCACCTGTAATAAAAGAATTGCCGATGACTTTAGAATGTAAATTAATAAAGTTTGATGATAACGGAAACATTATTGCGGATATCGTTAACGTAAGCGCGGATGAAAAAATATTGGACGAAAAAGGCAAAATAGATCCGCTGAAATTAGAACCTATAAGTTACGACGGTGTAGGACACAAATATTTGAAAGTAAGTGAAGTTGTTGGTAATGCTTTTGAAGATGGTAAAGCAATAAAATAAGATGACAGAAAAGAAAATTTTTGATACAAAAAAACTTTATATATCAGGGGTAAACGAGTGTTCGGTAGCACACTTTTTATCCCAATATATATTAACAAGTAACGAAAAATCTATGCTTGTTATACTCAATGATAACGAAATAGATTCCGTAAGCCAAGATATCAAAACTTTTCTTGATAATGAAGATATAACGGTATTGGAATATCCGTCCGATGACGAAGCCAAAAGAATAATAACATTATCTAAAATATCGGCATTGCAGCAAACCGTTGTTGTTGCCGACAAAGAATCGGTAGATAAAGAAGTACTAACTTTTAATGCTTTACAGGATAATACCATAACTTTAAAAGTAAATAACGGATACAAGTATAACGGGTTAATAACGAGTTTATCCAAAATAGGATATTCAAGAGAAAATTTCGTTGAAGATAAAGGTCAGTTTTCCGTAAGGGGAGATATTCTTGATATTTGGCCATGTGACAACGAAAATCCCATAAGAATAACTTTTGATTTCGAAACGGTGGAAACAATAAAAACTTTTGATTATATTTCGCAAAGATCGCAGGAATATTTGAATGAAATAACTATCTTTCCGTACAAAATTGTAGATACAAAAACGACATTGTTAGACCAATTAAATAATAACTTTGTTGTATATTGTGATGATGAAATAGAAAAAGACAGCCGTTTCGATAAATTTAATTTGATAATAAACGATCCGTTAAACAAAAAATCTATCCATTATAATTATCAAAGTTTTCAGGGATTTCAAGGCGACATAAAATATTTTATCGGGTTAATACAAGATTTAAAATATAATGCGATACCTATAAAAATATATTGTTCCAACGAACCGGAAAAACAAAAGATGGTGGACTTGTTTTATGAAAACGGATGGGAGTTCGACGATATACCGGCCATGACAATTATGCCGTTATGGCACGGCTTTTATTTGAAAGACGAAGTTGCGATAATTTCAACAAAAGAAATTCTTTATAAAAGAAAACAAATAAGTTTCCCTAAGATGAAAAGCGGTAAAAGACTTGAAGGAATATGGGAAATCTCCGCAGGCGATTATGTCGTTCATGAAAAGTACGGTATAGGAAAATATAAAGGATTAAAGAAGATAAGTCAGTCCGATAAAACTGCCGAATATTTGTGCATAGAGTACAGAAAAGGGGATAAACTTTATGTTCCGCCTGACGATTTCAGGGTGGTTCAAAAATATATCGGTGTTGAAGGTGTAAAACCGAAACTGTATTCTATGGATACATTTGCCTGGGAACGAGTAAAACACAGAGCCAGAGAAGAAGCTTCCGCTTTTGCAAAAGAGTTGTTAAAACTTTATGCTCAAAGAGCACAGACTCAAAGACAACCGTATCCGCAAATGAGTTTATTGGAAAAAGATTTGGCAGATTCTTTTGCATACGAGGAAACAACAGACCAACTAAAAGCAATAGAAGATATAAACAACGATTTTTCTAAACCGTACCCTATGGAAAGGTTAATTTGCGGTGATGTGGGGTTCGGTAAAACCGAAGTTGCTTTAAGGGCGGCATTTAAAGTTGTGTGCCAATCAAAGCAGGTTGCACTTCTTGTTCCTACTACGGTTTTAGCAGAACAACATTACAACACTTTTGTTAACAGGTTAGCGGCATTTCCCGCAAAAGTTGAAGTTATAAGCAGATTTCAAAAACCAGCTCAACAAAAAAAGATTTTGCAGGAACTTAAAGCAGGAAATATTGATATTATTGTAGGTACACACAGACTGTTGCAAAAAGATGTTGAGTTCAAAAATTTGGGACTTTTGATTATAGATGAAGAGCACAGGTTCGGTGTTAAACAGAAAGAAAAAATTAAACAGATGAAACAAAATATAGATATATTAATGTTATCGGCTACTCCTATTCCGAGAACATTATCGGGAGCATTGTACGGGTTAAGAGATTTATCTTTAATAGAAACACAACCTTACGGAAGACAACCTATAGAAACAAATATTGCATTTTACGATTCCAAACTTATAAAAAATATTATCGAGGCCGAACTTTCAAGAAACGGGCAGGTATTTTATGTTTATAACAGAGTTGAAACAATATTAAATAAAGCTGCCGAAATAAAAAAGTTGTTGCCTGATATAAGGTTGGATGTTATACACGGGCAAATGAAACCGTCCGAGATAGAAAAAGTTATGTGGCGGTTTTTACACAGGGAACTGGATGTGTTGATAGCAACAACTATAATAGAGTCCGGTATAGATATTCCTACGGTAAACACAATGATAATAGAAGATGCACAAAATTTCGGGCTTTCGCAACTTCATCAGTTAAGAGGAAGAATCGGCAGAGAAAAACAAAAAGCATATTGTTACCTTTTCTATAAAGAAAAGGATATGAATGATGATGCAATTAAAAGACTTGAAGCAATGAAAAATTTCAGTGAGTTGGGTTCGGGATACAAAATTGCATTGAAAGATTTGGAAATAAGAGGTGCCGGCGGTATATTAAGTGCAAAACAGCACGGTTTTGTCAGAGATATCGGTTACGAGATGTTTGCAAGATTACTTGAAGAAGAAGGCCATAAAGTCAGAGGTGTTCCTCAAAAAGAAGACAGGAAACATAATGTTGAAGTTGACTTATATATAGATGCTTTTATTCCGCAGGATTATATTGAAGATGAAGATATAAGAATCTTATTCTACAGAAAAATATCGAACATATATGTTCAGGAAGAAATTGATGAAATAAGAAACGAACTTTTGGACAGGTTCGGAAAAATACCGGAAAATGTGGAAAATTTGTTTAAGATAGCACAAATTAAAATAAATGCATCAAAAGTTTTTGTTGAAAGAATATCGGAAGATAAAAGGTTTTGTTACATATACTTTAGAAAAGATACCAATTTTGATAGAATAGATTCAATGCGATTTATAACAGATTACAATTCTTTGGTGGAATTTAACAGAACCGACAGTTTCAGTTTTAAATTGGTAAAAAGCAAAATATATTCAAATTTCATTGATTATGTGATACAATTTCTAAAAGAATTTAAAAAGTATATGAAGTAAATTTTTATAAAAAGGGGAAAATAAATGAAGAAAAGTTTGTTAGCATTGTTGTTGGCAGTAGCAATGGTAGTACCGGTATTTGCGGCAGAAAAAGGGGACATGGAAATTGTAGGTAAATTAGGTGTTGCAGTGAATCCTACAATTGTTTGGTGTTATGGTGAAGATGAAGGTGATAGTTTTGGTGGATATAATAAAAATCCAGCATTATCTATAGCGGTTGAAGGCCTTTACTATATATTTCCCGAATTACCGATAGGTTTAGGTTTAAATTATCAGTTTGATTCTGATTTATCAGGAACTTGGTCCGGCCTAAAATCTAGTGAATCGGGAGTAACAAATATCTATTTAACGGTGAAACCTACCGCAAAAATAGATTCAAAAATATTTACGGCGCTTTATGCAATAGGTCAAATTGGTTATGGCTTAAACAGAGTTGATATGAGTGGTAAGTGGATAGATGAACCTGTTTATTATAAATATGACGTAGATAGTAACGGATTATATTGGGGATTAGGAGCAGGAACAGAAATAATGAATGATTTTGTATTTGAGTTTGTATTTTCAACAAACTATTGGTCAAGCAAATATGAAAATACTTTGTATAGTTCACCAGAGATTTGTGATATGAAAAGTACAGCACTTACATTTTTTGCAGGATATAAATTCAACATATAGTCATTGCGAAACCGCTTCAGCGGTTGTGGCAATCCATAAAATATCAAAAAACGGGAAGAGCTATCTTCCCGTTTTTTTTATCAATTATAAATTGTAAATTATAAATTATAAATTGTCTTTCCGGTTGTTGACAAATTAGCCAAAAACATATAAAATCTTATACTAACTTGTTTTAAAGGCAAGTCAGTATTTTATTTATTTAAGGAGAAATGTAAATGAGTGTGAGAATTCGTCTACAGAGAATAGGAAGACCGAAGAGAGCTTACTACAGAGTAGTTGCTATCGATCAAAGAGCAAAAAGAAACGGCAAACCTATTGAAATTTTAGGACAATACGATCCGGTATTGCAGGAAAACAAATTGAATGTAAAACAAGACAGAGTTGAGTATTGGTTAAAAACCGGTGCAAAACCTTCCGATACAGTTGCAGATTTGTTAAAGAAAGCATCAGCACCTGCAGAAGAAAGTAAATAGTATTTGTATTTAATTGTTGTTTAAAACTAAAAGAAAATTAATGGAGATATAACGATGAAAGAATTAATCCTTTTTATAGCAAAATCATTAGTAGATAATCCTGATCAAGTAGAAGTAAATGAAGTTATAGGTGAAAAATCAACAATTTTGGAACTCAAAGTTGCAGCAGGCGACAGAGGTAAAATTATCGGTAAAGAAGGAAGAATAATAAAAGCTATCAGAATAATTTTGAATTCTGCTTCTGCAAAACTTGATAAGAGAACAACATTGGAGATAGTAGAGTAGTAAATGGGCAGTATTCGTAAAAAAACCGCTAAAACAAGTTGGAAAGTAGCGGATATTTTGGGTTTTGAAGTTTTTGATCAAGACGGAAATTTGTTGGGATTGTTGGCAGATGTTATATCAACAGGCAACAACGATGTTTGGACAATAAAGTCCGATACGGAAGAGCTTTTAATTCCGGCTTTAAAAAGTATAGTTACAAAAGTAGATATATCTGCAAAAAGAATTTTTGTATCTTTACCGGACGGATATGTTGATATTTACGGAACAAAAGTAAAATTGGAAGATGCGGTAGTTGTAGAGGAATTTTCCGGAATTACTGTTTATGAAGATTGATATACTGACTATATTCCCAGATATGTTTAAAGGTCCTATGACTTGCAGTTTGATGAATAGGGCAGTGCAAAACAAAATTTTAAACATAAATTATGTAGATATAAGATCTTTTACAAAAGACAAACATAAAAAAGTAGATGATAGACCGTTCGGCGGCGGACCAGGTATGTTAATGCAGGTTGAACCGATATATTTATCATTGAAAAGTGTTGGTGTAAGAAAGAAAAATTGTTTATACAAAAATCCTTATAAAAAACCTTATGTGATTTATATGAGTCCGCAAGGCAACTTATTAAATACTAAAAAGGTTAAAACTCTTTCGAAATATGAACATTTAGTTTTACTTTGCGGTCATTACGAAGGAGTTGATGAAAGGGTTTTAAATTGGGTGGATGAAGAAATCTCTATAGGAGATTATGTTTTGACAGGTGGTGAAATTCCGGCAATGGTTTTAATAGATTCCGTTGCAAGAATGTTGCCGGGCGTTGTTCAAGACAAATGTTCCGTAGAACAAGATTCTTTTTATGACGGGATGCTTGATTATCCTCAATATACCCGCCCCGCAAAATTTAAAAATATGAAGGTTCCGGAAGTATTGTTGTCCGGTAATCATGTAGAAATAGAAAAATGGCGAAAACAGCAGTCTTATGAGAGAACAAAAAACAGAAGACCTGACCTGTTAAAGTTAAAAAAGTAATTAAGTTAAAGGAGTAGTAAAATGTCACTTATAGACCAAATTGAAGCAGCACAAAAAAAAGATGTTAAAGTTCAATTCAAAGCCGGAGATACAGTAAAGGTTTTCTTCAAAGTTGTTGAAGGCGGAAACGAAAGAATTCAGGCTTTTGAAGGTGTAGTTATACAGAGAAAAGGTACAGGTTTAACCGAAACTTTCACAGTAAGAAAAATCTCTTTCGGTGTGGGAGTAGAAAGAATATTCCCTATTCATTCACCAAGAATTGATAAGATACAAGTAGTAAGACAAGGTAAAGTAAGAAGAGCAAAACTTTATTACTTAAGAGATTTGGCAGGTAAAGCAGCAAGAATTTCCGAAGTTCAAAATAAACAACAAGCAGAAGCAGCAACTGTAGCAGCAAAGTAATAATAAAAGGAAATTAAAATTTCTCTTTTTGAATTTGATAAAGGTTTTTATAATAAAGGACTCAGTTTTGTCTCAGGTGTTGACGAGGCAGGGCGGGGTCCTCTAGCAGGTCCGGTGGTAGCAGCCGCAGTTATCCTTCCAAAAGATATATTCATAGACGGCGTAAACGATTCAAAAAAATTAACCGAAAAGAAGAGAAAAGTTCTCTTTGAAGAAATAAAACAAAAAGCATTTTCTTACGGTATAGGAATAGTTGACGCTAAAACAATAGATGAAATAAATATTTTGCAGGCAACATTTCTTGCAATGAGAAAAGCATTGGAACAGTTATCCGTAAAACCGGATTTGGTTTTGGTTGACGGTAACCACACAATTAGAAATTTACAAAACAAACAACAGGCAATAGTTTCCGGCGATGCCAAAAGTGCATGTGTTGCATGTGCATCAATACTTGCGAAAGTTACAAGAGATAATATGATGTATGAATATGCAAAACAATATCCGCAATATAATTTTGAAAAGCATAAAGGATACGGTACAAAGGCACATCTTGAAGCAATAGAAAAATACGGCCCCTGCCCTATACACAGAATGACATTTGCTCCGTTAAATTCAAAGCAACTTGAGTTACTTTGATAGAAGATTTGAGGTATACAGGTATAGAATTGTTGTCATCCCGCACTTGATGCGGGATCTCGTAGTTAAAAGTAGTTGCCGTTTCAAACTATAAGCAATAAACTGTAAGCTTTAAGCTATTAAAAGGTATAACAATGAAAGAATTGACTACAGATATCGGCAAAAAATATGAAGACGAAGCTGTTAATTTCCTTAAGAATTTAAAATATAAAATCATAGAACAAAATTTTAAACTTTTACCGATAGGGGAAATAGATATTATTGCTAAAGATAAAAAAACATTTGTTTTTGTTGAAGTAAAGTACAGAAAAACTAAAGAATTCGGAACACCTGCCGAATTTGTAACAAAATCCAAGCAGAATAAAGTAATAAAAACAGCACTGTGTTATATTAAACAAAATAAAATAAAAGCGGATATAAGGTTTGATGTTATATCGATTTGCCAAACGGAAATCGAACATATAAAAAATGCTTTTTGTCCGGATACTTATTTTACTTATTAAGGAAAAGTTTTGCGGTATTAGCTAAAATTTCCGCGCCTTTAGGAAGGGCAGTTTCATCTAAATCAAACTTTTCATGATGCCACGGATAAGACGTTTTCTCGTTTGAAGAAGTTCCTACATAAATAAAAGCACCTTTAACCTCATGTAAATATTCGGCAAAATCTTCGCCGGCCATAGACGGGTTTTTTAAGAATTCTATATTTTTAGAGCCATAAACTTGTTTTGCGGATTCATAACATAAATCTACAACGGAATCAGTATTTATTAAAGGATTGTTTAAAACCTGATAATCAAAAGTGTATGTCATTGAATAACTTTTACAAATACCTTGCAGTCTTTTGATCATTTCTTTTTTTATAAGTTCTCTTGTCTTTTCACTGAATGTCCTGACTGTTCCAACGACGGTTACTTTATCTGCGATTATATTATATTGTTGTCCGCCTTCAACTTTTCCTACGGTAACAACTACCGGTTCAACGGGATTTACTATTCTCGACGGAATAGTTTGTAAAGACATTATAAATTCACTTGTTGCAACAATAGGATCTTTGGATAAATGAGGATATGCACCATGCCCCAAGAGACCTTTTATTTCTATAACAAATTTATCTACTCCCGCCATCATTGCACCGTATTTTAAAGCAACTTTGCCTGATTTTGTCCAAGGACTTACATGTGCACCCAAAATGCAATCAACTTTGTTTGTTGATAACACTCCTTCTTTTATCATTCCTTTGGAACCGCCTGCAGTTTCTTCATCAAGTTGAAACGTGAACTGAATTTTACCTGCAAACTCTTCTTTTTGTTTAGCTAAAATTATTGCCGCACCGAGCAACATTGTTGTGTTACCGTCATGACCGCAAGCATGCATTACACCCGGATTTTTTGATTTATATGAATGATTGTTTTTTTCTTTTATAGGAAGTGCATCCAAGTCCGCTCTTAAAGCTATAACTTTAGTTTTTTTGTTGGTTTTTTTTGTTCCTTCCAAAATGCCGATAACACCTGTTTTACATAATCTGTATGTTTTTATGCCTTGTTCTTTTAAAATTTTTTCTACTAAATCGGCAGTCTTAAATTCTTTGTTACTGAGTTCCGGATTTTGATGGATAGTTCTTCTTATATTTTGTAAAGTTTTAAATAAGTTCATATCTTTCTCCGAAAAATTACTTTGCAATTTTTTTTATTGCTTTAAATATGTTTCCGATTATGTCGCTTGCCGTCATTGAAACTTGAGTTTTCTCTTTAGCTGCAAAATCTCCTGCAAGACCGTGAACATAAACCGCAGTTGAAACTTTTAATAATAAATCCTTGTTTTCAATACATACAAAAGCGGAAATTATACCGGTTAAAACATCACCGCTTCCGGCGGTAGCCATACCGGCATTTCCGGTAGTGTTTACATATACTTTGTTGCCGTCACTGACAACTGTTTTATGCCCTTTCAATAAACAGATTATATCATTATTTTTAGCAAAAGTTTTAGTTATTTCTTTCCTGTAATTATTATCATCTTTATATTTTACTCCCGTTATTCTTTCAAATTCTTTAGGGTGGGGAGTAACTATTATTTTAGATTTTGAATTTTTAAATTCTTTTATTATTGAATTTTTCTGCTTACCTTCCAACGAATTCAGCCCGTCGGCATCAATTGTTACATAAATATCAAACTTTTTTATTATCGATAATATTAAATTTTTTACGGAGCTGTTTTTGCCCATACCGCAACCGATTGCTACGGAATTAATTTTTCTTTTTTCTATAAATTTTAATATTTTATTTCGTGCCGATTTTGAAAATGTTCCGTTTTTTTCTTCAAGAGGCAAAAGCATTATTTCCGGTTTAATGTTTTTTGCTATAACGGGATAAGCGGATTTAGGGAAAGCAATTGTTACAAGCCCTGCACCTGAAGTTATTACCGAATTTGCACACAAAACCGCTGCTCCGGGCATTTTGTAAGAACCTGCAATAACTAACACATGTCCGAAATTATTTTTAAAACTGTTTTGATTTCTTTTAAATATATTTTTTATTTGCATTTTATTTAGAAGATACGGCAACAGCTACAACCGTTGTTTTGTTATGCGAAAAAGATATATCAATGTAAGATGCTTTTTTACCTTTAATATAAACTTCAGGTTTTCCTAAAACCGAGTTTTTAAATGATATATCCGTTATTACTAATTTTTTTGATTTGTTTATTGCTTTCCAAACAGCTTCTTTGCCTGCAAATCTTACTGCAAAATGTTGAACAGCATTTTTCTTTTTGGACGAGCAATACTCTATTTCATCTCTGGAAAATATCCGTTCAATGAAGTTTTTATCTTTTAACAATTTTTGAAATCTTTTAATTTCTTCTATATCTATTCCGATATTCATTTTTATAACCGATTAAAAAAATTATTTATCGTCAAAATTGTATACTATTAATTAAAAAAAATCAATGATATATTTTTATCAAAAAAATTCGTTTTTTTATATATATTTTTTGTATAATATTTAAAATATTTTTTTTGAGGAAGACCCGTGAGCATAATAGTTACCGGAGTTGCAGGCTTTATTGCAAATAAGACTGCAGAATTTTTATTAAAAGCAAAAAAAGAAGTTATAGGTATAGATAATCTTAATGATTATTACGATACCAAAATAAAAAATTACAGATTAAAACAGTTAAAAAAATATAAAAATTTTAAATTTTTTAAACTTGATATTGAAAACAAAAATTCAATTGAAAAGATATTTAAAAAAAATAAAGTTTCTGCAGTTATCAATTTGGCTGCAAGAGTCGGTGTAAGATACAGCCTGGAAAATCCGTTTGTTTATGTTTCAACCAATACTATGGGAACACTTAATCTTTTGGATTTATGCAGACAATATAAAGTAAAAAAGTTTGTTTTAGCATCAACATCTTCTCTTTATGCGGGACAAAAGATGCCGTTTGCCGAAACACTTGCCGTAAACACTCCGATTTCTCCGTATGCCGCTTCAAAAAAAGGTGCGGAAGCCATGTGCTACTCATATCATTACTTGCATGGTATAGATGTAAGTATAGTTAGATATTTCACCGTGTACGGTCCTGTGGGAAGAACTGATATGAGCATAATGAGATTTATAAAATGGATAGATGAAGGAACACCTGTTGAACTTTTCGGGGACGGTTCACAAAGCAGAGATTTTACTTATGTTGATGATATTGCTAAAGGTACAATAAAGGCATTAAAGAAAGTAGGTTTTGAAATTATAAATTTGGGCGGCGGAAATAATCCTGTTTCATTGAATTATGTTATAAGTTTGATGGAAAAATATTTGGGTAAAAAAGCAAAAATAAACAGAAAACCTTTTCATAAAGCAGATGTTATTTCAACTTGGGCAGATATTTCCAAAGCAGCTGAAATATTAAATTGGAAACCGACTGTTTCGTTGGAACAAGGTATAAAAAATACAGTTAATTGGTATTTGGAAAATAAAACATGGTTTAAACATGTTAAAATATAATCGAAAAAAACAAAGAAAAATTTTGTATAGATAGACTTTAAAGGGAGTTGAAAATGTATAAAAGTTTATTGGAGAAAATAAATTCAAAAAAAGCCAATATAGGTGTTATAGGTTTGGGATATGTCGGACTTCCGTTAGCGGTTGAACTTGCTAAGAAGGGTTTTACGGTAACCGGTTTGGAAGTGGATTCAAAAAAAGTTGAAAGTATAAAAAACAAAAAATCTTATATCGGTGATATAGATACTAAAGATATAAAAGAATTGGTGGAAGCAAAAAGATTTTCCGCAACAACAAATTTTAAAACAATATCAAAGTTGGATGTTGTTATTATATGTGTTCCTACTCCGTTAAGAAAATCTAAAGATCCGGATGTTTCATATATAGTTGCGGCAACAAAAGAAATAAAAGATAATTTACAAAAAGGGCAGTTGATAGTCCTTGAATCAACAACATATCCCGGAACAACAGCCGAATTGGTTTTGCCTATGCTTGAATCCACGGGATTAAAAGCAAGTAAAGATTTTTTCTTGGCATTTAGTCCTGAAAGAATAGATCCCGCAAACAAAAAGTTTACTATTGCAAATACAACAAAAGTTGTGGGCGGTATATGTAAACAATCCACCGAGCTTACTGCAGCGGTTTACGGCAGTTTTACAAAGGTTCATAAAGTATCGTCAACACAAGCAGCAGAGATGGTAAAACTTTTGGAAAATACTTTTAGAGCTGTAAATATCGGACTTGTAAACGAAGTTGCATTAATGTGTGACAGATTAGGTTTAAATGTTTGGGAAGTAATAAATGCTTCCGCAACAAAACCGTTTGGTTTCATGAAATTCACTCCGGGTCCGGGGATAGGAGGACATTGTATTCCGTTGGATCCGCATTATTTGGCTTGGAAATTAAAAACATTAAATTTTTATTCAAGATTTATAGAACTTTCCGGTGAAATAAATGCAAAAATGCCGGAATATGTTGTAACAAAATTGGCAGATGCATTAAACAAAAAGTCAAAGTCAATTAAAAATTCAAAAATATTGGTTTTAGGTGTTGCTTATAAGAAAGATGTTTCCGATATGAGAGAGTCACCCGCAATAGATGTTATGTATTTATTAAATAAAAAAGAAGCAAAACTTTTTTATTATGACCCGTATGTTTCAACCGTTAAAATCGGAAATAAAGTTATGAAATCCGAAAAGAATATTAAAAATATTTCAAAATATGATGTTGTATTAATATTAACGGATCATACATGTATAGATTATTCAGACATTGTTAAAAAATCTAAACTTGTTTTTGATACAAGAAATGCAACAAATTTAATGAAATCGTCAAAAATAGTAAGGATATAATGTAAAATGATATATGATAGTTTTACTTTCTTCAATGAATTTGATTTATTGGAAATAAGATTAAATGAACTTGACTCCATAGTTGATAAGTTTGTTTTGGTTGAAGCAACAAAAACTTTTTCGGGTTTAGAGAAACCTCTTTACTTTGAAAATAATAAACAAAAATTCGAAAAATTTTTAGATAAAATAATACACGTCGTTGTAGACGACTATCCAAGCTTGTCCGGTGATTGGGTTATTGAAAATTATCAAAGGAATGCAATATCAAGGGGTTTGGTAAATTGTAAAGACGAAGATGTTGTATTGATATCAGATTGTGATGAGATACCGAATCCAAGGGCAATTTTAGATAACAAAGATAAGCCAGGATTAAAAATTTTTGAACAAAATATGTATTATTACTATTTTAATTTGAAAGCTTCAGCAAAATGGTTGGCTGGGACAAGAATGCTTTTTTACAAAGATTTAAAAAGTGGTTTTGATGATATTGATAATTATAGCAAGACGGTCATAAAAGAATTAAATAACGGAACAACTCCACAAAAGGTTAGACATATTAATAAAGGATTATTAATAAGGAAAGGTGGTTGGCATTTTACATACACTGGCGGGGTAGATATGATCGTAAAAAAAGTAAAATCTTATTCTCATTTTAGAGAAGTACCTAATATTGATAAAAATAAAATAGAAAGAAAGATAAGATGTGGAAATGCTAGATTTAATTCGGATATGTTTTTGTTTCCCGTAGAAATAGATACTACTTTTCCTAAATACATATATGACAATAAAAGCAATTATAAAGACTTTATACTGGTGCAATCTTCTAAGGAAAAATTTATTTGTTATATAAATATAATATTAAAACAACCAAAATATATATTAAAAAATTTAGTATATTTTATTTTCGGTAAAGAAAATTTAAAAAAAATAGAGAAAAACATAAAAAAAATATTTAAATAATAAATATGTATCCTGAACTTTTTTCCATTGGAAATATCACAATATACACATACGGAGTACTTGTAGCACTCGGTTTTTTTGTTGGTATGCAATATACGGCAAAATATTCAAAAAATGCAATAAGCAAACAACAATTGTATGATTTTTTATTTTATGTAATTTTAATCGGTATCATAGGTGCAAGATTATTTTATGTCTTTCTTGATTTGCCATACTATTTATCAAATCCTTTAGAAATTTTACAGGTTTGGAAAGGCGGACTTGTATATTACGGCGGTTTTGTTACCGTATTAATATTTGCATTTTTGTATTGCAGATATAAAAAAATCAACATAGTGAAACTTATGGATATTTTTGCTCCGGCTTTAGCATTGGGACATACTTTCGGAAGAATAGGTTGTTTCTTTTCGGGGTGTTGTTACGGAAAAAATACAGATTGTTTTTTATCTATAGGACACAGACATCCTACACAATTATACGAAGCTTGCGGTAATTTAATAATATTTTTTATATTGCATACTTTATTGAAAAAAAATCATAAAGACGGTTATATTTTTATTTTCTATATGTTAATGTATTCCGTGTTAAGATTTTTCGTTGAATATTTAAGAGGTGATGACAGAGGATCTTTTATATTCGGTTTATCACCTGCACAAAATATTTCTATAGTTATATTTGTTATAGCGGTGATAATTTTGTTGTTTACAAAAAACGGGGTTAAAAATGAAAAATAAATTCGTTTGCGAAAAAGATACGAATGAAAGATTAGATTGCTTTATGAACAATCTTAATAAAGAGTATTCGAGAACATATTTTCAAAATATGATAAAAGGCGGTAAATTGTTGGTAAACGGTAAAAAAGTTCATCCCAGTTATAAAGTAAAACAAAATGATAACATAGAATATAACATTGAAGATGAAAGTCCGATATCTTTAAAGCCGGAAAATATTCCTTTAAATATTATTTATGAAGATGACGATATTATAGTTATAAACAAACAAGCCGATTTGGTTGTTCATCCGTCTTTCGGTCATGAAACGGGGACATTGTTAAATGCATTGTTATACCATTTCAAAGGAAAATGCAGTCCGTTTATGGTTCATAGGTTAGATAAAGATACTACAGGTGCTATAATTTTTGCTAAAAACGAAAGAGCAAAAGTTTCGTTATCAAAACAATTTCAAAAAAGAACAATACATAAAACTTATGTTACGGCAGTAACCGGAACAGTTGTAGAAGAGCAGGGGAGAATTGAAGCTCCTTTGGGCAGATCAATGCAGAACAGAAAGATTATAGAAGTTGGGCCTCTTGCTAAAAAAATGGCAATAACGGAATTTAAAGTTTTATCCAGAAGTCGTGATGTTTCTTTGCTTGAAGTACATATTATTACCGGAAGAACACACCAAATAAGAAGTCATATGAAATATATAGGACATCCTGTTTTGGGTGATGTGGATTATGGCGGGAGTGATCATTTGAAAGATATTAAATTTACAAGACAAATGTTACATTCTTACAGAGTTAGATTCACTCATCCGATAACAAGTAAAGAAATGGAGTTTGTTGCTCCTTTACCGACCGACATGAAAAATTTGTTTAAAAATATAAAACTGTAGTTATTATGTTTAAGCAGATAAAAATTTTTTTAAATACGAATATATTTTTTTTAATACTATTAGTTATAATAGTTTTTCTTCTGTATGGAAAATCAATAAATTTTGAACCAACCGGTCTGGATGATACTATTTTGATAAAGGATAATATTAACTTTATTTCAGACTTTAGAAATATTCCAAAACTATTTACAATGTCTGCATTTTATGACAATTCTACTTTATACTATAGACCCGTTTTATCTCTTTCTTTTGCAATAGAATCTTTCTTTGTAAGAGATAATTTTAAAATTTATCATCTGACAAATATAATTTTATTTGTTTTATCGTTGTATCTTTTTTATTTGTTTTGCATTGAGTTAAAACTTAATCAGACAATACTTAAATTCATATTGTTAATAATTGCGGTTCATCCAATGTTTGTTTCTATAGCGGTTTGGATACCCGGTAGAAACGATAGCTTATTGGCTCTTTTTTTTGTAACATCGTTTATTTTCTTTATTAGATATCTAAATACTAAAAAAACAAAATATGCTTTTTTATTTTGTTTATTCTTTGTAGTTTCAATGTTCACAAAAGAAACTTTTATATCGTTGATTCCGGTATATTTTATTTATTTGTGCTTGTATGATTTTAATGTTTCTAAAAATAAATTGTTGCTTTTATTTGTGGTTTTAATTCCATTTGTTTTTACTTTTTTTATTCTTAGAAGTTATTCGGTGGCATCTTTAGGCTATGAATATTATATTTCCAATATCGGTAAATGCGGTACAAATTTTATTAAAGATAGTTTAATTTATTGTTATAATTTTTTTATTCCTGAAAATATACCTACAATTCTTTTTAATGCAAATTTAAATTTTAAAATTGTTTTTTACAATTGTTTGTTTATGTTTATATTGCTTTTTATTTTGTATAAGAAAATACTATCTAAAAGGATATTTCTTTTTTCGTGTGCGCTGATAATTTTCTCGATGGTTCCTACTTTCCTGCAAAAAGAAGATATTTATTTAAATCATAGATTTTTTGTTTGTTCTACAGGCTTTATAATTATTATGGCTTGTTTAGTGGATTCTTTAATTTTAAAATTTGATAAATTAAAAAATATTTTTAAATTTATTCTAATAGCTGTTTTCGTTTTTTATTTTTCATATTGCTTTTCCTTTTCATACAAACAAGCAGAAAAATATAAAGACTATAAATCGTTTTGGATAAATGCTTATCAGGATAGTCCCGATTATTATATTGCCTGTCAGAATTTGGCCGGTATTTATATGGATGCCGGACTATTAGATGAGGCACAGTATTATATTGAGAAGACTATATCTTTAAAATCGACTTTTAAAACTTTAATTAATTATGCGAATTTTTTGATTGTACTTGGAAATTTTGATGAAGCAGAAACTGCATTATTGGGAATTGAAAAAGATATGAAAGGGAGTAAAGATTTGATATATTATTCATTAAGTGAAATATATTATCGTAAGGAAGATTACGGAAAAGCACAACAATATGCATTAAAAGCATATAATATAAAACCTTACAATATTGATTATTGTAAACAATTAATAAAAATATATGACATAATGGGACATTATGAAGAAGAAACTAAAATTTATGAGCAGTTATTAAATTTTGATAAAAAAAATGAAGAGTATAAAAACAAAATAAGAGAACTTAAAGAAAAAAGAAATAATAAGGAAAATACAAATGCTTGATTTGGATAAAATATTACCATTGGTTCAAAGACCGTCAAGATATATAAATCATGAAATAAATTCGCATAAACCTGATATGGAAAACGATGTATCTATATGTTTATGCTTTCCTGATATTTACGAAATAGGTGCATCGAATTTAGGTCTTGAAATACTATATCATTTGGTTAACGAAAAGAAAGTTGCCAGATGTGAAAGAGCTTATGCTCCAGATATCGATTTGGAACAAATACTAAGACAAGAAAAAATAAACCTATTTTCTTTGGAATCAAAAACTCCGTTAAACGAATTTGATATTGTGGGGTTCAGTTTACAATGTGAACTTGTCGGAACAAACATTGTAAATATGTTGTCTTTATCGAACATTCCTGTTTTTGCAAGAGACAGAAAAGAAGATGATGTTTTGGTTATAGGCGGTGGTCCTGTTATGGCAAACCCGGAACCGTTTGCAGATTTTTTCGATTTGTTCACGGTAGGAGACGGTGAAATTTCCATGATTAGGATTTTGGAAACTTACAGGACTTGCAAAAAAAATAAGTTGAGCAGAAAACAAACTCTTTTTGAACTTTCAAAGATAGAAGGAATTTATATACCGGCATTTTATGATGTTAGTTATAACGATGATAATACGGTAAAATCGGTAAAACCCAATATTGAAGGTGTGCCTGAAACAATAAAGAAAACAATCGTAGATTTAGATAAAGTTTTTTTCCATAACAACAAAATTGTTCCGTTTGTTGAAACAGTTCATAACAGATTAAATATTGAAGTTGCAAGAGGATGTGTCGGGCGATGCAGGTTTTGTCAGGCATCGAAATATTACAGACCTTGGCGAGCAAGAAAAGTAGAGACGGTTTTAAATTTGTTGGATGAAAGTTTAAAAAATACCGGATATGAAGAAGTTTCATTTTCTTCTCTTTCCTGCACAGATTATAAAGATTTGGAAGACCTTTTACTGCAAACAAACGAAAAATATTACAAACAAAATCTTAATGTTACTTTGCCCTCTATGAGATGTAATAAATTCTCTTTAAAGGTCGCCGAATATTTAAACAGAGATAAAAAACCATCGATAACTTTTGCACCGGAAGCGGGTTCGGACAGACTTAGAAATGTTATCGGGAAATACTTGTCCGAAAATGAAATAGTCGATACCCTTAACTTTGCGTATCAAATGGGATGGCGAGCAATAAAATTATATTTTATGATAGGCCTTCCCACGGAACAGCCGGAAGATATAACGGCAATAAAAGATCTTATAAATAAAGTAAGAAAAACGGCTAACAGATTAAATTTCAGTATCACAATATCTCCTTTTGTCCCGAAAGCACAAACCGCTTTCCAGTGGGAGCCGATGTTTTCAAGTGAATATTTTAAAAATGTAATAACGGATGCTCATAAATCAATACCGGCAGATATCAGAGCACACAATCATCAGGCAAGTATAGTTGAAGCTTTTTTGGCAAGAGCAGACAGAAGAGTATCTAAAGCAATATATCTTGCTTGGCAAAAAGGTATGAGATTTGATCAGTGGAAAGACAAATTCAATTTTGAAGTTTGGATGGAAACAATAAAAGAAGCAGGGTTTGATTTGGATTTCTATGTTTACAGAAGAAGAGGTTTTGATGAAGTTTTACCGTGGCAACATATAAATCTCGGGGTAGATAACAAATTTTTATATAACGATTACATGAACGGAATAAAAGAAACGGCAAATGCTGTTTTAGGTAAAGAAAAACAAATAACAAAACTCCCGGAAAACATCTCTTCAGTAAAGAAAGAAATTTTTGAAACCAAAAACAGAGTATTGTTAAAGTTTTCGAGAAAAGGTTTCGTAAAATATGTTTCTCAACTTGAACAAATAGATTTTTTCAGAAGAGCATTAAAAAGAACAAAGTTGCCGTTAGCATACACTAACGGTTTTAGTCCACAGGTAAAAGCAGCTTTCGGACCTGCGATAGCGGTAGGTTATGAAAGTGACAGTGAGTATGTAGATTTATCTTTGACTGAAAAAGTTGAAATAGAAATAATAAAACAGGAAATATCAAAAATATTACCTGAAGGGTATGAATTGCTTGACGCAAAATATATTCCTTTAAGATTCCCGTCAATAGAATCTGTTGTGAATTTGGCTGAATATACGGTTAAAGGTGTTAATATAAAACAGAGCGATATAGATGAATACTTAAAACAGGACAAAATTTTAATTACAAAGATAAAAAAGAATAAAGAAACAGTAATAGATGTGAAAGATCTTATACGAGAAATACAAATTGTTGATGATAATACATTAAAAATATTTTTAAGATTTGGCCCTACAAAAAATATGAAACTTGAAAAAATTTTGCAAAACTTATTGAAAATACAAGAAAAATCTGTAAAAATATTGTATACTAAAAGAGAAAGGCTATTTGTTGAAAATAAAGGAACTGTTTATGAAATTTAAAATTTTGACAATTATGGCGTTGCTTTTATTTCCATTGTCTATTATTTTTGCAGATAAATCTATTTTGTATATCACCGATAGTGTGCATATGTCCGACTATTTAAATACAAAATATGTAGATATGTTACAGAGTTTGATAGACGATGATTTTGGTAAGGGTGAAATAAATGTAAGTAAAGTTACAAAGTTCGATATGAACACAACTCAATGTTTGGAACTTTGTGATGTTTTGTTTAGCAAAAAGCATCAAGAGACCGTAATACTTAATGTCGGTGATTCCAATTATCATAACTTGTACGGCCTTTCCGAATATATAAAGAACAGGGATAGAAACAAACCGTTAGTTATAAAAGAGGAAAAAGATCTTTACGAAATTAATAATGAGATGTCAAAATTATACGGATCTTCGGGAAACAGTAAATTAACAAAAATTATCGGTAATGTTTACAATAAATTGATGGGTTCCGGACCGGATAAAACTTTTAAACCGAAAGTTATACCGAATTTTTATGTTTTAAAGGACAATTTTACCGTAGATAACAACTTTATGGCTACTATAAAAACCTATGAGCAGGCATGGCAGTTGATAAAAGCTAAAAAGTACGATGAGGCTAAAAGTTTTTTGAATTCGATAATAGAGAAAAAACCATCGCAGAGTATGTTGTACTATGCACTCGGTTCAGCTTATTTAGCTGAAAACAGTGAAGGTTGTGAACAAAAAGCATTGCAATGTTTTGAAGACGGAGTATTGGTTGATCCGTTAAATAAATTAAATTTATGTTATAAAGGTTTAGAGCTGATTTTTATGTTGTATAAGGGTGAAATAACCGCGGAAGTTTTATTTTTTGCGAGAGGCTTGAATGAACTTATTACTTTCCCGAGTGAAGGGTTGGAATCGATAATGGCGATAAACACAGTTGATTATGATGAAAAAATACAAATTATAAACGACTGGATTTTATCTGATATAGACAAATTAAGAAACAAAGCTTTTACTTCGAAAACAAATTTAGTTTTTGCAGGTTATCCGGACGATATACCTATAAACAATTTGCTTTCGGATTATGCAAAAAATTCTTCAAGAGCATTGTATGTTGAAAATAAAGGTGCGCTTAAAGATAATTCCGATTTTACGATATACAGTATGGCTAAGAAGATATATGAGTTTTTAAAAGGACATAAATTTTTAGGTGGCAAGTGAGAATTATAGAGAAAATGAGTAAAGAAATAATTGTAAACAGAACTTTCGAAGAGACCAGAGTTGCCGTCATTGAAAATGATAGGTTATCCGATATCTTTATAGAAAGAAGAGAAACAGAAAAGATTTTAAATAATATATACAAAGGCAAAGTTCAAAATATAGTATCGGGACTATCGTCTGCTTTTGTAGATATAGGATTCGGTAAAAGTGCTTATTTGGGAATTTCGGATATTGTTGCATCAAAGAATGAAAAGAACATAGAAAATATGTTGAAAGTAGGGCAAGATATAATGGTTCAAATTTATAAAGAACCTATCAGCACGAAAGGCCCTAAAGTTACGATGGATATTTCTTTACCGGGAAGACTTTTGGTATATATGCCGTTTAGTAAACGTGTAGGCGTTTCAAAACAGATAGAAAGCAAGGAAGAATATAACAGATTAAAAAATATTGTAAAGAATTTAAAGAAAGATCTTGCAGGCGGGATAATTGTTAGAACAGAAGCCGAGGATGCGACCGAAGAAGAAATAGAAAGGGAAATGAAGTATCTTTCGAGATTGTGGGCTTCTATTATAAACAGATTTAATAATTCGAAGTGCGGGACATGTGTTCATAAAGATTTAGGTGTTGTTTTTCAAACGGTTAGAGATCACTTTACCGAAGATGTGAAAATGATGCAAATCGATAACCAAAAAGAGTTGAACGATGTTGTGGATTTTGTAAGAACGGTTTCTCCGGAGCTTGAAGATAGAATTGTTTTGTATGAAGGTAAACAACCTATTTTCAAAGCTTACGGGATAGAAGAAGAGATTAAAAGATTAAGATCAAATAAAGCAAGATTAAAATCGGGCGGATACCTTATCATCCAAGAAGCAGAGTCTTTGTGTGCGATAGATGTTAACAGCGGCAAGTTTGTGGGAAATAATAATACACAAGAAGAAGTCGGAACGATAACAAATATAGAAGCTGCACAGGAAGTTGCAAGACAGTTGAGATTAAGAAATATCGGTGGAATTATAGTTATAGATTTCATTGATATGAAAAAAGAAAAGAACAGAAAAAAAGTTTTGGAAGCATTAAAAGAAGCGACAAAACACGATAAAGCTAAAATAAAAATATGGCCTATTACTCATTTGGGACTTATAGAAATGACGAGAGAAAGAAAAAGAGAATCGTTGTTTTCTTTGTTGGGTGATACGTGTCCTACATGTCACGGACTTGGCCTTATATTATCAAAAGAATCTGTTTTTATTTCCGTTTGTCAGGAAATAGAACAAATGAAAATAGAAAAGTTTTTTGGGAAAATAAAAATAAAGTTGCATCCCGATGTTGCACAATATTTTGTTGAAAGAAAAAGGAGATTGCAGGAATTATTTAAGAAAGATATAGATATTATTCCGACGGATGCTGTTACAAGGGAAGATTATAATATTATATTGGAACAGTAGGCATAGTATGAATAAATTTATATTGAATCCTAAAGAAAAGTATGTTTTTATTATGGGTGCAGGTGCCAGTAAAGATGACAACTTGCCCATACAAGACGAGATTTTGAAGAACATATTAAAGCAAGAGTTTGCTTTTAAGAATAAAGAAGGGTCTCATATACAGGAATACAAAAAGGTTTCGAAAGAAATAAAGTCTCTGTTGAAAACAGTTTTTACGGGTAACAAGTCAATAGATAATATTTCTTTGGAAACGATTTTCAATATTTTGGAAACGGCAATATCCAAAAATGAAAATATAGGCAATATACAGATTGAAAAAATAAAAAAATATTATGACAGTTTGTTGAAAGGTATAATGTTTGCAACCTTAACAGATGCTGAATTAAAAGAGCATAATATTTTTAATAAAAAAGCTGAAAGTCCGTACACAATACTCGGGCAGAAGATATATAACGGATGCAAAAAACAAAGGAATGTTGATATATCTTTTATTACATTTAATTATGATATTTGTTTAGACAGAGTATTGCTATCGATGTATGATGAGGATGAAAATAAAAGTTTTGATGTGGATTTCGGTATAGATTTAGGGAATTACGAACTTGAAAAATGGTTTCACAGACCGCGAAAAAGAAAAGTAAATTTGTTAAGACCGCATGGCTCTATAAACTGGGTTTTCTGTAAATCTTGCGGTAAAGTTTTTTCCAAAATATCAAAGCAGGGCAAACCTTTGGATTTGATTGGAAAGAAAAAATGTTACAATTGCGGTCTTTCTTCTGTGGAACCTTATATTGTTCACCCTACTAATAACAGAATTTATGAGAATAAGTATATAATGCAAATTTGGAGTAAGGTTGAAAGTATTTTACAGGAAGCGGATAATTGGTGCTTTATAGGTTATTCTTTACCGGAAGCAGACAGATATTTTTCTTACATTCTTTCAAAAATTTATAATTTTAGAAAGGTGAGAACCGTTAAAAAGAATAAACTGCCGAAAATCAGTGTTGTTAATACAAACAGTTCCATAAACAAATATAAAAAAGTTTTGGAACAAATAAAGGTTTGTGATAACGGAATAAATGAGAACGAAAAATATTTTAAGGCTATACAAAAAGGGAGAGATGTTTTTAAAAGATTTGAAAATTATTTTTATGATGTAAAAAAGTACGAGTGCAGTTTTAAAGATTTTGTTTCAAAATATTTTAAGGTGTTATAAATTTATGTTAAAGAAAATTTTATTATTATTTTCTTTTATGTTTTTGGTAACAATCGTCTTTGCCGATGACGAGGAGATAATCTCTAATGCAAGGAAATTGGTAAGAGACGGTGATTACTATAAAGCGGTAATTGAATATACTAAAGTTTTAAAATCCGACAAGGAAGATCCCGATTTGTTTTTGGAAAGAGGGGACGCTAAATTTTTGTTGGATAATTATAACGGCTCTATCGGTGATTATACTTCTGCTTTGGATATAGAAATTTCTTCTCGT
This sequence comes from Elusimicrobiota bacterium, assembly GCA_017528425.1. Lineage (GTDB taxonomy): Bacteria > Elusimicrobiota > Endomicrobiia > Endomicrobiales > Endomicrobiaceae > Ruminimicrobiellum. Next base: position 63,660 of record JAFXOV010000021.1, on the reverse strand, counting down.
GCATATATATCAAGAGGAAAAGCCGAACTTTTATATGAGCAATATGATGATGCAATTAAAGATTTTAATGCTGCCTTAGCAATAGAAAATTCCGCTTATGTTCATGCACTTTTAGCTTGCGCGAATTTTAAAAAAGGTAATTACCGAGCTGCGATAGGAAATACTACAAATGCAATAAAAGTTTCACCGAATGCTTTGTTTTATTCAAGAAGAGGAATTGCTTATCAAAGTATAAAACAAAACTACAATGCTTTACATGATTATACAACGGCAATAGAGATGGATAACGATAATTTGGAATACTACACTTACAGATATGAATTGTATAAAGTCATGAAGAAATTTGATTTGGTTGATGAAGACAGCGCTGCTATTGATGCTATAAACGAAAATTATGATTCGGCAATAAAGAAATTAACGGAAGTTTTAAGAAATAAACAAACTTACGATATATATTACAAGTTGGGTTTATTAAAAAGTAAAGATGGCGACAATACGGGAGCAATAAACGATTTTACAAGCTCTATCGAATTGAAAAAAACATCGGAAGCTTTTTTGGAAAGAGGTAAGGTAAAAGCTAAAATGAAGCAGTATAACAAAGCTATAGATGATTTTAACGCTGCACTAAAAATAGCAAAAAGTGCAGAGGTATATTTTGAAATAGCAGAAATATATTTTGCTTCAAAAAAATATGAGCAAGCTATAGAATTTTATAATAAGGCACTCAAGTTGGAACAAAATTTGGAAGCTATAGTAAACAGGTGGAACTGCTTTTATGAGTTAGGAAATTATAAAAATATAATATTGGAAAAAATGAGTGTTGTTTCTCAGTTTAATGATGTTAGATTATGGGAATTAACGGCTAAAGCAGAATATAAAGTCGGAATGTATAAGGAAGCATTGAAAGACGTGGAAAAAGCATTAAAAATATCTCCGAAGGCAGAAATGTATGTGCTGGCTGCGGAAATTTATGAAAAACAAAAAGAATATATGAAATCGATTTTAAATTATACAATCGCAATAGATATGGAAAAAGAAAACGTCGGTTTTATAGCAAAACAAAATTTAAAGAAGTTTTATTTGAAGAGATCTGATTTGTATTTATTAATCAACAGAAAAGATTTGGCACAGGCAGACAAAGGTTATTTTAGTGCTATTGCGGGTTCATATCAAAATGCTGTTGCTATACAAGAATTTACAAAATCGTTGGAAATGAAACAAAATGCCGAAGTTTATATCGCAAGAGGTGAGTTAAAACTTAAAAATCAGGATTATAAAGAAGCAATGGCAGATTTTAATAAGGCATTAAAAATAAAACAATCCGCACAAGCTTATTTATGGATAGGTAACACACAAATGGAAATGAATAAGGATGATGATGCTCTAAAAAGTTTTAATAAATCTTTACAAATAGATGCAAACAAAGATGATACATATTATGCTCTTGCCAAACTTATGGAAAAGAAAGGTGACAATGATAAAGCTATTGAATATTGTACCAAAGCTTTATCATTGAGAGAGAAAAGAATATATTATATACTGAGAGCAAGTTTATATGAAAAAATATTGAAAAATGATTTGGCTATGGCGGATAAAGGCAACATAAAAGTTATGTTCGGTAATTATAAAGATGCGATAAAGGATTATGATAAGTCTTTGGAAATATATGAAAATGCTTTTGTTTATGCAAAAAGAGGTATGTTGGAAGAAAAGTTGAATATGTACGAACAAGCTTTAAAAGATTATACCAAGGCAATGGAATTGGATAAAACCGGGAAATATACACAATTAAAAGAAGATTTATTATTAAAAATACCGCAAGATCAGAAAGTTGTTTTTCAACTAAAAGAACTTGAAGATATATTGTTTGTCGATTAACATTTCGTATAAACATCAATTCTGAAAATAATTTGCAAAAAAAATCAATGTTTTTATTGAAATTTATCTTGTTTTTCAATATAATTTTAAGATATGAATACTAATGAAAAAATCTTTATTTCTGCCGGTGATATTTCGGGAGATATTCATGCGGCAAATTTAATAAAATCAATAAAAAATAATCGTGACTGTAAAGTTTATGCCATTGGAGGAAATCAACTAAAAACTGTTGCGGATGATTTTATTAAAGATATCGTAAACATAAACGGTTTCGGTTTTTTTCCTATAAAACAAGTTTTCTTTTTAAAAGAAATATTTAAAACCGTAAAAAAATATCTTACGGATAATAAGATAAACAAAGTTATTTTGGTTGATTACTATGGCTTTAATATTCATGTCGCAAAACTTGCTCATGAGTTGAAAATACCTGTTTATTATTTTGTTACTCCTCAGGTTTGGGCTTCGAGAAAATACAGAATAAAAAATATCGCAAAGTATGTCAGTATTGCATTTCCTATACTTCCTTTTGAAAAAGAAATGTACGAAAAGGGAAATGTAAAAGTTTATTTTGAAGGTAACCCGTTAGTTGATTTAGTCCCGAATATAAATGATGCTGCGGAAGAGCAAACTAAAGAAATTGTGACCATTGGCCTTTTTGCAGGTAGTAGAAAAAATACAATTAAAAGGCATTTGCCGATAATATTGGATACGGTAAAAATATTAAAAGAAAAAATTAATGCGAAATTCGTTTTGTTCTCCGTTGATAATTTTGAACAAAATATTCCCGATGATATAACAGTTAAAAACGGGAACGATTTTGTAGAAAGGGGAAAAATAGATATAGCTCTATGTCCGTCGGGTACTGTAAGTTTGGAAAATGCATTAATGGGGATTCCTATGGTAGTTATGTATAAGTTGTCTTGGGCAAACTACTTACTTGCAAGATTGATAGTTCAAGTTAAATATATCACATTGGCAAACATCTTGTTGAATAAAGAATTGATTCCCGAGTGCATACAACATAAAGCTACAGCCAAAAATTTAGCAAACAATATTTTAAATATTTTAAAAAAAGAAAAATATGTTTCTATTAAAAAAGAATTATTAAATTTCAGACAACAGTTAGGTCCGGAAGGAGTTTACGACAGGGTAGCAAAAAGAATTGTGGAGGACGATGATGGATTATAAAAGACTGATAAAATATGCGATGCCTTATAAAGGAAGGTTTGTTCTTGCCATGATTTCAATGACAATATATTCTGGTGTTGCAGCTTTACTTGTATATTTGTCTAAAATCATAATGGATGGTGTTTTTGTTAATGATGATCCGGTAAAAGCAAAAACAATGTTGGTAAGTTTATGTATAGCGATGCCGTTAATATATATTGTAAAAGGATTTGCAGATTATGGTAAGACTTATTTTTTAAATTATGTTGCACAAAATGCAATAAAAGATTTAAGACAAGAACTATACACAAAGTTAATTTCTTTATCTCACAATTTTTATGTTACACATACATCTTCTAAAGTAATGTCCAGAGTTACAAACGATATCGGGGCATTACAAAGTGCACTATTAAAAGTTCCTCCTACGGTTATAAGAGATGGTTTGATAATAATCGGAATGATAGGCGGATTGTTTTATCTTCATTGGAAATATGCTTTCTTTATAGTGGTAGTTTTACCTATATTGGGAATACCTCTTGCTCAGTTTGCCAGAAAATTGAGAAAAGCATCTAAAGAGAGTATGGTTCAAATATCCGAAATTTATACATCGTTACAGGAAATGTTAAGCGGTTTTTCGGTTATAAAATCTTTTTGCAGAGAAAAACATGAAGAAAAAAGATTTGCCGTTAATAATAAAGATTATTACAATGTTCAACAAAGAATAGTCAGAGTTGATGCAAGAACTACACCGGTAATGGAAGTTTTATCTATGACAGGTGTTGCAGTTGTTTTGTGGTTTGGCGGTAAAGACGTAATTAACGGAGTATGGACACTGGGAGATTTTACTGCATTTATATTGGCTGTTCAACAAATGTATCAGCCTATTAAAAATTTTGCACAACTTAATTCAACTATACAACAATCTGTATCTGCTTCGGAAAGAGTGTTTGAAATATTGGATGAAAAAATTGATATTTTAAATGCTCCGGATGCAAAAAACATAGATACTTTTTCAAACAGTATTATTTACAAAAATGTTTCTTTTGAATATGAACAAGATAAACCGATTTTAAAAGATATAAATATTGATATAGGAAAAGGACAGACTGTTGCTTTTGTAGGTTCTTCCGGATCGGGTAAAAGCACAATTGCTAACCTGCTTTTAAGATTTTACGACGTGAAATCCGGTGCAATTTTGGTAGATGGTACAGATATAAAAAATATAACATTAGAATCTTTAAGAGATAAAATAGGTGTTGTTTCTCAGGATGTTTTTTTATTTAATGATACCGTAAGATATAATATAGCTTACGGAAAACTTGATGCTACCGATGAAGAAATAGAAATGGCGGCAAAAGCAGCAAACGCACATAAATTTATTTCTAAAATGCCTGAAGGATACAATACTTTAATCGGTGAAAGAGGTATTAAACTTTCCGGTGGAGAAAAACAGAGAATTGCTATTGCAAGAGCTATGCTGAAAAATCCACCTATACTTATTCTTGATGAAGCGACATCAGCATTAGATAGTGAATCGGAAAAACTCGTTCAGGAAGCAATAGAAACATTGATGAAAAACAGAACAGTTGTTTTGATTGCTCACAGACTTTCTACGGTTAAAAATGCCGATAAAATAGTGGTTATAGATAAAGGAACCATTGCAGAAGTCGGCAAACATCAAGAGTTACTTGATAAAAACGGAATGTATGCAAAATTATATAATTTAAAATAGGTAATACTATGAAAAAATTTTTATTGACATTAAGTTTAATTTTTATATCGGCTAACATTGTTTTTGCAAAGAAACCTCCAACTATGCCGAATTCTTATGATTCTACAGGGCTGAGTGCCAGAAGCTTTGCTATGGGTTATTCCGGTGCAGCTATGCCAAACAGTTTGGAAGGAGTATTTTATAATTCCGCAAGTTTAGGGTTTAATGGCAGTGAAGCTATACAAGTGGAAGCTACTGCTTCTATAATAAGAAATACTGATTTAGACAAAAACGATATGGTTTACTATAATCCGATAGATTTAGGTTTTACATCTTTTGTTGTCAACCAAAAACAAGGGGCAATATCTTGGAGAACTTTTTCTTCTCATGATGTAGAAGAACGTGACGGTTCGGATTTTTATAAAAAATCGGAACATATAAAAGCTATTACTATTTCAGCGGCAAACGTAAATGAAAAAGGTGTTTCTTTCGGATTAAATTTATCTTATTTGTATGGAACATTAGCAGAAAGTTCTGTTATGGACGGAACACCTTTTGCACAAACATCTTCCGGTAACGGTTTTACTATGGATATAGGTATTATGGCTCCGCTCAAAGGAAATATGTATGTAGGTGTTAATTTTGAAAATATCTTTGGTATTATGTGGTGGGAAAATTATGATTTTGATCAACTACCATTCGGAATAAGAACAGGTGTCGGCTATATTATGGGAACATTTAATTTGCTTGTTGATTGGAATAAGAAATTTTATAGATTTGGAAATATAGAAAACGATAATTTTTATTCCATAGGTGCTGAGCAATATATAGGAAGATACTTAGTATTAAGAGCAGGTGCACAAGGCCCGTCTATTACTGAAACAAAAGATATAAAATATACTTATGGTGCCGGAATAAATATTTCAATTGTATCCATATCACTGGCAGGAGAAACATATAAAATAGAAGAAGAAAAAGTTTCTCAATATAGTGTTTCCGTAAGGATATTAATGTAATATGATAGAAGAATTAAAGAATTTAGTAAAAGAATATTTACCAAATGCAAATTTGGCTTTGATAGAAAAAGCATACAACTTTGCTTCTAATGCACATTATTGTCAAACAAGAGCAAGTGGGGAACCTTATATCAACCATTGTTTCAATACTGCTAAAATTCTTACCGAATTAAAATTGGATGAAGCAACGATATGTGCGGCTTTATTGCACGATGTTTTAGAAGATACTTTGGTTGTAAGAGAAGAATTGAAAGAAGAATTCGGTGAAGAAATTACAACCTTAGTAGAAGGTGTAACGAAAATCAATTCATATAAATTTAATGATAATATTACCGAACAAGCTGAAAACTGGAGAAAGATGCTTCTCGCGGTTGTTAAAGATACAAGAGTTATTATAATAAAACTTGCAGATCGTCTTCATAATATGAGAACAATAAAATATCTTCCTCCCGACAAACAAAAAGAAATATCAATTGAAACTTTAACTTTGTACACTCCTTTCGCACACAGACTCGGTATATATAAGTGGAAAAGCGAATTGGAAGATTTGATTTTTGAAGTTTTGCAGCCTACAAAATATCATGAAATAAAGAGTAAATGGGAAGCAAGATCCGAGAGTAATTTAAAAAATCTCGAGATTGTTGAAAAACAAATACAAGAAAAAATAGATCCGCTAAACATTGAATACAGAATTCTTGCAAGACCTAAAAACTTATATGGTATTTACAGAAAAATGCAAAGGCAGGAAAAACCTTTTTCTGCAATACAAGATTTATTCGGTCTAAGAGTTATTACGGATACCAAAGAACATTGTTACGCAATATTGAGTGTTGTTCAATCCGAATTTAATATATTGGAAAATTCGTTCACCGATTACATTGCTGTTCCTAAAGCAAATATGTATCAATCTTTACATATAACAATAAATTCCGATCAAAATGTTATAGTTGAAATACAAATAAGAACGGAAGAAATGCACAGAAGAGCAGAATACGGTATCGCAGCACACTGGAGATATAAAGAAGCTTTCAATAAAAACGGAGCTGCAAATTTAAAACAAACAGATATAAATATGGAACATCATTTGGAATTTATTAAACATATTTTGGAATCTCAAAAAGATGTAAAAGATTCAAATGAATTTTTAACGGCAATAAAAACGGAATGTAATTTTGATCAAATATATGTTACCACTCCCAAGGGAGATGCAATAAAATTGCCCGAAGGTGCAACCGCATTGGATTTTGCTTATGCCGTTCACAGTGATATCGGCGACAGATGTATGGGTGTAAAAGTTGACGGTAAAATTGTTCCTTTGGATTACAAATTGAAAACCGGTCAAAGATGCGAAGCGTTGGTCAGAAAAAATATAAGGCCTACGGAAAACTGGTTATCAATAGCGATAACGGCTCAAGCCAGAAGCAGAATAAGGAAATATCTAAGAGAGCATAAAAAGAAATAGTTTTTTTTACAAATAAAAAACACAACTCTCAAAAAATTGAGAGTTGTATTTTTTTATTAAAAAGATAAATTTCGTTATATGGCTTTTTGTATTTTACCGGAACGAATGCAAGATGTGCAAACATATTCCTTTGTCTTTTTGCCGTTAACTACTATTCTTAATTCCTGAAGGTTAGGTCTAAATAATCTTTTTGTAGCTTTATTAGAGTGGCTAACCGTATTTCCGGAAGAAGAACCTTTTCCGCATACATAACATTTGTAAGACATTTTAAATCCTCCAATCAAACTGATTAAAAGAATATATCAAATTATTATTTTTTTTTCAATATGTGTCAAAATATAGAATTCTCTGAAATCTGTATTGACTATTTTGTATATTATTTATAAAATAATTTAAATATATATTATAAACTCTAAAAGAAGGTATTATTATGTCTGAAAAATTAAGTTCAAAAATAGGTAACCAAGAAAAACCGGTAAATAAAACCGGTTTACCGTTAGATTACGGTGATACAAAAATTACGATTTTACCGAGAGACCCTATTTGTATTTTTGCATATTGGTCAATTTCAAACGAATATATTGATAAATTAAAACAACAATACGGCGAATCTGTATTTGCGGATTCCAAATTGGTTATAAGAGTTTATGATACAACAGACATAAGTTTTGACGGCAGTAATGCTAACAGGTATTTTGATGTTTTTGTTACTCCTAAATCAAACAGTTGGTACATAAATGTAGGTGAATTCAACAGATGTTGGTGTGCCGATTTAGGTTATTTAACAAAAGACGGAAAATTTATTTCCGTTGCAAGATCCAATAAAGTCAGTATGCCAAGATACGGAGTATCCAATATTACCGACGAACAATGGGCATTGTTACAAATCGAATTTGAAAAATTGTTAAAGATTTCCGGCGTAAATCAAGTTGGAATGAGTTCTTTCGATATAGCAAAACTCATGAGAGAAAGATGGGAAGAAATTGTATCGATTTCTTTGCCAAGTTCTCATTCTCATATAAGCAGCAGTTCAAGCTCATTTAAAACTCATCCGTCATACACACCTGAAAATACCCAAATGAGTGAAAATAAAGAAAAGAGTTTTTGGTTAAGAGCAGATACCGAAATTATTATCAACGGAGCAACAGAACCGGATGCAACTTTAACATTGAAGGGACAACCGATAAGATTATCTGCGGATGGTTCTTTTTCAGTAAGATTTTATTTGCCGAACGGTGAAGATAAATATACGATAGAAGCTGTTTCAAGTGATGGAACGATGAAGAAAAACATCACTTTTGAAGTAAAAAAAGATACTAAATAAAAATTTTAGCAGTTCGGAATATTAATGAATAATAAAGGTTATTGGTGTCTTCAATTACATGCTCATTTGCCTTTCGTTCGCCATCCAAACTATCCTGATTTTTTGGAAGAGGATTGGTTGTATGAGGCCATAACAGAAACATACATTCCGCTTTTATCAGTTTTTGAAAATTTTATAAGAGACAATATTAATTTTGCGGTAACCATGACGATTACCCCGTCTCTTGCAAATATGTTGGCGGATCCTTTATTGCAATCAAGATATTATGCAAAACTAAATAAACTTATAGAACTATCCGAAAAAGAAGTTATAAGAACCATAAATTTACCCGAATATCATTCCGTTGCTTTGATGTATGAACAAAATTTTAAAAATTGCAGAAGAATTTGGGAGAAATATCACGGTAACATTTTGACCGGTTTTAAAAATCTTCAAGATGCCGGCAAACTTGAAATTATTACTTGTTGTGCTACTCACGGATTTTTACCTTTAATGACAAACGAAACAGCTCAACGGGCACAAATACAGGTTGCGGTTAAGGACTATGAAAAACATTTCGGAAGAAAACCTAACGGTATATGGCTTGCGGAATGTGCTTATACTTATGGTGTAGAAAAATTTTTAAAAGAAGCACAAATAAGATTTTTCTTTTTAGAGTCGCATGGAATATTATATGCAACTCCAAGACCTAAGTACGGAGTTTTTGCTCCGATATATTGCAAGAACGGAGTGGCTGCTTTCAGTAGGGATATGGAAACGGCACATCAGGTATGGAGTGCGGAGTGCGGTTATCCCGGAGATGTAGACTACAGAGAATTTTACAGAGATTTGGCGTACGATTTGGATTATGACTACATAAGACCATATTTGCATTCCGACGGAGTAAGAAGAAATATAGGTGTAAAATATTGCAGAATAACCGGTAAAGTCCCTTTAAACGAAAAACAACCTTATAATCCTGAATGGGCAAATAACAAGGCAAAAATGCATGCGGAAAATTTTGTGTTTAACAGAACAAAACAAATAGAACATTTGCAAGGTATTATGCAAAAAGAACCATTGGTTGTATCAATGTATGATGCCGAACTTTTCGGACATTGGTGGTTTGAAGGTCCTAACTTTATAAATCATATATTTAGAACTATGCAAGAGTCAAATGCTTCGTTTAAGCCTATGACTCCTGTTCAATATTTAGATAAATTCCCTGTAAATCAGGTTTGTCAGCCGTCACCTTCATCTTGGGGAGATGAGGGATATTATAAAGTTTGGTTGAATCCTAAAAACGATTGGATATATAAACATTTGAATATGGCAGCAGACAGGATGGTGGAAATTGCAACCTCAAACCAATCTGCTGATGGGATAAAATTAAGAGCACTAAATCAAGCTGCAAGAGAATTGTTGTTGGCACAATCTTCGGATTGGGCGTTTATTATGACTACGGGAACAATGGTAGAATATGCAGAAAAGAGAACGAAGGAACATATATATAATTTCACAACATTATATAATCAAATAAAAAATAATTCTGTTGACGAAAGTTTCCTTTCTAACTTAGAATATACAAACAATATCTTTTCTGACATTGATTACAAGGTATATATAAACAAGTAAAATGTTATTAACCACAACAAATATTTTAATAACTATAGGTTTTAGTATTGCTTTTGTATTGATAGTCTATATGTTTTTAAAAAACAAAAGACTGCAATATAAAGTAAGTAAATTAAGATATCAAATAAATTATGCCGAAGAAAGACTTCAAGTTCATACGATGGATATAGATAATCTTATAATGATGTTGGCAAGTATCCATGAATTCGGGGTTACGGCTACAGGTCTTTTATCTAAAGAAGAAGTTGCGCAAACAGTTGTAGATACCGCTTGTTCTATTCTTCATTCCAATTTGGCATCGTTAATGCTCATAAATTCCGACAATGAATTGTATATTATTTCCGCTAAGGGGTTATCCGAAAAAATAAGAAAAGAAACAAAGATGAAAATCGGTGAAGGTATTGCAGGTCGAGTTGTAAGTACCGGAAAATATATCTTCGTTGAAAATATAGAAACCGATGTCAGATTCTTAAGACCTAATGACGAAGAAAGATATACTTCAAAATCTTTTATATCCGTTCCTTTAAAAGTTAAGAGTAAAGTTATAGGTGTATTAAATATAAATTCCCCGAAAAATAAGAAACAATTTACCGACAGAGATTTAAAATTGATTACGATTTTGGCCGACCAGGCAGCAATGAGATTGGATAATATTGAACTGTTTAATAATTTGCAATCTTTTTATTTTGAAATGGTTCAAACTTTGGCAAGAGCAATAGATGCAAAAGATGCATACACTTACGACCACGCCGATAGAGCAAGAAAGTATGCTAAAGCAATAGCCGTTAAAATGAATTTACCATATACCATTGTAAGAAATATAGAATATGCCGCACTTATGCACGATATCGGTAAAATAGGAATTGCGGACAATATATTGTTGAAGAAAGAAAAGTTAACGGAACAAGAAATGAAAATGTTAAGAACTCATCCGGTAATAGGCAATAAAATTTTGTCTCCCGTTAAATTTTTATCTCCCGTTGCACCGATGGTATTGTATCATCAGGAATGGTATGACGGTTCCGGTTATCCGGAAGGTCTTGCAAAAGAAGAAATTCCGTTGGGAGCAAGAATAGTTGCCGTGATAGATGCTTACGATGCAATGACTTCAGATCGCCCTTACAGAAAAGCAATGCCTATAAAAACTGCAGTTAAAGAGTTAAAGGAAGGTGCAGGTAAACAGTTTGATCCCAAGATAGTAGATATATTTATAAATATTTTGAAGGAAGAAAAACTTATAGATTGATATGAGCAATGCCACTTTATTCGTAGTGCCAACACCTATAGGAAATTTAGAAGATATAACTTTAAGAGCAATAAGAATATTGCAGGAAGTTGATACTATAGTTTGCGAAGATACGAGACAAACCATTAAGTTATTATCTCATTTGAAAATATCTAAACCGCTTGTCAGTTTTTATACACAGAACCAATTAAAAAGAATACCTCAAATAATATCGATGTTGGAAAACGGTAAAAATATTGCACTTGTTTCCGATTGCGGAACGCCTGCTATTTCCGATCCCGGATATTATCTTATAAAAGAAGCAATAGATAAAAACATAAATGTTGTTCCGTTACCTGGAGCATGTGCTTTGATAACTGCTTTGGTCGGTTCGGGACTTACAACAGATTCTTTTGTTTTTTTAGGCTTTTTAAAGAAAAAAACAGGTAAGATGAAAAAAGAATTGGAACAAGCAAAAAGTATTCAAAAAACAATTGTTTTTTATGAATCGCCTCACAGAATTTTAAAAACATTGGAAGTTTGTAAAGAAGTTTTTGGTGAAAACACAAAAGTAGTTTTAGCCAGAGAACTTACAAAAAAATTCGAAGAGTTTATCAGAGGAACAATAAAAGAGGTTATCGAAAATATGTCTAAAAGAGACATTTTAGGTGAATTTATTGTTTTAATAGAACCGACAGAATCAACAAAAGAAGATCATTCCTTAGAAATCTAAACAAAAACAATTTACAATTTTTTTACATCTTTTTATTGAAAAATCAAATAATATAGACTATAATTATCATATGAAAGTGTCTTTAAAAAATAAAGCATTCTCTCTTTTTGTTATGCTTTTTTTGATGTTCAATTTTATGTCTTTGACTATAACAAACATCAAATGTTCTAATCTTGTTAAGTCGAGCATAGTTGAACATTTTTTTGCCGTGAAAACTTTTTCCGATGATATATTAGCAAATATGCTTTCACAAAAGATGAACGGGAACAAACAACAAAACAGTAAGAAAGATACCGATAAAAAAGATTTTAATAAAATAACCGAATTCCTGATTCCATCGATAGTGTATAAAACTATATTAAGTTCCGGCCTTAATTTTAACAATGTTAACAACGATATTTTATTCATAACAAATTATTTGAGCAAGGTAATAGAATATCCGTTGAAAATACCATTTTGGTTATTAAGTGTCTTTCTGCTGTTATTAACCAAAATATTATTTAATGTTTTACCGAGATCTATATCAGTTGATTATAATAAAATGTATATAGAAAGGGCTTGTATTGTATAAAAACAATACAAGCTTTTTTTATTGGAGGCAATATGAAAATTTTAATGAAATTTAAAAAGTTTATAAGTATCATAACTACAATTTGTTTGGTTTGGTCTTTTGTTGTTGCGCCTACGGTTGCCAATGCCATGACAAACGAAGAGGCCACAATAAAATATAAACAAATATTTAAAGATTTCATGTTGCCCTATAACTATGGTCAAATAACAAGTGCACATTATGCAGGAACCGACAGAGTAATAATAAACATACAAGATTTGCATTGCCATCCGAAAGTTCAAGAAAACATCAGTAACATAATAGAAATATTCGATAAAAGTTTCGGAGTAAAAAATGTTTATTTGGAAGGTGTATACGGACAACTAAGTACGAAATGGATAAGTGACAGAATAGAACCATCCAAGAAAGTTGAAATTTTGAAAAAGATGTTGGATACGGGAAGATTGACAGGTGCGGAATATTACAGCTTAGTAAGCGGGAAGACGGAAATAATAAGCGGATTGGAAGAAAAAATTCCGTACTTGGAAAATTTAAAGAGATTCGGTGAGATAGTAGAAAATCAAGAAAAGATAAATGTAATATTAAATGCAATTAGCGAATCTTTGGCCGAAGTAAAAAAACAATATTACACAAAAAGGCAGTATAAATTAGAAGAACTTTCAAAAAATTACAGAGAAGGAACAATAACACCTCAGAAATATTATGCTTTGTTATCCAAACATATAGATAAATTGGGAATAGATTTAAGTAAATACGAAAACACATTTACTTATATGTCTCTTTTGGAAATGCAGAAAACTTTAGATTATTCGAAAATAACCAACGAATTACAAAACTTAATTTTGTTGTTGAGAGAAAATTTAGCAAATTCCGCATACCAAATGTTGGTTGATAATACAGAAAATTTTTCAAAGATAGATAAATTGTACGGATATATCGTAAGAATAAGCAGAGAATTGGGATTGGATTTAACGGTAAATTTCCCTAATTTGGATAACTATTTCGGTTATATAGAATTCAGTCAAAAAATAAATCCGTTGGAATTAATAGACGAAGAAAAAAGATTGACTGAAGAAATAAATACGAAATTTTCCGAAACGAAAGTACAAATGGAAGTCGTTTTTTTAACAAATTTTGAAAGATATTTAAGAGATTATGTAAGCAGTAAAATTACGGCAAGCGACTATGAATATTATAAAGAAAATATAGATACATTTAGACAATTATGGAATAAGTACGTAGATAATAAAGTATTAAGCATGTTGGATGAATATATAGCCGAAGCTGATAAATTCTATAAAATAAATACCGACAGAAACATATATTTTACCGACAATATGTTTACGAAAGAAAGTGTGTTGGGTAAACTTGAAAACGAAGTGGAAGCCAAAGGTGAAGTAAACAAAATAATAGACAATATGAAAGGTGTAAAAGAAGTAGATGTTGTAATAACCGGAGGTTTCCATTCTCAAACGGTAACAGAGATATTAAAAAATCACGGAGTAAGTTATATCGTTATAACTCCGAATGTTACAGACGGAGTAAAACTCGCAGAAGAAACATATTATGAAATAGCAAAAGAACAAAGTAAAATTTCTTTCCAAACATTGGCAACGTTACCGTTTTCCGCATATTCCGAAGAAATTAGAGTAAAAGCTGCAGTTATGGCTTTCGGTGTTGATATAGCAAAAGAACTTTTTCCGAATAGTGTAGCCCAGATAGATACAATGAGTTTAACGGCTGAAGAAGAAAAAACAGCCCAAGAAATATCCGAACAGATGAGAAATATAAAGAGAAATATTGAAGAGAGCAAATTCTTGGAATCCGATGATAATGATTTTGTGAAATTTTTAGAGAAAATAAGTGGTGAAAAAGTCGGTGTTGATTTGGCGAAATTTGTTGATTTGGATGAATTAAGAGACGCTTTAAAATATGGGCAAGTCGATTCCATAAAGGAAATATTAAAAAATGCCGAAGAAGAAATGCGTACGATGGAGAGTGGTACAGTTGTGCAAAAGGCTGCAGTAGGTATCAGAAGAGCATTGAGAAAAACAAAAAACAAAATAGAATCCAAAAGACAACGTATACAAAAACGAGAAAAGAACAAAAGACAACGTGCACAAAAAAGAGAACAGGAAATAAAAAGCAAGATAATTAATCAAATAAAAGCATTGCCTAAATTATCCGAACATCATATACAGTTATTAAAAAGCAGGAGTGATAAGTATAAACGAATATTAGAAGCACTATCTAAATATGATGATAAAGAATTAGAAGAATGTAGTGAAAAAGAACTAAAAGAGCAGTTAGATTTATTAAAACAATTGTGGAATATTTCGGAAATAAAATCTTCTGAACAAGTAAGAAGAGAAATAGAAAAAGCATTTGCCAAAGTTGAAATGTTCTTCTCTTTGGTAGGTTATTCTGCACCGCAAGGTGATTATGACAGGATAACAATATCTGTATTAGCACCTTTGATGGAAGAAATATCAAAGACTCTTGGAAAGGAAAGATTTGGTATATTGTCGAGCCCGACAGCAAGTAAAGGTAGCATAGATGCTACAGCAACAGTCTTGTCTCAAATGTATGATGCTTTAATGGTTTATGTTACAGCAACTGATTACTTAGAGTATGTCGAGCCTGACGAATTTCCGAATAAGCAAACATTTGAAGATATAAAAGATTTACTTGGAAAAATGGATAAACAGGATTTGTTGGAAAACGGAACAAATTTAATGGAGTTTATGAATGCATTTAAGTTTGTTGCCGAAAACGGGAAAGTTTATTCCGAGGCTGTTGCAAAAATAAAAAATGTTCCGAATTTTGCAATTATTGTCGGTGGTAGAGCAGTATCTATAGAAAATGATTTATTAAATGCATATCGTGAAAAAAATGAGATATTTTTAATAAATAGCAGAATATTGGCACGAGATAATCAATCTCCTGCAATAACAGAAAAAAGAGCGATAAATAATTCAGTTGAATATCTTTTATTCTTGGTTGATTTAATAGAAGAAGGTGTAATTAAAGATGTTGTTAGAAATAAAAAAGGAGAAGTAATTGATGTAATTTTTGATGATAGTAAAGTTAGTGCATCAAAAAGAGAACTATATGATTTATTAAGATCTAAAGAATTATCTCCGGAAGTTAAAGAATTATTGGGTATATTCTTTGAAAAAGGTGTAAAAGGAAGAGATGATTTAGAAAAGTTAAGAATTCATGTTATTGATATGGAAGATGCGGATGTAGATATGACAGCTGAGAAAGAAAAGGTTAATGAGCAATTAAGAGAAAAAGGGAAAAATGCAGCGAAAAAAATATTTGAAATAATAAAAAATTTTATAAGACCGGCATTAACGGCGGATGATTTAATTTGGAGAGGTTCGGTAACAAGTGCGGAAGTTGATGTGCAGGCATTTGATTTAGAATATGCAAAAGATCACGGATATTTAGAAGGCGTTAAAAAAGGAGAAGAAAAATATGATGAACAAGGTAACAGATATTATGTTTTGAAATCTAAATATGATAAAGATAACCACTTTAGTATAAGAATATATGATGTGGAACCGGATAATTCAACTCTTTCAGCAAGAACAGATAATATCTCCGTAAATCCTATGTTTGTTATAAGTGCAACCGGATCTGTAAGTTTTATGAAAAGGGAAAAGTTTGAAAGAATTTATAGAACGGAAGTAAGTGAGGATAAAAGAGTAAGACAAATATTCAATGCTACAAAAAAAGAAGTTAGTGTAACAGTTTCTTTTGGAGAAGTGAAGGAAAAAGAAGAGTCGAAAAAAGCAGAAGGCTCGATGATTATAATTGATACGGACGAAGGTAGGGATACTGTATTACCATATGATATTGTTGTTAAAGGAATAGATGGTAAACCGTATGCAATGTCAATAGCTGAATTTATGAGAATATATCCTCAAAAGAAAAATCCGGAATTTTATAGACAACATGAAAAACAAATAGATAAACTATTGGAAGAATATTTCAGTTTTGAAGGACAGGAACAACAACAGATAGAAAAGGAGCAAACGGAAATAACAGAAGAACAAGCTTCTCAGAAACAAGCGGATCAACAAGCAAGTGTGGAACAACCCGAAGAAAAAAAACAAGATGAAACACCTGCAACGCAACAAGAACAAAAAGGAAAGCAAGGAAAAATAAGGCTTATAATTGCGGGCATATTTTTAATTGGGACATTATTGTTATCCGCTATTATTCCCGGATATTTACAACATTCAACGGCAGAATCTATAGCACCGCAAGAAGCTATAACTCAAGTGGAACAAGCTTCAACTGAAATACAATATTCAACTCCAAATATGGAACAAATTTTATCTTCCCCTGAGGCTTTTGAACAACTTTATAACAGTTTTAAAAGAAATAATACAATGTTTGCACCGGAGTCAAAAAAATATTTGGAAACATCTCTTACCGTTTCAAGTTCTCAAGGAGTTAGAGATTTTCTTAGAAGTGATATTGGTAAAGCATTGTCTTTTTTAAATTTGCCCAGTGATTATGATAATGTTCCTGAAGTAATTTTTATGAAGACAGATTCTGATGATGAATATTTCTTGGGAAGTGCTTGTGCGCATACGGTTGAAATTAACGGACAGAGAAAAGATTTTATAATAATTCCCGTTAATTATAATGAAGATGAAACATTTAATCTTGACAGACAAGTATTATCAACTATTGTTCATGAGTGGACACACCATATAAACAGAGATAAAGTAGAAAAAAAAGAGATGAGTCGTTTACAAGACGAATATGAAGCGACAAGAAATGGATATCTGATGTTGGAACCTACGGACAATAGCTTTTCTTTTTATGTTGATGGAAATTTATATGTTATGCCGTTCGATCAAGGAATGAGGGTTTTTGGATTTAGCAAAATTTTAGAAGAGCAGGATAGAGTAACAGAGTTTTTTAGAAAATTCAGATCAGATGTTTCTTTTAATGATTTATACTACGGAGATGTTATTTCAAATGTAAAATCGGAAGATGGCAAAAATCTGGTTATGATTGAGATATTTGATACTAAAAGTGATAAAAGAGGGGTTTTTGCGGTAATAGATGAGGATGGAAATTTAACCATACAAGAAAATGTAAAATTAGAGAGCGTATATGATGAAAGTTCTCAAGACGAAAGTGTATTTGAAACAACAAAAGATGGTAAGAAAACGAGAGTTAAAGCTAAAAAAAGTTCTAAGATAGCAGCAAAACAGACGGATAGAACACCGGCTAGAACAAGATGGGAAGAGTTATATGATATTTTTCAACGAGCACCTATTAGTAGTAATAGGGTTAATAAATCGGCGATAATAGGCTCTTTTGTACGTATTGCAAGAGACTTGAATGTTTCAGACGAAAATCTTAATAAAATTTTATTGCCGTTAGCAAGGGAACTTTCCGAGAGAAGAATTGATGATATATCTACAGAGGCAAATGATTTAACTTTTAAAATATTGTTGAATAAATATTTTCAAGATAATAAACGAACAAAAACCAAAATGACGGATTATGAAGATGCAATGAAGATTGGAAGATTGCTTTATTACACAATAGGTGATAAGGCTGCTGATTTAACTGAACAACAAATAGATAAAATACTCCCAATGTTGATGGATATATATTATAAAGGAGTAGAACAACTACAATCACGAAATACCGTAACGAATGAAACAGGCTTTTATTGCCTTTTAGGTATGGAAGAAGAATGTACTAATGAAGGTTGGGAATCAATTTTTAAATTGTTGGGAATTAATCCTAAAAGAGATTATTTTAAATGTACGGGAGATTATTCTGATGATAAAGTTACCATAAATGGATGGTTGGATACTATTAGATTTTATCCTGAAAATAAAGCCAGATACGGATTAAAAAATATGTATGCAATGTATTCCGGGCATGGACAACCAACACATTTATCTACAGGTGAACACAATTTAAAGGTAGAAGATATAGTTGAAGCTTTAGTAGATGCAAAGAGAAAAGATGTGAATTTGGATTTAAGTGAAATAACATTGGATTTGGCTACTTGTTGGTCATATTTTTCTTCAATAAATATAATAGAACAATTGAAAAAACGATTAGAAGAAGAAAATCTAAAACCATCTTTTCCTAATATAGTAACTGATGCCGGTTATGAAAGTTTGAAAGGCAAATTTATAGATATGAAGAGTTCTCCTGTTTCAATTAGTTCGACAGATCTTGTTAGCGGAAGCTCAAATGTAACATTGAGTAACAAGGAAGTATCTTTAATAGAATATATTTTGACACACAAAAGCGAATTTGAAGAGCGAAAAGAAAAAGGATTAACTTTGGCTGATTTTCATAATGCAGAAAGAGCCTCTGCAAATTATACTGTCTTTGCTGTAACGAATGAAGAGATGGAAAATTTGTTTGATAATTTAAGGCAGAAAGTTTTTGAGATGTTAGACCTTTCTTCGGATGAAATTACTTATGGTACGAAAGAAATGGAGATAACAGAATATCTTGATAGATACGAAGAACATGAACGCACTGTTCTTGTACAAAGATGGTTAGCGAAGAAAGGGAATATGATATATATGGAACTCCTTCTTGATAGAACAAAAGCTTTCTTGGACAGACTTGGTAACACAGAAATAATAAGAAGGATATATAAGGACAAAGCCGGGGAAAATTTTAAAAACACCAGATTAGGTAAAGCAATAGGTGTAAATATTGAAACATTTGCTTTTTGGATGCCGAATTTTGTTGCGGCACACCGCCCTCAAACTCCTTTACAAAGGAAAATTGCAACAGCTGTTGTTTGGAGAATAAGGGCTCTATCGATAGGGATAGGTTTTGGAATTGTACCTGCCATAATAAGCTTAATCAATCCACTCACAATAGCGGTTGTAATTCCTGCCATAATAACAACATTGACGGTCACAAATATACTTCATTATTTTTATGATATAGATATTTCATATGTAAAGTATCCGGAATTAAAAGGTATTCTAAAATTTTTGAATTTAGATGAAGAAGTAAAAGAAGTATGGGATTCTTGGAAAGCAGATGATGCATCTTTATTACATACGGCTATGTTGTGGTATGGAGAATATAATAAAAAAGAACTATACGATAAACTTGAACTTCTTGATGAACTTATGGATAAATCTCATTTTAATGATAAAGAAATAGAATGGTACGAGAAATACAAGGAAAGTAAAGAGTATGAAAATCTTCAAAGACTTCATGAGTTGATGAGTAAAACGTTTTTAAATCCCGAAGAAAGAACTGAAAAAAATAATTTGGATAAATGGTATGAAGAATATAAGGCAAGTGAAGGGTATGAATATCTTAACGTTTTTTGCGGTCTTATAAGTTTTACGGATATATACAATAAAGTTACTGAGTGGTATGATGCATATAAAAAAGAATACGAAGAATACAAAACGAGTGAAGAATATAGCAAGCTTGAACAATTTAGCAATTTGGTGAAATACAAAACTGTATATGATGCATGGACAGAGGGAAGAAAAGCAAATGTAACAAGAAAAAAATATGATAATGAAGATAAACGTTTTAATAGATATAATGGGTATGTTTTTGGGTTACGTTCAGTTATACAAACAATACAAGATGATTCTTTTTTCAGTAAAACAATGCCGGATGGAAAGACAGAAGAAAGATATGATTTCTTAAGAGCTTTTATTGATTCTGAATATGGAATGAATTTATGTGATTGGTTTGATGGTGCCAGAAAACTTCTTTTTGATTCCGGAAAATCTAAATCTGCCAATGGCTATGTACCTGAAGAATACATTCCCGAAGTTTTGTTGGATTGTAATCGAACAGGGAAAAAAGTTTATTTCTTTTTGCCGAGAAATTTAATGTTCTTCCCCAAGGATATAATGGCGATGCAGAACAAAATAAATGATAATGCAATAACGGCACAAGGAAATGCGATAACAAAACGAGAAATATTGGTAATTTATGATATTATGACTAAAGATGTCGATGAACTTAGAGCAATGGAATACTTTAAAAAATACAGTAAAAGTGAACTTGAAAAGATGAAAAAAGTTATTGCCGATTCTGTTGAATTTGTTGTTGGGGCATATGATTTTTTGGATATAGGAAAGAAAACAATTTCTGATAAATATTTTTCAAGTGATAAATTACCGGAAACAATATCAACAGTATTATCATCTCAAGAACAATATATGGCTCAACAAACGCAGAACATAGAAATTGACTATGAGGATATTGATAAAGTAATAGAAGAAATAGAAAAATTAACCGGAAAGTTATCCGATGATATAAAAGAACAATTATCAAATATTCATAAATATTATCTTAGAGATTACCTTAAAGTATTGATGGAACTCAAAAAAGTATCTAAAAGAGATTTGGATATAAATTTTATTCACAATGATTTATATTATTTCATAACTAATGGAATGCGTCCTAATATTGCAATAAGTATATTTAAACCTTATTTTGAAGAGAAAATAAATATTAATCAGCTTCAAGAAAATATAGATAGAGCAAGAATATTGATGAAGTGGTTTCGTACCAACGGATCTGCAAAATTTTCCTTTGGAGATCTTTGGTTTGCAGATTCAGATATCAACATTTTAGAAGATGATAAGGATTTGGTTAATAGAATATATAAAATATGTAAAATCTTGGATGAATTTGTAAAAGAAGAAAATATTGATATTGAAAATGAAGATTTTTCAGGTAGAGAAATTGGATACATGTTACAGGGAGCTTTTACCGCAAAAAAAACAAACAGGTATATAATAAATAATTTGAAAAAATACTTGAAAGGCGAGATAGATGAAATGGATTTCTTAAAGAGACGTAGTTTTTCTCTAAAGAATATAAAAAAAATGCGTGCAAAATCTATAATTTCCGGATATAAATACGGAGATATTTTTGTTAGTGAATTTTCCGGCGGAGAAATGGTTAGTTGGAGTATGAGGAAAAAATTAGCAAGAAAACTTCTCCCTTTAACGAAAGATTTTGATGAAGAAACAGTTAAATATTTGGCAAAAAATATAGAGCCTCTTTTAAATGCAAGTGGATATTATGACAATGAATTATCATCAACAATTCGTTCACTTAATGAAATTAATAAGGATACTTTAAATTTTTTAAAAGAAAAAAACTTTAGAGTAACAGATATAGCTTCTGCAATGCTATTTTTGGAACTGCTTTCTACAGATATAGAAATGGATGATAGCAGTTATTCCAAATTAATTGATTTGTTGAACGATTTGTCAAAAAAAACCATTTACCATTTTTCTTTAGAAAACAATGCGTTGGCATTGAAAATTTTTCTTTCTCCCGAATTTCAGAAAGAATACGAAGACTTATCTGTTTCAATACAGTACAGAACTGCCATAAAAATGTGTAGATTTATTTCAGCAACGGGGCTTACGGAAGAGTTTGTTAATGAGAATTTAGAAACTCTTATACCAAAAGCAATAGATATAATGTCGCGAATTCTTGAAAAGTCCGGCGAAAAAAAGTTTATTGGCAAATATACAAGAGTAGCGATTGCCAATCACAATGAAAGAGCTGATATAAGAATGGGGACTGAAGGTTACAGATTTACATCCAAAGCTTATAGAGACATGTTAAGAGTTATACTTACTAATGAAATGAAAGAGAACGGAGAGGAAATTAATGAAGCGGAAATTGAAAAAGAAATTGAACAGATGTTGGCTGTCTATGAGGAAACAGGTGAAGAAGATTTTTATGCCGGAAGAAAAAAACTTAACAAATTTTTTGAAAAATTAGATAAACTTGGAATACCTGTCGCAATAGGAGTTTTAGGACTATTCGCTCTATCCTTAATTTTCCCTGCATTTAGTTTCTTATATTTGCCGATGGTTTTCCCTGTTGTCACGACAGTTCTTCAATTATTTGCTGGAATTTATATTGCCGGAGATGAATATAAACGTGAAGAACTTACGGATATGCAAAAATCTCTTTCTAATTTTAGTCCAATAAGAGAATTTAAACTAAGAAGAAAAGTAGATGCCTTTTTTAATGAAATTCCTAATTTTAGATATAAGGAAGGAGAAAGTGAAAATTTATTGTTAGTATTGAACGGACATGGTGCAGATGGAATATGGGCATATTCAGAGTTTGGTTCCGTTAGAGTAGATAAAAAAATTGCAGATTCCATAGAAAAAGCAATAAAAAATATGAAAGGGGAAGGTGATGAGTATATAAAAAATACGATAGAACACATAACTATAGATTTGTCTTGTTGTCATTCTTATGTGACAGCTGAAATGATAAAGAAAGAATTGTCAAGAAGAAATATAAACTTTTGTCCACAGATTGTCACCGAAGCGGGTAAAGAAATGCTTTTCGGTTATTCTTTGTCTTCCGGTACCGGTAATTTGGAATATGCAATTAACAGTTATCTTGAAGAACATGATGATGCAACGGAAATAACACTTAAAGATATTTTTTATGCTGAAATAGAAAGTTCTAACCACACAATATTTATGGTTGATGATGAGGTACAAGTTTTGTTTGAAGAATTTATTACAGAAGCGAAAGAAGTTGAAAGTAATACAGTACAGACTCAAAAAAATATACCAAAAATAAGCAAAGAACAAAAGAGATTATTATCTGTTGCTACGATATTACCGAGTAATTTTCTTAGTAGGCTTGCGGATGTAATTAGGAACAGGCATTCAGGTAAATCTTACTATGTAGAATTACAAACAGAAAAGACAAAAAAATATTTAGAAGATAAAGGTATAGATAGGTCCAGTTTCAAAGGAACAGTATTAGGTGTATGGTATGAGATGTTGGATTTTTGGAAAATATTTCCAATAAATACAACTGTGTTTGGAAAAAATATAGAAATTGAAAGTTTTATTGAAGAACATGAAAATCCTACTATGGCACAGATAATTGCTATATGGGTAATAAGAGCATTAAGTATTGGGCTGGGTGTAGGAGCAGGTACTGTATTGGCTGTAACCCTTAGTCCTTTTGCAGGATTTCTTGGAATACCTACCCTTTTTGCTACAGAATTCATAACCCACCTTATGTGGAATCTTGGTGTCCAGAAAATACACCAAGAGCAAGTTAAATCAAAATCAAAAGATAAAGTAGTATTTAGAAATGATGAAGAAAAACCGGCTACGATTTTGATAGAGAAAAACGGAAAAATTTATTCTGTAACGGCAAAATTAGCAGGTTTAACAAATGAGGATGAAGAGACAAAAGATTATATAGATATTGGTATAAAAGGTAGAAAATTAGTCATTTATGTGGAGTCTGAAGGCGAGGATGCTTTTACATTGGAATCATCACGATATACAACAATCGAAAGTATAGAAGATTTTCTTGATTTGAAAATAAAAGTTTCCAGACATAATCTTACTATTCAAAGTAACGATGCAGGAACTCTTGTAAGTGCTGTTAAGCAAGAGGAAATGCCTAGAATAGTATCAGATTTAAGTGGTGAATCTATAGAAGTAACAAAAGATGAATATGGTAGAGAAAAACCTAAAGATCCTGAAATTAGAACACAATTGGAAACGTTAAAAAAAGCTTTGCAGACAGAAGAAGGTATAAGTGTTAAAGATGAAAATATTGAAACTGTTTTCTTGGATGCAGGTGTAGATACAGATGGTAAAGATATAAATGAAAAGAAAATAAAAAAATTAATGAAAAACGGAGAAGAAGATACATTATTGATAATATATCCTTTTTCAAGAGCTTATAATGTGGAAAATTTAACAAAAATGCAGAAAATTGCATTATATTTCCAATTCGGAAGGCAATTAGTCAGTCTATTGGATAAAACATGGTTTTATTCTTTTTCAGGAAATTCCGGCGTTCAATTTTATGGAAATATAATAATGCGTGAGTTTATAAAAAATGCTGTTGTCCATGGTAATTTAGGAGATCTTTCAAAACCAATATATTTAAGATGTAATAAAAAAAGTGTAACGCCAGGTTTTTCAGTATATAATACACTTAATAGAGGGCAGAAAACCTCTGAAGAGATATTAAGCTTTGCCGCAATTGGGGAAATAAGTGGTATGCATGTCGGCCTGTCTAATATTCGAAAAGATGCAGCCGATGGTATAGTCTCTGGTTTAATACAAAAGGAAATAGGAAATGGAGATACGAGTTTTTACTCAATAAGTGTTTCCCAAAATGATAATACACAAAGACTATTAGAAGAAAGGGAAAAAAGAGAAAGAAAAACTACTGTTTCACAACCGGAATCACAACAAACAGCTCCGCAGGTTGAACAAACTCAACAGCAACAGCAAGAAACACAAACGACTCAACAAGAATTCACTCCCGAACAAAAATATTTTATTTTGGGAGAAGTTATTAGTATAGTAGCTAAAGATTTTGCTAAGAAAAATGGTATTAAAGGTGAAACTGTTTTGCCAGAAGAGATAGAATCTTCGATTATAGATTCTATTATAGAAAATTCCGGTATAGATTTTAGTATAGATTCTGTTATAGAAAATATAAAAAGAATGAGTGGCGTTTCGGAAGCAAGAATAGACTTATGGCAAACTGAATTGTTAAGACTTCTTGATACAGGGCGGAATCAAGCTCTAATTCAACCAATTTATGATTTTGGATTAAAACAAAAAGATTTACAAGAACAATTAGAATATTTAGGAATTGATGCTCAACACTTTGCGCCTGTATTTTATGAGACAAAAAAAAGATGGCTTGCTTCGTCTGTAAGCGCGAATGACGAAAAAGCATTCTTTAATTTAATGAGAGATGTTGCAGGAGATAGTTTTTATGAATTAACAAATTTTTTAATAAGAAGCAAATATAAATCATATGAAATAGAACAGATTCTTGAAAATTTGGGTGCAATAGAATTATCTAAACAAAGAAAAATTCAAAAGTTGAGAGACGAAAGTGTACAACAAAGCATTAGACAAGAGATAATATCCTTGTTTAAACAAGTACAACAAACAGTTCCGCAGGTTGAACAAACAACGCAAGAAAATGAAGTGTCAGTATCAGATAAAATAAAAAGAATGTTAGAAAGAGTGAATGTTTCTTTGTCAAATGCTGATATTGAAATAATATCTGCAAAAATCTCTAAAAAAACTAATAAACATTTTTCTGTTACAGATTCAAATCAGAGTAATGTTTTAGAAGAGTTATTTAATGGAACCAAAGATTTACCGGAAGATGTTTTGGCTTCTTTGACTAAATTGTTCAAACTTGATGGCAGTTTTACGGCAGAAGATAGTCGTGTAATTCATGATTATGTGTTTGCTGATGTTTCTGATGAAGATAAACAAAGAGAAAGAGAAAATCAAATGAAAATGTATGCCGTTATATATGCATATATGTCTTGGAAGAAAAAGTTTGGTGATGATTTTACGACAGATAAAACTATACGTATAACTAAAAACAATGAATCTGATCAAAATTTTCCTACGGGAATCAAGTTTTCTTTTGATGATTGGTTGCATATATGTGATGGTCATTCTATATTGATGAATGGTAATGAAGAATATATAGATAGGTATGAAGACGCAAATGTAGCTTTTAATTCTGCAATAACATTGGATTTTTTAATGGATAGCTCATCAGAAAATTTAATTGGTACTATAATAAATGATTGGGATTTATGTTCGGAAAGAGAAAGTAAT
Organism: Elusimicrobiota bacterium; assembly: GCA_017528425.1. Taxonomy (GTDB): domain Bacteria; phylum Elusimicrobiota; class Endomicrobiia; order Endomicrobiales; family Endomicrobiaceae; genus Ruminimicrobiellum. The sequence goes on along the minus strand of JAFXOV010000021.1, from coordinate 37,298 downwards.
ACTTTATATATAAAAAACATTAATAACAAAATCTATGTGGTAGTTATTAATATGAATGAAAAAAGAATAGAAACTTTTTTTGTAATAGATAGCAAAAAATATGAAGATAATTATACAGCAGAAATCAAATATGCTACAACAGTTAAAAGAGTACAATTTTCAGAGTTGGATTCTAAAATTAAAGAAGGAGAGTTGTTCTTTAAAGTAAGAGTAGACGAACACAATAATATATTGGGAACTAAAGATGCTGGCACAAATTCTGTAGGAATAAAATATTGTATAGGTTTCGAGAATAATAGATTTATATTTTATAATGATATGTTTTATGATGAACTTTATAAATTTGATGTTGTTACAAGACAGAAAATAATGGAAATTAAAAAAGATAGTGGCCTCGATGCAAAGTTTTTAATCGGAAGTAGAGGAACAGAAAAAACAATTGTAATGATAGGTATAGTTGATGGTAGATTAAGGATAATAAGAATAGAAAAAAATAGATTAAATAAGAAACCTTATGTATATTCTGCGAATGATATTCCTATTGGTGAAGGGTTAATAATATCAAATATTAAAAAATTAAGCGATAAAGAAATTGAAATAAATTTTTCTAATAATAATGCTAAGTTGGTGTTAAATATAGAAAATAAAGAAATTAATACTAATACTAAGGAAGAAATGATAGAAGCATTAATAGAAGGAAATCCTTCGTTATCATCGGATTATAAAGATGAATTAAAAAAGTATGTTCATAGCTTATTTGAAATTTTAAAAACAGATAGCATTATATTACCGTTCGAAAAAATGATTATAAATATGATAGATCCATATGATAAAAGTAATTTAGAGTTTCTGTTAAATTTGGTTAAATTAACTGATAGTTCTGCATCAAAAGATATTCAAAAAGAAATTGTAGGAAAAACTCATGATTTTATTTCAGGCTCAGAACTTGTCGATATATTTATTGAGATGGGAATAGTTATGCCTGTAGAAAATAGTAATGTAAGTGTTCAGCAGGAAAGTACAACAGAGGAAATGCAATATCAATATTTAATTGATTTAGTAAAAGCAAGTGTAAATCCTATACAGCTGATAATGGATACAATAGGCGAAATATTCGATACCAATAAAGCTATGGATATGAAAGGAAAGAATATAATAGTAGATGTAGATGTTGATGAAGCATTGAGAGAAAGAGCAAAAAGTGCAGGGATAAATATAGTTAAATTAAGAATAATAACGGAACAAGAAGCAAGACAAAGAGGCGGATTATTAATAAACGAACAAGCTAAAATCAGAATGACTTTTGATTCAAGTGCCAATGAATTACTTGTATATTCAAAACAGGGTATAGATTTAAGTAGAGAAAAAATAAAAGAGTTGATAGCGGCAGCATATAGTGAAGGAAGAAAAAATTTAGAGTTTTCGAATGAACAAGTAATATCTTTTGCGGAAAGAGGTGATATAATTCCTGGTTCAGATGATGAAAAAGTAAAACAATCATTAGCAAATATTCAAGACAGAATTGCAAATGCAGCTATAAACGGGATGCAAAGAGCGGAAGTAGAAGTAAGTTTAGATTTGTCGGGTATGAAAAAGATCGGTCGAAATCTTGCATCAAAATGTAACAAACAATTTGCAACAACAATAATAATAAATGCAAGTCAGTTAGAAAAATATGGATCTGAAATTGCTGGATTAAGAGCGGATGGTTTTAGGTTTATACTAAGAGGAAACTTTGAAGAAATAAGAGACGCTTTTGAAAGTGATGATTTTAAATTGGATGGAGCAATTCTTGACGAAGCAGAAAGAGGAGACTTAAGCAAATTAGAAGAATTAGCGGCAAATAATAGTGAAGGGATATTACATATAGAAACTCAAATGTATGTAAATATGGCAACTGCGAAAGGAATTGATGCTAATAGAATATACACCGATAACGGAATAATACCGATAATAAATGTAGATCAAGTAGCAGAAATGACAGAAAAATATGCTATCGGATATGGAGATGTAATAAAAGATAAAAGTACCGAAGAAATAGAAGCTATATTATCTAATATGTTATCTACCGGAAACCTTGCAAATATATTATGTACCGATAATGAAGGAACCAGATTAGAAAATTTAAGAGAAAGATTAGCAAATATATTTAAAAATATGTTCGGAACAATGAATGAATTATTAAAGCCGAAAAGTCCGGAACAGAGAATAACCGAAGAAACCGCTGCGGTAAGTGATTATAATTTCGGTAAAGAATTTGGAGAAGAGATAAAAAATGTAAGAGAAAGATTATTGGAAAATTTAAGAGAAGGTGGCACAATTAAATCAATCTTAACAACATCAGATACAACAAAATTAGAAAAAATGATGAAAGATTTGCAGAATGCAATTGAAGATGTAGAGGCGGGAGAGGAATTATCACAAGAAAAAGCTAAATTATATGAAATGTATCAACAATTACCGCCTGTAATACAAATGAGATTAAAAACTGAACTTGAAGGGGGAAACTACTTTGAAGCAATTGGTACAATAAGAGGAGCTGTAAATCAAATAGTAGACAGTTTTGTTTTGGGCCAGTCTGCTTTTGAAACAGAAGATCAAGTAAAATTGAGAGATAAATTCTTGAAAAAAGAATATAAAGAGTACAGACAGTATGTTAGAATAAAAGCTATACAACTTGTTATGGCGGATGCAGAATTAAAATTAGATGAGTTGTTAAATGCAAGACCGGACACAAATCAAACTGTTGAACAATTGTTTGATGCAATAAGAACAGAATTAAATAAAGATGTTAGAAAGACAATAATAGCAAATAAAACTGCAATAAAAGAAATAAAAGCTAAAGATGAGATAGAAAATGCAAAGACAAATCTTATGAATGTTAACATATTGTTGGATGATAGCTTGAGAGATAAATTGGTAGTTACAAAACAATTAGATATTTCCGCACAAACAGTAAGAAGTATCTTGGCGGCTGCATAGTTTGGAACGAAATTCAAAATCAACGGTTGGCCGAAATATCAACCGTTGATTTTTTATTGTATAAAAACAATTTAAAATTTTGTAAAATTATCGGGATATAAAAATATAAATAATAAAAAAGGAAGTGTTTAAAATGATCAGAGTTGGAATAATTGGTATTACAGGATATACTGGAGAAGAATTATTGAGAATATTATCTAAACATAAAGATGTTAAAATAACTGTTCTTGCAGGAAGAGCGACATCGGAACTTAGAGATTTAAAAGATATTTATCCCAAATATGCAGATTTAAATTTAAAGTGTTATCCGTTAAATATAGAACAAATAAAAAATGAAACAGATGTTGTGTTTTTAGCTTTACCGCATGCGGTTGCTTTTGAAGTTGTTCCCGATTTAATAAAAGCAGGGAAAAAAGTTATAGATTTATCGGCAGATTTCAGAATAAAAGATTTTGAAACTTACGAAAAATGGTACGGTGTAAAACATACCGGTAAAGAATATATAAAAGATGCCGTTTACGGTTTGAGTGAAATATATAAAGACGAAATAAAATCCGCAAAACTTATTGCAAATCCGGGATGCTATCCTACAACTATTTTGTTGGGATCTGCTCCGGCGATAAAAAACGGGTTGGTAAAATCCGAAGGAATAATAATAGATTCCAAAAGTGGAGTTTCCGGTTCCGGAAGAAAAGGTGTAAAAGCCTATTATGAAACCGAAGCACCTACCGCAAGAGCATATAAAGTCGGCGGAAAACACAGACACATTCCCGAAATAGAACAGGAATTATCAAATATGTTCGGTAAGCCGGTAACAATAACGTTTACTCCTCAAATTATTCCTATGGAAAGAGGAATGTTGTCTTGTATTTATATGGATTTGGCAAAGAAAGTTTCCGTTGGTGAAATAATAGAAATGTATAAAAAGTTTTATGAAGGAAGAAAATTTGTAAGAGTATTGGATGAAGGTAAACTTCCTTCAATTAAGAATGTTGTTGAAACTAATTATCTTGATATAGGAATTTGCATAGATGAAAGAACAAACAAACTTATAGTAATTTCCGTTCAAGACAATTTAACTAAAGGTGCATCAGGACAAGCTGTTCAAAATATGAACATAATGTTCGGGTTACCGGAAACGGAAGGATTGGAAACACTTTAAAATCCGATTTCCATAACTAAAAATGAAATCAAAGAATCCTTTTTTATCAACAAGTTTATCGAAACTTTTGTTCAAGTTTTCGGCGCCTGCCGTTGCAGGTATGGTAGCCGGAGCTTTGTATAACATCATTGCAAGGTTGCTTATAGGAAACGATGTAGGCCATTTGGGAATTGCAGGTATAACGGTTACGTTTCCTTTAGTAATTTTGTATATGGCTTTCAGTGCATTTATGGGTGTTGGCGGTAATGCACTTTTTTCCATTTATTTAGGTAAAAAAGATATTGATAAAGCCGAAAATATTATGGGAAATACTCTTGTTATGCTTACGTTAGTTTCTGTAGGAGTATCTGTTTTTCTATATATATTTTTAGAAAAAGCACTTATTCTTGTTGGTGCAAGTTCCGATGTGTTACCTTATGCAAAAGAATATATGGATATTGCCATGATAGGTTTTACCATTTGGGGTATCGGTGCCGGTATGAACCATTTTATAAGATCGAGCGGATATCCGAAAACAGCACTTGTAACTCAAATAGTCGGTAATTTGGTTAATATTCTTGTAGGTATATTATTTGTTTATTATTTCCATTGGGGAATGAAAGGTGTTGCATGGGCAAGTGTTTTTGGGCAGGTGTTTAGTTCCTGTTGGATACTATATTTCTTCTTAAGTAAAAAAAGTCCTTACAAAGTCAGAATAAAAAATCTTGTTTTAAAATTAGATATTATATTGGCAATGAGTGCGATAGGCATTTCTCAGTTCGTGTTCCAAATATCTTCAAGTTTACTAAATTTTATTTTAAACAGGTCTTTAGTTCATTACGGCGGAGATATTGCTCTTGCTGCTATCGGTATAGTAATGTCTGTAAACTCTATGATAATTTTTACTATTTTGGGAATCTCTCAGGGTACACAACCTTTAATCGGTTATAACTATGGTGCCAAGCATTTTTCTAATGCAATACAAACTACCAAAATGGCAATAAGGTGGAGCAGTGTAGTATTAATAATAGGGTTTTTAATAACCGAAATTTTTGCTGTGCCTGTGGTAAAACTTTTTAACTCCACAAATACCGAACTTATAAAAATGGCTGCAAGAGGATTGAGATTTGTTAATTTTATGTTACCGATAATATCTTTACATATATTCGGCAGTACATATTTCCAGGCAATAAATAAACCTGTTCAAGCTACAATATTAAGTTTAACAAGACAGGTTTTGTTACTGATACCGTTTGTTTTGATTTTGCCTTTGTTTTTCGGGCTGGACGGTGTTTTTTTAGCAACAACTTTTGCGGACTTTTTTGCATGTTTAATATCTGCAATTCTTCTTCATCATTATTTTCATAAATATAACCAAACATTATTGATTTCTTCAAAATTACACAAAAAAATAAAGTTTTTTAGAGAGTTGGAATAGCTTTTTATAGAACAAAATTTTTTGTTGTTTTTTTATGATATAATTTTAAAAATGTTATATTATTTAATAAATAATTGTTTTTATTGAAATATTAATTTTCTATTTGGAGTTTTTATGTTAAAGAAATTTTTAATTGTGATATCTTTTATTTTTGTTGCTCAGTTGGCTGTTGCGGATGTTCCTAACGAAATAAGATACAACGGAAAACTTAAAGAATATAGAACCGAAGTTAATGCTACAAAAATTATGAATTTTAAAATTTATAATCAACTTGTCGGCGGAACAGCAAAATGGGAATCGGGAAATAAATCCGTTGTGGTTTCAAGCGGGGTCTTTTCCGTAGTTTTAAATCCCGATATAGATTGGAGGCAAAAAGACTGTTATCTTGAAATTGAAATAGAGAACAAAAAATTGGAACCGAGAGAAAAGCTTACGGCTGTTCCATATTCATTACATTCAAATACAACCGAATCTGCAACCGTTACGGAAAATTCCGAATTTTCTGTAACCGTAGGTAATGATAAAAAGTTTGTTGTGGATTCTAACGGTGCAAAAGAAATTATAGGAACTACGGAATATTTTATGGTGCCTAAAGGAGCAATAATAATTTGGTCCGGTTCCGTAAATGATATACCTTCAGGATGGGTTTTATGCGACGGGACAAATGGTACACCGGACTTAAGAAACAGATTTGTTTTAGGGGCGGGGAACAGATATGCGGTAGATGCAACCGGCGGAGAAGAAGAACATACATTAACAATAAATGAAATGCCGAAACATAAACATGAAATAAATAGAACCTTCAGTGGCGGTGGCGGTGGAAGTGGTGGTGGCGATATAAATATATCTGGATCTGGTAACACCCCTTTTTCCATATTAGAAACCGGTGGTTCACAGCCACATAACAACATGCCACCATATTATGCATTGTGTTATATTATGAGAACGAATTAAAATGGGGAAGATCCTTCATCAAGATTTTAAAACAAAAATATTTTTCACAGTATCGGTGATTTTAATTACTTTGATTTCTTTTGATATCGGTAGAATTTATTTGTTGTTAAAGTATAGCAGTATATTTACATTAACGAATATTCAAATATTAAAATCTTTTTTGTATTCAATAAAATTTGATTTATCAATCATGACAATATTTTATTGTCTTCCTTTTGTTATGATGTTTGTTCCTATAAAATCCATAAAATATTATAAATTTTTGATATCTGTTATATGTATTATGTTTTCTGTATGTTTATGAATGAAAAAATTGTACAACTAAAAAAAAGTACTCCATTTTTTATATTAGGTTTTACCGGTTCAACACATATTCCGTTTACTCAAACTACCGATGAGTTTGAAAAATATCCCAGAACAACGGAAGAAAATAAATATTTGAATTCGTTATACTATGCTGATTACTCAATAGGACAATTAATCGAAAAAGCAAAACAAAACGATTGGTTTGATGATACAATTTTTATCTTTGTTGCCGATCATGTTCCTAATGGTATAGAAAAGGGGAATACATTGAAAGATAAATTTCATATTCCTTTTATAATATATGCTCCTAAAATATTTAAACCGCAAAAAATAGAATATACTGTATCTCATCTGGATATTATCCCTACATTGGCACACATGTTAGGTAAAGATTTAAAATTTACAGTTTTAGGAACAAATGCTTTAGATGAACATGCAAGTCATTGTGCATTTATTTGTGAAGGTAACAATATTGCTATTGTTGAAGGAGGCAATACCATGAGACATAACAGACAAACCATATTGGAAACAAATGTTGAAAAAGATTCTGATGTTTATAAAAAATTAGAAGAAAAAGTTTTATCTTTCGATAAAGTTGTTTCATATTCTTTTAAGTATAATAAATGGTTTGAATAGAAGTTTGAAGAGTTTGTTTGAATTTGGTATTATTGCCACAAGAACCAAGAAACAAATTTTTGTTTAGGGACAATAGTAAATGGATATAGATTTAGTTGTTTTATGGGTTGACGGAAATGATAGCGAGCATATAAAAATATTAAACAAATATAAAAATATGCAAGATGAAAACAAGATTCGGGAAGGAACAATATCTGCCAGATTTAGAAATAATGATGAGTTAAAATATTTGCTTAGAAGTGTCTAAAAAAATGCAAAATTTATAAGATATGTCCATTTGGTTACTAATGGTCAAATTCCAAAATGGTTAAATATAAACAATCCTAAAATCAAATTAGTCACACATTCTCAAATAATGCCGCAAAATGCATTACCTACTTTTAGTTCACCTGCTATTGAAGCTTGTATTGTAAATATACCAAACCTGTCTGACCGTTTTTTGTATTCGAATGATGATATGTATATTGTAAAAACTGTATCGGAAAAGACATTCTTTAATAAAAACGGATATCCCATTGTAAGATTTAAACCAAACTATCATCCTGAAAAGAAGATTGAAAAGTGTTATGATAGGATACTTAAATTTACTTCTGAAATCTTTTATTCCAAGTTTAATAAAAAAATGAATTTTTTTGAACATCATAATATTGATGCTTTTTATAAACCGGATGCACAAAAATGTATAGAACTTTTTAAAAAAGAATTCGATATAGTTACAAATTATAGGTTTAGGCAACCCGATACAGTAAGTAAAATGATATGGAGCTTTTATTCTTTGTACATCGGACATGCCGTCCTTAAAAATCAATGGATATATAAAATTCCTAACTCTTTGAGATGTATTTCAAAAGTCTTCTTTAAAATATTTAAAGATTCAAAAATGTTGGGGTATGAAGAAAAGAAATATAAAATTCAAAAAAACATAAAACTGTTTTGTTTAAACGATAATGAAGTGGCTGACGATGATTCCATTGACAGAGGTGTTGCTTTTCTGGAAAGTTTGTTCCCTGAAAAATCCTCGTTTGAAGTGTAATTAATTTTTCGAAAAATTTTTTAATATTCTAAAGATTTTAAAAGAAAATATATTAAAAACTTTTAATAAAAACATTGAAAATTTTACCTTGGACCTATAAATAAATTTTAAATCTGCAGAAATTTCTTTTAAAAATTTTATATGTTCCAACGAAACTGAATAAATTTGTTGAGATGTTTGCTTTGAAATATTTTTGCCCAATTTACCGAGCTTATATAAGAATATATCTATACAAAATTCTTTTATTTCCTGTTCATTAAAATTTCTTTTTTGTAAATCTTTTGTCAGTGTAATAAAATTAAAGAAGTCATCGGTCGCGGTTTTTTCAAAATTGCCGGTTATACTCAAGCTATGTTTTCTGTAAAAGTATAGTTCACTATCAATAAACTTAATGTTTGGAGAATAAAGATATAACATTGCAGTAAAAGGACAATCCTCGGCATTTCTGCCTTCATAAAACCAAATATCATTATCTTTTATTAAAGAAGTCTTGTATATCTTTGCCCAAACAAAAGCACCGGCATATCCTTTGTATAATCTTTCAATGTTGGTATTATAATTTATTTTATGTATTTTTCTTATTCTTGCGGATTTATATAAATTCTCTTTTTGATAATAAAATTTGTAACTTGCTCTTACGATATCCGCATTTGTTTCTGCTAATTCATTATATAGTACTTCCAGATAGTTTTCTGTTACCCAATCATCGGAATCTATAAATGTTATATACTTTGTATTTGTATTTCTTATACCGGTATTCCTTGCACCGGATAAGCCTTTGTTTTCTTGGGTTATTATTTTAAATCTTTTATCCTTTTGTGCATATTCCTGCAAAATTTTCAGAGAATTATCGGTAGAACCGTCATTTACACAAATACATTCAAAATCTTTAAATGTTTGGTTTAGTATGCTATCCAAACATTGGGCCAAATATTTTTCTACATTGTATACAGGAACTATTATTGATATTTTTTTCATTGTTGTTCACTTTGATTAAAAATTTAACAAATATTTTGAATTATTATATCATATTATTAAAGTATTATCTTTAAAGAAATTATCAAATTTGGTAAAATATACAAGAGTTAAAACATTCTGTAGAAAAGAGGGGCAAAAATGAAAAAAATTATTAGTTTTGTGGTAATGTTTTTGTTTGTCGGTAGTATTTGTTTTGCTCAAGTAAAAAGTTATAAAGCGGAAGGATCTGAAGATATTCCGTCAAACAAATCACAGGATGAGATAATATCGTCGTTAACTGATAAATTAATAAGAGAAGGTATCGAAAGTTCCGGTATCAAATTGAGACCTTATAAATTATCAAAAGATGAATACAAGGAATTTGTCGAATCAAAAACAAATATTGACGTTAAAAATAAAAAAGTATTTTTTAAAAAAGGTCGTGTGCAATGTGTTTACATTAGATTGTTTGTTCAAATGGATGCAGATGATGCGAAAATTTATTTAGATGAGTTAAAAAAAGCAAAAGAACTTGAAAAGAAAAACGCAGAAGCGGTTGATAATGTTTGGCAGGAAGTTCAAACAAAAGAAAAAGCAGAAAAAGTTGAACCGACACCAAAAGCAGAGAAGATAAACAAAGAAGAAATATCGAAAAAAACAGTTACACCTACAGTAAGTGAAATTTTGGATACACCGCCTGCCGAAACTAAACCTGCTGAAAATAAAAAAGATAAGAAAGCAGATAAAAAAGCAGACAAGAAAGCAAAGAAAGAAGCTGATAAAAAAGCAAAAAAAGAAGCAAAGGAAAAATCAAAAGAAAAAAGTGTCGCTAAAAGTGAAACAAAAGTAACATCTGCATCTGAAAGTAAAATAAAAACCGAAAAACCGGAAAATGTTACAAGCAGTACCGTAGTAAGTGAAGTTAACGTATTTAAAAATAATATGTCGATAGATCAAGCTTTACAAGAAGCATTTAAAGTAAAACAGGAAACGAAAGGTTTATTAGATAACTTCGACAAGACGATGGAAGAAAGTAAAGTTTCGGATACGAAAACGAAAATATCCGAAACAGCGGTTTCAATAATTAAACCTAAAATAGAATATTTGAAGTTTTTTCAAACGGAAAGATTTGCCGACGAAAATGCTGACAAAGCAAAAATTCTTTCTTTAGGCCCTATTAAAGAAGATGCGGAATATTTTATTATAAAAATAATATATCTTTATACGAAGGAACAACCCGTTATGTCTAACATAATATATGATATTTCGGATATTGACCTTGAACAAGCAAAAATGTTACATGAAACTCCGAATAACTTTGTAATAGATCCTTTGTTTTCCGTAGAGGAAGATGAAAACGGTAATGTCCAAAGAGTTTTGACGGCATTTAATGTAAAACATACGGGACTTATGAAGGAGCAAGTAGTAAAGGTTTCTACAAAAGTAAAACCTTTTAGTGAAATTACAAGATTTGAAGCTTATGAAGATATATTAAATAAAAATCAAGAAAACAAGAAATAAAAAAAATCGATTTTAATTTGTAAGAGGTTTTGATGTATAAGAAAGTTGCGATTGTCGGCAGGCCTAATGTAGGCAAGTCAACATTGTTTAATAGATTTATCGGTAAAAAGAAAGCTATAGTTCACAATATTGCCGGAACTACAAGAGACAGAAACGATTACGAAGTAACTTGGAAAGATAAACATTTTATTGTTACCGATACTGCAGGTTGGAGTACGGAAATTTCCGAATTTTCCGAATCTATGAGCCAACAACTTAATTTGGCAATAGAAAGTGCCGACATAATTTTGTTTGTGGTTGACGGTAAATCCGGTATTCATCCGTTTGAACCCGTAATTGCAAAATCCGTCAGAGCAAGCAAAAAACCGGTGGTATTGGTTGTAAATAAAATAGATACTTTTGCCGAAGAAGTTAAAAGTTACGAGTTTTATCAGTTAGGTTTTGAGAATATTGTTTCCGTATCATCAACGCACGGCAGAAATATGGTTGAACTATTGGAAATGATATGTGATATGATAGGCGATAACGATGTTGTTGAAAAACAAGACAATTTATTAAAAATAATTTTTGTCGGTAAACCTAATGTCGGTAAATCTTCTTTGGTCAATTCCATAACACAACAAAACAGGTGTATAGTCCATAATATTCCGGGAACAACAAGAGACTCTCTTTCTGTTCATGCAACTTATGAAGATACGGATTATTTGTTGATAGATACCGCAGGACTTCACAGAGGTAATAAACAAAAAGATGACTTGGAATATCTTTCCACGCTTAGCACAAACTATGCTCTTGATGAAGCTGATATTGCCGTTCTTGTTGCCGATGCCGAACAGGGTATAGGTGAAACGGAAGCAAAAATTTTGGGTATGATTATAGAAAAGAAGAAACCTTGTATAATAGCTGTAAATAAGTGGGATTTAATAGAAGATAAAGAAGACAGAATAAGGTTATTTCAACAACAATTGGAAGAAAAGTTAAAATTTTTAGATTGGGCGGACATTATATTTATTTCAGCCAAGACAAGACAAAGAGTAGACAGAATATTCAAACTTGCACCAACGATTTATAAAGAATATTCGAAAATGGTTCCGCAGGAAGAACTTAACGAAGCTATAAGATATGCCACGGACAAAACTCCTTTTACAAGAAAAGGTAAAGTTTTAAAAATAAAAGATATAGAACAACCTGTATCCAAGCCTCCGACATTCAGAATTGCGGTAAACGATTTGGAGCTGGTTCATTTTTCATATAAGAGATATTTGGAAAACATATTGAGAGAAAGATTTTCCTTTAAAGGAACTCCAATAATTTTAAAATTCAGGGAAATTTCAAAGGAAAAATTTAAAGAATAAAAATGCTAAAAATAATTTTATATTTATTATTTGCGTACTTGTGCGGAGCAATACCTTTCGGATATATAATTGCAAAAGTATTCGGAAAAGTTGATATAAGAACTATAGGTTCCGGAAATACAGGTGCGACAAATGTTTACAGATCAATAAGTAAACCGTTAGGTGTTTTAACATTGATATTGGATTTGTTGAAAGGTTTTATTCCAGTATATTGTACAATGGTATTAAATCCCGATTCCAGTTTGTTGATAATATCCGTTGCATTTATTACAATAATCGGACATATATTTACCGTATTCTTAAATTTTAAAGGCGGTAAAGGCGTAGCAACGGGTTGCGGGGTGTTTTTGGCTTTGAATCCGTTGGCGATATTGATTTGCTTTTTAGTGTTTGTTATGGTATTGGCAATGTTTAGATATGTTTCTCTTGCATCGATAATGGCAGCGGTTATGTTGCCTGTAAGTTTATATTTCTTGAATTCAATGCGTGAGATAGTAATTTTTGCAAGTATAATTTCAATTTTAGTTATAGTCCGTCATATCGGTAACATAAAAAGACTTTTAAACGGAACGGAAAGCAAGATTTATGGGACTAAAGCTACAAAATAATAGAGGGTAAAAAATGAAAATTTCAGTTTTAGGTGCCGGTTCTTGGGGAACAACACTTGCATGTTTGTTGGAAAACAACGGACATCAGGTTTATCTTTGGGAAATAAATAAACAGGCTGCGGAAAAATTGGATAAGGAAAGAGTTATTCCGTTTATAGGCGGAGCAACCATTCCCGAAACGGTTGTGATCTCAAGCGACTTAAACGTTGTTAAAGAAACGGAAGCGGTTTTATTTGTTGTGCCGTCTCATTTTTTAAGATCTACAGTGATGTCTATAAAAAAATTAAATATAGATTTGGGTAAAAAACTTATAATCAGTGCAACAAAGGGTATAGAAAACGAAACGTTGTTAAGAGTGTCTCAGATAATAGAAGAAATTTATCCCGATACAAAAGATAAAATTGTTGCATTGTCCGGACCGAGCCATGCGGAAGAAGTATCAAAACAAATACCTACGGCTGTAACATCGGCATCAAAAGATGAAACTCTTGCAATAAAAGTCAGAGATTTGTTTATGAACGATTATTTCAGAGTATACACTCAACCCGATATTGTAGGTGTAGAATTGGGTGCTTCTCTTAAAAATGTGTTTGCCGTTGCCGGAGGAATAATAGACGGTTTGAATTTCGGTGACAATACAAAAGCAGCAATAATTTCAAGAGGGTTGATAGAACTTATAAATTTAGGTGTTGCTTTAGGCGGGAAAGAAAAAACTTTTTACGGCCTTTCCGGCGTGGGCGATTTAATGGTTACATGTTTTTCCAAACATTCAAGAAACAGAAATCTCGGTGAAATGTTGGCAAAAGGTAAAACATTGGAACAAGCGGAAAAAGAATTGAAGATGGTCGCCGAAGGTGTAAAAACATGTATGAGTGCTTACCAGTTAGGTAAAAAATTAAATGTGGATTTGCCGATAATAAATCAGGTTTATGATGTTTTATTCAACAACAAAGATGCAAAAAAAGCAGTGTACGATTTAATGACGAGAAGTCCCAAAGCGGAATAAGGAATAAAAATAAAATGACAAAAAATGATTTAATAGAAAAAATTTCTCTTTTGATGCCGTCAAAGAAAGAAGCGGCAATAGTTGTAAACAAGTTGTTTGAAGAAATGTTGAATGCTATAATAAACGGGGAAAAAGTTGTTATAACCGGCTTTGGCAGTTTTAATTTGTTGGTTACGCAAACCAAAAAAGGCAGAAATCCAAAAACCGGCGAATCGATACTTATAGAGCCGAAAAAGAAAATAAAATTTAAACAATCTAAAGAGATATTCAATGCTTGAACCCGATAAAAAGTATTTAAACATAAGTGAAGTTTCCGAAAGAACGGATATTCCCGCTCATACATTAAGGTATTGGGAAACGGAATTTAAACAGTTAAAACCTGAAAGACATTCCGGAATAAGAAAGTATTCTCCGTTGGATGTGGAGCTTATTAAAAAAATTAAAGATTTATTGTATAATAAGAAGTACACAATAGAAGGCGTTAAAAAGTGCCTTACTGTTGACAGAAGAAGAAAAAATATGTCTAATGTTGTACAGCATAGTGTTTCCGATTCAAAGATTCTTGAAGAAATAAAACAGGAATTAAAAGAAATTTTGGATATTCTGGAATAGTTGGTCGGGGTGTAGCACAGTTGGCTAGTGCGCTCCCTTCGGGTGGGAGAGGTCGCTGGTTCAAGTCCAGTCACCCCGACTTTTTTTATATATATGAAGTTTTTTCGTTTAATAATTCTAGCACTAATAATATTTGTTTCAAATATATATGCCGGCAGTATGTCAGTTGATGAAAAAGAAGTCGAAATAGAACAAAAAGTTGCAGAGTTTGCTCAACAAAATGCCTGGCTGAATGTTGATTCATATATAGATTATGTCGGCCTTTCCGAACTGAAATATGAAGAAGGAAATCCACAGGAAGAAAAGCAGGTAGAACAATCTTATTTTACACTGTTTGATTACATACCAACTACTTATAACATTTTAATAGCATCAAATGAAATAAAAGATATAATCAGCATAAAAAGTGAAAGCGATGTTGATTTGCAAGTCAAATATGATGATAAATACGGTAACGAAATATCTGAAGGATATCCAAAACTATATTACAGGAAACAAAGTTCGTCCGACCCATGGATTGAAAAAAGTTTTAGCTCAGCCGGTAACAACTTATTCGGTTTAGAATTGCCGTTAGATTACGGTACTTATGAATATTATGTTGTTGCCGATAACGAAAATTATCCCAATGAATATATATCTCCCGCAAAACTTTTTGTTGTAAGTGAAAGACCGCACTCCTTTATAAATTTAAATCCTAATTTGGAGGACGGTAAAGGAAATCCAAACACAACTTTAAATTTCAGTTGGTCTGTTTCAAAAGGTGTTGAAAGCGATATATTAAAATATACTTTGTTTTTGGGAACGGGCGAAAATTCCATGCAGCAATACGATTTGGCTACAGATAATTTTTATGTTGCCGAAAATCTTTCTCCAAGAACAAGATATTATTGGAAAGTTGAGGTTGAAAATCAGTATGGGGTAAAGATGTTAAATCCAATAACTTTTGATTTTGTTACATTAGGTGAAATAAAGAAAGTTTATAATGCTCCCAATCCGTTTAATCCTCAAAAAGGTCAAACTACGAGAATATTTTTTGAAATGCAGCAAGACGGAACGGCGGAAATTGACATATATTCAGAATATGGTGACAAAATATATCATGCGGTAAAAGAAAACCTTTCACAAGGTAATAACGAATTTGTTTATAACGGTAAAGATGATAACGGTAATGTTTTGTATAACGGGACATATTTGTGTGTAGTGAAGAAAAAATATTCAAACGGCGGAAGTAAAACCGAAAGATGCAGATTATTAATAATAAAATAATTTTAGTTTTAATAATATCAATATTTGTTTTTCAAAATATATATGCTACGGGAACAAGAAAAAATTTTCTTTCTCACGGACCGTCTGTTTCCGCCTTTTCTCAAGGGGAAACTGCACTGAATTCTTTAGATGATCCCTCAATAATATATCATAATGCATCACTCTTATCTTATTTTGATTATAATAATGTGGCTTTATCAAGATACAATTTGTTTGACGGAACATCATATAATGCCGGAGCTATTAATTACAGATTATTTGATAATTTGTTTTTAGGTTTTTCTGCTATAGATTTGGCAAGCGGAGACATTGAAATAAGAAAAGATCCTTTTGACAGTCCAAAAACAGTTCAAACAAACCAATGGGCATATATTCTTGCGGCAGCAACAACAATAAAACCGATAGATACATCAATAGGTGTGAATTTAAAATATATTTATTATGACTTATATGCAAAAAAGGATGGCGGATTTGCAATGGATATAGGTTTATCAAAATATTTTTATAATGTCGATATAAAATATACTCAGGCAAAGTTCGGTGTCGGACTATCCGTGCAAAATATTTTTGGTACAGGAATAAAACTTGACGAATATAAAGAAGATTTTCAGTATATATTCAGAATATCGACTTTAATGGAAATACCGGTAATATACAGATTTGAAACGAAAGATACAATAACTTTATCTTTAGATTTGAAAAATGAAGATTCTTATAATGAACTTTTTGCCGGTATTGAATATAAATTTATAGAAAAATATGCAATAAGGTGCGGTTATTATCCCGAACATATTACTGCCGGTTTCGGTATAAATATTTCAGCCTTTACGGTAAACTATTCCATAGATTTTAACGAGTTGGATTTAATAAACAGATTTTCGTTGGCATACAGATGGGGTAAAAAACAAAAATCTAAAAACGAATTTGAAAAAGAAGCACAGGCAGCTTTAAACCAAGATAAACTTTCTCAACAACAAGCACAAGAAATGTTCGATAAAGCAAAAGAATTTTATAATAAAAAACAATACTTGTATTCAACGGACTTATTGCAAAAAATTATAATAGATTACCCCGGTTATGATTCTCCGAACATTTATTGCAATAAAATAAAAAAATTGATGAAAGACAAAGCTTCTTCAAGTTATGAAAGTTCTTTTGACGAGTATGCATATTGGTCCGGATATAAAAACTATTACGAAGGTAACTACGATCAATGTTTAAAAGAGTGGATGAAATATCTTCAATTCGATAATAAAAATAAAGAAGTCACGGAATATTATAATAAAGTTAACGAAATAGTAACCAATACAATGGAAGAACAGAAGAAAAAGCAGTTTGAATATGAGGCAAACACTTTACTTAAAAACGGAATAATTTTATATAAAAATAAACAGTGGGTTGAATGTATTAAACAAATGGAAAAGTTACAAAGTTTTCTAAAAACATCACAATATACGAACACATCATTTAATTATTATTCGTCGGCAAAAGAATATATAGATAAATCCGTAAAAGAAATAACGAAAACTTTAAAAAACACTGCAAAACCGGAACAGAAAAATATACAAGAACAAAAAGAAGAAGAAGTTTTAATAGATGAAAAGTTGGCTGACGAAAAATATAAAGAAGGGTTAATCCTTTATGCTAAGGGAAAACATTACGAAGCGGAAAAAATGTTTGAGCTTACATTAAGATTAAATCCTAACCACCAAAGAGCAATCAATGCTCTTAAACATTTGAACGACAAATAGTACTTCGGTATCATTTAATCAAATAATATGCCGTTTCGCAGAAATTTAGTTACAATAAATTGCTTAGCAATTTTTTCTTATGTATAATATTAAGATAAATTATTGTTTTTTTTAGGAGCAAATATGGAATTAACAAAAAAAGATGTTGATTATGTTGCTTCTCTTGCAAGATTGGAATTTGAAGAGAAGGAAAAAGAAAACTTGGTTAAACAACTTGGCTCTATTTTGGGTTATATCGACAAAATAAAGGAAGTTGATACTTCAACAATCGCACCTACAAGCCACGGCGGGACAAGTGAAAATGTTTGGAGAGAAGATGTTGTAGTTAAAAGTTCTCAAGAAACAATAGATGCATTGTTTAAAAATGCACCCGAGCAGGATGGCGACTTTTTTAAAGTTAAGAAAGTTATGGAATTAGAAGACTAAAACAACAATGTATAATGTACAATGTACAATTTACAATTAAGGAAGGAACAATGAATAGTGATATAATAAAAATGACTGCAACAGAGCTTGCAGCAAAAATTAAAAGCAAAGAACTTTCAAGTGTTGAAGTAACAAAAGCTTTTCTTGGAAGAATAAAAGAAGTAGATCCTAAAATAAAAGCATATGTTTCGGTATGTGAAGATTATGCATTAAAGCAGGCACAACAATCCGATGATAAAATAGCTAAAGGTGAAAATGTAGGTGTTTTGGAAGGCGTACCTATAGCAATTAAAGATAACATTTTAATAAAAGATATCAGAATGACCGCATCATCAAAAATTTTGGAAAACTATATTGCACCTTACGATGCAACGGTTATTACAAAATTAAAAGATGCAGGTGCAGTATTTGTAGGTAAAGCAAACCTCGATGAATTTGCAATGGGTTCATCAACGGAAAATTCCGCATTTTTTACTACAAGGAATCCTTGGAACACGGAACATATTCCCGGAGGTTCTTCAGGCGGCAGTGCTTCCGCAGTAGGCGCAATGACAGCTCCTTTAGCATTAGGAACAGATACCGGCGGTTCTATAAGACAACCTGCAAGTTGTTGCGGAATCGTTGGTGTAAAACCTACTTACGGCAGAGTAAGCAGATTCGGTGCCGTAGCATTTGCTTCTTCTCTTGACCAAATAGGTCCTATGTCTAAAACGGTTGAAGACAGTGCATTATTATTGAATGTTATTGCGGGACACGACACAAAAGATTCAACATCAATAAATATAGACGTACCAAACTATCTTTCTACAATTAAAGACGGAGTTAAAGGTTTAAAAATCGGACTTCCTAAAGAATATTTCATAGACGGTTTAGATGCAGATGTTAAAGCATCGTTGGATAAATCAATAGAAGTTTATAAGAATTTAGGCGCAGAATTTGTGGAAATTTCTTTACCTCACACGGATTATGCAGTTGCTGTTTATTATATTATTTGTTGTTCCGAAGCATCCGCTAACCTTGCAAGATATGATGGTGTAAGATACGGCTTCAGAGCAGATTGCAATAACTTGTTGGATGAATACCAAAAATCAAGAGGACAAGGTTTCGGTGCGGAAGTTAAAAGAAGAATAATGCTTGGAACTTATGCACTTTCAGCAGGTTATTATGATGCATTGTACGGAAAATCTCAAAAAGTAAGAACATTGATTAAACAAGATTTCGAAAAAGCTTTCGAAAAAGTTGATATCATTCTTACTCCTTCGGCTCCTACACCTGCATTTAAGATAGGTGAAAAGAGCTCGGATCCTTTACAAATGTATTTGTCGGATATATTTACAATAAGTTGTAATTTAGCTGCTATACCGGGCATGAGTTTACCTTGCGGTTTTTCACAAAAAGGTATTCCTATAGGTATGCAATTACTTGCTAAACCGTTTGATGAACAAACAATGTTTAAAACGGCTTATGCTTATGAACAAGCTACGGCTTGGCATAAAGAGTTTCCAAAAATATAATTGTATGAGGATATAGAAAAATGAATAACAAATATGAAGTAATTATAGGACTTGAAGTTCACTCACAAATAAAAACAAAAACGAAAATTTTCTGTAATTGTTCTACGGATTTTCATTCACAACCTAACACAAACATTTGCCCTGTTTGCACAGGACAACCAGGGGTGTTACCGGTATTAAATAAACATGCTGTAGAACTTATAGTAAGGACAGGTCTTGCTTTGGATTGTACAATAAACAAAAAATCCGTATTTGCAAGAAAACAATATTTTTATCCTGATTTACCTAAAAACTATCAAATATCTCAATACGAACTTCCGTTTTGTGAACATGGTAAAATAAATATTACCGTTGACGGTAAAACAAAAAGTATCGGTATAACAAGAATCCATTTGGAAGAAGATGCAGGAAAACTTATACATGATATAGGATCCCGTCAACTTGATTATTCTTTGGCAGATTATAACAGAACAGGTGTACCTCTAATGGAAATCGTTTCCGAACCTGATATGAGATCTCCGCAAGAAGCGGCAGCTTATTTGGAATCTCTTAAAAACTTAATTGAATATGTTGAAGCATCCGACTGTAACATGGAAGAAGGTAAATTCAGATGTGATGCAAATATCAGTATAAGACCTTTCGGTCAAAAAGAGTTCGGAACAAAAGCCGAGCTTAAAAATATGAACTCAATTTCAGGTGTTCAAGAAGCTCTTTCCTATGAAGTTGAGAGACAAATTGAAATTGTAGAATCCGGCGGCAGAGTTATACAGGAAACAAGAACTTGGGATCCTAACGAGAAAGTAACAAAATCCATGAGATCTAAAGAAAATGCTCATGATTACAGATATTTCCCTGATCCTGATTTGGTACCTGTAAACTTGGATGATGAATTTATAGATAACATTAAGAAAAATATTCCGGAATTACCAGAAGCAAGAAAAGCAAGACTTATAAATGATTTGGGCCTTTCAGAATATGATACAAACATAATAATATCCGATAAAGCTCTTGCAGACTATTATGAAACCGCACTTAACACTGCTAACAAAGGTGCAAAGGAACCGGCTGCAGCCGCTAAAACAGTTGCTAACTGGATTATTACGGAATTGTTAGGTAAACTAAACAACTCAAAATTAACAATAAAAGAATCCCCTATTTCACCTGAAAATATCGGAAAGCTTGTTATACTTATTTCTAAAGGAACAATATCAGGTAAAATAGCAAAGACAATATTTGAAGATATGTTTAAAGATAACAAAGATCCTGAAGTAATAGTTAAAGAAAAAGGTCTTGTTCAAATATCGGATGCAGGCGAAATTGTAAAAGTTTGCCAGGAAGCTATAGATGAAAATGCAAAAATAGTTGCGGATTATAAGTCAGGTAAAAAATCTGCCATAGGTGCTTTGGTTGGTGCCGTAATGAAAAAATCCAAAGGTAAAGCCAATCCGCAGATGGTAAACAAAACTTTAACCGAACTGTTAAACAAATAAGGATTATCCTGCAACTTCTTTGACAGTTGTACAAAAAAGTTGTATAATAACCGGACATTAGTGAAAGTATGTTTTAAATAAATGTTGTGAATATGGGTGGATGGCGGAACTGGCAGACGCACAGGACTTAAAATCCTGAGGCTCGCAAGAGCCGTGAGGGTTCAATTCCCTCTCTACCCATATTTTTTATTTTGTAGAGGTAAAAATGGCAAACGATAAAGACGGAATATTAGTAGATTTTTCGGCAATAGAAAAGAATGTGCCGGTATATACATTAAAATCAAAGGGAATACAAGCAATTCCTATAGACAAAATTATAGGAAGTTTGGGAAGGTACTTGGACTTTTCCGAAACACTTCTTCCTAAAAGAACAGACGGTTCATCAAGATATGAGTACATAAAATCTTTAATGGAAAAAGGTATAAATTTGGAACCGATACAAGTTTACCAAATGTTGGATAACTATTTCATTATAGACGGTCATCACAGAGTTGCTGTAGCAAAAAATGAGTTCAAAGCAAAATATATAGATGCCGATGTTACTGAAATTAAGTTCGATTTTGAGTTATCTAAAGATAAAAATTATACATTCGATTCCGAAAGCACAAAAAAGTTTTTAATAAAGTTGGAAGAAAATGCTTTCCAAAAAGCGACAATGTTAAACAACAAAATTTTAATACATCCTTTAAAAGTTACAGAGTTGAAAAGTTATGCAATTCTTAATCAGGAAATTCTTGATTTTAAAGAAAACTATAATAATGGTGAACTTATAAAAAAATCAATAATGTATGTATCTTATAAATGGTATGCTGAAAGATTTTTGCCTGCGGTAGAACTAATGGAAGAGGAAAAAATATTATCTAAATTTGCAAACAGAACATATACCGATTTATATGTATGGATACAAAAACACAAATATTTCTTAAGTCAGCAAGCGGGACACGATGTTGGTTTTGATTTTACCGCACATGACTTTATGGCAAAATATAAAGACAAAAAGTTTCTTGATATTATTCCTTCGATATTTACCGATATTATAAAAAATTTAGTAAAGTAATATTATAATAAGGATAAGTTATGAAAATTCTTGCAGTATCCGATAAAGAAGATGCAAAACTTCAAGATTTTATATTTAGAAATCCTAATATCGTAAACAATATTGATTTTATTGTATCTTGCGGAGATTTGTCGAAAACTTATTTGGAATTTATTGTTGATAGTGTAAGAAAGTATTTTTTCTTCGTTGAAGGTAACCATCCTACATTAAATAATGATACATCAAAAGATTATTTTAAAAAAATTGTTGATAAAATTTATGATGATGAACAACAATTCAGTTTGGGTGGAATAAATTTACATGCGAGAATGGAAATTTATGCAGATTACATTTTGGTAGGATTTGAAGGTTCAATGAGATACAATATGAAAGGTTATCAGTACACCGAAAAAGAAATGGCAAGAATTGTAAGTAAAGTATCAAGAAAAATAAGAATCCAGCAAATAAAAGATTTTATATTTAGAAGAAAAAAGAAAAAAATAATAGTCATTTCTCACGCTCCGATATCAGGAATACACGATAAACAAGATACTTGTCACAAAGGTTTTTTATGTTTTAAGCAGTTCCTTAAAAAGTTTAATCCTTTAATTTGGTTTCACGGGCATGTTCATTTTGAAGGTCAGATGACGGAACAAATTACAAGGATCGATAATACAATGGTTATAAATGTTTACGGATTTCATATTGTAGATATTGATGATGGCAAAGTAACAATCACTTCAAATATAAATAATTTTATAACAAAAAAATAAAAAAGCGGGAAGAAAAATATCTTCCCGCTTTTTTAATATAAACAAGTTATAAATTAGAAACTAAATTTATAACCGACTTTCAATTGTAATGTTGAATATTTTAAATCAGATGTATCAGGTTCATCTTTAGTAGTTGCATTACTATTTGAATAAAGGAGTTCAAGAACAACACATTCTTTTATTGTTGTACCTGCACCGATACCCCAATACAAACCGTTTGAATCTTCCAAAGCATCAGGATCAAGTCTTAACATGCCATAACCAACTTGAGCTAAAGGATAAATGTTGTTAAATAAATCGTCACCTAAATCAAATACATATTTTGCCTGTGCATAAAGATTTGTCCAACCTGCTTTTATGCTATTAGGACCAGTATTGTCTATTTTAGAATTAAAAACATAGCTAACGCCTGCACCGATTGCTAATTCCGGCATTACATAGTAGAAGAAATCTACACCTGCCGTGAATGCTGGATCAACACTTTCGTCAAAATCAAAATCATCGATTTTTACATTAGACATAAGGTTAAAACCTGCTTTAATGTCCAACTCCATAGCACCTTGGTCTGCTGCAAAAACAGGTGCTACCAGAGCTACAGCCAACAACAAAGCCAACAACCCTTTTTTCATTTACTTTTCTCCTTAAATAAAATTTAACTACCCCAAAATTATTGCATAATTTTATATAAAAATCAATATGAATTTACAAGGTAAATTAGCAATTGTTGGTTGCCGTTTAAAAGTAATATTAAATTTAGTAAAATAATTGTCATGAAAATATCTAAAAAAAAATTGGAAAAACTTAATAAAGAAGGTTTGATAACTTCTCAACAAGTAGAAAATATAATCAGTTATTATCAATCAAACACAGATAATAATAAGTTATGGAAGCGACTTTTTGTTATAGCAGGGCTTCTTATTGCATTAGGTATTATCTTAATAATAGGTGCAAATTGGTCCTTAATTCCGAATTTTATAAAAATAACAGTAGATTTTATTTTGTTTTTAGTATTGGTATATGCAGATTATTATTTTATAACAAATAACAAAAAGAATTTATCGGAAGTATTTTTGATAATATCTTTTTTTATGATTGCCGGAACCATAGGTCTTATTGCACAGGTATATAATTTGGATGGCGGTTGGTTTTCTTTTGCAAGATTTTGGATGATTTTAGCTATACCTTTTGTATTTTTAAGCAAAACATTTTTAATAAATATTTTGTGGTTACTTTTGTTATTTAACAGTTTACCGGAAAGTTTTTATACACATTTACACGATATTTATTCGTACTTTGTTTCAACTCTTTTACCGTTTCCAAAAGCATACAACATTTCAATATTTTTAATTTTAATGTATTTCGTATTAAAATGTATGTATTTATTTGCAACTGAAATGTATCACAAGTTTAACGGAAAGTTTGTAATAATAAAAGCTTTTTCGATAATAACACTGATAACAATGTATTGGACTGTGTTTGCTATGGTTTTAGATAGAAATTTTGTTAACATAATTTTTGTTTTTTCGTTGTTGGCTTACAAAATGTACAAATGTTTTAAATTCAGAAAAGAAAAGTATTTTAGAAACTTTGCTATACTTGCAGAAATATACATAATATATTTGTTTGTAAGTGCTTACGGAAATTTATTGTTCACAGGTATAGGTTTTATTATGGGCGGAATTTTGTTGCTTGTTTCAATATATGTTTTTAGAAAAGTGTTATCTTACATAAAATCTATAGAGGCAAAAAATTGAAAAATAAACTTTTATTATTTATATTGCTGGTTCCGGTAATATGTTTGTTCGTATGGAACTGTTTTTTGTGGTACGATAAAGATACCGGAACGGAAATAACCGTAAGAATATCGGGATATGATCCGAGAGATTTATTGTCCGGACATTATATACGATACACAATAGATTGGGACAAAACAGACTTAACACAGTTTGATGATAAATTTATTACCAAACAGGATTTTATTGATAGTTTAAGTAAAACTTCTTACAGGTTTTATGTTTCCGAAAAACATGCAAAATATTTAGATAAGTTATTAATGGAATCATGGAATGTAAAAGAAGAAGATAAAAAGATAGTAGAAGTGGTTTATTCTTGTAAAAAAGGGAAACATCCCATAGCTAAAAAACTTTTGGTTGACGGTCAACCTTACCAGAAAATTATATAGATAGAGTTTCTTTTTTTATGGTGGAAGATTCTTCTTTTGGCTTTGCTAAAGCGATACCTGTTAACCAAAAATAAAGAGAGGATATAAAAGCATTTTCAAGTACTGCATCTGCATAATCTCCGATTAATACTGCAAACCAGGCAAAGATCATAGCTAATTTTAAAGCCGAGCCATCTTTTAAATATTCTGTTATTAAACTTATTAAAATCGAAAATACTATACTTAAGAATAATAATAGTCCGACAATTCCGAAATTTGCCAACAATTCTAAATATATGGAATGTAAATGCCAATGAGGTTTATCCATTTTAACTTTAGAAAATTCTTCCATTAGTGTCGCTTGAGCGGGCCCAACACCAAAAATGGGATGTTGTTTAAATACCGAGATTCCATATTTATGCATATTAACTCTTGAAGATATACTTATATCTTTCGTTATTGAGGTTTTATGTATTCTGCGAGACAATTCGGGATTTGTAATATAAGCTATAAATATGGATAATATGAAAATTGCTGTAATTGTTAAACAAATTTTAAGTGCTCTTGTTTTATAATAATAAAAGCCTAAGATTAAAAATAACATTATTCCTGTTACACCATAATATATTCTAGATCCCGATAATATTATTCCTAATAAGAAAAAGAACGTAACGATTGAAAGGAATAAAGTATATCTTTTGTTTAAATTCTTTTTAAATAAAAGCAATGTAATAGATACCATTAACATTAGTTCACATCTGGCAGCAAACGGTACTCTGTGAGTAAATATTCTTAATTGATTTTCATCTGCGAATCTAAGTCCCCAATATTTTTCAGGTAAAAAACCAAAATAAGAGAATAATCCTATAAATACCAAAAAAGCAAATACAAAAAATGTTACATTTAAAACTTTTATTTTGTTGTTTTCGTTTATTAAAGTGTGTCCTAAAAATAACGCTAAAACCCATCCGTATGACAAATCAAGCATTCCTTTAACGGCACTCTCCGTATCACTGCAAAAAAGTGATAGTAAAAAACCATATAAAACGAATATTAATGATAACAATAGAATTTTTTCTTTTATAAATAAATACCAATATTTATAAACTAAAAATACAAAAGATATACATAATAATACTTTGTATCCATCTTGACTGAAGTGTTCTAATATTGAAAATAAAAAATTAAAAAATAATTCCATTTATTGTTTCTTTTAGAAGAGATCTTCTTTACAAAAATTTTATCTTACTTCGATTCCGTTTTGTTTCATATACTGTTTTAAATCGGAAATTTCCAACTGTTTAAAATGAAAAAGTGATGCTGCAAGAACAGCAGATGCGCCTTTTTTGCAAACATCAACGAAATGTTCTTTTTTACCTGCTCCGCCGGAAGCTATTACCGGAACATCAACAACTTTTGTTACATGTTCCATAAGTTCCAAATCGTAACCGTCTTTTGTTCCGTCTTTATCCATACTTGTAAGAAGGATCTCACCGGCTCCGAGTTGGACACACTTTTGTGCCCATTTTATGACATCTAAATCCGTTCTTGTTCTTCCGCCGTGAGTATATACTTTCCAACTGTCATTTTCTTTTTTTGCATCTATTGCTACAACTATACATTGATTACCGAATTTCCTGCTGCCGTCATGTATGAGTTGAGGATTTAGTACCGCAGCTGTATTTATCGATATTTTATCGGCTCCGGCTTTTAATAATGTCCTCATATCATCAACCGTTCTTATTCCGCCGCCTACGGTGAGGGGAATAAAAACTTGTTCTGCTGTTTTTTTTACGACATCTAAAGTGATTGCTCTTTTATCGGAAGAAGCTGTAATATCCAAAAATACAACTTCATCAGCACCTTCAACATTGTATCTTTTTGCTATTTCTACAGGATCACCGGCATCTCTTAAATCTACAAAGTTTGTACCTTTAACAACTCGTCCGGCATTAACATCTAAACATGGAATAACTCTAATTGCTACCATTTGAAACCTCACATTTAGAAACAAAATTCTTCAATAATTGTAATCCTATTTCAGAACTTTTTTCCGGATGAAATTGGCAACCCCAAACATTATCTTTTGCGATTGAAGAACAAAAATCTATTGAATGATTTGTCGTTGTCGCGATATATTCTTTATTTGTCGGTTTGCAATAGTAGGAATGAACAAAATATACATAACTTTCATTATTAATATTTTTAAACATATCTTTTGCCGTTTCGTTTGCTTTCGAAATATATATCTTGTTCCAACCCATATGTGGAATTATTAATTTTTCACTTTGTTTGGGAACAAATTTTTCTACAGAACCTTCAACTATATTTAAACCTTTGTGTAGTCCGTCTTCATAACTTTCCGAAAATAAAAGTTGAAAACCTAAACATATTCCCAAAAACATTTTTTTATTTAAAATATGTTCTTTTATAGCAACATCAAGACCTTTTTGGTTAAGTATTTTTATTGCAGGTTCGAAAGCACCTACTCCCGGCAATATTATTGAATTGTAATTTTTTATGCTGTCGGCATCGGATATAATATCAACATCACCGCCGCAAAGTTCAACGGCTTTAGATACACTTCTTAAATTGCCCATACCATAATCTATTATTGCTATTTTTACCATACTCTCTTTTCCCTCAAACACGTTCTTGTTAAAAATTTTATTTACAAGCATGATTAAAGCTGTCTATGAGTGCAGAAAAATTTAAAGTAAAAAGCTATAAACATTAAAAAGTTTTTTAGTGCGATAGTGTTTGAAGATTTTTCCGTTACATTAGGTTGTTAGGAAAAATCAAGTTGGAGCACGGCTTTAAATTTTTCAAACGAATGGCTTTTTTGCTTGAAAATAAGAAATTTTAAAAGAACAATCAAACCTTCTATTCTACCGTAACGGATTTTGCTAAATTTCTCGGTTGGTCAACATCGCAACCTTTCATAACCGAAACAAAATATGCAAAAAACTGTAAAGGTATAACATTTATTAAAGGTGAAAGAATTTCGTCAACTTCGGGAACAAAAATTTGGTAATCGGATTTTTTAACTATATCTTTATTACCTTTATTTGCTATCGCAATTATCTTTGCTCCTCTTGCTTTAGCTTCTTCAATGTTGCTTAATATTTTATCGTAAACTTTACTTTTTGTTGCTATAACCATTACAGGCATTGTTTCATCTATCAAAGCAATAGGTCCGTGTTTCATTTCTCCGGCAGGATATCCTTCTGCATAAATGTATGAAATTTCTTTTAATTTCAAAGCCCCTTCAAGTGCTATAGGATAATTTATATTTCTTGCCAAATATATAAACTGTTTTGTGTTTTGAAACATTTTTGCAATTTCTTTTATCTTGGTTGAAAGTTTTAAAGTTTCGGATATTTTTTTCGGTACATCTCTCAAATTAACAATGAATTTTGCTAACTGCTTTTTAGATATTGTTTGTTTCTTTGAAGCTATAAACATTACTAGCAAATAAAGAGCTGTAAGTTGACCGGTAAAAGCTTTTGTTGAAGCAACTCCTATTTCAGGTCCGCAGTGAGTATATAAAACGTTGTCTGCTTCTCTGCTTACGCTTGATCCTACAACATTGCATATTGCGACCGTTTTAGATTTTTTCTCTTTTGCAAGTCTTAATGCCGCGAGAGTATCCGCCGTTTCTCCGGATTGTGAAATAAATATCGTTAAAACTTTGTTATCTATAACAGGATTTGCATATCTGAATTCGGAAGCAATATTTACTTCTGTAGGAATACCGGTTAATTTTTCAAATAAAAATTTTGCCGTAAGTCCCGCATGATAAGATGTTCCGCAAGCAACGATACATATTCTTGATATATTTGAAATTTCTTCTTTCGTAAGTTTTACAGACTGCAAAATTATTTTGTTTTCTTCATCGGAAATTCTGCCTCTGAAAGTATCTTGTGTCGTTTGAGTTTGTTCGTTAATTTCTTTAAGCATGAAATGTTTGTAACCGCATTTTTCCGCTTGTATCGCATTCCACAAAATTTTCTGCTGAGCTCTTGTTACTTTCTTGTTTTTTGTATCAAATATTTTTATCGAGTTTTCTTTAATTTCGGCAACATCACCGTTTTCAAGAAAAATAACATCTTTTGTATATTGCAATAATGCCGATACATCGGAAGCAATAAAATTTTCTTCTTTGCCTAGACCTATAACCAATGGCGCATCTTTTCTTGCAACGACAACTCTTGAACTGTCTTCACAAGATATTGCACAAAGAGCATAAGCACCCTCTATATTTTTTAATGCGGACTTTACTGCAGCAAGTAAATCGCCTTTATAATATTTTTCTATTAAATGTGCTACAACTTCGGTGTCTGTTTCGGAAGCGAATTTGTGTTTTTCTTTTTGTAATTGTTTTTTTAACGAAACATAATTTTCTATTATTCCGTTATGAACTACAACTATTTTACCGCTGCAATCGGTGTGAGGATGAGCATTTTCTTCGCTTGGTTTTCCGTGTGTTGCCCACCTTGTATGGCCTATGCCGATATTTCCGAAAATTTTGTTGGATTTTATATTTTTTTGTAAGTTTACGAGTTTGCCGACACTTCTTCTTCTTTCGATTTTTCCGTTTTCTATAACGGCAATACCTGCAGAATCATAACCTCTGTATTCAAGCTTTTGCAAACCGTTATATATTACATCGACTGCATTTTTTTTACCGATATAACCTACAATTCCACACATGATATGTTACCTTTTTTATTAAATATTTAGTCTATTATATCAAATTTTAGAGCAATTCTTTGTATATCTTGTCTATATCTTCTTCAAAATTAGTTGAACCGTAAATCGTAAATACTTCTTTTGCAAGTGCAAGAGCTACAGAGCCTTCACCGGAACGAACTATTAAATTTGAATCTTGTTTTCTTAAATCTTTGGCATTTTGCGAATAAGTTGTATGAACCAATATTTTTATTCTTGAATTCAAAGATTTTGCAATTTCGGTTATTTCTTGAGCCGGAGCAAACGGAGTAGAAATAATTATTGCTTCTGCAGTTTGAATAGCCGACATTATTAAAATTTCTCGTTGAGAAGCATCTCCGTAAATTGCTCTTAATTCTTTTATATTTCGTGACTTAATTTTTTTGACGGTATCAATATTCATCTCGATGACAGTTACATTTAATTGTTTATTTAATAATATTTTGGTTACTGTTTTACCTACCGGACCATAACCTATAACTATAACATGTCTTAAATCTTTTGTTTCGTTTTCCACTTCATCGGTTATCGTATAATATGTTTTAAAGTATCCTTTTTTCTGTAAAAATTTTATTACGGAAGGTATCCAACGATAAATTGTGGTGTTCAATGTTATTGTTACAATCGAAACAAAAATTATTGCATTGTATGCATCGTGAGACATTATTCCGTAGGATACGGCAAGTGAAGCTAAAATAAAAGAAAATTCTCCTATTTGACCTAAAGCAACACCTATGGATATAGCTTTTTTTACGGGTTGTTTTAAATGTTTAATAATAAAAGTTGCGCCTATAGGTTTTACAAACAGAACAACAAATAACAATATTATTATTAATGGCCATGAAGATTTTAAAGTTGAAATATCAAAAAGCATTCCTACGGAAACAAAAAATAAAACAGAAAAAACATCGCTTATGGGAAGAGCTTCCGAAGTTGCTCTTGAGCTGAAATCCGATTGCCCTACAACCATACCGGCCAAGAATGCCCCCAAAGCCATAGATGCTCCGAAAAATTCTGCCGCACAAACTGATATTCCCAAAGCAATAACAAGAACAGCCAAAATAAAAAGTTCTCTGTTGCCTGTTTTTGATATATGTTCCAACAAAAAAGGAATAACTTTTTTACCGACAATCAAAGCAAATACAACCAAAACGGCAAGTTTGGAAACTGTAATTACAAATGTTAAAAATAAGTTGTGATTTGAAGCCGTTTTACCCAGAAAAGCCGGTAACAAAACCAATACTAAAATTGTAAAAAGATCTTCCAATATAAGCCAGCCTATTGCGGCATGACCCGTAGGTGTATGTAATAGTTTATTGTCGGAAAATACTCTTGTTAAAACAACGGTACTTGCAACCGATATAGAAATACCAAGGATTACGGCTGAAGTCCAAGACCATCCTAAAAGTTTGATTAAAAGTGTTGTAATAATTGTACAGTTTGCTATTTGAATTAATGCACCTACGGCAATATTTTTTACAGAAACAAAGTCTTCTAACTTAAAGTGCATTCCTACACCGAACATCAAAAGAACGATACCGATTTCGGCACATTGTTGTGCTATGCTCATATCGGCAACTATTCCGGGTGAATAAGGACTTACCAAAATTCCGGCAATTAGATATCCTACAAGAGGCGATAATCTTATTCTGTGAGCAATATAACCCAGCAATAAAGCAACGGTTAAACCGCTTGTTAATGTGAATAATAAACCTATTCCGTTAGACATAAAAACCTCATAATTTTTCAAACATTATTATACATTAAGCAGTTCAACTATTCAACAGCTATTATTGTAGTTTTTAGTTTTCTTATGTATAATACTTATTTGATAGGCAAAGGTTTTTTAATTATGAAATTCAAAATAATATTAGTATTAGTAATACTGTTTTCAATATCAATAGTTGCCGGCTCACTATATACGAAAAAACTTATAGATGAGTTGCCGTCTATATCTAACCTTGAAAATTATACCCCGAGTATAGTCACAAGAATTTTTGATAGAAACGAAAGACTTATTACGGAACTTTTTGTTGAAAGAAGAGTATTGGTTCCTTTAAAAGATATTCCGGTAGATTTACAAAATGCTTTTTTGGCTACGGAAGATAACGATTTTTATGAGCATTGGGGAATATCAACAAAAGGTATTTTAAGAGCATTTGTAAAAAATCTTTTGAAAGGTAAAGTTGCACAAGGCGGTTCTACGATAACACAACAATTGTCAAAGACAATATTTTTGACTGCCGAAAGAACTCTCACAAGAAAAATAAAAGAAGTTTTGCTTACAATACAACTTGAAAGACAATATACAAAAGAAGAAATCTTGCAACTTTATATAAATCAGATATATTTCGGTGCGGGGGGATACGGAGCAGAATCAGCATCAAGAATATATTTCGGTAAATCGGTTAGAGATTTGAATTTAGCTGAATGTGCAATGATTGCGGCTCTTCCGAAAGCTCCGAACTATTATTCTCCGTTAAGAAATCCCGAAAGAGCAACAAAAAGAAGAGCTCTTGTTTTATCGAGAATGAGAGAGTTGGGATATATAACCGAAGAACAGGAAAAAGAAGCTAACGAAGTTCCTGTTCCTACCGAAAAACATACACAAGAACAAACGTCGGGACATTATTTTGTTGAGTATTTAAGAATATTGTTGGAGCCGAAATACGGAACGAATGTTTTACATAAAGGCGGTTTAACAATATATACAACCCTCGATATAAAAATGCAGGAAGCTGCGGAGAAAGCTTTAACCGAAGCGTTGGATAAATTCGATCGAGACCATTTAAGCACTTTTGAAAAAGAAGGGGTTGAACCCAAAAAAGTTCAAGGTGCCATAATGGCAATAGATCCCAAAACCGGAGCTATTAGGGTTATGGTCGGCGGAAGAGATTTCAAAGAAACAAAATTCAATAGAGCCGTTCAGGCAAAAAGACAGGCGGGATCTTCATTTAAACCTTTTGTATATACTGCCGCAATAGATACAAAACGAATGACACCGGCAACACAATTAGAAGACGAACAAATGGTGTATTTATTCGACGGTAATACTTGGAATTTAGTTTCAAGAAACGTTTCTTATATTGAAGTGTTGGCGGAAAAAATGACAAGAGAAGAAGTTATAGATCCGATGAAAATTTGGTCTCCTGTAAATTACGGCGGAAGGTACAGAGGAAAGGTTTTATTAAGAGAAGCGTTGGCAAGATCTTTAAATACTTGTGCGATTGAAACTATAGATAAGGTAACCCCCGGAACAGTTATTGATTATGCAAGGAAAATGGGTATAAAAAGTCCTTTAACAAATACTTTTTCTTTGGCGCTCGGTTCAAGCGACGTTACATTACAGGAAATGGTTTCCGCTTTTGGAACACTGGCTTCAGGCGGTGTTAGAACGGAACCTTATTTTATAACAAAAGTTATAGATAAAGACGGGAAAGTTTTAGAAAACAATTTGCCTGTGGAAAAAGAAGTATTATCGCCGCAAACATCTTATGTTATGACAAATTTATTGCAAGGTGTTGTGAAAAACGGTAGCGGATATGCTGCCATACAATTAGGCAGACCTTGTGCCGGTAAAACAGGAACATCAAATGACAGTGTCGATGCTTGGTTTGTCGGGTACACACCGCAAATTGTTGCAGGTGTTTGGGTGGGTTATGACGACAGAACTTCGTTAGGAACAAAAGTTACGGGCGGAAGCCTTGCTTGCCCGATATGGACAAGTTTTATGAAAGAAGCTTTAAAAGGTTATCCGGTTGTTGATTTCACGCAGCCGAGTACCGGGATAGAGTGGGCTTTAATAGATCCTAAAACAGGTCTTCTTGCTTTAAGTAAAACACCAAACGCTTACTTGGAAACATTTTTGGAAGGAACAGTTCCTACCATGTATTGTACTCAAAAAAATCAATACGATGAAAAAGTTATAGCAGAAGATAACGAAGAAAACGAAGGTTATTAGTTCTCTTCTTTGAAATAATCAAAAACATCTTTAAAAGTTAAGTTTGCAATTTTTATATCTGCAAATTTGTTGTATAGTTTCATTTTCGATTTGTTTAACATATCGGAATGAATACCATACCTTAAAGCTAAAGAAGCTTCTATATAAGCGGAAAGTTTGTCGCACATTTCTACAAGTTTACCGTCGGTAGCATCGAATTCGTTTTTGTTATATTTTTCTTCTATTGTATCTACAAACTTAATTTCATTGTTTTCAACAACTCTGTCGGCAAATTCGTTTTCTACAAAATATTTCATTTCAAAATGCCATGTTTCCGGAAGTAGCGGTAAAATTCTGTTTTCAATTTGTTTCTTTTCAAATTCTTTTATTATACCTTCAAGACCTTCAACGGAAGATTTTACCGGACTTATTATATCTTTGGTTAAAATTTCCGGTAAATCGTGAAATAAAGAAGAGAAGAAATTGTTATAACATCTCTTTTCGCAAACATTCATTTTAAGAGAATACAAATACGCAAATATTGCAACTATAAACATGTGCCCTAATACGGAAGTTTTCGGTTGTCTGAAAGATTGTGCCCATCTTTGTTGGAATCTCAATTGCCCGCACATATCAAGAAATCCGTAATATTTTTTGTTCATCATTAACTTTTTTACACCCGCAAATTCCTGATATTTTGCTACACAAGCATCAACCGTTTCTTTTGTCCTGTCTATTCCGTAAAGCATTTTGTTTAACGGGAAAATAACTCCGAATTCCCATCTTGTAGAAAATTCGTGAGAAGCGGCAAGTATCCTTTTTTCGTATTTTGCATATTCGTCATCAAACAAAAATTGTTCGAATCTTTTTGAAAATTCAGGTCCGATTTTTGAAACATCTTCATTAAGATTTTCTAATACCCACTTGTTCAACTCTTTTGCTTTTTTAGACATTATTTCATGGTAAACTTCCGGTTTTAAATCGGTAAGCATTGTTCTGTGAAAAAATTCAAATATTCCGCCTTCGATAAGTTTAAGCCAATCTATTGGTTTACCTTCTTCCTCATCGAATTTTGCAATGATGTATGCAATTATCATTTTGTGAGCTTGTTTATCTATTTCAAAAAAATCAAACGGTCTTATATGATCGTTCCATCTTAAAATATTTGCTGCAGAAAAAATTCTTTCAATAAGTTGTTTTGTTATCATTTATATTTCCTCCAATCTTCCAATCTCCTAATCTTCCGCCGTTTTATCGTCTTCGTATTTTCCTTCTACATCTATAACGTTTTCGTTGTCTAAAGACTCTTTATAATGAACTTTAGTTTTCGATGAGTTGTAGAAAGATTGATCTCTAACTATTACAAATCTCTCAACTATCAAATAAATTATACTTAACATTAAAGCACCGAAAAAAGCGGTTGCAAAATTTTTTATATAGAAACCTTTTACGATATCTTCTACAATTATCAATAAAAAAGCATTTATAAATAATGTAAAGAGTCCCAAAGTTAAAAAGTTTACAGGCAACATTATAATTTTTATTATAGGTTTTAAATAAATGTTTATTAAAGATAATATTATTGCAGAAACAACCAAGGCTTGCCAACTTGAGATTTCAAATCCGTTAAAAATTCCTGACACAATAAACAAAGCAAACATATTTATCAAAATCACAATAATAAAATTTCTCATTTAGTTTTCTCCAATTTTTTATGGTTGAAATATACGTATATTTTACCAAAATTTATGTTATCGGTTTTATATCTGCTGTAACATTTTTTTATATTCGGCTCATTTAAAAATCGTGTAACTTTCTTTTTTAATTGTCCCGTTCCCTTGCCCGGGATTATTTCAACAATATCTATTTTTTTATTTACTGCTTGTTGAATTATATCATTTAAAGATTTATCTATTTCTTTACCTTTATTAAAAATATCGTGTAAATCAAGTTTTAAACAAGACATTTAGTTTACCATTCGTATAGATTTATTTTTTATATAGTCATTAATATTCATAAAAGTTTCAACCGTTTTTAGTTTGTATTTTGTTTGAGCTACGGAAACATCGTTATTATATCTTTTATTGAAATATAAAAGAACATAATAATTCGTTTGTAGCATAACTTCTACACATATAAATATAAAGATAACGGCAGATAATAACATCAAAATTTGTTTCATTTGATTTTTATTCGGGCTATGGTATATTTGGGGAAAATTTTTATATCTTGTTCCGGTAAAGTAATAACTATTGCCTGATTAACTTGACCGGGGGAAATTGTATCAACAACTTTTTTTGAGTTTGCGATTTGAATGTCTCCCAGTTTTATTTTGTAAGGTTCAAATTGATAAGGGGACAACAAATCAAATTCGTCACCCTTTGACAATTTGTGTCTTAATTCAAGCGTTATTTTGTTATCGTTAATTTCTCTTACGACTCCGCAATTTCTGTAATCGCTTTTACTTGATGTGTCGTTATAATCTTGTGCAGAATCGTCCGGTATTCCGTTGAAAAAGCCCAATGTGTATCTTCTGTTTTGTAAAGTTTCAAGTTCTTTCATATATATTGTATAGTCCCATTTTTCGGGATTTTTGTAATAATCGTCAATTGCTTTTCTGTAAATTCTTGCAGTTTGTGCAACATAATATTCCGTTTTTGTTCTGCCTTCGATTTTTAAAGAATCTATTTTTGCCTGTAAAATTTTATCGAGTTTCGGCATTAAACATAAATCTTTGGAATTAAAAAAATATGTCCCTTTATCATCTTCTTCTATCGGATAAAAATTATTGGGTCTTTCTTCCTCCTCAAGATACATTTTATATTTCCATCTGCAAGAATGAGCACACGCCCCCTGGTTTGCACTTCTTGAAGCCATAAATGCCGAGATAAGACATCTGCCGGAATAACTGATACACATTGCACCATGTATAAACATTTCTAATTTTATATCCGGACATCTTTTTTTTATTTCAACTATTTCTTCAAAAGAAGTTTCTCTTGATAACACGCATTGAGTTGCTCCCATATTTTTCCAAAAGTCTACCGTAAGATATGAGGAAACATTTGCTTGTGTAGATATGTGTAACGGAATATTTGGGATTCTGTCGTGCACATATTGAAACACTCCCGGATCGGAAATTATAATTCCGTCAGGATTTAATTCTTTTATAGTGTTTACAAATACAGATAATTTGTCTACATCTTTATTATGTGAAAATAAATTCAGAGTTAAATAAATTTTTTTATTGTTGTTATGAACAAACTCTATTCCTTCCTTAAGTTGTTCCAACGGGAAAGAGGATCTTGCTCTTAAAGATAAGTCCGGTGTACCGGAATAAACGGCATCTGCGCCGTATAATATTGCAGTCTTTAATCTCGATAAAGATCCTGCTGGTAATAATAGTTCGGATTTAAATTTTTCCATAACATATATATTATAGCAATTTTTACAACTATACTTCTAATCTTCCAATTCTCCAATCTTCAAATCTTCCAAAATTGCCGAGGACAATTTTAGGGCTTGACAAATTTTTAAAAGTGTGGTATAAGTATGCCCATTGCAAATCGGAATTGCAAAAAGCTCTTTTAAAAATAGTTGATAAAGATAAAATAATTGTTCAATGAAAATTTGCAGAATAAATTTTCCGCTTGACAAATTT
>JAFXOV010000020.1 GCA_017528425.1 Elusimicrobiota bacterium | reverse complement strand
CAACATTGTTATTTCATTATTGTTTGTTCCGCCGGTGAATGTTAATGTTCCGTTATTCTCTATTCCTTCTTCTGTTGTTATATCGTTTGCACTTGTCTTAAATCCGTTTCCGCTTGTTATTGCTATTGCTGTTTGGCTTATCGCTGTTCCCGTTGAATTTTCTATCGTTCCGTCTATCGTTAAGTTTCCTGCTCCGTCTATTACATTATTGTTTGTTCCTTCTCCGGTGTATACCAACAATCCTTCGTTTGCTATCTTCTCGGTTGCTACTATATTGTTTATATCTCCTTCCAATGATGAATCTGCATCCGATATTGTTATCGTACTTTGTTTGATACTTGCCGTTGTTGAAAACGTTGTTGATGTTATTTTTAATTCTCCGCTGCCGTCTATTACACTGCCATTCTCTACATCTCCTGCTCCACCTTCAAATTCTACTGCTATTTCCAACAATCCGTTATTTGTTATCTTTTCACTTGCTACAACTTCACTGTGTGCTATCAACGTTGCACTTGTACTTATTACTATATTTGCAGCTTCTATTCTTGCCATATCTTCGCCGTCACCAACATTATGTTCAACTGTACCGTTCAATATATCTATATTTGTTTGTGTTATTGAATTGCTGTTTGTTAAATCACCGTCTATTGTTAAGTTTCCGGTTCCGGTAATTGTGCTTGTATTTACCATATTACTGCCGACAAATATCAATTCGCCTGCATTTGCTATTCCGTTATCGGTTGTTAAGTCTGTTGCATTTGCTTGGAAACTTGCACTTTCGTTAACGGTTATAGTTCCCTG
The DNA here is from genome assembly GCA_017528425.1 of Elusimicrobiota bacterium. Lineage (GTDB taxonomy): Bacteria > Elusimicrobiota > Endomicrobiia > Endomicrobiales > Endomicrobiaceae > Ruminimicrobiellum. The sequence continues at coordinate 90,487 of JAFXOV010000020.1, read as the reverse complement.
ATCTATTGTTGTACCGTCTTCATTTATAACGGTTCCGGATATTATTACATTTCCGTTACCCGGTACAGCAGCATCTCCGCGACCTATAATATTTTTGTTTGTTCCGCCGGTAATTTCCAAATCTCCATTGTTTTGTATTCCTTTGATATCTCCATCGGTTGCTGTTGTTACATCATCTGCATTCATTGTAAATTTAGCTTCTTCTTTAACTTCTATAAACTGTTGTGATATTTTTGTTCCGGTTGAATTTACAACATCACCGTCAATAAATAATAATCCGGTTTCTCCTGTAATACCGTTCTTGTTTTCTCCGCCGGTAAATGTTATTTCTCCGTTATTTGTTATACCGCTGTTACTTGCAGTACTTATAGCATCTGCGCTTACTGTTAAATCAGAATCTGCATCAACGGATATTGTTGTTGCCGATATAGAAGATCCTTCCGAAACTGTTAATGAAGAATCTGTTAAAACAAGGTCTTCCAATGCTTTTATGATTGCATTATTACCAACTGTTGCCGTTGCTCCCGACAAAGTAACTGTGCTTTGTAAAACATTGGCATTAATATTTATTTCATCGTACAATGTTGTACTTCCGAATCCTTTTATTTCTGTTTGTAAATCTGCAACCGTTTCGTCATCTTCTCCGCTGCCAGATAAATACAATTCTCCGTTATTCATTATCAACGAAGAGGTTACTGTTCCGGTTGATAAGTTAGCAACTTTAACTGTTAAACTGCTGCCTTCAACATCACTTATCTCTATTCTGTTTTGAACAAGAACAGCATCACCCATATCTATACCAACACCTTTAATTGTTGTTGTTCCCTTTCCTTCGTCACCTTTTATACCTTTATTAAATGTTGTAGCTTCGCCGGTTAATACAAGATCTCCGTTATTTAAAACATCAATTGAAGCTTCGTTTTCAATAGCTTCATCAGATTCTGCAAATGTTACACCTGAAAGGCTTACCGTTCCGCTGCTTGCTATTACCGCATTTCCCGTATTTCCGGTAAATGTAACATTCTTTACTTTAAGTTCTCCGCCTTCATCAACACTTATTGCATTATCAAAACCGGAGAATTCCTGCAAATCTTCAATTGTCAATTCGTGATTGTTTACATCTATTCCTGTTACATTTGTAGTACTTGTTAAGATGTTGTTGTTACCGTGTATTGTTAAATCATTTTTCAAGAAATTGTTTGGTGTTCCTTCCGGTTCTTCCATCCATTTTGTTACCATATCCGTAACAACTTCTCCGTCACTAACTATGCTGTATGAACTTGCACCGTCATATATTGCTTTTGGAAGACCACCTGTACCTTTTACCATTACGGATAACCATGTGGAATCTTCTCTGTTATCCGCCGTAATTTCGTATTCGTTATTTTGTGTTGCAAATATCGCTCCGTCAACTATTTGTGCGTTTACATTTGCATCTGCTATTTGTATCGGATTAACAGTACCTTTATCGGATAACAATTTTATATCGTCTATCAAAAGTATTCCGGTTGTTTCGTTTACATTTGTTAACATATCTCCTGAATTATCGGCCAAATCTAAATCCAACTTCCAATTCCATGTTATACCTTGTGCAACATTTACATCATTAACTATTAACTCGGCCGTTTGTCCGTTTTGAGTATCCAAAGTTGACTTGTTTCCTATATTCAATGTGGATGTTTCCAACATCTGTTCATTTCCTAAAATAAATGTTGATTCTTCCGTTAAATTTATTGCATTTTGGCTTATGTATACTTGCGAAGATAATGTTACTTCATTGCTGATATTTACTACGGAACCGCCTGATGCCGCTCCGCTTATAGTATAAGCAATAGTTCCGCCCGTGATATTATATACACCTGTTGCATCATTAGATACTAACGACTGAATTCCGTTTGCGTTGGATGTTAACGTTCCGGCATTTTTTATTTCACCGGCAGTTATTGTTCCGTCATCATAATTTGTTATTTCTGCGCCTTCTTCATTGGTTATCTCGGTTGCTGTAATTGTACCTGAACTTAATATTGCACCTTTATTTGTTACTAAATCTGCCGATATTGAAGCATCTGCATTATTTGTTATTGTTGCATTTTCATCATTTTCCAACAAAGCATCACCGGCTTCGTTTTCTGCTGCAATATTTCCTGTATTGTCTATACTGCCCATATTGAATAATTTTGTACCTGCTGTTATCGTTGCTCCGCTTTCATTAGTAATAGTTGCATTCTCTTCATTTCTCAATGTTGCTGCATTTATTGTAGAATTGTTATCAATCTCTAAATAATTGTATATTATTCCATGTGCAGTTATTTCTGAATTGTTTGTAAGATATGTACCCGTAATTATATCTGTTTGTTCTATTTTTGCATTATTTACTAATTCAGTATCAATATTTAAATTCCCGTAAACAGTCTCACCGGTTTCTGCATCCGTTAAACCGGTTACTTCCGTATTATTTTCCATCTCTGTTAAACCGAAGAAGCTTAATTGACCGGCATTTTCTATTTTGCTGTCGGTCATATCATTTGTGTTTACCGTAAATGTGCTTGTTTGTAATACTTGTATATCTTGTTTTGAAATTCCGATTGCTTCATCGTTTTGAACATTACCGTTTATTCTTAATGTACCTTTATCGGTAGCTGTTATCGTTGTTGTATTCAACACATAATCAAGGTCTTCTCCGCCGCCGTAATATTCTACTATTCCGTCATTTGTTATCGGACTTGTCATATCTACTAACTTTTCAGGATTTACTGATAACAAACCGTTTGCTTCAACTTTTATTGAAGAATTTGCGATAGTTCCGTCGATATCACCACTGTTCATTGTTAAGCTTCCGCTTGAAACTGTGATTGTTTGATATTCTATTGTTTTTGAAGATGTTACAACACCTGCTACTGTTCCGCTTCCGATATTTAATTTGTTTTTAGTTATATCCGATGTATTATTACTTGTTATACCGGTTTCAACTTCAAATCCCGTTGAAGTTATATTTATCGTTCCGGTACTATTTGTTATTTGTCCCGAAATTGAACCGCCGTCTAAAATATTTACTACACCTTCTGTTTCTTCGTTTGCAGGATTGTTATCTAATGTGCCCTCTATTCTTGTTGCCAAATCTAAGCAGTTCCCTGTCATATAATTTACTACATTTGCTATTATTTTGTTACCTGTTAATAATAATGAACCTGCACCATAAGTTTCTATTGTTGTTTGCTCCATTGTTCCGGTATTATTTATTGTGACATTACCGGATTCTACCGTTATTGAAGAAACACCTACACCTTTTAATTCTGATAAGCCGTAACCTGCTGCTTCAGACAAGTTCAAAATTAATTTTCCGTCATTTTGTAATTTTGAGCCTGAAATATAATTTGTTTCTATTGTGTTAGCTTCCAAGTTTATATAAGTTATATTGTTTCCTATAGTAATTGTAGATTGTTTTATATCTTGTCTTGAGGTCGCTGCCGCTTCTCCGGATACAGTATCACTCAATGCAAAAATCAAAGTTCCGTCTTTATCTTCATCGCTTACAATGTTTAAATCAAAATCTCTGTTTGAATCGAGCACAAGAGTTATTGTTCCGTTATTTGTAATTGTGCCCGGTGTTACCGTTGGGGCTTCTCCGGAATTATCCGTACTTTGTATTTTTAAATTTTGTATTTCTGCCGTTAAAGAAGAATCTTCGTCTACAGTTAATCCGGATTGTTCTATAGAATTACTGCCCATATTTACATTTGCACCCAAATTAACGGTTGTTGTTCCTGTTCCTGCTATTTTACTTGCAAAACTTTCTACTGTTCCTGTAGAAAGAGTCAATGATCCGTTATTTTTTATTGTCGGAGCTTCATTTTCGTTAGATATCATGGTAATACTTGATGCATTTACCGCAAGAGAAGATTCTGCTGCTATTTCCAAATAAGATTGTTCTAAAACCGCTTCTTCGCCAAGTACCAACTCTCCGCCATTAATTATCATTCTTCCGTTTCCGGTTATACCGCCTTCCATCGTTGTTGTTCCGCTTAAGAAAGACAATTCACCGATATTATGAATATCGTTTGCTGCTCCGTTTGCCGTGTTACCGCTAAATACAGAACTGTTTATTGTCATTGTAGAAGCATTATATATTGCTCCACCATATTGACTTGCTGTGTTTGCTGTAAATGTCGAATTTTCTATTAATATTGCTCCGGATTTTCCATTTAAATCTTCTATTTCATTATTATATATTGCTCCACCGTTTGCTGCAGAGTTACCTTCAAATTCCGTATCTCCTATATATACATATCCTTCCTGTGTTGTACTTCCATAGAAATAATTGTTTATTGCTCCACCGTTGGTTAATGCGGAATTATTTGTAAATTTTGATTTTGTTATATCTAATTTTGCTCCGGAATTATCACGTTTATCATTTTCGTTTAATGCATTTACGCCTCTTCTTGTTCCGATAGCACCCGCTACCGTTTGCGAAGTATTATTACTAAATGTATTGCTTGTTATTACTGTTTCCGATACCGAACCTAAAAACATCGCTCCGGAACCGCCCGAATTGGAAGCTGTACTTGTTGACTTATTACTATCGAAAACATTGTTTTCCAACAATGCTTTTTTGTATATTCCTACTGCTCCAATTTCCTCTGCAGTATTATTTGTAAAATTTGAATTTTTTAATGTCAAATCACTCTTTGTTCCCGCATAGATTGCTCCGGCATACAATGCTTGGTTGTTTTCAAATGTAGAATCTTGTATATCTGATGTTCCGCGAACAAATATTGCTCCGCCGCAATCTGCGCTGCTTATATTACTATCAAACTTTGAAGATTTTATGTTTACTTTACCATCTGCATATATTGCACCACCATCACTTGTCGAAGTATTTGCTGTAAATGTTGAATTTTCTATTAACATACTGGCTGCTGTTCCGTCACCATCTTCTGCACCATGGTTATAAATTGCACCACCGATTTTTGCACTATTACTATCAAACTTTGTATCGTTTATATAAACTGCATCAGAACTGTTATCATTACTGCTCTTATAAAAATAATTGTCTATTGCTCCACCGATGTTTGTTGCAGTATTACCACTAAAAGTTGAACCTATTATTGAAAGATATGCTTTTGAAAAGTCAGGATCTCCACCTTCAACTTCTCCAACAAAATTTCTTGAACTTATTGCACCGCCATCTCCGCCGCTTGTAGCAGTTGCTTTATTTTTTTCAAAATTACTGTTTGTTATTCTTACATCTACTTCGGAACCTAATGCTATTGCACCGGCTGCTCCTGCACTGTTATTTTGAAAAGTTACATTTGTTAATGCCGTAATCTCTTCTCCATGTCCGAAAAAGCCCATTGCTCCTGCTGCCATACCTGCAATATTGTCTTCAAAAAGAGAATCATTTACCGTTATTGGTCCCGTTGAAAATATACCACCTGCAACAGTTGAACTGTTTGCAGTAAATGTAGAACCGTTTATTGTTAATGAACCTCTATTATGTCCTATCGCACCACCGAATGCAATGCCATCTTCACTTGCATATGTTTCATTATTCTTAAATTTGGAATTTTCTATTGTAAGCGAACCTTCATCGTTTTGTACTACCGCACCTTCACCTGCTTTATAAAAGTTTGTGAATGTTAAATTGTTTATCGTCGTTGTTTGACCTTCACCCATTTTAAAACCGGCATTTTTATTACCAGATGTTGCATTTATAGTTTTGTTTGTACCGTCTACACTTTGTATCGTAAGCGTCGATGTACTTTGTGTAACGGCACTTTGTTCTATTTCATCAGCTATTATATCTGCATCGAGCTCTATTATTGTTGCTGTTCCATCAGATATAAATGTTTGAAACTCCGTAAATGTTGTAGGAGTTGCGGCATAACTCAAAGGTGTAAATGCTAATGTTGCCGTAAGTAAAACTGCGAAAAATTTGCTGCTTTTTTTAATGAACTTATTAAACATTATTGTCCTCCCGAGACAATTTAAAATTTTCTTGTTTTTTAATAAAAAAAAGCAACAACTACTTTACACTGACTTAATAAAATAGTTTTCTATCGTGATGCTTTTTTTTATTTTAAGATTGCGACTATTTTATAAAAAAAATATTTATGTTGCAATACCTTTTATTGACGAATATCATTATTGACAAATGTCAAAAATATATGATATATTTCATTACTGACAAATGTCAAAAAAAACACAGGTAAAAAATTATGGTAAGACCTTTAAAATGCAGAAGAATTTGCAGTTTTCCGCAAAATTTAATTTTCGGTTCGCAAAATTCGCAAAATGTAATCGAAATGGCTATTGACGAATACGAAACTATCCGTTTAATAGATTTGGAGCAATTAACTCAAGAAGAATGTGCCGTTAGAATGAATGTTGCAAGAACCACCGTTCAGGCAATATACAGCAGTGCACGAAAAAAACTTGCACAATGTTTAGTAAACAATTCCTGTTTAAAAGTGCAGGGCGGCGATTATAAAGTGTGCGAATTTGCGGGAAAAACATGTAACAAAAATTGTTGTAAACTTAAAGATATAAAGGAGAACATCAATGAGTAACGAAGAAAAAGATTGTTCATGTTCACATCATGACAAACAATCATTTATGGAAAAACCTCACGAAGCAACAAAAATAAAAAAGATTATAGGTATAGTAAGCGGTAAAGGCGGAGTAGGAAAATCGTTGGTAACATCTTTACTTGCAGTATCAATGAACAAAAAAGGATACAAAACCGCCATTATGGATGCAGATATTACAGGTCCTTCAATACCAAAAGCTTTCGGTATAAAAGAAAGGCCTATTAACGGGGAAACCGGTTTTTTCCCTGTTCTTACAAAAAAAGGTATAGATATAATGTCTATAAACTTGTTGTTGGATAACGAAACCGATCCTGTTATTTGGAGAGGTCCTGTTATTGCAGGTGTAATAAAACAGTTTTGGAAAGATGTTATATGGAACGAACAAGATGTTATGTTTATAGATATGCCACCGGGAACGGGTGATGTTCCTTTAACGGTATTTCAATCTATACCGGTAGACGGAATTATAGTTGTTACTTCCCCGCAGGAACTTGTTTCCATGATAGTTGAAAAAGCAGTAAACATGGCAACAATGATGAATGTTCCCGTTTTAGGGCTTGTGGAAAACATGAGTTATTTGAAATGTCCGGATTGCGGTAAAGAGATTAATGTTTTCGGTGAAAGCAAAATAGAAGATGTTGCCAAAAAGTTTAATATTTCCGTTATAGATAAGTTGCCTATAGAACCGAGTGTTGCATCTTTATGCGATAAAGGTGAAATAGAAAAAGTTGAAGGTATAAATTTAGATAAAAACGTTGCAAATATAGAAAAGTTATTATCTTCAAAACAGGTATCCGTAAAAGAAGGTCCTATGAAAGTGGCAATAACCTATGAAAACGGTGAAGTTTTCCAACATTTCGGGCATACGGAAAATTTTAAAGTTTATACAGTAGAAAACGGTAAAATATTGTCCAGCGAAATAGTATCAAGTAACGGAACGGGGCACGAATCACTTGCAGGAATGTTAAAAGGTTTAGGTATAGAAACTCTTATTTGTGGTGGTATCGGCGGCGGAGCAAAAGTTGCTTTGGCACAGGAAGGTGTAACGGTATACCCGGGAACAAGCGGAAAAGCGGATGAAGTGATGAAAGATTTTCTAAACGGAACTCTTAACTATAATCCGGACACAATGTGTTCACATCATAGCCATGAACATGGTGAAGGTCACAATTGTCACGGTGGCGGACATAGTTGCCATCATCATGAATAGAAATTTTGTAAAATTTGACAATAAATAAATAAAGTTATAGAATTGGAACACTATGGCAAAAATAACAGTTAATCAAGACAGATGTAAAGGTTGTGGACTTTGTATAAATGCATGTCCTAAAAAATGCATTGATTTTTCAACCGAAATTAACAAAATCGGGTACCATTATGCGGTATTAAAAGATGAAAAAGAATGTGTTGGTTGCGGATCTTGCTATCAAATGTGTCCTGACACTTGCATAGAAGTTTACAGGTAAAAACAATGGTAAAAAAACTAGTAAAGGGTAATGTTGCTTTGTGTGAGGGTGCAATAGCAGCAGGACTCGATGCGTATTTTGGTTATCCTATCACCCCTCAAAATGAAGTTCCGGCTTATATGTCAAGAAGAATGGTTGAATTGAAAAAAGTTTTCATTCAAGCAGAATCCGAATTGGCTGCAGCTAACATGGTGCTTGGAGCATGCGCAAGTGGCAAAAGAGCAATGACTTCATCATCATCTCCCGGAATATCTTTAAAACAGGAAGCAATATCATACATGGCAGGTATGGAAATACCGGGTGTTATTGTTAATGTTCAAAGAGGCGGACCGGGACTCGGAAACATTGCCGGTTCACAAGCAGACTATTTTCAAGCTGTTAAAGGCGGTGGTCACGGAGATTACCACTTAATAGTTTATGCTCCCGCGAATGCACAAGAAATGTATGAAATAGCATACAATGCATTTGATGTTGCACAAAAATACAGAAATCCGGTAATGTTGTTATGCGACGGTATCGTAGGACAAATGATGGAACCTGTTGATTTCAACAAGGAACCGAAAACAAAATTTGAAGACAGAGACTGGATTTTGGACGGTTGCAAAGGCAGAGAACCGAGATCATTAAAATCTTTGCTTATGCAGGACGGTGTTTTGGAACAACACAATTTAGATTTACAGAAAAAATATAAAACAATAGAAGAAAACGAAGTTAAAGCAGAACTTTATCAGGTTGAAGATGCTGAAGTTATAATTGTGGCTTTCGGTATATCTTCAAGAATTTCAAAAAATGCAATAAAACAAGCAAGAGCAAAGGGCATAAAAGCAGGTTTAATAAGACCTATAACTTTGTGGCCTTTCCCAAGCAAAATAATTGAAAGTTATGCTAAACCGGGAGTAAAATTCTTCTCGGTAGAATTTTCGTTAGGTCAAATGGTAGAAGATGTAAAACTTGCCGTTAACGGTAAATGCCCTGTAGATTTCTTGGGTAGAGCCGGCGGCGGAATAGTTTCAGATAAGCAAGTATTGGATAAAATAGAAGAACTTGCAAAGAAATAGTTTACTGTAGGAAAAAAGACATGGAAAAAATATTAACAAGACCAAAAGCATTAAAAGATTTTCCTTTATCATACTGCCCGGGATGCGGACATGGTATCGTGCACAGACTTGTTGCACAAGCCATAGATGATTTAGGAATCAGAGAAAGAACTATAGCTGTTGCACCTGTAGGTTGTGCAGTGTTTGCATACAACTATTTCAATTTTGATACAACGGAAGCTCCTCACGGAAGACCTCCTGCGGTTGCAACCGGTATTAAAAGAACAAATCCGGACAAAATCGTTTTCACTTATCAGGGCGACGGAGATTTGGCTGCTATAGGAACAGCAGAAACAATACATTGTGCAAACAGAGGCGAAAACATAACCGTAATATTTATTAACAATGCAAATTACGGTATGACCGGCGGACAGATGGCACCTACAACATTATTGGGACAAGTAACCGAAACAACTCCTTTCGGAAGAGATCCGCAAAGAGAAGGTTATCCTATAAATGTTTGCGAATTACTCGCAGGTTTAAAAGGTACAAAATATATTGAAAGAGTGTCCGTTTGTGATGCTCCTCATGTAATACAAGCTGGAAAAGCTATAAAAAAAGCTTTCCAAAATCAAGTTGAAGGAAAAGGTTATTCATTTATCGAAGTTGTATCACATTGTCCTGTAGACTGGGGTAAAACTCCGTTGGAAGCGACAAAGTGGGTAAAAGAAGAAATGTTTAAAACTTTCCCTTTAGGTGTAATAAAAGACGAAACAAAATAAGACGGGACAAAATAAAATGAAAATTTACGAAGAAATAATTTCAGCAGGTTTTGGCGGACAAGGTGTTTTACTTGCAGGAACTCTTCTTGCACAGTCGGCATTGGAACAAGATTTAAAAACAACATGGTTCCCTTCATACGGAGCGGAAATGAGAGGCGGAACAGCAAATTCTACGGTTATAATTTCCGACGAAGAAATCGGATCTCCGGTAGCATTTGCTCCTACTGCTCTAATAGCGTTGAACAAACCTTCATTAGACAAATTTTTGCCCAGAATGAAAGAAGATGCAGTAGTTATTGCAAACTCTTCATTGATAAATGAAGCGGATTACAATGATAAAAGAATAACTTTTATTCCTATAACGGAAATTGCAGATAAACAAGTAGGAAACATCAAAACAGCTAACATGGTAGCTGTGGGTGCTTTGGTAAAAAGAATACAGGCTCCTAGTTTAGACCATGTAAAAAAAGCTTTGGAAACTGCTTTTGCAGCAAAACCAAAAGTTATTCCTTTAAATATTAAAGCAGTTGATGCAGGATATAATTGGACTAAATAATGAAAATCAGACCGGCAAAAGTTCAAGATGTTAAACAAATGCACAGAATTATAGAGTTCTATGCCGACAATAAAGAAATGTTGCATAGATCTCTTAATTCCATATATGAAAATATACAGGAATATGTTGTTGCCGAAGTTAAAGGCAAAATTATCGGTTGCGGTGCTTTACATGTAAGTTGGGATAATCTTGCCGAAGTAAAGGCTCTTGCAGTAGAAAGATCTTATGCAAGACAAGGTATCGGAACAAAAATAGTAAAAACTCTTGAAAAAAATGCTTTAGCGTTGGGTATATTTACAACTTTTGCATTAAGTTTCAAACCCGCATTTTTCCAAAAAATGGGGTATGAGGTAATCTCCAGAGAAGTTTTACCGCAAAAAATATGGAGCGAATGTATAAATTGTCATTTGTTCCCGGATTGCGGTGAGGTTCCATTAATAAAAGATCTTTCCAACAAATCCAAAAAGACTAAAAAAACAAAAAAGAAGAAATAATCATCGTTTTACAAAAAACACTCTTTTAATGTATAATGAATGAGCATATAAAAATTATACCTTACAGGATGAAAAGTATATGACTTCTGCTTGGCAGATTCTACTTTTATTTTCAGCAGTTTCATTCATTATATATCACTTAATTCCGGTCAAAATCCGCTGGATTTTCTTACTAATCGTAAGTTTGGCCTTTTTGTTTGTTGTTTCCGGTCCGTTATGCTTTGTTTATACCTTGATTTTTGTTTCAGTATCTTATTTAGGTGCTTACTGTATAAATAAAACCGATGCGGAGAGAACCAAAACAGAAATTCTTATATTAACGGTAGCTGTGTTATTTTTTGGATTATTACTTTTTAAGTTAACAAATGTCATAGTCCCTGTAAATGTTTTCATAAGCAAATTTTTCAATATTCCTAAAAATTTCGTTAATGATATAATTGTTCCGGTAGGCATTTCATACTACACTTTAATTCTTATAGCTTATGTTACGGACGTTTACAGGAAAGTTACAACTTTTGAAAAAAACTTTTTTAAATATCTTTTATTTTCAATATATTTTCCTCAACTGTTAATGGGCCCTATCGTAAGACATTCCGATACAAAAGAGCAGTTGTTTTCAACAAAACCCATAGAATTTTCATGCATACAGTACGGAATTATAAGAATATTGTGGGGAATAGCAAAAAAAATTGTTATTGCCGACAGAATCGCAATTGTTGTAAACTCAATATTCGGCAATTATACCTCATATCCAAGTTGTTATCTTGTATTAGGTATTGTTTTATTCGGTGTTCAATTTTATGCAGACTTTTCCGCAGCTATGGATATTGTGTTAGGTATATCCGAATGTTTAGGCATAAAACTTCCTGAAAACTTTCGTAATCCGTTCTTTTCAACAAGCTTTCATCAGTATTGGCAAAGATGGCATATAACAATTTTCACTTTTTACAGAGATTATATTTTCTATCCCGTTCTTAGAAGCAAACCTATTATGGCGTTAAAAAAATACTTGGAAAAAACTTCATTCAATAGTAACCATTTACCTGTTTTTATATCTTATGTAGTTGTTTGGATTTTTGCGGGAGTTTGGCACGGCGCGGATTCAAAAGCATTGTTCGGAAACTGTTTTCTTCCGTGCATGTATTTAATATTTACCGATCTTATTCACGATTACACAAAAAAATTATATAAAAAATATAAATTCCTTCAGAAAAATTTAATTTATAGAATTTTTCAAATGATAGGTGTGTATATTCTTTTGTGTTTCTGTTGGATATTCTTTGTAGCTCAAACAATGAGTCGCGGGTTCCTAATAATATTTAAAAGTATATTCGAATTTAAATTCGACTTCAGCATTAATATCGTTGAACCAAAAGATTTATATATAATAATAACCGGTTTTATATTAATTTTGGTAGTGGATATAATTAAAGAAAACAAAATAAGTATCGAAAAGTTTTATACAAACAAGTTACCGGTTATATTTCATTGGTGCGCAATAACAATTTTACTTGTAGTAATTTTTTGGTTCGGATTATACGGTCCGAACTATGATCCGACGGATTTTGTGTATTTCAGATTTTAAAGGAAGTATTTGTGAAATTAAAAATTATCATTAATTACATAATATTCATAATTATTACAATTATTATTGCTCTTCTTGTTTCACAATTAATATACAGAGATACAAATTATTATGAGGCTAATCTTTTAGAAACAATTTATACAATGAAACCCAATTCCGTAGATGTTCTTGTAGTAGGCCCGTCAACAACGGAAACGGGCTGGAACCCGTTTGTAGCTTGGAACGAGTATGGTATAACTTCGTTAAATTATTCTTTTTCTTATTTGCCTGCACCGATAATCAAAAATTTAATAACGGAAGTATTAAAAACACAAAAACCTAAAGTAATATTGATTAATGTTGATTCTCTTTTATTCGACAACTTAAATAACGATAAAAGTCGAAAATTTTTCTTTTATCATATTTTCCCACAACTTCCTTTTTCTTTAAACAAATTTTATATGCTTGCAAAGCTAACCAAATATTATAAGTTAGATTTTAAAACTTTTATTTATTCCGCTTTTCCGGTAATTGCACTTCGCCATATTGCTCTAAACGATATAAAAACCGACAACTTAACTTTGTCTTATTTAAGGGCCGCTTATTTTAGAAAAAATTCTTCGCTTGCTTTCATACGTGCCGGTAAAATAAAAACTTACCAAGTCGAAAAACCCGCACCGAAAGAATATGTTGAAGAATTGCTTGAACTTTGCAAAACTTCCGACATACCAATAATTTTTATAAGTGTTCCGGCTGCTATATTATTCACAAAGCCATACATTACAGTAGATGTAAAAAAAAGATATGATATGTTTTTTTCGATATTACAAAAAAGACAAATCAACTTTATACATGCCAATCAATTTCCTACAGTCCGAGATTTAAAATTAACCGATGCAGACAGTTTTGATGAGGATCACTTAAACTTTTGGGGCTCAAAAAAATATACAAGTTATGTTGCCGGAATTCTTGTAAAAAACTTTAATCTTCAAAACAAAAAAGATAATCCGGAATATTCTTTTTGGAATGATGCCGCAAAAGAATATGTTAAAGATGTAAAAGAAAATTTTGATGTGGATATTTCACTTTAATTAAGGATAAAAATGAATTCAATAGTTGAAGCTTGGGAACAATTATCCAAAGAATACGGCTCAAGACTTGCCTTAAAGGACGAATCTACAGGTTTTGGCTTATCATTTACCGAATTATATGAAACAATAAACAAAACCGCTCAAATATTGGAAAACTTGAATTTTAAACCGAAATCCAACATTTTACTCTGTTCAAATCCTCACCCGCTATGGCACGTTATAGATCAGGCAATAATGACAAACAACCTTGTATCTGTTTTAGCGGATCCCACTTCGGGTTTACCGGAAATAAAGCATCTTGTTGAAACAATGCAAATTAAAGTTTTATTCACGGACAACATAAAATTAGCGACCGAATTGGCTCAAGAACAGTTATCTATTCACATTTTTTATGTCGGTGCATCCGATATAAGTGCATATAAAAGACAAAACATTTACAGTCTTACGGAAGAAATAAAAAAAGTTGAATTCAAGACGAAACAAAATAAAGAATATTCACCTGACGCTTTAGCTTCAATAATGTTTTCTTCGGGAACAAGCGGTAAATCTAAAGGTGCAATGTTCACACATCAAAATTTGCTTTTGTCTTGTTACGATCACAAGACATCGTTAGGAAGCACGAGAAAAAAAACTTGTGTGGATCTTCTTTCTTGTTCGCATATTGCACCAAGACTTACGGAGTGGGCACTTTTGTTAAACGGCAACACAATAATTTATACCAACTACACAAAATATTTGAAAACCGTTCAAAAACATAAACCGGAATATCTTATATGTGTTCCTAAAATATTGAATATGATTATCGCACAATACAAAAAAGAAATTTTAAAACTTTCTAAATTTTCTCAAAAGTTAAACAATGTAGCCTTTAACATTTCCAATAAACATTACAAACTGAAATTTAAATATAGTAACAACATCGTTGTTAAAACATTATCGGCAATTTTGTCCGTATGCAATTTTGTTTGCTATAAACTCTTTATAAAAAAGATTGTGGAAAAATTTATAAATCCAAACTGTTTATTGTTTGCTTTCGGAGCATTTACCGATAAAAACATAGAAAATGTTATAAGTGCAATGGGACTTAATTTGATGGTATTTTACGGTCTTACGGAATCTTGTGTTTGTGCCGCATATACTTCGCAAGGGCACAAAAAAGCTTATTCCGTTGGAAAAACAAATCCTAATATGGACGTTATAATATCCGACTTGGAAACAGGTCAAAAGCTTGGCTTTAACAAAAAAGGAATGATAAAAGTTAAAGGCAAACAAGTAATGAGAGGATATTATAATAACGAAGAAGAAACAAAAAAAGTGTTTGATTCTCAAGGTTACCTTATAACGGGCGATTTGGGTTATATAAGCGAAGACGGCTTTTTATATTTTGTCGGCAGACATAAAAATATAATTGTTCTTAATAACGGGGAAAATATCGACAGTGTTAAAATAGAATTGATTTGTAACAATTCAAACTTTGTTCAACAAACGGTTATTTTCGGACAAGACAAACCATATTTAACCGCTGTTATTGTTCCGGACAAAGATTATATTTTAAAATGGGCTAATGAAAAAAATATAGATATTAATACGCAAGACGGGAAAAATTTATTAAAAAAAGATATTATAATAGATATTAACAATCTTATCGGAAAAGATAAATTTTTCAGATGGATAGAACAAATAAAAGATATTGTTATAATTGATGAACCTTTTAGTATCGAAAACGGATTAATGACAAGGAAATATACTGTTATACGAACCAAAGTTTATGATAAATATAAAAATTTGATAGATAATATGTATAAAGGATAAAAACCATGTTAAGAAAATTTGAAGTTTTAGCCCCTGCCAAAAATTCAGATTATGGTATTCAAGCAGTAAAATGCGGTGCGGATGCCGTTTATATTGCATGTGATAAATTCGGTTTAAGAAACAGATGTTCCAATTCCGTGGAAAACATAAAAAAACTAATAGATTTTGCTCACAGATATTGGGTAAAAGTATATGTAACATTAAACTCTACAATATACACGGAAAAAGATTTTAAATATATAAAAGAAACCATCAACGAACTGTATAAAATCGGTGCGGATGCCATTATAATCAGCGATATGGGAATTTTAACATTGGATTTGCCTCCGATACCTCTTTTTGCAAGTGTAAACACAAAATGTTTAACGGCGGATAAAATAAACTTTTTAGCTAAAGTAGGTATAAAAAGAGTAATTTTACCGAGAGAACTTTCACTTAAAGAAATACAATATATCGGAAAAAACACAAATATTCCGTTAGAAGCTTTTATTCACGGAACAATGTGTGTTGCTTATAGCGGAAACTGTTATTTTAAGTATGCTCAAATGATAAAAAATACATTGGCAAAAAAAGAACTTTTAAATTATCAGTATTTTTCTTCAAATAACGGAGCATGTGTTACAAACTGCACAAACTATTACAATCTTTTGGATGCCGACGGGAAATACATTGTTAAAAACGATACTTTGTTACATATACCCTACTTGAATTTGTTAGACAAACTGGAACCTTTGTTTAAAGCAGGAGTAACTTCTTTTAAAATTGAAGGAAGACAAAGAGAGTTAAGTTATTTAAAAAACATTGTTGCTCTTGCCAACAGAAAAGCTAACGAAGTATTAAAGAAGAATAAGAATTACGGTAAAAGATTATCGAGCGGAACATCTGTAGTAGAGTTTGAGCCTAACTTAAACAAAGTGTTTAACAGAGGATTTACGGAATATTTCTTTAACGGAAGAAAACCGGAAAATGTAAATTCAAAAAGCAAATACGGAACATATATAGGCACCGTAAAAAGTCAAAAAGATAATGTTTTATCAATAAAAACAAAATCTAAATTGGCTGTAGGTGACAGATTCTTATGTGTTAAAGAAAACACAAGAAATGAAATAGTAAATATTATTAATATTGAAGGAAACAAATATTTTATCGACAGAAAAGATGTAAAAATCAAAGATTGCAAATTGTACAGGATAGTAAATGCAAAAGCAATAACGGAAATAGAAAATGCTTTTACCTACAGATATATATCAACAAAATTAACAATAACCGAACAAAACAAAACAACTTATAAATTATCCGTAACGGACGAGGATAACATAACAACCTTTATAACTTGCAAAAAAGATTTGAAATCAAAAATTTCAAAAGAACCGTTACTGAAAATTTTTAATAACGATAAAGAATACGAATTTCAAATTGTTGCCGTAAAAATACCGAAACATATTAACATAAACGAAGAAGATTTATCTAAAACAAAAGAACAATTATATTTAAAATTAAGAGCAACAAGAGAAAAATTCAGACCGAAAGAAAAAGGAAAAATCAAAGATAATCATGCCCCTTTCCCGAGAAAAGATATTACTTCTTTGGATAATGTAGTAAACGCAAGAGCAGTAAAATTTTATAAACAGCACGGAGTAAAAAATATCGAATACAGTGTGGAACATAACACCGATATCAAAGACAAAAAAATATGGAACGGAAGATACTGTATACGGTATGAACAAGGTTATTGCAGCAAGAAAAACAGAAAAGATACTCCGAAAATGCCGTGGTATTTGGAAGACAAATTCGGAAACAAATATAAATTGCAGTTTGATTGCAGCAAATGCGAAATGAGTATTTTAGGATAACAAAAAATATACGGAGAAAACAAAATGGAAAAAGAACAAATAATAAAAGAGTTGGAACAAATTTTTAAAACCGTATTGGAAGAAGAAGATTTAACAATAAGCGAAGATATGGAAACATCCGACATTCAAGGTTGGGACTCGTTGGCACACATAAACATCATAGAAGAAATAGAGAAACATTTTAATATTCATATTGCCGTTGGCGAGATTGTTGTTTTAAAAACTATCGGCGATATGGTTAAATTAATTCAAAGTAAAATTTAGTATAAACACATAAAACAACTTATATTATAAAAATAAAAAAAACAGAGAACGATATAGTTGTTCTCTGTTTTTTATCTGTTTATAAACTTTTATTATTTGATTTTAAACGTTGCGTTTACGGTAACCGCTATTTCTTTTTCTTTTGAAGACGTGTTATAAATGCCGTAATCAGAAACATCCATCGATAACGGTTTTCTTATTTGGAACACACCGGTTTTTGCAGATAAAAGGCTGCAAATTTTGTTTCCTGAACTCTTTGCAATTTCTTCTGCTCTTGCTTTTGCGTCAACCGTTGCAAGAGCCAACATTTCAGCCTTTAATTCGGCAAGATTTGAAACGAAATATTCCAAATCGGAATATTGTAAATATATATCTTGTTTTGCAAGTGCTTTGTTATCGAGTGCCAATTTTTCAATTTTTTCTATATCGTTAGATCTTACTTCTACTCTTTGGCTGAAATTATATCCGGTAATACCATTGTTCCCGTAATTTGCATAAGAACTTACCGGTTCAACCGAAATATCTTTTTCTTCTATACCGTTATCAGCTAAATATTTTTTTAATTTAATTAAATCTTCCTGTATCCAAGATGGTCCTTCACTTCTGTAAGCAACATTCGTAGTTTTGTTTATTGTCATATTCCATTTTATAAGATCCGAGGTTACGGTTTTTACACCTTGCCCTACAACTCTTATAGATTGTTCATTTCTTGCCGAAATAAAAAACGCCCCCCAAACAAATGCCGCAATAATAAATCCTACTGCCAAAATTGATGCTGTCTTACCGTTCATGTTTTTTCTCCTATTATAAATTGATGTTTATATTCCGATTTCTTTTAACAAATCTTTTAATACCGTTGCGGAATTAACAAATGATTTTTCTTCTTTTTCGTTAAATTCTATTTGTTGAACTTGTCTGATTCCGTCTCTGTTAACTACCGCAGGTAAACTTAAATATACATCGTCAACATTGTATAAATTATTTACCAATACGGATACAGGTAACACAGAATTTTCATTGAGCAATATTGCTTCGGTAATTCTTGTAAGTGCAAGACCTATTCCGTAAGAAGTTTCACCTTTTTTCTCTATTATCTTATATGCCGAATTTTTTACATTACTGAAAATTTCGTTAAGTATGGCTTTGTGATCACAATTTTGTTTTTTATCGCATAACATACAATGGTTTTCTATGTTTACTCCGCCAACTGTTGCTTTGCTCCATACCGGAAATTCGCTGTCTCCGTGTTCACCCAAAATATAGCCGTGTACACTTCTTGCATCTACATTACAATGTTTAGCTATTTCATATCTGAATCTTGCGGAATCAAGCAATGTTCCCGACCCTATAACTTTTGATGCCGGTTTACCTGAAATCTTATAAGCTGCATAAGTTAAAACATCTACAGGGTTGGATGCTATCAAAAGTATTGCATCCGGAGCATACTTCATAATTTCGGGAATTATAGATTTAAACAAATTTACATTGTCTTTCAACAAATCTATTCTTGTTTGTCCGGGTTTTTGTTTTTTGCCTGCAGTTATTACAACCAAATCAGAATCTTTTATATTGGAATAATCTCCTGCATTTACGGTTACCGCCGGAGTAAAAGGCGCACCGTGCGACAAATCTATTGCTTCACCTTCCGCTTTATCTTTAAAATAATCAACAAGCGTTATTTCTCTTGCACATCCGTTAATCATTAAAGAATATGCATACCTTATACCTACATTACCGCAACCGATGATTGAAACTTTTGGTTTTAACATTGGCAATCTCCTTTGTAGTAAATATGTTTAATTATATTATTTTTTTATAAAAAAGTTTAATTTTAAACTTAAATTTTGGTAAAATAACCTCATTATGGGAAACATTTATCAACCAAACCCGGTAAAATTCTTTTTCGGACTGATTTTCAACGAAGATTTCAACATAGAAGAAGTTTACAGGGTATTGGAACAAAAATTCAATAACAAAATAGATATTTACAGTCCTGCTATCGATTTTACTTTTACAACATATTACAACAAAGAAATGGGTGAAAAATTAAAAAGACAATGGATATCTTTTGAGAAACTTATTTTGCCCGATGCTTTGGCAGACATGAAAATCGAAACTAACAACATTGAAGATTCTTACGCCAAAGATAAAAACAGAATCGTAAATATTGATCCGGGATATATAACACCGGCAAATGTTATTCTCGCTTCAACAAAAGATTTCAGTCACAGGATATATTTATCAAAAGGTATTTATGCCGAAGTTACAACGATATACAGAAAAGAAGGATTCACAAAACTTCCTTGGACATACCCCGATTATTTGTGTCCTACGGCAACAGAATTTATATTAAAAGCAAGACAATGTCTGTTAAAGAAAAAGGATTAAGCCTAATGTTTTTTATTATCTTTTTCACAATTTATTTATTGGGGAACGTTTACATCATTTACAGAATAATGCACGATTTAAAACTTCATGGTATTGCTCTTACAATATTTATAACTTTTTATCTTGCCATAACTTTTTTAAGCGTATATTCTTTTAAAATATCGAGATTTAATAATCCTACAATGTCAGCAAAAATTTTAACGGAAGTAGGTTATGTTTGGCTCGGAACATTTTCTATAGCTCTTACATATCTGTTAATATCTCATTTGGCTTTTGTATTCGGACACACTCCAAAATTCAGGTACAACACAACGTTAATAACCGTAATTTTAATTCTTGTATCCGTTGTTTATTCCTACATCAACAATTTAGGCGACCCGAAAGTAAAAGAAATAAATATAGTTGTTCCGAACTTGCCGGTTGAAAAACTTTCAATCGTTCAACTTTCCGATATTCATATAGATGTCACAACAAATTACAATACAGTAAAAAGGTTTGTTGAAATAACAAACTCTTTGAATCCGGACGTTATTATGTTCACCGGGGATTTAGCCGATACCGATATAACCAAAACTTATGAAAAGTACGGACTGTTAGATTTAAAATCAAAGTATGGAATTTTTGCGGTCAGCGGCAACCATGAATATTACAGAGGAATAACCAATTACGAATATATTTGTGAAAAAATAAATTTCAAACTTTTAAATAATGAAAATATTTTGGTGGATGACAAATTCTATGTTGCCGGTATTACAGACTTCAAAACATCGCAGGTGTTTAATTATAAACCCGCGGATGTGAAAAAATCATTACAAGGTATAGATTTCAGTAAACCCGTAATATTTTTATCTCATCAACCGAATCCGTTTTTTGAAAGTCAAAAATATCCCATAACCATACAACTTTCCGGTCATACTCATGCGGGACAAATTCCGCCGTTCGATATTATCGAATACTTTTTATACAAATATTTTTGGGGATTGTATAAAGACAGTGATTCTTACATTTACGTAACATCCGGAACAAGATTATGGGGTCCGCCTATGAGACTTTTCTCCAAATCGGAAATTGTAAAAATTAATTTAGTAAAAAATTAAAGTTTTATGAAAATTTATAAAACCGAATATAAATCGCCCTTGGGAAAAATTACTATTTGTTGTGATGAACAGGGAAATATTATCGGTGTATGGTTTAACGGACAAAAATATTTTGCAGATAATATTGACGGTAAAATAACAAAAAATAATAATTTAAAAATATTTATAACGGTAAAAAATTGGTTAGATCTATACTTCGCAGGCAAAAAACCCGACATCAAGGAAATACCTATAAAATTTATCGGAAACGATTTTAGAAAATCCGTTTGGAAAATTCTTTGCAAAATACCTTACGGGAAAACTATAAGTTACGGCGATATAGCAAAACAAATTGCCAAACAACAAGGTATAACAAAAATGTCTGCACAAGCTATAGGCGGAGCAGTAGGACATAACCCGATAGCGATAATTATTCCTTGTCATAGAGTAGTAGGTAAAAACGGAAGTTTAACAGGTTATGCTGCAGGAATAGATAAAAAGAAAAAACTTTTAGAACTTGAGCAAAATTAATGTTATGATTTATTGACATTAAAGTCACTCTAATTTGTAAAATATAAAAATAAATTATAAGCAAAACTTGTTTTCGGGAGCAGGAATGAAATTTAAGATTTTCACAGTAATATTAATTGCGCTATTTATAGGAACACTGCTTTTGTTAAAAAGTAATATTATCGGTACTAATGTTGCTACACAGGCAAGCAATAAAAAAATCTTAGTGGCATATTTCTCAAGAACCGGCGAACAACGCAATGTGGGAAATATAACAAAAGGAAATACCGCAATAATAGGCGAAATGATAGCGGCAAAAACCGGTGCAGATATTTTTGAAATTAAAGTTGTCGAGGACAATTACCCTAAAGAGTATGGTAAATTTGTCGCCTACGCCCAAAAAGAAAAGGATGAAAATGTGAGACCGGATATTGTGGGTACGGCAAATATCGAAAATTACGATGTAATATTTATCGGTTATCCAAACTGGTGGCAAGATTTACCTATGCCGGTTTATACATTTTTGGAAAGTTACGATTTTTCCGGTAAAAGAGTTATCCCTTTTTGTACACATGAGGGGAGCGGATTAGTGGGAACCGAAAAACAACTAAGGAAGATTGTATCAACGGCAAATGTCGAATCGGGTATCGGAATTTACGGACACGTTGCACAAAACAATCCTCAAGAAGCCGAGAAGAAACTTGATATTTGGCTAAAAGATTTAGGCTTTTAAAAAGGGTTGCCGATAATTCCAGCTTTTAAAATATCACAATATTTGTCGTTAAAGGCCTTAAGATTTTGTGTTAGAATGAAGAAAATCAAATATATAATTCTTATAGTCGTTGGTTGCTCATGAAAACTTTTCAAGTTTTGAATTATAATGAAGCATTTAGTGACTGCAGTGTACTGAAATGTAAGCGGTAGCGGATGGTACATAAAGGAGCTAAATGCAAAGTTATAATTCAAAAATTAAAGTTGCTTAGCTAAAAAAAGCATTTACTTATGCTTTTTTTTCCACTCTTTGATTTGTTTTAATCTTTCTTTATATTTTATTTCCAACCCTTGTTCCGTCGGATAATAATAAGTCCTGTCTTTCAAAGAATCGGGAAGACACTGCATATTTGTAAGTTTATCTTTTGTATCGTGCGCATACTGATAACCTTTCCCGTAGTTTAATTCTCTCATAAGTTTTGTCGGAGCATTTCTTATTACTAAAGGAACAGGTTCTGCAAGATTTTTTCTTGCATCTTCGGCAGCAAGATGATATGCGGTATCCATGGCATTAGATTTCGGCGCAATAGACATATAAACAACAGCTTCCGTTAAATGAACACTGCATTCCGGCATTCCTATAAAGTGACATGCATGGTATGCTGCAACGGCAATTTCCAATGCTCTCGGATCTGCAAGACCTATATCTTCACTTGCAAACCTTGTAACTCTGCGGGCAATATATAACGGATCTTCGCCCGCTTCCAACATTCTTGCAAGCCAATAAACAGCTGCATCGGGATCTGAATTTCGCATAGATTTATGAAGTGCTGAAATTATATTGTAATGTTCTTCCCCCGTTTTGTCGTACAGAAGAGATTTTTTTGATATACATTGTTCCAAAGTTTCTTTTGTGACAGTGATTTTTCCTTTCTTATCTATGTCACCGTTTAAAACTACCATTTCCAGTGTTGAAAGGGCGGTTCTTGCATCACCGTTTGCAAAGTTGGCAATGACGGTAAGCATATCGTCGTCTATTACAACTTTTTCTTTCCCGAAACCTCTTTCATCGGTAACAGCTCTTTGTAAAAGTTTTACCAAATCCTGAGTTTCTATCGGTTTAAAAACAAAAACTTTACAACGTGATAAAAGTGCGGAATTTATTTCAAACGACGGATTTTCGGTTGTTGCTCCTATTAAAATAATACTGCCCTTTTCTACAAACGGTAAAAAAGCATCTTGTTGGGCTTTGTTAAAACGATGAATTTCGTCTACAAACACTATAGTTTTTTGCCCCAACTGTCTGTTGTTTTCGGCTTGAGCCATAACTTCTTTAATATCTTTTATTCCGCTTGTAACGGCAGAAAAATCTATAAATTTTGAATTTGTTTTGTTGGCAATAATTCTTGCAAGAGTGGTTTTCCCTACTCCAGGATTACCCCAAAATATGATGGAAGAAACTTTGTCGCTTTCTATCAACTTTCTTAAAATTTTCCCTTCACCGACCAAATGTTGTTGACCGACAAATTCTTCCAAATTTCTCGGTCTTAATCTCCAAGCCAACGGTTGATTGGTGTTATCTTCGAATAATGATTCTTCGTTACCTATAGTCATACTGTTTTTCCCGTTTGTTACCTGTTACATTTTATATCATTATACCAATTTCTGACTTATCTTTTTTTAATTTACAAAGATATTTTATCATTTTGTTAAAACTTTGTGTTCATACTAAAACCTAATCGAGCTATTACTGCCTTAGTATTATGTATTATATAAATAGTATTTGAATTATTGAGCAATAAAATATAAAATAACCGAGAAGAACGTAATTCGGAGAAAAATGATGAAAAAAATCTTTGTACTATTATTTTTAGCAATAGCATTAGCGTCTCCTGTTTTTGCAGAGAACGATAAAATTTTAGAATTTATTCCAAAAATCGGTTATGTGTTTTCACCGGAAATAACACCTAAAGACGGAGCATCTGTCTCTGCCGGTTCTTTATTATCTCTTGGTGCGGAAATATTGTTCGATACGAAAATAAATTTGTTTTTGGGTGTAGGTGGTATGTGGGGACAAGATACTCATATTAAACATTCAAATACCGATATGGGTTTTACAAATATTTATTCGGAAGGGAAATATAAATTTTTAATAAATATTTCTAAAAAAGAATCTTTATTTGTGTACCCTTTATTACAATTGGGCATTGGATTCCCGTCGTGGAATTCTCCCAATTCGGTTCATATTAAAGATGTTGAGATTGTTCCCGGATTTTATTGGGGTACAGGTATCGGTGTGGAATATAGAAATATAGTACTTGACTTTATATATGCTTGTAACTATTCAAAAAATCGATACAAAGAACTCAAAGCCGGAGAAGATGGAGATTTTTATACCGAAGATGACTATATTGGCAAAGAAGAAGATCCTTTCTCTTATACGGCATTCAGAATTAATATAGGATACAAATTCGATTTTTAATTCATAGGGTTGTTATGGCTTCGTTAAAACATAAAATAATTAAAGTTAAAGCTGAAAAAATAGTTTTTCCGGGAAATGTTTTATGCAGATGTGAAGACCGTATAGCCCTTTTTACCGAAGGTTTACTCCCCGGCGAAGAAGCCGAAGTTTTTGTTACAAGAGATAAAAAATCTTACAGAGAAGCCAAACTTGAAAAAATATTAACACCATCACCTTTAAGAATTGAACCGAAATGTCCTGCATTCGGTAAATGCGGCGGATGCTCGTTTGAGCATACGGAATACAAAAATCAAATACAGTTTAAAACGGATTGTGTAAAAGAGCTTTTAAATTTTTTAGATGTGGAAATACCGCAAGCAAAACAAAGTCCCGTTCAATGGAACTACAGAAACAAAATGGAGTTCAGCTTCTATAACGACAGAGATACAGAAAAGCTGAACTTGGGATTACATTGTAAGGGAAGTTTTTATAAATATTCCGAGGTTCCGCCATGCTATATTGCTCATGAAGATATTATAAAAGCATGTGAAACAGTAAAAGAGTTTGCTATAAATACAGGCTTAAAAGCATATAACAACAAATCTCATGAAGGTTTTTTTAGACATCTTGTTCTAAGAAAAGGTGTTAATACAGGTGACTTGCTTGTAAATATCGTTACAAACAAACAAGAAGATATAAACAAAAACTTTTTTGATGGTGTTGTAAAGCAGTTATCTTCTTTTTGTTCAAGTATATATTGGACACAAAACTCAAAATTTTCCGATGCGGTTAATGCCGAAAGCATAACATTGTTGTATGGTAACGAAAACATTACCGAAACATTAACCGTTGCGGAACATAAATTTAATTTTTCTGTTGCACCGTTTTCGTTTTTTCAAACCAACACAAAAGCAACCGAAGTTTTGTACAACACAGTAATAGAACTTTTACAGCCCGACAAACAAGATACATTACTTGATATGTATTGCGGAACGGGCGCTATAGGAATATGTTTATCCCCGCATGTAAAATCCGTTGTCGGTGTGGAACAAGTGGAAGCCTCCATTGAAAGTGCTAAACATAATGCAAAGATAAATAATATAAATAACATTGAATTTTTTGCACAACCTGCACAAGATTGGGTAAAACAAAACGATAAAAAGTTTGATTGTGTTATTATAGATCCGCCGAGGGCAGGCCTTTTTGAAAATGTTATAGAACATCTTTTATTTTTAAATCCTAAAAAGATAGTTTATGTTTCGTGTAATCCGTCAACTTTGGCAAGAGATTTAAAACTTATTACAAAAGATGAAAAATATAAAGTTATAAAAGTTTGTCCGGTGGATATGTTCCCGCAAACTTACCATATTGAAACAGTTGTTTTATTGGAGAAAATATAAATGGTTAATTATGGATTAAAAGATAAAGTAGCTATAATTACGGGAGCAAATAATCCGCAAGGAATCGGTGCAACAACTGCTTTTGCTTTTGCAAGGGAAGGAGCAAAGGTTGTGTTAGTATATAAGAAAATTTTCAGACAGTTTGATGAAAATAAAACAGATAAAAACGGAGCAGACAGATATTTTAAAGCAAATGCAGAAAATGCAGATATTGTAGAAAACAAACTACAAGAAATGAATGCAGATTATATTGTTTTGGAAAATGATATTACTAAAGAAGATGATGTAAAGAAAATATATTCAATTGTTATGGAAAAATACGGAAAAGCTGATGTTCTTGTTAACAATGCTGCAGACGGTGATATGGACGGCTTTGATACAATAGAAAAAATTACACAAAAAGTTATTGACGATACATTTGCGGTTAATGTCCGTGGAAGCATTTTGATGACAAGAGAATTTGTTAAACATCATGGTGATTACGGAAGAATTATAAATATTTCTACAGACTCATCACAAATTTTTGCAGGTCAAATTACTTATGGAGCAAGCAAAGCAACCTTAGAAGCACTTACCAGAAGTATTGCTCTTGAAGTGGCAAAGTACGGAATTACTGTAAATTGTGTTGCACCGGGCCCGACTCAAACAGGGTGGATTGATGATGAATTGGAAAAATCGGTTATTCCGATAATTCCTATGGGAAAGTTAATTCAACCGGAAGATATTGCCGAAACTATTTTATTTTTAGCAAGCAAGCAGGCAAAAATGGTTACCGGGCAAGTAATAAAAGTTTCTGGCGGCCATGCACTTTAAACATTATATATAGGAGCAACAAATGAAAAATCTTATTGCATATTGCGGGTTGGATTGCGAAAAATGCGAGGCAATGTTAGCAACAATAAATAACGATAATGAGTTAAGGAAAAAAGTTGCAACTGAATGGAGCAGACTAAACAATATTACTATTACTCCGGAAATGATAAATTGTGAAGGGTGCAGAACAGACGGAAAGAAAACGGTATTTTGCGATAAACTTTGCCAAATAAGACAATGTGCCATGAACAAAAAGTATGAAACTTGCGGCGACTGTAACGAAATGAAAACTTGCAAAAAAGTTGCAATGGTTATCGGAAACAATGCTGATGCACTTAAAAATTTAGAAAAATAGTTGTTGGAAAATATAATGATAGAAACAGAAAATTTAAAAATCTATGCAGCTTCACAAAACGAAATGGAAAACTTCATTGAGTTACAAACCAATGAAGTTTTAAAAGCTGCTTATACCGAAATGTTGAACGGATGTATTGAAAATCCTGAACAGTGGGAATGGTATGCAATTTGGATGATAGAACTTAAGGACGGGACTCATATAGGCGAAATGTGTTTCAAAGGCCTTAATTCCGACGGTGTTGTGGAAATAGGGTATGGTATTACGGAACAATATCAGGAACATGGCTATGCAACCGAAGCGGTTAAAGCAATTTCTGCTTGGGCATTTCAAGAACCTACAGTTACAGCCATAGAAGCAGAAATAGAAGATAAAAATATAGCTTCAAGAAAAGTTCTCGAAAAGTGCGGATTTATTTTTACCGGAAAAAACGGGAAAGAAGGACCTCGTTACAAATTAACAAGATAACAAGCCGATTGGGGAATAAAGTGGCTTCAAGTAAACAATATTTAGAATTTGTTTTAGAACAGCTTTCCAATTTAAAAGACATATCATATCGTGCAATGATGGGCGAATATATAATTTATTATCAAGGTAAAATTGTCGGCGGAATTTATGATGACAGGTTTCTTGTAAAACCTACAAAGTCTGCGATATCAATGATGCCGAATGCAACTGTGGAATTACCTTATAAAGGTGCTAAAGAAATGTTGCTTGTTGATGAAATTGACAATAAAGAGTTTCTTGCAGAGTTGTTTAATGCAATGTATAATGAATTACCTGCACCAAAGAGGAAAAAATGAACAACATAATAATTCGTTTAGAAAAGAAAGAAGAGTATAGAGAAGTAGAAAATCTTGTCAGAGAAAGTTTTTGGAATGTGTATCGCCCGGGATGTTTGGAACATTATGTTCTTAATCAGTTAAGAAACGATAAAGATTTTGTTAAAGAACTTGATTTCGTTATGGAAAAAGACGGCAAGATAATAGGACAAAATATGTTTATGAAAGCTGTTATTAAAGCAGATAACGGAAAAGATATTCCAATTATGGCTATGGGACCTATTTGTATTGCTAACGAACTAAAAAGAAAAGGTTATGGAAAGATGTTACTTGATTATTCCATAGATAAAGCAAAAGAACTTGGTTGCGGTGCACTTTGTTTTGAAGGTAATATAGATTTTTACGGTAAAAGCGGATTTACTTATGCAAGTAAATTCGGAATCAGGTATCACGATTTGCCCGAAGGAGCGGATGCTTCTTTCTTTTTATGTAAAGAGTTAATACCGGGTTATCTTACCGGCATTACAGGTGAATATACACCGCCGAAAGGATATTTTGTTAACGAAAAAGAAGTTGAAGAATTCGATAAACAGTTTCCGCCTAAACAAAAATTAAAACTTCCCGGACAAATTTTTTAAAGGTTATATATGAAAACACAGGAAGAAAGATTAAATTATTTAATAGAAAAATTTAAAGAAGAATTGTTGGAATATAAAAATTTAGAAATACCTGCAGATGTTGAAGATAAAAAAGTATTGTTAAGATCTTTAATGAATGTAAGACCACCTAAAGAAACTTCCGGTGAAATATTAAAAGTTCAAGACGAGTATCTTACAGAACGGAACAAAGAAAAAGGTATTGTTTATTTGAAAGATATTAAAACGATAAAAGAAACTATTAACAGTAAACATCCGTATTCACAAAAAATTTCAATTTGGCAGGGAGATATTACAAAATTATCTTGTGATGCAATAGTAAATGCGGCAAATTCACAGATGCTCGGCTGTTTTGTACCGATGCATACTTGTATAGATAATTGTATTCATACTTTTGCAGGTGTTCAATTAAGATATGAATGTAACAAGATAATGAACGAGTTTAGAAAACAGTATGGGGACGATTATGAGCAGCCTGTGGCTGTTCCGATAATTACCGACGGATATAATCTTCCCGCAAAAAAAGTTATACATGTTGCAGGGCCCATCGTTACCGGAATACTGACAAAATCTCTTGAACAAGATTTAAAAAAGTGTTATAAAAATATTTTAGATATATGCCTAAAAAACAATTTAAAGTCTGTAGCTTTTTGTTGTATATCTACCGGAGTGTTTCGTTTTCCTAACGAAAGGGCTGCAGAAATTGCTGTTGAAACCGTTATAGATTGGCTAAAACAAAATGGAAACAAAATAGACAGAGTAGTATTTAATGTCTTTAAACAAGAGGACAAATTTTGTTATGAGCACTTCTTACAACAATAAAACAAACAATGGTTATCTATATTCAGTACAGAAAGGGATAGAATCGGATTTCTTCGGTCAAGTATCTTCCTTGGGAAAAGATTTATCAAGAAAAGAAAAAATAAAATTTTTAAAAGAAGAACTTTCTTCGGCAAATGCAATTTTAATAGGTGCCGGAGCAGGTCTTTCAACTTCTGCAGGGTTCACTTATACAGGGGAACGATTTACAAAATATTTTTTTGATTTTGCACAAAAGTATGGAATTAAAGATATATATTCCGGAGGTTTTCACCACTTTAAAGACAAAGAAACTTTTTGGGCTTGGTGGGCAAGACACATTTATTATAACAGATATATTGATCCCCCCAAACCTGTACATAAAGAACTTCTTGAACTGGTGAAGGATAAAAACTATTTTGTTATTACGACAAACGTTGACCACTTATTTCAAAAAGCCGGTTTTGATAAAACAAAACTTTTTTACACTCAGGGAGATTACGGTTTGTTTCAAAGCATTAATCCGGAAAACAAAAAAACTTATGATAATGAGAAAATAGTTATGGATATGATGGCGGCACAAGGCTTTGTTAAAGATAATAACGGAGTGTATCAAGTTCCGCAAGATAAAAATATTTCAATGCGAATACCTTCGGTGCTTATACCGAAATGTCCGGATGATAACAGTGATGTTGTTATGAATCTTCGTATGGACGACACTTTTGTTGAAGATGAAGGGTGGCATAAAGCATCAAGGAATTATTATAACTTCCTTATGAAAAACCAAAACAGTCATATTTTGTATTTGGAACTTGGTGTCGGAATGTTTACGCCGGTTATAATAAAAATGCCGTTTTGGCAAATGACATACGAAAACGAAAATGCAAGATATATTTATATAAATGTAAAGGATTTATTTTCTCCCGAAGCAATAAAAGACAGAACCGTTTCTATTAACGGAGATATAGGGGAAGTTTTGAAAGAACTGTAACCACTTGGAGGTATTATGAACGAAATAATTAAAGCAATGCTGGAAAGAAGAAGTATAAGAAAATTTAAATCCGATATGGTTTCAAAAAAAGATATAGATGAAATAATAAAAGCGGGCCTTTATGCCGCTAACGGCATGGGCAGACAAGCCGTTATTACGGTTGCCGTTACAAATAAAGAATTAAGAGATAAAATCGCGGAAGATAATCGTAAAATCGGCGGTTGGGACAAAGGATTTGATCCGTTTTACGGAGCACCAGTAATATTAATAGTTCTTGCCGAAAAAGATTGGAGAAACAGAGTTTATGACGGTAGTCTTGTTATAGGCAATATGATGCTCGCAGCCCATTCTTTAGGTTTGGGAAGCATTTGGATCCACAGAGCAAAAGAAGAGTTTGAAACGGAAGAATATAAAAAATTGTTGAAGGATATCGGTGTTCAAGGTGAATGGGAAGGTATCGGCCATTGTGCAATAGGTTATATTGACGGCGATATACCCAAACCGGCACCAAGAAAAGAAAACAGAGTTTATTTTGTGGAATAATTATTCCGCTTTTAAAAATACAAATTTGTAACCGGACTCGTCTTTTTGCAATTTTCCTATACCGCAATTCAAAAGGTGTGCACCTGCGATATATTTATCACTGTCCGCATAGTCTTTCAAAACTTTTTTCCTTACGGATAATGCCTGTATAGGATCTGTATCATATACCAAAAAAATTTCGGGATCTTGAAATTGTATAGGTGCATGTAAAATATCGCCCCATACCAACATTGTTTGTCCTTCGCTTGTAACTTCAAACATTGTGTGTCCTAAAGTATGGCCGAATGCCGGAACAGATTTTATAAAGGGCAATATTTGTTCGTTTTGTTTAAATGATTTTATTCTGTTCGGATATGCCAATAATATTTCTGATTTTAAATTTGCATTTATTTCTTCCTGAGCGATATAAACATCTGCCTTGGGGAATGTTCTGTTGTAATCGGTTATAAGACCGGCTATATGGTCATAATGCATGTGTGTAATGCATATAGTATCTATACTCTTTGGTTCGACATTAATACTTTTTAATGCTTCCAACAATGCAGGCGCATTTATGCCGGTATCAAACAATATTTTATGGTCACCGGTATCGACATAAAAAACATTTATTGCGGAAGCCGTAGAATCTTTCTGATTTAAAAATTCTTCCAATTTGTTGGTATCTTTATAACGGAACAACTCTTTTTTATGGTTTGTAGGTTGTATTTGTATTGCTTTTACATCAAATTTGCCGAGTTTCATATCTGCTATATTTGCCGCAAACAAACAAGAAGTTAAAAACAACATTGCAACTATAGAAAAAAATTTTTTCATAGCATTGCTCCTCTATAAAGATATTGTTACTATTTTAGACTTCCGTTTCCATCTATTGTTACACTTTAAATATTATACAAAAATATATTATTAAAAATAAAAAAATCCGGAAAGGGAGGGATTCGAACCCTCGGTACAGGCTTTCACCTGTACACCGGTTTAGCAAACCGGCGCACTAGACCAACTATGCGACCTTTCCAGATTATTTTCAAATTATATCATAATTTGTCTTTTTCTACAATTAATCGTCGTAGAAAAGCATGTCAAAAAACTTATTTCTTAAAGAAACTAAACAATTTGCTGAAGAATCCGCCTTCTTCTTTCTTTTCTTCTTGTTTAGGTTCCGTTGATTTTGCAGCTGCCGTTTGTTGTGCTGCATTTGCCGCTGTTGCTGCAAGATCTTTTGTTGATACTTCTTCGGATGTTGCATATTGTATTGCCGCTGCCGTTGCTGCTGCTGTTGCCATTTCTGAAACAGTTGCCGAAGAATTCTTTATTGTGTTAACTGCTGATTTAACTGCACCTGCTTTTTCCAAAAGAGGAACAATTTTGTCTCCGTATTTCACATTGTTTTTTGCATAATCCAATGCTGTTTTTCCAAGAACATCTGCAGTATTAACATCTGCACCTTTGTTTAACAACAAACCAACTATAGCAACTGCGGAAGGTGATGTGTTTTCACAAGCTGACATCAAAGCTGTTTTTCCTGTTTCTTTTGCAACGGCATTTACATCAACCGTACCGGTTGTTAACATGCTTTGTATTGCTGCTATTCCGCCTTCTTTACAGATGTCAATAAACTGTGATGAATCTGCTGCATAAACCGAAGCCACCGACAAACTTACAAATACTGCTACCAACATTACCAATTTTTTCATTTTTTTTGCCTCTCCCTTATCCTTTTATATTTTTGATTTCTTTTATTATTGCAGGAATAATTTCATACAAATCTCCCACCAACGAATAAGTTGCCGTTTGCATCATAGGACAATCTTTATCTTTGTTAATTGCAATGATTGTGTCCGATGAACTCATACCTACCATGTGCTGAATTTGTCCTGAAATACCGCACGCAATATAAATTTTAGGTGCTACCGTTCTGCCGGTTTGGCCAACCTGATGAGAATATGCTATCCAATCTGAATCTACAGCTGCTCTTGATGCACCAACTGCTCCGCCCAACAAGTCCGCCAACTCTTTTATAAGTTTAAATCCTTCCGGATTACCTAATCCTCTACCGCCCGAAACTATGATATCCGCATCTGAAATGTTTACGTCTGCGGTTTGATCTTTAAAGAAACCTATAAACTTTGTTCTGTTGATAATTTTCTGTGCGTCTATGGTTTTGTTTATAACTTCACCTGTTCTGCCTTCCTGAGCTTTTGCTTCTTTAAATACTTTGTGTCTGACGGTTGCCATTTGAGGTCTGTGTCTCGGTGTTAAAATCGTTGCCATAATGTTTCCGCCAAAAGCAGGTCTTGTTTGCATCAGGTTTCTTGTTTCCAAATCCACTTCCAATGCAGTACAATCCGCAGTAAGACCGGTATAAATTTTTGCTGCAACTCTTGAAGCAAAAGATCTTCCTATATTTGTTGCACCCATAAGAACTATTTCCGGTTTTTCTTCTTTTATTAAATCTGCCAATATGCAACTGTACGGATCGTCTTGAAACTCTGCCAATATCGGATCATCATAAACATAAACTTTATCTGCGCCTCTGTTTATCAAATCCTGAGCTTTTGCAGAAATATTTGAGCCGATAAGTATTGCACTTAAAGGAACGTTCAATGTTTTTGCAAGTTCGGAACCTTTATTTAAAAGTTCATATACAACCGACGATATTTCGCCGTGTCTTTGTTCCGCATATACCCATACGCCTTTATATAAAGATTTATCTACTGCATCTTGAACTTCTTCTTTCTGCATTGAAATTGCTTTTACGGGACATGCTTCAACGCAAGAACCGCAAAATCTGCACTTTTCACCGTCAACAACGGCTTTACCGTCTTTTACGGATATTGCACCGAACGGACAAGCAGATTCACAGGCTCCGCAACCGACACATTTATCTAAATCTATATTTATTTTATTAGCCATTTTCATTCTCCTATATTAAGCTGTTCTCTGCCAACTTCTTTACCAACTTTGCTGCAATATCTTGTGGTTCGCCCTCAAATTTTTCTCCGCCCGTTCTTTGAGGTGGAGTAAATATCTTTTTAACTTGTGTAGGAGAACCTGCCAAACCTGTCTTTTTTGTATCTGCGTTGATTGCTGCAGCATTTAACTGCTTAATTACCGCTTTTTTTGCTGCCATTTTACCTTTAAGTGACGGAATTCTCGGTGTGTTTATTTCTTTAACTACTGTAAGTAAGCAAGGAACCGGAGCCTCTATTAAATCGTATCCGTCTTCCATCATTCTTTGAACTTTTATTGAATTTTCAGTAACTTCTTCGATTTTTCTTACATATGCAACATGAGGGATATTTAACATTTCCGCTACCGAAGGTCCAACCTGTGCGGTATCACCGTCTGTTGCTTGTTTTCCGCAAAATATAACACCGAAATCCGGTATGGTTTTAATTGCGGTTGATATAGCATAGGAAGTTGCCCAGGTATCTGCTCCTGCGAATGCTCTGTCTCCTATTAAAATTGCTTCATCGCATCCTCTTGAAATTGCTTCTCTTAAAGCAGATTCCGCTTGCGGTGGTCCCATTGTGATAACAGTAACTTTTCCGCCGACTTTTTCTTTAAGTCTGACTGCTTCTTCTATAGCATATTCATCGAAAGGGTTAATTATAGCTTCAACACCTTCTCTCTTCAAAGTACCTCTTTCGGGATCAATTTGAACATTGGTTGTGCCCGGTACCTGTTTAATGCAAACGAGTATGTGCATTTTATATCCTCCAAGTTTAATTTGAAAAATAAAACCTCAAAACAAGATAATTTACTCTTGTTTATATCTGTTAGATAATAACAAAAATATAAATTTTATGCAATTTTTATTAATCTAAAAACATATAAATACTATATTTTTCATGCAAAAAATACTATAATAAGAAATTCATTATTATTTTAATTTTAAATGAGGTTTTATTTTGGCCAGAGATAGTGTAGGAATTGTTCAAACTAAATATTTTACTTTTGAAAACCTTGTTCTTGCAAACGGGCAAAGTTTACCGCAAGTTACAATAGCTTACGAAACTTACGGAACTTTAAACGAACAAAAGAACAATGCTATATTGATAACTCATGCTTTTACGGGTGATGCTCATTGTGCGGGATTTCATGAAGGGGACAAAAAACCCGGTTGGTGGGATTCGATGGTTGGACCCGGAAAAGCTTTTGATACCAACAAATATTTTATTATTGCCTCAAATGTTTTGGGCGGATGTGCGGGAACAACCGGACCGGAATCTATAAATCCGGCAACTGGTGTTTCATACGGAACTGATTTTCCCGCAATAACAATTTCCGATATGGTAAAAGCTCAAAAAAAGTTGGTGGAATTTTTCGGAATAGAAAAACTTTTTTCCGTTGCAGGCGGATCGATGGGCGGTATGCAGGTATTACAATGGGTAATGGATTATCCGGAATATATGTATTCTGCAATTCCAATAGCAATTACTTTAAGATCTACACCTCAACAGATTGCTTTTAACGAAGTCGGCAGACAAGCCATAATGGGTGATTCGGCTTGGTCTCACGGGCATTATTACGGAGGAGACGAACCTAATAAAGGGCTTGCCGTAGCAAGAATGTTGGGACATATAACATACATGAGCGACTACTCGATGCAGAAGAAGTTTCCGGTTAAAAATCCGGAACCGAACGAAAATTTTGACTTTAATGCTGATTTTGAAGTTGAAGAATATTTAAGATACAGGGGAAGCTCTTTCGTAAAAAGATTTGATGCTAACAGCTATTTATATTTATCGAAAGCTATAGACTATTTTGATGTTCAAAAAGATAATTTTTTACCGGAAGAAAAAAATTTGGATATAAAATTTTTGGTTATATCTTTTAAGTCCGATTGGTTGTATCCTCCGTATCAATCGGAAAATATAGTGAAATTTTTAAAAATGAAAAATCAGGAAGTTACTTACTGTAACATATTTTCCACTTACGGACATGATGCTTTTCTTTTGGAAGTAAAAGATGAAACCAGACTTATAAAAAACTTTTTAAACAGATTATATGATGAGGTTTTTGGCGGTGAAAGATAAAAATACTTTGTTATCACATTTAAAAATAGCCGGAATCGTGACACCGAAATCAAAAGTTTTGGATTTGGGGTGCGGTGACGGTGATTTAATGTATTTACTCGTACAAAATAAACAAGTAAATGCTCAAGGCGTGGAAATATCCGAAGATGCGATATACAAATGTGTGGAAAAAGGGTTATGTGTTATGCATTCGGATATTGACGGTGCATTGGATTTTTATAAAAACGATACTTTTGATTTTGTTATATTAAGCCAAAGTTTACAACAGGTTACAAGAACCGATGAAGTATTAAAACAATGTTTAAGAATCGGTAAAAAAGTTATTGTGGCATTCCCAAACTTTGCTCATATAACGGTAAGAAGTAAACTCTTTTTCGGCGGAAGAGCACCTGTTACCGAATCTCTCCCGTACGGATGGAACGATACTCCGAATATCAGATGTTTAAGCATAAAAGATTTTGAAGTTTTCTGTAAAGAAAGAAAGTATAAAATAATGGAAAAATATTTTATAGCTAATAACAAATATTGTCATATATTACCGAACTTATTTGCACAACAAGCAATTTTCGTAATCACTAAATAATCTCGCAAAAGCAGAGGAAAAACGATGGAAAAACAAGGAACAAACCAAGAACAAAAGTTTTGGCATAGTATTGAAATTAATGATGTTTTACAAGAGTTCAACAGCAACAGCCATACCGGACTTAAAGAAAGTGAAATTTCAGAAAGACAACAAAAATACGGTAAAAATGTTTTAACTCAAAAAAAAGGTGACGGTCCTATAAAAAGATTCTTTTTACAGTTCCATAACAGTCTTTTATATGTGTTAATCATTTCGGGTTTTATAACATTGTTTTTAAAACAGTGGGCGGATTGCAGTGTAATATTCGGTGTGGTGTTGGTTAATGCAATAGTGGGATTTATTCAAGAATCGAAAGCATTAAAATCGTTGGAAGCTCTCGCAAAATCAATGACTACTCAAGCGGTGGTTATGAGAGACGGTAAAAGAATGCATATTGATTCTTCCGAAGTTGTTCCCGGGGACATTTTGTTCTTCGTTTCCGGAGATAAAGTTGCAGCGGATATAAAACTTATTTCTTCAAGAGAATTACAAATAAACGAATCGGCTCTCACCGGAGAATCTTTACCTGTTGAAAAAAACATTAACACTTTACCGTCTTCAACTGTTTTGGCGGACAGGAAAAATATGTTGTATGCATCAACACTTGTAACTTACGGCAGCGGCAAAGGTGTTGTTGTTGCCACGGGTGATAATACCGAAGTAGGTAAAATTTCTCAACTTATATCATCTGCCGATTCATTAGAAACTCCTTTAACACAAAGAATGGCAAAATTCAGTGTGTTTCTTATATACTTAATTATGTCTATGGCAGCAATTACATTTGGTGTAGGTATATATCACCATCAAGGTTGGGTGTTAATGTTTTTGGCCGCTATCGGCCTTTCCGTTGCAGCAATACCCGAAGGACTTCCCGCGGCAATGACTATAACTCTTGCTATAGGTGTTTCAAGAATGGCTAAAAGAAAAGCCATTATAAGAAAACTTCCCGCAGTGGAAACTTTGGGAAGTACAACAGTAATTTGTTCGGATAAAACAGGAACTTTAACCGAAAACCAAATGACCGTTGTTGAAATGTTTACAGACGGTAAAACCATAGAAGTATCCGGAACAGGTTACAGTTTTGACGGACAATTAAAACTTAAAGAAACAAATACAATTATAGGTATAGAATATTCAAAATCGTTAAAACTTTGTTTAACCGCAGGTTATTTGTGTAACGATGCAAAAATAATAAATATAGACGGAAAAAATGACGTGCAAGGCGATCCGACAGAGGGTGCTTTGATAGTTTCCGGAGCAAAAGCAAAACTTAACGATGAACTTGTGGAACAATATCCTAAACTTGATACTATACCGTTTGAATCTCAATATCAGTATATGGCAACATTGCATGAAAACGGCGGAACAAACATTGCTTTCGTAAAGGGTGCCGTAGAAAAAATTACGAACATGTGTTCTTACATGCTTGATAAACAAGGCAACAAAATACCTTTCAACAAAGAAGAAGTAGTAAAAGTTGCCAACGAAATGGCAACAAGAGGATTAAGAGTTTTATGTTTTGCTTATACGGATATGGACGAAAATCATAAACAGTTAAGACATGAAGATATTGCGACAGGTTTAACTTTCGTAGGTCTTCAAGCTATGATAGATCCCGCAAGACCGGAAGTTATAGAGGCCGTAAAAAAATGTCACAGTGCGGGAATCAAAATTAAAATGGTTACCGGTGACCATGCATTAACAGCTTCGGCAATAGCAAAAGCCATAGGAATAATTAAAGGAGAAAATCCCGACTACACCGCCATAACAGGCAGCCAACTTGAACAATACGATGATGAACAACTAAAAGAAATAGCAATAAAATATTCCGTATTTGCAAGAGTAACACCCGAACAGAAATTAAGACTTGTAAGAGCATTACAGGTACAAAAAAATATTGCCGCTATGACCGGTGACGGTGTAAATGACGCACCTGCTTTAAAACAAGCAAATATCGGTGTTGCTATGGGTATAACGGGAACGGAAGTTGCAAAAGAGTCTGCGGATATGGTTTTAACCGACGATAATTTTGCTTCTATTGTTGCTGCCGTTGAAGAAGGAAGATGTGTATTTGATAATATAAGAAAATTTATTATTTGGACACTTCCCACAAACATGGCTCAAGGTATTGCCATGATGACCGCAATATTTCTTAATATGCCGGAACTTCCTATTTTACCGAAACAAATTCTGTGGATAAACATGTCTACCGCATTATTTTTGGGTATGATGTTATCTTTTGAACCTAAAGAAGACGGTATAATGGATAGAAAGCCTGTAAGCCCCGATATGAAGATTATGGACGGAATTTTCTGGTACAGACTTGCAATGATAAGTGCCATAATAGTTACCGGTGTAGTAATATTGTTTAATTATGAACTTGCTCACGGTGCAACACTTGCACAGGCAAGAGGTGTTGCAGTATCAGTGTTTATAGTATGTCAAAGTATGTATTTATTAAATTGCCGTTCAATGACAAAATCCATGTTTTCTCTCGGTTTATTTTCAAACCCGTACATTTGGCTCGGTATATTTATAATGTTTGCAACACAGTTTATATTCTTGTATGTTTCTCCGGTAAACACATTCTTCTCAACGGAAGGAATATCACTTGCTTCCTGGGGCAGACTTTTCATATTGGGCTTTATAATTTATGCTGTTATAGGGATCAGTAAATTTGTAGAAAATCTTATTAGAAAAAAGTAATATAATAACTGTAATTTTAAAGGTAAAATATTATGCAAGAAGAAATAATACAACAAATTCAAGATTTAAAAAAACAAAGAAATGCCGTAATTCTTGTTCATAATTATCAAAGACAAGAAGTACAATCTATTGCGGATTTCACAGGCGATTCTTTGGAACTCAGCAGAAAAGCCGCACAAACAAATGCCGATGTTATTGTTTTTTGTGGTGTACATTTTATGGCGGAAACCGCTTCTATATTAAGTCCCAATAAAAAGGTTTTGTTGCCCGATTTACAGTCCGGTTGCCCTATGGCAGACATGATAACAGCAGAACAGTTGATACAATTTAAAAAAGATAATCCCGGTGCAACTGTTGTTACATATATAAACTCATCTGCGGCGGTTAAAGCGGAAACCGATATTTGTTGTACATCTTCTAATGCCATAAATGTGGTTAAGTCAGTTCAAAACGATAAAATAATATTTTGCCCGGACAGAAATTTAGGTTCTTATGCACAAAAAGTGTTAAACAAAAAACTTATTTTGTGGAACGGATTTTGCCCTACACACATGAAAATGTTACCGGAATATGTTGCATTACAAAAAGAAGTGCATCCTAATGCAATTTTCTTGGTTCATCCGGAATGTTGTCCGGAAACGGTTGCACTTGCAGACGAAGTGTTATCCACAACAGGTATATTAAATTATGTTGCAAAAAGTGATAAACAAGAATTTATTATAGGAACAGAAAACGAAATAACATTTAAACTTCAAAGAGAATATCCCAACAAAAAGTTTTATCCGGTTACGGATTTGGCAGTATGTCCTAACATGAAAAAGAATTCGTTGGATAAAGTGTTAAATGTTCTGAAAGAAATGAATAACGAGATAAAAGTTCCTAAAGAAATTGCAGATAAAGCAATTGTTCCGATTCAAAGAATGCTTGAGGTAAAACCTTCATAATGCAAGATTTAGGCAGTTTTCCCGTATTTGCAAGTCTTTTGGCAGGAATATTAACATTTATAAGTCCCTGCATTTTACCTCTTATTCCCGTATATATAACATTAGTTACAGGCCTGTCTATAGAAGAATTGGATAACAGAAAAAATTTGTTATCCGTTTTTTTATCATCGATTTGTTTTGTTTTAGGTTTTACTACAGTATTTGTTTTTCTGGGTTTATCGGTAACAATTATAGGACAATTCTTTTTAAATAATATAGATATTTTAAGAACAGTCGGCGGAATAATTATTATTGTTTTCGGGTTACATTTGTTGGGAATATTCAAAATAAAACTTCTATATAAACAGTTCGGATGGATGGACAAAATAAAAAGAACTTCAAACTATTTCACTATATATCTTATAGGTTGTGCTTTTGCATTCAGTTGGACCCCTTGTGTTGATCCGATACTTGCATCTATTCTTATAATGGCAGCAACTCAGGGAACAATTGCAAAAGGAACATTTTTGCTTCTAATTTATTCTTTAGGACTTGCAATACCGTTTATATTGACCGCATTATTTGTCAGCAAATTTTTAACATTGTTTAATTCGTTAAAAAAGTATTACAAAGTAATAGAAATTATTTCCGGAACACTTTTAATACTTATGGGTATACTGATAATTTCAGGCGGATTTAACAAAATAACAATGAACATAATGAAGGTATTAAGTTAACATTATGCACATGCAAGCAGTGAATTGATGTTTTCGAACTTAATACTGTTTTCTTCCAACGAAATTTCCGTAATTTGTTGAAGTTGTGCTATAGCCAAAAGTATTCCTTTAAGCTCCAACACTATGTTTTCTTTATTTGAATTGTTCGAATATTCGTACTGCATATATAAATGAGCTATTAATTCAATCAAATTATCGTAGTTTGTGTTATCAATACCGGCCTCATATAAAACTCTATACACATAAGGGAAGTAGTTTTGGCCGCTTATTTCATCTATTTCGGAAATATCGATTTTTTTAATATTTCCTTTTAATGTATCGGCAACAATGCTGTCTTCATATTTACTTACAAAATGTTTGCCGTATTCCATATAATCAAAAGAGTTAGCATTTTTTAACAGATTTACCAAACTGAAAAATTTTGTTAAATTCTCGGAATCGTTTACGATATTGTTCAAATCAATATACAATGTTGTTAACTTGTTATTTTTTGATAAGTTTGTTAAAAAGTCGTCTATCTCTTCCATCGAAGATAAATCAACTTTTAAGTGGTCTGTTGTTTCTTGTGAAGTTGTCTTTGATAAACAAATAATATTATTGTATTTGCTGGTGTCCACCGCTTGAGTTATATCGTCAAAAATTAAAGTAATATCATTTGTTATATTTCTGTGCATATATGTAATTGTTTGTTGTTGATATAAATCATCGGATAACCCGTTCAATTTAAATCCGTTAATGCCAAACATCTTGTGAAGATTGTTTATTTGGGAAACAGTTTGTATCAGTGATGTTTGCGACATATCGATACCGAACACCATTTTAGTGTTTGATTGTTGCGACATGCTCATAATTTTTTGATAACGAATATATGCCATATATTGCATGTATTGGTTTAGTTCATAATAATAATTCCATTTATCCAAATTTTCCGCTTTTAATTTTTCAATCGTTTCTTCGGTAACTGTTTGATTATTTGTAATCAGTCCTGCAGTTAAAAATTCCAACTCTTTTTGTAATTCCGGTGTCATATCGGTACAAAATTGTTTGAACAGTTCATATTCCTGTTTATTTGATTTTATATACTGCAACAAATTATTCAAGACAAAAATTTTACTGTTATTTAAAGCATTCTTATCGTCTAATAATGTTCTGAATTTATCTAATTCCGAATTATTAAGTCTGTCTATTTCGGAAGAAATGTCCAACGAATAAATATTGAACAATTCCGTTCCCTGATGGAAAATGTTTTTTATTATAACACTTTCCGGTTTAACACTGTTTAACAAATATTCCAACTGTTCCAAAGAAAATTTGTTTATATCTATTTCTGTAACAGTGTTTATATTGGAAAAATCTTTTATCGTCGTTTTTGTATCAAATATGCTCTTTAACATATCTTGTGCATATTGTTTCGGATTTTTCAAAAATAACGAAAAATCGGAATCTTCAAAAGAGTAATTGTAATTTGATACCAATTTAAACAGTAATGATAAATTTACTTTACCATTCTCGGATACATTATACTCATCAATCAAGGGTGACAAGTTTAAATTTCTTATATCGGTTAACGGAACACTTGTTGAATTTGTATTTGTAACAATATTTATATGTCTGATGTTCTGCAAATCCGTATCGGTAAAGAAATCGTCTTTTATAAGTTCCGGAACACTGAACAATCCGGAATCATCAAAAGATACAATGTAAGAAGTATCGACATTATCTACCATAAAATCGGAATTATCGTATATAGAACTTAATTTGGAATTTGTTTTCAGCTCTTTAATAAAAGATAATGTTGCTCTGCCTATAAACAATTGTTTTCTGAGTTCGTTTTGTTTCGTTTTCTCTTCGGACAAAATTGATTTTATAAAATCGGTTTCCGTTACAGAAGAATACATATCAATATCATCAAGTAATACCGGTACAAAAGCAACAACAACATGATTGTTTCCTTTGTTATCGACTATAACATCGGAATATACTTTTGCCGGAATCACGGTATTTTCAACAGGAACATTGATAATTACACCTAAATCTTTTTTGTCTTCGGATAACTGATCAAACGACGTTATTGCTATGTTTCCGCTGAGTTCATTGTCGAATGCAAAAAGTTGATGTTTTGAAAACGGTGTCAATTGCGGAACTATTAAAATACCCGACTGTTTTTGAGATAT
This sequence comes from Elusimicrobiota bacterium, assembly GCA_017528425.1. Classification (GTDB taxonomy): domain Bacteria; phylum Elusimicrobiota; class Endomicrobiia; order Endomicrobiales; family Endomicrobiaceae; genus Ruminimicrobiellum. The sequence continues at coordinate 47,299 of JAFXOV010000020.1, read as the reverse complement.
AACCATATTTTTTATTGTATCTGCAATTTTGTCTACCGCTTTACCTGCATTGAAATTTTTTAAAGTACTCAACAACGAAATAAAATTTTTATAGAAAACGCTTCCCAAAATACCGTTTCTTGTTAAAGTGGAATCCTGCGACGACACAACATTAATAAACGAGTCGGAAATTTTATTTTGAAATTCGTTGTTAAGTTTTTCGAATAACCCGTAAAAGAAGTCATCGTATTCTTTTTTTATTTGAGGATTTAAATTCGATATCGGAACTTTTAAAACTTCCAAATAAACAAAGATATTTTCTTTATTCATTAACATTGTTAACGGCGTAAGCAAATGTTGAATTAAATCAATTTTAAATTTTCTGCCTTTATAAGATTGTTCATATTGTCTTGCTATATTCATAAACTCCAACAATAAATCAAAATTTTTGTCGTCGCTGAAATTCATACCTATAAGTCCGGCATATGCCGGCATTTGAACAAGCGAAATATTGTCCGTATCATACATACGACTAAACATATATGCTACGGCAATATTAGATATCTTTTTATAATCGAAATTTCTGTAAAGTTTTTTTAAACGGCTGCTGCCGTCTTGAGAAAAGTCGGTTTGGTCGGTAATCAGTAACGGCAAACTTTGATTTTTCATTTGTTCGTAAGTAACATTTGATGCAACCATTGTTATATTATCCGTTTGTGTTAAGTTACCCAAATACATATATCCCGGATCGGCAATAACTATATTTCCTTTTTGCCCTTTATTTTTTTGTGTCATACAAACAGCATTTAATACGGATAATTCCAACGGTGTTGTTTGTTTATCGAGTATTTCCATATCAAGTTGTCTGTTTATTATTTGTGAAGATGTTTCGTTGATATTAATTACAACTATTTTTAAATCTCTTAAATCTTTTTGTGTGAGTGACGGATAATCTTTTTCGAATTGTTTTGATTGAATAAAATTAAATACATCCAACAAACTGTTACCGTTGCCGTCGTTTTCAGTAACAAGTGATTCTATAGGAACAGATTGTAAATTGCCGAATCTTCTTATATTTCTTATACCTTCATTTAACGATGTTGCCGTGTGCCTGTTTTTAGAACCGACCATAATTATTAAATCGGGCATTTGTCCGTACGGAACTTTTGCCAATTCGTCTATATGCTTTTGTAACAGCAATTGTCTGTTGGTTTCTATTGTATTTTTTTCTTCTTTCCCGGATACATTTTTTTTACTTATAATTAAAGTTTTAAAAAATCCTATCATGATGGAAAGCCAATGCAAACTTACCGTTAAGCCTACACCGGTAAAAAACGATATAACAAAATTATGTAAATAAAACGAGCCTGAAATTACGGATGTTGCAACTTTTTGTATAAATATAACCAACGGTAAAAACCTTGCCAACATTTTTCTGTCTTTCCAACTTTCTATAATACCTAAATAAAAATAATCAGGATTTTCTTTTTCTTTAAAAAACGAATCCACTGTTTCTTCGATTTTATTGTCGTAAAAACCGTTTATTATTTCGTTACCTATATTTTTTACCGCCGTGATAGATTTTAAAAATCTTCTCTTTGACAAAAATATTCCGGTTTGTATACCGTATACATTTCTTACAACGGACATTAACCCTATTTGTTCCAAAAAGTACAGTTTGTTTCCTTTGGAAATTCTGTATCCGTACAATATTTCCAAACTTACCAAATAATTTAATGCTTTATAATATTGAATGGCATATTCTCCCATCTTTTCCAATATTTCTATTTCCGGTCTTAACTTATCCTGCTCCTGTTTTGTCAGTGCCGAATACAATTTTATCGTATCGTTATAAAAAGAAATGAAATCTTGTAATTGAGATATAATAACATCTTTATTTGTTCCTTTTAATACGGTAGGATTAAAATTTGTTTTTTCTATTATTTCGGTAGCATTGGTTATTATGTTGTCTATCGACTCTTTGGTAATAGAATTTGTTTTTAAAATTTCAAACCAATTTTTTAAATGTCCGTTGGTTTCTTGTTCCGTAATTTCCATATCGGAAACAAATCCGTATCTTATACCTTTATATTCTTTCGGTTCATCTTCAACGTTGAATTTCTCTAAATAATCTATAAACTGTAATAATTGCAACTGCAAATCGGATCTTCCGGCAAGTAATATATAAAGTTGTCTGCTGTTATTTAAAATAGGGCTTATTAATCTTAAATCACAGTTATCTTTATACTGATGCAATAATGTTAATGTTGAATCCAGCAATTCTTTATTCTCTTTTGATGCATTCTTTGCCAACTTAGCATAAAATTTTTCCAACTGTGAAATTTTATTTATATCGTAAGCAAAAAAGTCCATAGACTCTTTTATGGAACTTTGACCGTCCAACTCATTTTCTATTTCTTTTTTCTTTTCGTTATAAAACTTATCATTTTGCCCTATACCGATTCCTGCTCTGTGTAAGAAAATCGAAAGGCCTAATCCGCTCATTAATGAAATTACCGCGGCCGAAATCGTTGCAACGGTAAACGATGACGTACTTAATGCCGCTATTATTGATGTTGCGAAAGACTGTAACCCGATAGATAACGATAAAAATCTTTGAACGGCTCTTCTGCTTCCCCACTCTTTTTGTATACCTACGGATGTTTTTTCTTTAGGGTTTTCAATATTTGTTATAAACGATTCTATATCGTTTTTAAGTACCGGAAAAGAATATAACGAATCTATTAAAAAGTTTCCCGAAGAATATACCGTTGCAAGTTGTTCTCTTACATTTTGTTTGGATTTTTTTATACCTCTTGTGAACCCGAAAATAAGTCTGTTTAACGGCATTAGTTTGGATTTTTCAAAAAAAGAACTTTTGGGGAATATATAACTTCCTAAAGTAGCCAAATTCGTCGTATAATCCAACAATCTCAAATATTCTATGGTGTAATGCTGCATAGACAAAAAACTTATTTTTAAATTCTCTAAATACGTTTGTTCTATTCTGTTTTTATTTAAAACTTTTTCGTCGTTAATTTGAGCAATGGTGTTACTTATGATATCGGATATATATCTGTAAAGTTTTGCCGTATTTTTGTTTTCTAAATTGTATAACTCGTTTTGAGCGGGAGTTGTTCTGAAAATTTCTATTAAAGTATCGTATACCTGCTCATAATCCGCAGATGAATCCAAGCGTTTATCTTGAATTTGCGATAACATTTTATATGCTCTCGATAATGCATTATCTTCATCAAAAGTTTCGGTTATTACAACTTGTTTTTGCTTTATTGTTGATTTTGTATCTTGTTTTATATGTTGATATTGTTTTGATTTAAAAATGTCGGACAATTTATTAATGAGTTGCCTTGTAAAATTTCTGCTGTATAAAGATTTTGATTGATGGTATACTCCGAACTTCATTTCCTGGATTAAACTGCTGTTTCGGTAATAGTTACCAATTCTATCGGCAAAATCAATAAACAAATCTCTGTCTTTTGCGGATGCCGTCTTTGCAAAATATGAACTTACATTTTGTTTGTTTTTAAGTCTTATAAAAGGAACAAATATATGTTGAAACAAATGTGTTTTTTCAGACAAATTGTTAAGGCTGTTTCCGTATTCCGATATAAAATTAAAAAATTCTTTATATTTTGTTTCATCGTCAAAACTTATAAGAACATTACCGGTAGCAATTTCGAACTGTCTCATTCTGTTATTATCGAAATTATAAAAGTTTCTGTGTTCTATACCTTTTCTTTCAACAACATCGGAAATATTTTCAGGTGTAAAACCGTAATAAATTTCTTCCAACGTGCTGGGATAATCTTTAATTATCAACGAATGTCTGTGATGTTGAATTTCTTCCATATTAACCGCCGACGATATAAAAGTAATATCTTCCGTCGGAAGCATATTTCCTATATATATACTTTGCGGATCTATAACCGCAATACCGCCGCCTGTTTTAAATTTATGACATGCTCTTATACCGTTGAGTACCGCCAATTCCAAAGGAGTTATATTTCTTCCGTTAAATTTGATAGGAAGGTCTTTTCTTGCTATATTTTCTTTCTCGTTTGTATCTATATCTATTACCACCGAAGTTAAATCTTTAAAACTTTTACCGAAATTCGAAGATTTTAAATATTCCATTGATTTTATAAAACCGTCGGCGGTTCCCGCTTGTTCTTTCATTATGTATTGTATTTGTGTATTTTGAAAGCTCGGATGGGTTTTGATATCTGCCAATACTTGTTCACAAAAAGTTTTATCTTGTTCACTGCTTACGGAAATTACTATAACGTCCGGCATTTTTCGGTTTAAACTGTTAAGTGTTCTTTGATACTCATTTTTTATTATTCTTTCGTTCAATAATCTTCTTGATATATATTGTGAAGATAAAGAAGAAATGTCGGTAAATGTGCTTATTCCGCCAAACAGTTGTCTTATACTTTTTGTTTTTTGTGATATAAAAACTTTTATATTTGAATATATGTCGTGCAACTTCCACACGATATTGGAAACAGTACTTTTTTTACGGCTGTTATCTTCTTTTTTATATCTTGTTTTTGGATTTAATATATCATCTATCGGAACGGAACCTAAATACATTGTTTCGTTTACAATTTCAAATTCCAAATCTATTTTGTTATCCGATAACCATTTTCTGATTGCCTGCTTTTGTCGGAAAAAATCTATACCGGAAGTTGTCATGGAGCCGGACCATTTTTTTATTATGGAAGCAATTGTAGAAACATCAGCCTGTACCAGAACAGTAGGCGGTGCCAAAGCATTTTTGTAAACAACATTTTCCGTTCTTACAAGTTCGTTATCAAAATCGGTTAATTGTTCAACTCTCGGTATAACAGACAACACGGAAACGTTTTGATGTTTCAATATGTCTGTAAGTTCATTATGAAAGCCGCCTACAACAACAATGTTTACGGAATCAATGTTTCTTAAATTTTCTATTATATTTGTTTCCGTTACTTCTATATTATCATTATCGGAAATATTAATTAACGATTTTATATTGCTGTAAAAAATTTTGTTTCTTTGTTCGTTTGTTAAATGATAATTTTTCAAATCTTCATCTTTTAAAATATCGTTTATTATCTTTAGTGATTGATTATCCAAATATTTTATTGATATGTTATATAAATAGTCTTTGTTTTGTTCAAAATATTTGTATTGATTGTACGATATGGACAACCTTGCATATTCCGACAAGATATATATAAATTTATCCACTAATATTAATTCTTTTTCATTATAATCAACAAAATTATCCAAGATAAAATTTTCAAGAGTTTCAGTTTGTTGCATGAGTGCATAAAAGTTAATAGCGGTTCTTGCTTCAATGTTATTAAAGTATAAGACGAGGGGTTCATATTTTAACAATGTTTCCGGTGAACTGTTTTTTATAATATTAAATATTAAATTTAATTTTTCTTTACCGTTTACATCCATGTTTTTCAAAAGAGTAGTAATTTGCATATAATTTTGGTAAGGAATTTTACTTTTTATATCATTGAATAAACGAGATAAATCTTTGGATATATTTTTTTTATTTTTATATTTTGTTACGGCAATAAACTTGTTAATTTCGGAATAAAGACTTAAATCAATATTGTTTTCTTTACAGTATTCGTACAATTTTACTATTCGTTTTTCTATATCGATTTCTTGTGAAAATAACGAAAACAGTTCCGGCTTTGAAAAATAAATTCTGTTTTTAACAAAAGATTCATAAATTTTTTCTGTTTCGTTTACATATTTATCCTTTAATATTAAATTCCAATTGATGTTTTTGTTGTATATTTCCCAATCTTCAAGTCCGTATAAATTGTGCAGGTTTTGTTTTACAACAAAAGATTCGGCACCGGAAATTTTTCCGTTATATAACAAATCGTTTAACACATCTTCTATATATTGCTTATTTTGTAATGATGAAAATAATTCTGTGGATATTTGTTTGTTGGGAGCACCTTCTATCATAATTTTGTTTATGTGTGAATTTTGAGAAATGAAATTTATTATTTGTTCTATATTTTGTTGTACTTTTGCATTGTTATGTAAATCGTGTATTACCACAACCAGCGGAGTATCTTTTCTGTAAATATTTTCTGTTATTTGCGCATATTGCGATAAGCTGTCATATTTGGTAACAATTTCATTATTGTCGTATTTATACGGCAAAGGAAACACCATTGTATTGGCAAAGGCACCACCTAATACATTAGTTAAAATAAAACAAACTAGTGTAAAAACAGACATCATTTTCATCATGATATACTCTTAAAGTATAATACATTTTTTTACGGCTCACAATCTTTTTAAACATAAAAAAGAGAGACGATAAAAATATCGTCTCCCTTTATTGTTTTATAACAGCAACCTGTTATTTTTCAGGTTTTGGTTCTTGTGCGGCTTGTTCCAACTCTGTCGGTTTGTTTTCTTCTTCTTCGGCTTCTTCACCTACTACCGTTGCAACCGAAGCTACTTTATCACCTTCTTCAAGTCTTACAAGTCTTACACCTTGTGTGTTTCTTCCTATTACGGAAATTTTGTCCACTTTACTTCTTATTGTTATACCGTGTTCGGTTATAAGCATTATTTGACCTTCGTTTGCTTTTCCGATGTATATAACATTTCCGTTTCTTTCGGAAGTTTGCATATTTATAACACCTTTACCGCCTCTCTTTTGTAATCTGTATTTGCCTACTTCGGTTCTCTTACCGTAACCGTTTTCCGCTACAGATACAAACACATCTTCCGGTGAGAATACTTCCATACCTATAACTTCATCATCTTTTTCAAGTGATATACCTCTTACACCTTGACCTGCTCTTCCGATAGCTCTAACATCCTGTTCTTTGAATCTTATGGCTATACCTTTCTTTGTAGCTATAACTACTTCAGGGTTTTTCTCTATCTTTTTAACGTCCATCAAGATATCGCCGTCATCCAATTTTATTGCTATAATTCCGCCTCTTCTCGGGTTAGCAAATTCGGACAATGCAATTTTCTTGATAGTTCCTTTTCTTGTGCACATTAACAAATATTCGTCTTTAATGTCTTTCGGATTGAATGATCTTATAGGAATTGAAGCCGTAATCTTTTCATCCGGACTTGATAACTGAATTATGTTAACGATAGCTTTACCTTTGGATGTTCTCGTTCCTTCAGGAATTTCGTATACTCTTGACCAATACAATCTTCCTCTTGTAGTGAACGATAACAAGTAAGCGTGTGTAGATGTTACAAACATTTTTGCAACAAAATCGTCTTCTTTTGTTGTCATGCCTACAACACCTCTGCCGCCTCTTGCTTGAACTCTGTATGTGTTTACAGGAATTCTCTTGATGTATCCTGCATTTGATACCGTAACTACAACTTCTTCTTCTTGAATTAAATCTTCAATGTTGAAATCTTCGGCATCTGCAGTTAAATGAGTTCTTCTCTTGTCGCCGTATTTAGCTTTTAATTGTAACAACTCGTCTTTAATTATACCTAAAACTTTTCTGGGATCTTCCAAAATAGATTTTAATCTTTCGATATTTTTTATAACTTCTATATATTCTTCATCTATTTTCTTTCTTTCAAGACCTGTTAACTGTTGCAATTTCATATCGAGAATTGCTTGTGCCTGAAGTTTTGATAATCTGAATCTTTCCATTAAGTTGATTCTTGCCGTATCTGTATCGGGGGATTGTCTTATTGTTTTTACCACTGCATCAAGATTATCGATAGCAATTTTCAAACCTTCCAATATGTGTGCTCTTGCTTCAGCTTTTTTAAGTTCGAATTTTGTTCTTCTTACAACGATAATTTTTCTGTGCTCTACGAAATGGTAAAGCATTTCTTTAATATTCAAAACTTTCGGTTTGTTGTTAACAAGTGCAAGCATTATAACACCGAAACTTGTTTGCATTTGCGTATGTTTGAACAATTGGTTTAACACAACTTGAGCATTTGCATCTCTTTTTAATTCAATAACAACTCTCATACCGTGTCTGTCGGTTTCATCTCTCAAGTCGGAAATACCGTCTATCTTTTTATCTTTTACAAGGTTTGCTATTGATGTAATAAGCATTGCCTTGTTTACTTGGTACGGAAGTTCGGTAATAATGATAGCTTCTCTGCCGCCTTTCATTTCTTCGATTTCGGTTTTGGCTCTCATTTTTACGGAACCGCGGCCTGTTTCCATATAATCTTTAATTCCGGCTTTACCTAAAATTAAAGCTGCCGTAGGAAAATCCGGACCTTTAATATATTTCATTATTTCTGATATTGAAATTTCAGGATCGTCTATAAAAGCTACTGTTCCGTCTATAACTTCAGATAAATTGTGTGTAGGAATGTTTGTTGCCATACCTACTGCAATACCTGATGAACCGTTTATTAAAAGTTCGGGCAACTTTGTAGGAAGTATTAAAGGTTCCTGTAATGAACCGTCATAGTTTGGAATATAATCTATTGTATCTTTATCTATATCGGCAAGCATTTCGTCTGCGATATAGTCCATTCTTACCTCGGTGTACCTCATAGCTGCCGGATCATCACCGTCAACACTACCGAAGTTTCCCTGACCGTCTACAAGAGGATATCTCATAGAAAAGTCTTGAACCATTCTTACAAGTGCATCATATACCGAAGAATCTCCGTGCGGATGATATTTACCAAGCACATCACCCACGATTCTGGCGGATTTTTTGTAAGGTGTATTTCTTCTTACACCCATTTCTTTCATTGCATACAAAATTCTTCTGTGAACCGGTTTTAAACCGTCTCTTACATCCGGCAATGCTCTACCTACAATAACACTCATTGCATAATCTATGTAAGATGATTTCATTTCATCTTGAAGATTTGTGGGAAGAATTCCCGGATTTATAACTACCTCTTTTTCTTCCGTTGGTTTGTTTAAGTCTTTATCTTCTGCCATTATATTAACCCCTTCTTATAAATTCCCAAATTAAATATCCAAATTGGTTACATCTAACGAATGTGCCTGAATAAATGCTCTTCTTGCTTCAACTTTGTCGCCCATAAGTGTTGTAAATATTCTGTCTGTTTCAATTGCATCTTCAAGTTTAACCTGCAACATTTTTCTTCTTGCGGGATCCATTGTTGTTTCCCAAAGTTGTTCAGGGTTCATTTCACCCAAACCTTTATATCTTTGAATTGTTGCACCTTTTCTTCCCAACTCTCTGATTTGTTCTATCAACTGATTTGTTGATGACAAATCGTGAACATCGTTGTTTGCACCTTTTAATCTGTATACAGGTCTAACATGTGTTGTTCCGTAATGGTGTAAATGCAAACCTTTACTTTCAAGTTTGTTTGCCAAAATATTTATTCTCGGAAGTTCCCACAACTCTTTATATTCCGGTAATACATCTTCGGTTAAACCGTCAACAGGAAGTTCACCGTTTTCCTGTTGCATTTGTTTTTTTCTTTCCGCAAGTTCTGCTTTAAATTCTTTCCATTCCTTATCGGAATAAATATATCTTACCTGGTTTTGATCTACAACTCTGAAAAGAGGCATTTTGCCTTCTTCTCTGAATTTAAGATATTCGTTCCACTTCAAACCTTTCTTTGTAATTTTAATTATGAGGTTGTCGAGTTCCGCAATGGAATCTACAATTTGTGTTAATTGTTTTTGATCTATAACATCACCGATTTGTTGTCCGTCTTTCAACAATATCATCGACTGTCCGTCCAAACCTTGTTTGAACAAGAATTTATCGAGTTCGGCTTCGGTCTGTAAATACATTTCTTTTTTACCTTTTTTAACTTTATAGAGAGGCGGTTGTGCAATATAAACATAACCGTTATCTATAAGTTGTGGCATTTGTCTGTAAAAGAATGTTAAAAGAAGTGTTCTGATGTGTGCACCGTCGACATCGGCATCGGTCATGATAACAACTTTATGATATCTTACTTTATCTATGTTGAATTCACCTTCACCTTTGCCGATACCTGCACCGATTGCGGTTATCATCGTCTTAATTTCTTCGTTGGTTAACATTTTTGTCAATCTTGATTTTTCAACATTCAAGATTTTACCTCTTAAAGGAAGTATTGCTTGGAATGCTCTGTTTCTGCCTTGCTTTGCAGAACCTCCTGCAGAGTTTCCTTCCACGATGAAAAGTTCTGTTTTCTGAGGATCTTTTTCGGAACAATCCGCAAGTTTTCCCGGTAACGCTGCCGAGTCAAGAGCACCTTTTCTTCTTGTAAGTTCTCTTGCTTTTCTTGCGGCTTCTCTGGCTTCTGCGGCATTAATGGATTTTTCTAATATTTGTCCTGCAATTCCCGGATTTTCTTCCAAGAATGTTGCAAGTGCATCACCGACGAGAGATTTTACTATACCTTCAACTTCGGAGTTTCCTAACTTTGTTTTTGTCTGTCCTTCGAATTGCGGATTAGGAACTTTAACGGAAATAACTGCCGTTAAACCTTCTCTGACATCTTCTCCGGAAAGAGTTAAATTTTTATTTTTTGATAATTCGTTTTTCTTAATATAATCGTTAACAACTCTTGTTAATGCCGAACGGAAACCCGACAAATGTGTTCCGCCTTCAACGGTGTTAATGTTGTTAACAAATGTGTGAATTTGTTCATTGTAAGAATCGTTATATTGCATTGCAACTTCAACGTCGACATTATCTTTATTCTTTGTGAAATATATAGGCTCTTTGTTTATAACTTGTTTATTTGTGTTCAAATAAGAAACGAAACTTTTTATACCGCCTTCATAATGGAAAGTGTATTCTTTATCTTGTCTTTCGTCGATAATTGTAATATTTGCACCTGCATTTAAAAATGCTAATTCTCTTAATCTATTAGCTAACGTATCAAATGAATATGTTGTAACCGAAAATATCTCAGGATCCGGTAAAAATGTAACTTTTGTTCCTCTGTCGTCGGTTTTACCTATAACTTCAAGTTTTGTTGTAGGTTTTCCTTTAGCATATTCTTGTTTATAAATTTTTCCGTCTCTGTAGACTTCAACTACCAATTTTGTAGAAAGTGCATTTACGCAGGATACACCGACACCGTGAAGACCTCCGGAAACTTTATAAGAATTTTTATCGAATTTTCCACCGGCGTGTAAAACTGTCATAACAACTTCAAGTGCCGATTTATCTTTATATTTAGGATGCGGATCTACAGGAATACCTCTACCGTCATCCAATACCGTTATTGAATTATCCGGATGAATTGTAACATCGATATTTTTACAAAAACCCGCTAAAACTTCATCGATAGAGTTATCTACGGTTTCATACACCAAATGATGAAGACCTTGTTCTGATGTTGAGCCAATATACATGGCAGGTCTTTTTCTTACAGCTTCAAGACCTTCCAACACTTGAATTTTCGAAGCATCATAATTTGATGCCGCTTTATTTTGTTCTTCAGTAGTCATTAACTTCTTCCTCCATATCTTTTACTACTTAATTTCACACTTTATATTTTTTATTAATTTCTTACCCAAATATTGGTTAAGTTTATTTATAATTTGTCTTTTTCTTAAATTTAAATCATTTAAATAAATTGCAGATTTCGTCGATGCAAAAATAATTCCGTCTTTAAAACCGCTTAACTCTATTTTATTATTACCTAATTCCTGTTGCCATTTAGACATAATAATAAAATAGTCGTCATTCAAACCCAATTTATCAGAAATTTGTTTTATTATCGACGAAACTTCCGTAAATTCCATTTTGTTACGATCTCATAGGCATAACTACACAGAGATAATTTTTATCTTTTTCCGGGGTTATAACAACCGGATTTTGTGAAGTTGTATATGCAAAATAAATATTTTCGTCTTCTATATTTTGTAAAATATCCTTAATATAATTAGGGTTAAAATTTATATCAAAAACTTCACCCGAATATTCTGTTTCAACTTCGGCTTCTCCTGAACCCAAACCTACTGTATTTGCCGAAACTATCATTTTATTTTTTTCAAAACTCAATTTTATCGACGATGCTCTGTCTGCAACAAGTTTATCTCCGGTAAGCAATGCCATTTGTTTCACTGCAGATATTGTATTTGCAACATTTAATTTAATTTTCGACATTGTTTTCTTGGGAATAACCTGTTCATAATTTGGAAATACACCTTCTATTAATTTTGTTTGAAAAGTTATATCTCCGATCATAACCGTCATTAAATTATCACTTAAACTTATTTTTACTTCTTCAACTTTATCATTGGCGGAAATTAATCTTAAAATATCGGAAACTGCTTTTGTAGGAATAATTACTTTACCTTTAATTTTTTTATCTATACCGTCACTGTTTATATAAGATAATCTTCTTCCGTCGGTAGAAACAGCTTTTATTGTTCCGTCTTCAACTATAAAACATACTCCGTTCAATACATATCTTTGAGAATCTTTAGATACGGCAAATATTGTTTTCTTAAGCATAGAATTTAATACTTGTGTTTTTAAAGAAAACATATTTTCTTTTTGAAAATCAGGAAGTGTAGGATAATCTTTTTTATCTATACCCATTAAAACAAATTTAGATTTATTTGCTTTTATATTTATTTGATTTGTTTCATCTGATTTTATTTCTATATTACCGTCAGAAACTTCTTTTATAATATCTGAAAACCTTTTTGCAGGTATAGTTATTGCACCTTCACTTACTATTTCCGCTTTTATATAACAAGTTACTCCTATTTCTAAATCCGTTGCAGATAATTTTATTTTGTCTTTTTCTGTTTCAAATAAAAAGTTAGATAAAACAGGTAAAGTTATTTTCGAAGCTATCACAGGTTGAACTATTTGCATCCCCTTCATCAATTCATCTTTTGCACAAATTACCTTCATTACTATTTTCCTCCTTCTTATTTAAAAAAATTAATTATAATAATAATACATGTTAATAATTCAATAATTAAAAATAAATTTAAAAAATTTATAATTATCAAATATTTTTTTTATAAATTTAAAGTTAATAACTATGTTAATAAGTTTTCATATTTATTAACATATTAGAACAAAAAATTTTTTTCAATAAAAAAATCAAACAACTAACAAAAATATTAACAACTAATTATCTTCTTTTTCTTTTATCAATTTAATAATTTTATTTATCTCAGCAGCAAACCAAGCATCATCATTAACTTTTTTAGATATCTTATTATAAGCATGCATAACGGTAGTATGATCTCTGCCGCCGAAAGTATCACCTATTTCGGTAGTAGACATATCTGTTAACGATCTTGCCAAATACATTGCAATTTGTCTCGGCATAGCAAGCTGATTGGTTCTTTTTTTAACTTTTAAATCTTTTACCGTTAAATTATATTCTTCCGCAACAACTTTTTGAATTTTATCTATTGTTATTTGAACATTTTCTTCCGGAACAACAATATCTTTTAATATCATTTTTACGGAATCCAACGTAAAAGGTGTATTTGTAAACTTAATAAAAGATGTAACTCTTAGTAATGTTCCTTCTAATTCTCTGATATTGGATTTTATTTGAGAAGCTATAAATAATGTAACATCTTCAGGTACGGAAAAACCTTCTTCTTCAGCTTTTTTCTTTAATATTGCAATTCTTGTTTCTAAATCAGGTTTTTGTATATCAACAGTGTTACCCCATTTAAATCTTGAAACTAACCTTTCTTCCACTTCCAATTTATCTTGAGGTCTATCGGATGCAATAACTATTTGTTTACCGCTGTCTTTTAACGTATTAAATATGTTAAAAAACTCTTCCTGAGATCTTCCCGCATTTTTTGTAAGGAATTGAATATCGTCTATTAAAAGACAATCAAGATTTCTATACTTATTTTTAAACGCCGACATTTTTTCCGGAAATCTTATAGCTTCAATGAAGTCTGAAACAAACTTTTCGCATGTTACATATAATATTCTGAAATTAGGAAAATTCTTTTTTAATTCGTTTCCTATTGCATGCATCAAATGTGTTTTACCGAGACCTACACCGCCGTATATAAATAAAGGATTAAACTGTTTTCCGGGATTTTTTGTTACGGCCTCAGCACATCCGGAGGCAAACCTGTTAGAGTTTCCGACGATAAATCTGTCGAATGTTAATTTTGGATTAAGCTGATCTTTTATTACCGAAGGAACAGGTGTATCATTATGAATAGGTATAGTTGGAACTTTTGACATCTCGTCGGAGATATCTTTTTCGATGTTATATTCCAATTTTATATCTTTAGAATAAATTTCTTTTAAATTCTGTTCAATATTAAATTGTTGATTCTTTTCTATCCAATCTGAAAAAAACTTTGTAGGTACCGAAATTGTAAAAATATTTTCATCTAAAGAAACAGGTTTTACATCCCTAAACCACAAACTAACAGATGCTTGTCCTATGGATAATGTCAAGTTATCCACAACTTTTTTCCATGCATCTATAATAGAACTATCCATTTTATCCCCAAACTTATCCACATTGTGGATAACTTATTAAAAATTGTACAAAAAACTTAATAAAAAGATTTAAAGTTTATCGTCACAAGAGTATATAAAATTGATACACAATAGTCAAGCAAAAAATTTAATAAATTTTTGGGTGTTTTTTTGTAATAATTTTTTGCTGAATTTTATATTTGATCAAGTTTTTTTATAAGTTCTTCTTTATATAAATCAAAATTTTCTTTATCTTTACCGGTTAATGTATAAGTAGGCGGCATTTTCATGGTAAGATAGTTAAAAAAGGATCCGTTCTTTTTAATTCTGAAATCTAAATGCGGACCGGTTGAAAGTCCTGTAGAACCTACATAACCTATAACCTGTCCCTGTTTAACTCTAACACCCTTTTTTATACCTTTACCGTATTTGGATAAATGTCCGTAATATGTTTCGCATCCGTTAGGATGTTTTATAATTACAAGGTTTCCGTATCCGCCACTATATTGAGATTTCGTTACAACTCCATCGCCTACCGCCGACACGGGAGTTCCTATCGGTGCGGCATAATCTATACCTTCGTGTGCTCTGTAACGTTTTAATATAGGATGAAATCTTTTCTTTGTGAAATAAGAGGAAATTCTTTTAAATTGTAAAGGGGCTTTCAAAAATGCACTTTTTACGGATTTTCCTTTTTCATCAAAATATCCTTCATCCCCTTTGGAATTTGTAAATCTTAGTGCTGTATTTGTTGATGTTGCGGTAATATATTGTCCGGCAATAATATCCGAAGAAAGAACAGTATCTTTCTTTTCCAAAGTTACTACTTCATATATAAGTTTATAAATATCACCTTGTCTGCAGTCGGTAAGAAAATCTACCTGCCATGCAAACATGTCCGCATAAGCAAGAATAATGGCAGGTTTTATTTCGGAAGCAGACATCGATTCCCACAACGAGTTTTCTATTGTTCCCGAAACTTCAAAAATTTGAGATGTTGTTTGCAACGCAATCTTTTCTGAAGTTATAACATTATCGGTGGATTTATCTATAGAATAAAAATATTGTCCTTCCGGGAAAAACTTAAAGTTGGTCCAAGTTTCTTCGATAGCCGTATCGGTGGAATAAGTTATTTCGTAAAACTCATCAGGTTTACACTTATTTATATTTATATACTTTTTTAACTCTGCCAAAATTTTTAAACTTTCTTGTTTTGACAACTTTGTTTGCTCGAAAGTTTTACCAAAAACATCACCCGGTTGAAACACAACAGTTTCAACTTCCGGCATTTTTGTTATATCTATTTCCATGTTGTCGCTTGTGCAACCGACAAACAATGCAATAAAAAACAATAGTATGGAAGAAACAAATTTTCTCATATTCTCTAAATTATAGCAAAATATAAAAAATTTTTTCACCTCTTTGTTGACATTTATTGATAATAAAAATGATTTGATAAAAATACATAATTTTTCCTTGCACAACAGCCGTCAAATTATATAAAATATGCAATTATGAAAAACTATAAACTTTTATCAGGAAACGAAGCTCTTGCACAAGGAGCTTATGAAGCAGGACTAAAATTTGCAGCTTCCTATCCGGGAACACCTGCAACAGACATTTTAGAGTATTTAGCACAGTTCAAAGAAGTAGATGCACAGTGGTCAATAAACGAAAAAGTGGCTTTTGAAGTATCTTTGGGAGCTGCTTTCGCCGGAGTAAGGTCAATTTATTCGTCGAAACATGTGGGAGTAAATGTTGCGATGGACCCTTTAATGACGGCAACATATTCGGGAATTAATGCGGGTTTTGTTATTGTTACCGGGGATGATCCGGGAATGCACTCGTCTCAAAACGAGCAGGATAACAGACTTGTTGCAAAGTTTGCAAAAATTCCGTTACTTGAACCTTCTTCTCCGCAGGAAGCAAAAAAATTAATAAAACTCGCTTATGAAATAAGCGAAAAATTCGATACTCCGGTTTTATTTAGAATGACGACAAGAGTTGCTCATACTAAAGAAACGGTAGAGATAGGCGAAAGAGTTGAAGTTGCCGATAAACCTTTCGAAAAAAATCCGAGAAAATATGTTATGGTTCCGGCAAATGCTTACAAAAAACATATAGATTTGGAAGAAAAATTATTAAAAATGCAGGAATTTTCCGAAAATTTAGAGGAAAATTTCATTGAAATAAAAGATAAAAAGTTAGGTATAGTTACCGACAGTGTTTCATATATGTATGTTAAAGAAGTTTATCCCAATGCTTCCGTATTAAAACTTTCTATGCCGTTTCCTTTTCCGGACAAAAAAATAAAGGAGTTTTGTTCTCAGGTGGAAAGAGTTGTTGTTGTTGAAGAGAGCGAACCTTTTATAGAAGAACATCTTTTACAGATGGGAATAAAATGTCAGGGAAAACATTATACATACAGAGTAGGGGAACTTAATCCGGAATCTGTTAGAGATATAGTTGAAGGTAAACCTAAAACCACATATCCGCAGGCGGGAAGAAAACCTGTTTTGTGTCCGGGATGTCCTCACAGAGCAACATTTGTTGCTTTAAGAAAAACTAAAGTCGTTGTTGCCGGTGATATCGGTTGTTATACTCTCGGTGCAACACCGCCGTTATCCGCGCTTCATACCACGGTTTGTATGGGGTCAAGCGTAACGATAATGAGCAGTTTAACCAAAATTTTAGGAAAAGATAAAGCAGTTGCGGTTATCGGTGATTCAACATTCTGTCATTCAGGTATAGAGGGACTTGTTAATTGTGCATACAATAAAACTAAAGGTGTAATAATTATACTCGATAACGGAACGACTGCAATGACAGGCGCACAACCTAACCCTGCAACTGGAGTTACCGCTAAAGGTGAACAAACAAAGAGACTTGATTTAGTTACACTATGTAAAGCTTGCGGTGCTGACAATGTTGAAGTTATCGGCGACAGTTCAGCCGTAATAGAATCAAAAATAAAAGAATATACCGCAAAAGACGAACTTTCTGTTTTGATAGTTAGAATAGGTCTTTGCAAAATGATAGACAGAAGTAAAAAACCTGCACCGAAATTTTATGCTGACAAATGCAAAAAATGTTATATATGTGTAAGCGTGGATTGCCCTGCAATATTTAAAGACGAAAACGGAAATATAAAATTGAACGAAAACTTATGTGCAGGCTGTAACGTTTGTGTACAACAATGCAAATTCGGTGCATTGGAAGCCGCAAAGTAAAAGACCGGAAGTGAAGAATGGAAAAAGATATTTTAGCAGAGGAAGCCGGAAGAGAGAAAATTTATAAAGAATTGGGCGGCAAATATATCTGTCCGGTATGTGGAGAGATTTTTAAAAAAAAGAAAGTTAATAGTAATCTTTATTTTGCTTTTGGAATTTTATGTGTAATTGCGTCTTTCTATACCAGTTGGGTACTGCTTCTTTTAGTTGCTCTTATAATGGATTATTTTAGGAAACATAAAAAATGTGCAAAATGTGGCTCAAAAAATCTAATTCTTATTAAATCACAAGTCGGGAAACAGATTGCATGTAAATATTATTCCGAAAAACAAGATTTAATAGAAAAACTTTAATATTTAAAGAAAAGAGGAATAAATTAAATGGATACAATAAATATTTTGTTTTGTGGTACAGGCGGTCAGGGTATTTTAACCGCAGCGGAAATCGTAGGGCTTGCTGCAATGTACGACGGGCACCATGTAAAAAAATCCGAAGTGCACGGTATGGCACAAAGAGGGGGTTCGGTAGAATCTCATTTAAGGTTCGGAAAAGAAGTTTTTTCGCCGATAATAGAGTGCGGCAAAGCAGATTTCTTGCTTTCTTTTGAAAAAGGCGAACACGAAAGAATGAAATTTATGTTAAAAAAAGACGGAGTAGATTTGTTTGAAGATTTTGTTAAAGGACAAGAAAAAATAACAAATCCTAAATTTTTAAATACATATATGTTGGGAGTATTATCCAAACATTTAAAAATTTCACAGGAAAGTTGGGAAAAGGCATTAAAATCGGTAATAAAACCGCAATTTGTGGATAAGAATTTAGAAATTTTTAAATCTGCAATTTAGAGTTTAATAAATAGTTGTTATAAGTTGTTAAAGAGGAGAGTTGTATGATTTACAATGAAGCAGTTGAATGCGCATCGAGAGAAAACTTAAAGAATTTACAATCGGAGAGATTAGTAAAAGTAGTAAAATACATCTATGATAATTCACCTATTTATAGACAAAAATTTGACAAATTGGGAATAGTGCCTACGGATATCAAGTCTATAGACGATATTACAAAATTGCCTTTTACACCGAAAGAAGATTTAAGAGATTCTTATCCGTTTGGTTTATTTTCAAGTAAAGTACAAAATGTTGCGGAAATTCACGTATCGAGCGGAACAACAGGTAATCCTACGGTTGTAGGTTACACAAAAAGAGATCTTAACCTTTGGGCAAATGTTGCAGCCCGTTCTATTGCTTGTGCAGGCGGTAAAAAAGGAGACATAATTCAAATATCCTATGGTTACGGATTATTTACCGGAGGCTTAGGGCTTCATTACGGAGCATTAAGACTCGGTGCAACAATTATTCCCGCAGCAACAGGACAAACAAAAAGACAAATAAAGTTAATGCAGGATTTTAAGCCGAGAATTATAGCTTGTACACCGAGCTATATTTTGTATTTGGCGGAAGAAATGAAAGCATTGGGAATCGATCCGAGAACTTCAAGCTGGGAAGTGGGAATATTCGGTTCCGAACCGTGGAGTATCGCCATGAGAGACACAATAGATAAAACCTTGAATATGAAAGCAACCGATATTTACGGACTTTCGGAAATTTGTGGTCCGGGAGTTGCACAAGATTGTACTTACAGAGAAGGACTTCATATTTGGTCTGATGTTTTTTATCCTGAAATAATTGACCCTGTAACAAATCAACCTGTTCCCGAAGGACAGCCCGGTGAACTTGTAATTACCACATTAACAAAGCAGGCAATTCCTTTAATAAGATACAGAACAAGAGATATAGTTTCTATTACTTACGAAACTTGTAAATGCGGAAGAACGGCACCGAGACTCAGCAAAATAAAGGGCAGAACCGACGACATGATAGTTGTTAGAGGAATAAATGTGTTCCCAACACAAATAGAACATGCATTGTTGCAGGTTGACGGTGCTTTACCGAATTATCAGTTGATAGTTGACAGAGAAGAAAATTCTTTGGATAAACTTGAAGTTCTTGTTGAAGTTGACGAGAAATTCTTTACTGATGAATTAAAAGCTTTGGAAAATATAAAAGCCACAATAAAAAGAGCAATAGATTCTACGATAGGTTTAGGTGTTAATGTTAAGTTGGTAGAACCGAAAACTCTTGCAAGAAGTGAAGGAAAATCCAAAAGAGTTATTGATAAGAGAAAATTACATTAATGACGGAAGAATGGAAGATTAGAGGGATTTAAGAGTATTTTTTAAAGGAGATAAAAATGAAAACAATCAGCCAAGTATCAATTTTTATTGAAAATACTAAAGGAAGACTTGCAGAAGTTTGTGGACTTTTGGGTAGTAATGATATTAATATAAAAGCTCTTACAATTGCGGAAAGTCCGGAATTCGGAATATTAAGAGTTGTTTTAAACAATACTGAAAAAGCAAAGAAAATTCTCAAAGAAAACGGTTTTATTGCAACAATAGCACCGGTAGTTGCCGTTGAAGTATCCGATACTCCAGGAGGACTTGCCAAAGCATTAAAAATTTTAGCCGATAATGATATAAATCTTGAATATATGTACGGATTTGTTGAAAAAGCCAGTGAAAAAGCATTGATGGTATTAAAATTCGATAATATTGAAAAAGCTATAGAAATTTTACAAGCAAATAATATTCCTATAGTAGAAGAAAAAGTTGCTTTAGGGTTATAGAAGATTGGAAGCAAAAAAGATTAAAAATATAAACAAATATAAAGCGGTACTATTTGATATGGATGGAGTCATTGTTGATTCCATGCCATATCATTTTATTTCTTGGTTTGAAACATTAAAAAAGTATAAAGTTACCGTTTCCCCTTTCGATATTTATGAAAACGAAGGTGAAAAATGCGAAATTTGTGTTAAGAGATTTTTTAAAAGAGATAATATTAAATGCAATGATAAAATTATAACTGAAGTTTTAAAATTAAGAGATAAACTATATAAAAAATATTTTAAAGTTCATTTGTTTCCGGATATTGAACAAGTGCTAAACAGATTGAAAAAACAAGGATTTTTGCTTGCAATAGTTACAGGTTCAAACAGGGAAAAAGTAAAATCCATGTTACCTAAAAAGATAGTATCCAAATTCGATGTAATAATAGCGGCGGATATGATAAAAAGAGGAAAACCCTATCCGGATTCATATTTAACCGCAGCAAAACAATTAAAAGTTAAACCCGGTGAATGTATAGTTATAGAAAATGCCCCCTATGGCATAAAAGCCGCAAAAGCCGCAAAAATGTTTTGTGTAACGGTTACCACAAGTCTTCCCGAACAATACTTAAAACAATCGGATGTTGTTTGTAAAAAAGTTAGTGATGTTTTATAGGATATATTATAATGAAGTGTTCGGAAATATCATTATCCATAATAATGCCTGTTTATAATGAACAGGAAAACATAATGTTTGCCATAGAGCAAACAATGTTGGAATGTAAAAATTTTAAAAAGGCCGAACTAATAGTTATTAACGATGGCAGCAATGATGATACCAACAAAAAACTCATTGATTTATCAATAAAATACCCCAATTTAATAGTTTTAAAAAATCATAGAAATATAGGTATAGCAAAGTCATTAAGATATGGCTTTTTAAAAGTATTAAACGATTATATTTTGTTTAACTCGGCAGATTTACCTTTAGATCCTAAAGAAATTTGCAACATAATTGAACAAAAATTCCCCTTTGATTTATTGGTATTGGAAAGAAAAGATTTTTCAGGCATTTCAAACTGGAGACGGTTCGTTTCTGTTTTCAATAGAATCATATTACATATTATGTTTCCAATAGCATTATTGGATATAGCAGACTGTAATTATACATTTATAATAAGGAAAGATGTATTAAAAAAAGTATTCCCCGGATCTATAAGTTCTAATTTTATAGAAGCGGAAATAATATTAAGAGCAAAATATTTAAAATATAATGTTAAAACGATAGAAACAAAGTATAACAGAAGAAAATTCAGCAGAAAACATTTCGGAAAATTAAGAAATATTATGTATTCATTAAGGGATATTATAATTTTTAGAATATATAGTATCCTTATTATATTAGGCATCAGAAAATAAATATTAAATTGTTTCATGTGAAACAAAACAGCAATTTATAATTTACAATGTACAATTAACAACAACATCAGAAAACAAAAATGGTTAAAATATTGTTAGTTAATCCCCCAATATATGATTTTGCCGCTTACGATTTATGGGCGAAGCCCTTAGGTCTACTATATTTATCTTCAATATTGAAACAACAAAATATAAATGTACAGTTATTTGATTATATGGATAGAAAATATCCAAACATACCAAAGCAAAAATCAAACAAGTATGGATGTGGTCATTATATACAACAAGAAATAGAAAAACCGACAGTAATAAGTAATATTAAAAGAAAGTATCACAGATACGGTATCCCTTCAGATGTGGCAGAAGAGTTTTTTAGAAATACAGAAAAACCGGACATAATAATAGTCGGTTCAATAATGACTTATTGGTATTTGGGGGTAATAGAAGCATCGAATTTACTAAAAAAGATATTTCCCGATGTTCCTGTTATACTTAGTGGTATATATGCGACACTATGTAACGAACACGCAAAGAAAATAAAAACCGTAGATGAAGTTGTTATCGGTTCTTTTGATAATTTTAGTTCGATATTTAAAAAATATAATATAAATATTGAATTAAACTCAAATTTTGAAAGATTTCCTATCCCGGATTATTCTTTTTATAAGCAAAAAGAGTATATAGTATTAAAAACAAGTATAGGTTGTCCGTTTAAATGTAACTATTGTGCGCAATATATATTAAACAACAATACCTATACAATAAAAAACCCTTTAACAATAAGGGATGAAATTTATCAGTTGGCAGGGGAAGATATTCAAAACATAGCATTTTATGATGATGCTTTAATATTTAATTCTGATAAATTAATAAAAGTTTTGCTAAAGGAAATACAAAAAAATAATAAAAAGTTTAATTTTCATACGCCTAATGGTTTACATGCGCGTTTTTTAGATGAAGAACTTGCAGAATTGATGTTTAATGCAAAGTTTATACAACCGAGGTTCAGCTTGGAAACATCTAACAGTCAGGAACAGAAAAACAGTAACAATAAGGTTAGTAATAGCGAATATGAACGAACAATAAAATATTTAAATAATGCCGGATATGGGCAAGGGGAATATATAACATATCTTTTAATAGGTATGCCCGGACAAAATATAGAAAATATTAGAGAATCTATAAAATATGTTCATGATTGGGGCTCAAGAATATCATTATCCGAATATAGCCCTATTCCATACACTAAAGATTGGCAAACTTTATCCCCCGAACTGAAACAAGATCCCCTCACCCAAAATAATACATATTTTATGACATTAAATAAAGATTATGATAAACTTATCAAGTTGAAAGAATATGCCAAGGAATTAAATAAAAAATTATAGTATTATATCGACTTTAATATTTTGGCTATAATATTGCAACTAACTCAATCGAGTAATTTTTTATAAAATATTTAGCTAAACAGCTTTATCTTTTAAATTATAACTTTGTATTTGCCTTCTTTATGTACTGGTCGCTTTCGCTTTTCCTTATGTACGCCGCAGTCGGCAAATACTTTGTTATAATTTAAAATCTTAAAAGCCTCTGAAAGTAACGAATAGGGCATTTGTGTTTTAGTTGTTAATTATACATTATAAATTGTAAATTATAAATTGTCGTTCTGTTTCATGTGAAACATTTATAATTAGGGTAAATTATGCATTATGTAAAGGCAAAAACTATATTATCTGCTAAAAATGGGATGAATTTATATAGAGGTTGTTCCCATGGTTGTATATATTGTGATTCAAGAAGTAAAGTTTATAATATGCAACATTCGTTCGAAGATATAGAAATAAAATCAAATGCTATAGAACTATTGGAAAAGGCTTTAAAAGGAAAGAGAAAAAAATGTATGATTGGTATGGGTTCCATGACAGATCCTTATATTCCCTTGGAACAAGAAATACAAAATACAAGAAAAGCTCTGGAATTAATATATAAATATGATTTCGGGGTAACACTTATAACAAAATCATCATCGATATTAAGAGATTTAGATATTTTAAAAGCAATAAACAGTAAAACAAAATGTGTTATTCAAATGACATTAACTACCTTCGATGAAAAACTCTGTAAAATAATAGAGCCGAATGTAAGCAGTAGCAAAGAAAGATTTGAAACATTAAAAATACTTAATCAAAATAATATTCCGACAATTGTTTGGTTCACACCGATACTGCCATTCATAAATGATACAGAAGAGAACCTGACCGGTATATTAGATTATTGCATAAAAGCAAAAGTGCATGGAATAATTTGTTTCGGTATGGGATTAACTTTGAGAGAGGGAAACAGAGAGTATTTCTATGGTAAACTGGATAAGTATTTCCCCCGACTAAAAGAAAAATATATACAAACTTACGGAACAAATTACATCTTAAACAGTTTAAATAGTAAATATTTAATGAATATATTCTACAAAACCTGTAAAGAACATAATATAATGTGCGATAATAATGATATTTTTCAATATTTAAACACTTTTGAAAGTAAGGAAATCGCAGACAAAGTACAACCGGAACTATTCTAAATATATAAATTGTTTCACATGAAACAAAACTAAAATATAAATTCATTATTCGTTACTTTCAAAGGCTTTTAAGATTTTAAATTATAACAAAGTATTTGCCGACTGTAGTGTACATAAGAAAAAGCGAAAGCGACTGGTACATAAAGAAGGCAAATACGAAGTTATAGTTTTAAAGATAAAGCCGTTTAGCTAGATTTTAAAAGATATATTGATAAATTTTGTTAAATAATATATAATTGTTTCATGTGAAACAATTATGGGAGAAGAAATTGAATTTCGAAATTATATCATTTTTCGGAATTATGTTGTTGTTTACCGGTTTCTTTACGGCTATAGAATTATTTTTAATATATTTTTCTCCTCCAAAAAGGATTGAAATTAATAGTGCCGGCAATACTGCTCCACTAAAAATATATACGAATTATTTTTTCTTCCCTTTTAGAACAAAAGTGACTGAATACCATACATTAAAGAATGTAGAATTATCTGTAAATAGAGATATGGTAAGTGCCAAGAAACATAATATATACGAACTTGTTTTGCATGTCTCCGAAAAGAATATATTATTAAAAAAAGGAAACAGAAAAGAATTGTTGAGTGAATGTGAAACTATTATTCAAAGTATAAACTCTTCTAAAGAGTATATATCGATGAATAATTCTTCGTTTAACATGGGAATAGTTGTTTGTTTTTTTGCTGTTGTTCTTTTTGTGTTGTTTGCCAATGTTGGTCCGGAAATTAAAATGGTTAACGATGAATATGCGGAAACAATAGTCATGTCGTATATGATAGCAACGGTTGCATTTTTTATATTTGTCGTATCAAGCATAATATTAAATTATTTAGACAAAAACAAAAATAATACAAAGAAAGCTAAAATTGACGACAAAATTGATAACATAAATGATTATATGTATGAGCAAAGTGTTAAAGAAAATAACGACTTAAGGTTGGCTGCTCAAAAAATATATGATTCTTTAATAAAATAGGAATACAATATATAATTGTTTCATGTGAAACAATCAAATATGGAGAAGGCATGAATTTTACAAATATATTGATATTAAGTGCCCTTGTAAGTTTTCTGGGATTTCTTGCAATATATTCGGCATCTCCAAAGAAATTTGAGTTGAAAATTATCGACAATGAACTCATGGCATTATTATATTCAACATATTTTTTCTTTCCTTTTACAATAAAAATAAGAAAATATAAAAATATGAAAGGAGCATATGTCAGAAGAAGGGTGGAACAAGGCAGATACTCTAAATACTTTGTTTACGATCTTGTATTAGAGCTCTCAAAAAGATCAATAACCCTTTTAAGAGGCAAAAGAGAAGATAAAGAATTATCAAAACATCGCGACAATATTAATAAATCCATTATATCTCTCAAAGAATACTCGTTTGATATATGCAGTGGAAACTGGAAAATATTCATAATTCTTGCAATGGTAATAGTTCCCCTGATACTGATAATATCTCATGCGTATAGTGACGGTTTTAATTATACACAAGACATAGAATTTCAATATTTTATGTATGTATATTTATCGTCAATAACTATAATTATTGTGTCCATAATTTTAAGTTTAACGATAAATCGTTTGTCGGAATCCAAAAATAAAGCAAAGGTTATGTCGTTGCCGAATTATAATATAGAAAAGAATATAAAAGAAGAAAACAGAGATATCAATTCCGAAGCTCAAAAAATATATGATTCTATAATAAAATAGGATGGTAAAAATGACGTATGAATCTATAATAGTATCTGTAGGTTTGGGGTTATTTGTATTGTTGCTAATTCATTTATTTTTTCCGGTTTATTTTAAACTTAATTTCGTTGAAGGAAAACCTATAGTAACAATTAGTAAAAAATTTTTTCTGTTGCCCTTTACCGATTGGATTCGCAGATATGAAAATTTGCAAAGAGTTTGTGTTTTTAGTATTGAGAGCGCATCTTTGGGGCGGTCGCATGCTTCTTATACTAAAAGAGAATATTGTTTTGAAATGATATTTCCAAAAAAAAGAAAGGTTGTTTTCAGAGCTTCTTCCAGGGAAGAGTTGGCAAAGTATTCAAAAGAAGTTAATGATGCACTTAGAAATACTATCCCTTATGAAATAACAAGAGGATCTTTTATATATAAAACTGTAGTTTGGTTTAATAATTTGGGGTTATTGGAAAAATTTGGTTTATTGTTGGCTATGCTTATAATATTGTGTCCGATTATGTATATTATTATTGCATATTACGCATCCAGGCCACAACATTCCAATCTGGCATCATTACAAATATTTTCTGAATTTGTTTTTTTTAATTTATTACCCGTTCCTATTATATGCTCTATCTTAAGTTTGGGGGTAAATTTTCTTATTAAAAAGAAAAATAGTGCTGATACTGTAAATAATAAAGTAAATAGTAAAGATAATAATTCGAATTCTGATCCAAATAATATATATGATTCTATAATAAAATAAAAAATATATAATTGTTTCATGTGAAACAATTAGAAGTTAAGTTAGGAGAGTTTAATATGAGTAAAGTAATTGCCATTGCAAATCAAAAAGGTGGGGTAGGAAAAACTACGACTGCAATTAATCTTGCAGCAAGTTTGGCTCATTTAGGGCAGGAGTGTTTGTTAATAGATATGGATCCTCAAAGTAACACTACAAGCGGTTTGGGTATAGATCAAACCGGTATAACAAAGACTATATACAATGTGCTAATAGATGAAGTTGCTTTGGAAGATATTCTCAAAACCACTGAAATGGATTGGTTAGACATTGCTCCCGCAAGTATCGATTTAAGCGGTGCGGAAATAGAGCTGGTTAACATGGAAAATAGGGAAAAAAGATTAAAAATGGCTTTGGAAAAATTTCAGAAAGTATATAAATATATAATAATAGATTGTCCCCCTACACTTGGTCTTCTCACAATTAACTCTTTGGTTGCTGCAGATACGGTTATAATTCCTATGAAATGTGGATTTTTTGAGTTGCAAGGTTTAGGTCAATTATCAAAAACAATTTTTACTTTAATGCAAACATATCATTTAGATTTGGAAGGTGTTCTTTTCACAATGTTTGACAGCAGAACAAAACTCTCTCAGCAAGTCGTGGATGAAGTTGTAAAATTTTTCGGAGATAAAGTTTATGATACAAAAATACCGAGAACAGTAAAATTAATGGAAGCTCCGAGTTTTGGAAAACCTGTAATATTATACGATAAAAGTTGTAAGGGAACGGAATCTTATTTGGATTTTGCTACGGAATTTTTAAAAAGACAAAATATTGTTACAAATGTAGCACACTAAAATAATATATAAAAATTAAGCTATAAAATTAATAAAGGAGAATAAAATGTCTAAAATGAAATTAGGAAGAGGACTAGAAGCAATAATGTCACCGTTAACAGCAAATCAAAATAATGATGCAGCGGAAAAAATAGAAAATATTAGTATTGACAAAATAAAACCTAACAGACATCAGCCAAGAACAATTTTTAATGAAGAAAAATTACAAGAGCTTGCGGAATCTATAAAGCAAAACGGATTAATCGAACCTATAGTTGTAGTTCGTTCCGTTGCTCCGGGAGAATATGAACTTATAGCAGGAGAAAGAAGATTAAGAGCATCAAAACTTGCCGGTCTTACGGAAATCAGAGCAATAATTCAGGAAGGAGCTTCGGATAAAGATAAATTGGATCTTGCTTTAATAGAAAATATACAAAGAGAAGATTTAAACCCGATAGAAGAAGCCAAAGCATATAAAAAGTATTCGGAAGAATATAAATATACACAAGAACAGATATCATCTATAGTAAAAAAGAACAGATCGGTAATAGCAAACACAATGAGATTATTAAATTTGCCGGAAAATGTTCAAAATATGATAATAGAAGGTAAAATATCGGCCGGGCATGGCAGAATGTTGGCAAGCATAAACGATGAAAACAAAGTACAAGAGTTGGTAAACCAAATATTAAACGAAGGTTTAACCGTAAGAGATGTTGAAAATAAAGTATCTCAAACAAAGGGTAAAGTGACAAGATTTGTGGTAACAAAACAACAAGATGCTGAAATTGTAAATTTAATTGATGATTTGCAAAGAGTATACGGAACAAAAATTGCCATTACCGGAAACGGGAAAAAAGGTAAAATAATATTTAATTACAGCAACCTTGAAGAATTGGAAAGAATATCAAATGTTTTAAAAAGATAGTATTCACAATTGTGGATAATAAGGTAAGTTTTTGCATGGTTTGTATAATATAGTTTACTTTGAGTTTTAATAAAAATCATTGAAAAATCAATAAATTATAATAAAACCAAATAAAAAAATTACAAAAAACAACAATTGTTATTAACTTGTGGATAAGTATAGGAAGTATAATATTAAAGTATGTATTTATTTAGGTATATAAATGGCAGTGGAAATAAATGATGAGTTTCAAGTAGCTTTAAAAATATTGTTGCAAACAAACGATAATGTTTTTGTTACGGGAAAAGCCGGAACCGGAAAAACCACTTTTCTAAAGTATCTTGTTTCGCAATTCAAAAAAAAGTTTGTGATATTGGCACCTACCGGAGTTGCGGCGTTAAATGCCGGCGGTGAAACAATTCATTCTTTTTTTAAATTTAAAACAGATATTACATTAGACAAAGTTACAAAAAGAAAGTACGGCAAAAATTCCATATACAAAAACATAGATACAATTATTATCGACGAAGTTTCAATGTTAAGAGCAGATCTTTTAGATTGTGTAGATAAGTTTTTAAGATTGAACGGTCCTATCCCGAAACTACCGTTCGGCGGGGTACAGATGCTTTTTATAGGCGATTTAATGCAACTTCCGCCGGTAGTTACAAAAGACGAAGAATTTTTGTTTACAAATTATTATGACAGTCCGTATTTCTTCAGCGCTAAATGCATGAACGAAGTTTTTTGTCATGTAATAGAATTTCAAAAAGTTTACAGACAAACCGACGAGAAATTTATAAATATACTGAACTCTATCAGAACAAACAATGTAGATTCGGACACAATAAATTCTTTGAACAAGAATGTAAATAAAAAGTTAGAGAACAAAAAGCTTTCGGTATTATTAACGACGACAAACAAATCCGCTGAATTTTATAACAACAAATTTTTAGGTCAAATACATTGTGATCCGTACACTTTTACGGCAGAAACCGAAGATGTGGAAAATATTTCTGCTTTCCCGGTAAACTATGAACTTAAACTGAAAGTCGGTGCACAAGTTATGATGTTAAATAACGACAGTAAAAACAGATGGGTTAACGGTTCCATAGGTGTTATTGAAGATATCGTAAAAGATTTTTCCGACGACAAATATAAAATATATGTTAAAATGCAAAACGGCAAGACAGAAATTGTAGAACAGTACAAGTGGGAACTTTTCAAATATAAGTGGAACAAAGATTTAAACATCATAGAAACAGAACATGCCGGTTCTTTTTCACAGTATCCCATGAAACTTGCCTGGGCGGTAACTATACACAAAAGTCAGGGTAAAACTTTTGATAATGTGTTAATAGATTTAGGATACGGAGCCTTTGCTCCGGGACAACTCTATGTTGCACTTAGCAGATGTAAAGATTTAGACGGAATAAGCTTAGCAAAACCGATAAAAAAAACAGATGTAATCATAGACGACAAAATAACAGAACTTTTAAAAAAGAGAGAAAGAATTAACAGTTTAACCGAAAAAAAAGAGTTGTTGTAGTAAAAAATTCTGTTTTTTGAATATAATTATGTATAATATCAAGACGAATATTTTAATTTTAAGGTAGAAGATATGAAATTTTTCGGAACAGACGGTATAAGAGGAAAATCAAACGAATTTCCGTTTGATAACAATACGGTTTCTTTAATAGGCTATGTTTTAGCCGAAACTCTCGACAAAAAAGGTAACGGTGTTCTAATAGGCAGAGATACAAGAGAGTCCGGTAAAAGAATATTAAAAGCTTTACAGATCGGCATAAACGCTGCAGGAATAAAAGTTACGGATTTGGGCGTATTACCGACGCCGGCCGTAGCATATTTGTTAAAGAATAACAATTATCAAGCGGGAATAGTAATATCCGCATCGCATAATCCGTATTTGGATAACGGGATAAAGTTTTTCTCGTCTAAAGGGAAAAAACTTCCCGATAAAGTCGAAGCAAAACTTGAAAAAAATTTGGTTAAATATATCGAAGAAAAAAAAACATTACCTAAAAAATCGAAAATAAAAAATGTTTCAGGTAAGAATTTAGTAACACAGTACAAAAATTTCTTAATATCGTTATTGCCGAAAAATGCATTACAGGGAAAAATAATAGCAATAGATTGTGCAAATGGTGCATCGTACAAAATTGCTCCGGAAGTATTGAAAAAATTAAAAGCCAAAGTTGTAGTTATAAACAACAAACCTACAGGCAAAAATATAAACTTAAAGTGCGGAGCGTTGCATCCGGAAACGGTAGCAAAAGTAGTAAAAAAGAAAAAAACTTTTTGCGGGTTTGCTTTTGACGGAGATGCCGACAGAGTAATTTCTGTCGACGACAAAGGTATAGTTCGTGACGGTGACTATTTCTTGGGTGTGGTATCAAAATATTTAAAAGACAACAATAAATTAAAAAATAATACACTTGTTATAACTGTAATGGCAAATTTAGGCTTAATAAAAGCCACGAAGCAAGAAAAAATTAAAGTTGTTACAAGTAAAGTCGGTGACAGATATGTTTACGAAGATTTGATAAAACATAAAGCCATTATCGGCGGAGAGCAATCAGGACATATAATTTTTAAACAACTATTAGATACCGGTGACGGAATTATAAGCGCATTACAATTGTTGAATATATTAACGAAAGAGAACAAAACTCTTTCGCAAATGTGCGGTTGGATAAAAAAGTATCCGCAAGTTCTTATAAACGAAAAAGTTTTAGAAAAAATTCCGTTGGAGAAATTACCGCAAACAACGAAACTTATAAAACAAATTGAAAAAAAACTTGGAGATAACGGAAGAATTTTAGTAAGATATTCGGGAACAGAAAAATTGTTGAGAGTAATGCTCGAGGGGCAAGATAAAAAAGAAATTAAAAAAATAGCACAAGATGTTATAAATGTGGCAAAAAAAGAAATAGAAAAAACAGTGAAGGGTAAATAAATGATAAAATTAGGTGTAAATATAGATCATATAGCAACACTTAGACAGGCAAGAATGGAAGATTATCCGAGTCCCGTAAAAGCCGTAGCAATTTGCGAAAAGGCAGGCGCGGATTCCATAACTACACATTTAAGAGAAGACAGAAGACATATTCAAGATAAAGATGTTTTCGATATAAAAGCATGTATGAGAACAAAACTCAACTTTGAAATGGCAGCCTGCGAAGAAATTGTAAATGTTGCACTAAAACTTCAACCGTATTCGGTTTGTATAGTACCGGAAAAAAGACAAGAAGTTACCACCGAAGGCGGACTTGATGTTGCGGGTCAAAAAAAATATTTATCGGAAGTTGTAAAAAAACTTCAGGGTAACGGCATAATCGTAAGCATGTTTATAGATCCCGAACCAATACAAATAGAAGCTTGTGCATCTATCGGAGCAAACGCTATAGAAATACATACGGGAAAATATGCGAACCTATTTAAATTGGGCAAAACACAGGCATTGCCTGAACTTGAAAAAATAAAAAAAGCTTCGGTTTTAGCTCAACAACAGAACTTAATATTTAATGCCGGTCACGGTTTAGACTACAATAATGTGTACGACATATGCGAAATTCCCAATATTAACGAGTTAAACATAGGTTTTTCAATTATAGCTCAGGCTGTATTTAACGGTCTTGAGAATGCCGTAAGTGATATGAAAAAAATATTATTGAAGTACTAACTTCAATTTAATATAAATATATGATATAATTTATAAAAATTTGCCGACATAGCTCAGTTGGTAGAGCAATCGCTTCGTAAGCGATGGGTCGTAGGTTCAAATCCTATTGTCGGCTTATTTCTTTTTTAAAGGAAAAGTATGTTTTCGAATATTATAAAAAAAGTTTCTTCGAAATTTATTCTTTACGGGTTACCGCTATTTTATTTTTTGGTGGCGGTAAGTTTTTATTTAGGAACTTATGACTCCGCACAAATAAAGATAACCATAGTTCAAATCGGTGGCGTGGCATTACTTTGTTCATGGCTTATTTACAAGTTTGAAGGTGATTTTTTTAATAATTTCAGAAAAAACATAATTGTTTTGCTTCCGATAATCCTGTTTTTGTTATCCGGCTTAATATCTTTTTTACATTCCCCGTTTCCGTTGGCATCATTAAACGAGTTTATCAGAAGATTAATATATTGTTTTTTGGCGATTATAATAATAGACTGTTTTCAAAATAAAAAAGATTTAAAAAGATTGGTTAATTTTTTAATATTTGCAACATACATTGTTTGTATATATGCAGTCATTCAGTATATTGATACGAGGTATTTTCCCGCACCGCCCGAAAAAGGATTAGATCCGTTTATATGGAGATGGGCTTTTCAAGAAAGAATTTTTTCTACATTTGGTAACCCAAACTTTTTCGGTGATTTCCTTGTAGTAATGAACCCTATAGTGTTGGCTTTGTTCTTTAGAAAAAAGAGTTTTCATCTGTTGTTGTTATGGTTACTTATAGTTTTTTCAACAGTTTTTTCATATTCTAAAGGAGCATGGATCGGGTTTGGTGTAGGTATTGTAGCATTTACGTTTTTGTTTATCGGATACATATTAAATATAAGCAAGAAAAAGAAAGCAGTATTGATAGTGTTAACATCTTTATTTGTGATATCTTTGGTTGCCGGCGGGACTATGTTCCAACTTAAAAAAAGGCCGGACAGTTCTTCTTTTAGAATCTTTACTTGGCTTTCGTGTTGGGAAATGATAAACACTCATCCGATTATAGGTACAGGTATCGGAACGTTTTATTTAACTTATCCGTCATACAGAAGACCGCAAATATTTTTTATAGAAGGAATGCATAATACCGAAAGTGATCATCCGGAAAACGAATATCTTGAAGTTTTCTACGATGAAGGTATTATCGGAATTGGTATATTTTTGTTGTTGCTTTTAACAATTTTCGCTATTGGATTTAAAAATTTATCTTATTTTAATAAAAATAATTTGAATAAAAGTGCTTTCTCATATCTGCAATTAGGTTTTGTTTCGGCACTGATTGCTCAACTTGCTCATGATTGTTTGTGTGTATCTTTACGATTTGTTTCTTCCGGTGTTATGTTGTGGATGTTAATAGGATCGATAGTTGCCATAGCATTAGTTTCATTGAAAAAAGAAGGTAACGAAAATCAAAATAGCATCATTGTCCCTGTAATAATAAAGAGATTATGCCAGATTTTAGTTTTATCAGCGACAATATATCTTATATACATTTTCTGGGGATATTTTCAGGCTGATGCAATACATTCTCAGGCAATACAATATTCAAAATCAGGCAATTTTACACAAGCTATAGAACTATATTCTCAAGTACTAAAGAAGAATCCTTCGTTTATTATGCCAAGATATTTTAAGGCAAACAATTATAACGACAGATGGCAAAACGATGATCCGGAAAAAGCACTTGCGGAATATAACGAGATATGGAAATTGGCACCAAATTATGTTCAATCAAAATTTTTAACGGGTTTGGTATACTCAAAGTTGGTAAATTATTTTAATAATCAAGTAAACCAGTATGGACAGGAAAATAATGAACAAGAACGACAATTGGCAGCACAAAAAAGGGATTATTGTTTTCAACAAGCAATAAAATATTATAACCAATACAAACTCATAGATCCGATATTCCCCCAAACATATTATCAATTAGCGAACTTGTATATACAGTCCGGTCATCCGGATTTAGCCGAAAAAGAATATTTGGATCAGCTTAATTTCCCTAACTCTTTACAGGAAAAACCGCACAATTTCCATAAAGAAAATTGGAAAGAAAGAAGAAGAGAAGAATATGCTCAAACTTGTATATATTTGGGTAACTTGGAATTTAATATGAATAATCTTGATAATGCCGAAAAATCATACATAGAATCTTTAAAATATGTTCCTAATAATATTGAAGGATTAAAAAATTTATCAGTAGTTTATATAAAAACAAACAACAAAGAAGGGTATAAAGAAGTTTACAATTTGTTAAAACAAATTTATCCTGAAGATGAGTATGTTAAACAAATGAGTTCGGAAATATAGTTTTATTAAAAGCATTTTGGAGTAATTTTTTGAAAAACATTAGAAATTTTTGCATCATCGCCCATATAGATCACGGTAAAAGTACACTTGCCGACAGATTATTGGAGTATACAGGAACAATTTCCAAAAGAGAAATGAAAGACCAAATTCTCGACGGTATGGAACTTGAAAGAGAAAGAGGGATTACAATAAAAGCTAAAGCCGTTAAAATGCAGTATAAAGATAAAGACGGTCAAGAATATATTTTAAACCTTATAGATACCCCCGGTCATGTGGATTTTACCTATGAAGTTTCTCGTGCACTTGAAGCATGCGAAGGTGCACTTTTAGTTATAGATGCGTCACAAGGTGTTGAAGCACAAACTCTTGCAAACACAATGCTTGCAAAAAATGCAAATTTAAAAATTATTCCGGTAATAAACAAAATAGATTTGCCTACCGCCGATATAGATTCCGCTTATGAACAAATGACGGACGCTTTGGAAGTTATCGATCAACCTATACTTGCAAGTGCAAAAGAAGGTATCGGTATAAACGAAATAGTAGATTCGGTTATAGCAAATATCCCCGCACCTACAGGCAAAAAAGAAGAACCGTTATCTGCCTTGATATTCGATTCTTTCTACGATTCTTATAAAGGTGTTGTTATTATTATAAGAGTGTTCGACGGAACAATTAAAAAAGGTATGAAAGTAACTTTTATGGCTTCAGGCGCTCAATACGAAGTTCTTGAAGTAGGTTACATGAAAATAAAACCTGTAGAATCAGACAGCCTTTCCGCCGGTGAAGTAGGGTTTGTTGTTGCAGGTATCAAAACAATACAAGACGTAAAAATCGGTGACACGATAACCGAAAGTTCAAGACCGACAACTCATCCTCATGCAGGATACAAAGAAGTTAATCCGTTCGTATTTGCAGGTCTTTACCCTTACAGTACATCCGATTACGACAGTTTAAAAGTTGCTCTTGAAAAATTGCAACTTTCGGATGCATCTTTAACTTATGTTCCGGAAACTTCCGTTGCTTTGGGGTTCGGTTACAGATGCGGATTTTTGGGACATCTTCATTTGGAAATCGTTAGAGAGAGACTCGAAAGAGAGTTCGGTTTAAATCTTTTAGTTACCGCCCCTAACGTTATATATAATGTAAAAACAAAAAATCAGATGGTAACAATAGATAATCCTGCAAAGTTTCCTAACAATGCGGAAATCCAGGAAATTTGGGAACCGTATGTTATGGCAACAATAGTTTCTCCTACCGAATATCTCGGCGGACTAATGGATTTGTGTCAAAAGAAAAGAGGCAAACAAGTTGACATGAAATATGTTAACATGAAAATTGCTATTTTAAAATACGAAATTCCGTTAGCGGAAATTATTGTAGGTTTTTACGATGCACTCAAATCCGTATCTAAAGGTTACGCATCGTTCGATTATGAACATATAGCTCCGCAGCTTGGTGATTTGGTAAAACTTGAAATACTTGTTAACGGTGAAGTTGTGGACGCATTTTCAGTAATCGTTCATAAAGATAAAGCACAAACTGCCGCACACTTTTTAACGGAAAAATTAAGAGGAATTATTCCCCGCCACATGTTTGAAATTCCAATTCAGGCAAGAATAAATAATAAGATTATAGCCAGAGAAACAATATCTGCTATGAGAAAAGATGTTCTTGCAAAATGTTATGGCGGTGATATCACCAGAAAGAGAAAACTTCTCGAAAAACAGAAAGAGGGAAAGAAGAAGATGAGACAGTTCGGGAAGGTGGAGCTGCCGCCGGAAGCGTTTGTGGCCGTTCTGCAAATCGACAAGTAGTTATGGCGATTTGCAATTTCTAACTGCAACTTTGTGTTTTCAAAACTCATGTACCCATTCGCTCCGCTATCTTTTTAGTACACTTCATTTTGAAAACACTTCGTTTCGTTTACAAACTTGCAAATCTAACAACAACGGCAAAGTAGTCGCAAAATGCTTCGTTCTAATTTAAAATCTTAAATCCTTTGAAAGCAACAAAACGACTATAATGTAGTTGAACTTGTAAATCTAACGACAACGAAAAATATATTGTATTATAATAACTTGACATATATACTTTTGTATGATATAATTATAAAAAACAAAAAATATAAAATTTTGAAATAAAAGTTAAAAAATAATAGAATATACAATATCAATTGTTAACCACATGAAAAAAAGTGATATTTTTATATTAACTGTATTTTTTATAAAAAATAAAAAATGAAAACAAATTATAAAGAATTAATAAAAGCAATAGGTTTCTCTCCTAAAAACGGAACAACAGATATTTATTATAAACAATATAAAAATCATAATAGTTATATAATCAATATTGATTTTTCAAAAGAAAAAATAGATTATGGAACATTAATTACATTTGATACTAAAACAACTCAAAATTTTTCAAAAAATGAAAATTTTGTGGTATTAGAATGTGTAGATAGACTTTTAGAAAAAGGATATAAACCTCAAAATATAATATTAGAGAAATCTTATCCATCAGGGCATGGTCATTCAGGAATATTAGACATTTTAGTTATAAAAAATACAAAAGCTTTTTTAATGATAGAATGTAAAACTTGGGGTAAAGAATTTAATGACGAATTTTCTAATATACAAAAAAACGGTGGACAATTATTAACATATTTTCAAAACGATAAATATGCCGAATATTTGATGTTATATGCATCTAGGCTAGATAATAAAAAAATTGACTATAAAAATGAAATTATAAAAGTTGAGGAATATTATAGACAGGCAGGAAATGTTGTTGATACATATGAACGTTGGAATAAACAAACTTATTCTAATGGAATTTTCGATAAATGGGTTAATATATATTGCTATAAAAATAAACCATTAACCAAATCTGATTTAATAGAACTAACAGAAGAAAATAGTGGTAAAATTTTTCATGGTTTTTTGTCGATATTAAGAAAGCATTCTGTATCAGATAAACCAAATGCATTTAATAAAATTTTCAATTTGTTTTTAGCAAAAATATATGATGAAAGAAAAAGAAAAGACGATGAATTAGAATTTCAATGGTTAGAGGAAAAAGATAATCCTGTAGATTTTGAAGTTAGACTTTATAATTTGCATAAAGCTGGATTATATGAATTTTTAAAAAAAGAAATAGAAGGTATTTCTGATAATGATTTTAAATATGAAAATGAACAAGAGTTATTAGAGAAAAAAAAGAAATTGTTAAAATTTAATAAAGTATTTGATATAAAAGATGTTATTGACGATGAGTCTTTTGATGATAATTTTAGAGTATTAAAAGAAGTGGTTCAACTTTTAGAAAAATATAAAATAAGATATCCTAGAAAACAACAACATTTAAGTGATTTTTTTGAAAGATTATTAACAACTGGATTAAAACAAGAAGCCGGACAGTTTTTTACACCTCCTCCAATTACAAAATTTATAACAAAATCTTTGCCTCTTGATAAAATGCTTACGGAATCTATTAATCAGCCGGTTCCTAAATTACCTGCAGTTATTGATTATGCAGCTGGTAGTGGTCATTTTATTACAGAAATGATGGAAGCTTATCAAGATTGTATCAATGAATTGAACACAAACAATTTTTATCCGGAAGCTAAAACAATGGTTGATACTTGGAAAACAAATCCTTATTCTTGGGCAGGGAAATATATTTATGGTATAGAAAAAGATTATAGACTTGTAAAAGTCGCAAAAGTAGGATGTTATTTTTATGGTGATGGTTTGGCACAAGTTATACATGGTGATGGATTGGATAGTTTTAAATATTCAAAAAACTATGTAGGATTATTGTCTGAAAATATAAAAATTGAAGATTCATCAAAAGCAAAGTTTGCTATTGTTGTATCTAATCCGCCATATTCAGTAGATGCATTTAAAGGTGATATTAAAAATATAAATGTAAATAAAGAATTTGAACTATATAAATATTTAACTGATAGAAGTTCTGAAATAGAATGTTTATTTGTAGAAAGAACAAAACAACTTTTAAAAGATGGTGGTATTGCAGGAATAATTTTACCAAGCTCTATTTTAACCAATTCTGGTATTTATACAAAAACAAGAGAATTATTGTTAAAATATTTTGAAATTATCGCAATAACTGAACTTGGTTCAAATACATTTATGGCAACAGGAACAAATACTGTTGTTTTATTTTTAAGAAGAAGAAATAATAATGAATCTATAAATTTACAAGAAGCTGTTAATAAATTTTTTACAAATTATATAGATGTAACAATTATTAATATAGAAAAACCAATTACGAAATATATAAATTATGTATGGAAAAATTTGAGTTTTAATGATTATATATCTCTATTAAAACAAAAGCCAAATGAAAAAGTAAAAAAACATGATTTATTTAAAGAATATTCGCAAAAAATAAAATTCAAAGATGAAAAAGACTTTTTTAATAAAATAATAGAGCTCGAAAAAGAAAAAATTTATTATTTTATTTTAACTTGTAATCAAAAAGTTGTTATTATAAGAACAGGTGAAAAAGATAAAGAAAAACAATTTTTAGGTTATGAATTTTCAAATCGTAGAGGATACGAAGGAATTCATTCAATACAAAAAGGTAAAAATATTGATGAATGCACGAGATTGTTTGATGCGAAATCATTTGATAATCCTAAAAAAGCAAGCACATATATTTACAAAGCTTTCAATGGCGATTTTGAAACTGAAATAGATGAAAGTTTAAAAGAAAATGTTTCAAGAAATAATTTGATTGATATGATGATATTTGATAGGTTTGATTTTGAAAAAAATATCAATTTAAGTTTTAAAAAAAAAGTAAATATAGATAGTAAATTTGAGATCCATAAACTTGGTGAACTTGTTGAAAATTTAGATAGCAAGAGAATTCCTTTAAGTAAAAATGAAAGAGTATCAGGTAAAATACCTTATTATGGGGCAACAGGTATAATAGATTATGTTGATGAATATATATTTAACGAAAAATTAGTATTAATTGGAGAAGATGGTGCGAAATGGGGTGCAAATGAAAAATCTGCATTTCAAATAAGTGGAAAAACTTGGGTTAATAATCATGCACATGTTTTAAGACCAAACAGAAATAAAATTTTAGATAAGTATTTAATTGAAATCTTAAATAAATATGATTTATCCTCTTATATAACAGGACAAAATGTTCCTAAATTAAATCAATATAATTTAAACAGTATACAAATTCCATTACCACCAATAGAAACTCAACAAAAAATTATTAACGAAATAGAAAAAATAGAAAAACAAAATAACAAAGACAAAGAGAAAATAGAAAAATTAAAAAATAATATTGACAATATATTTGATTCTATATCTAAAACTAAAAAATATAAAATTGGGCAAGTTTTAACATTAGAATATGGAAAATCTTTACCAAAAGCAAATAGGATAAACGGAATTTATCCTGTAGTTGGCTCAAATGGGATAGATGGTTATCATAATGAATATATGCTAAAAGCTCCAAATATTATTGTTGGAAGAAAAGGTTCTGTTGGCAAAATTAATTTGGTAGAAGAAAATTGTACTCCTATAGATACTTGTTTCTATGTAAAGATAAATAGCGACATAATTGATTTTAAGTTTTGTTATTATATGTTAAAAAGAGCAAATCTAGAAAAACTAAATACAGGTTTGGGACCTGGAGGATTAAATCGTAACACAGCATATAATATTGAAGTTAATATTCCATCATTACAAGAACAACAAAAAATCGTTTCTCAAATTGAAAAATTTAAAAATCAGATAAATGAAACTCAAAAAATAATTGATAATTCTAAACTTGAAAAACAAAAAATTTTAGATAAGTATTTGAAAGGATGAATATATATTTAAGAGGTTGATAATATGGAAAAAGATTTAGAAATTGAAAGAGAAAGTGAACAAAAAAATAATGATGAACAAATTTTTGGTAAGCAAACAAAAGACTACGAATATAGTAATGATTATGAAGATAGTATTAAAATACCAAAGGAATTAAGAAAAATAAGAACACAGGCCTATGATAAAAGTGTTGAAGATACAGTGAATATGATAAAAAATAATCGAATATTTTTAGAACCGGATTTTCAACGAGGTTCTCAAATATGGGATTATAAAACATCATCTCAATTAATAGAATCTGTATTGTTAAATGTGCCAATTCCTCCAATATATGTTGCAGAAGAAGATGATGGAACGTGGAATATTATTGATGGTTTACAAAGATTAACTAGTTTTAAAAATTTTTATGAAAACAAATTTAAATTAAGAGGGTTAGATTCTTTAAAAGAACTAAATAAACAAAATTATAATGAGTTAAATTCTAATGCAAAAAATATTTTAAATAATGGACTTTTACGTATTGTCCTAATTACGAAAGAATCGCACCCCGAAATGAAATATGATGTTTTTATGCGTTTAAATAGAGGAGCTGTTAAATTAAAAGAACAAGAATTAAGAAATTGCTTATATAGAGGAACTTTAAATGATTTATTAAAAGAACTTAGGCATAATGAACAATTACTAAAGATATTAAAATTAACAGAGCCACACATAAGAATGGATGATGCAGAATTAATTCTTCGATATTTTGCTTTGTCTAAAAGTTGTCTTTGTAATGGAGATAATGTTTTTATTACTGAATATACTGGTATTATGAAAACATTTCTCAATTCATATATGGAAAAACATAAAGAACTATCTAAAGAAGAAATCGATATATTAAGAAAGAAGTTTAATACTACATTAAACAGAGTATACGCTCTTTTTGGAGAGGATTCTTTTAGACGTATTGATTCTAACGGAAAATTCCTTCCTTATGTAAATAAAGCAATATATGATTTTATGATGCTTAGTTTTGAAAAGTTTGATTTAAAAGTGCTCCTCTCAAAAAAAGCAGAGATATTGAATATTTTAAAAGAATGTAGTAACGAAGATAAAACTTTTGTACAAGCTATAACAGTTGGAACATCAGAACCTAAAAAATTGGAGTATAGACTTTCTGTATGGTTTAAAAAAATGAACGAAGTAATGAGTAAATAATGTCTATTATATTTGAAAGTGTAAACCGGTTTCAATTTGCTCTTCGTGAAGTTTTAATTCTAATAGAATATTCTGCAAAAGAAGAAAAACAACGTGATACAAGTAATGTTTTTTTAAAATCAGCTTTAATTTTATTGACAATTAAACTTGAAGTTTTTTTAGAAGATATTTCCAGTGAATATATTTCTTTTATTAATAAAGAATTGAAACTAGAACAAATTTCAGATGAAATCAAATTAGGATACTCTAAACAACTTTTTAAATCTTTTTATGATGTCTCTTGTCATCCACATAAAAAATCTGAAAGTATTGAGTATATGAAACAACTATCTAATTTATGGCAAAATATTGGCCCTACACAAATAAACATAGAAACAAAATTTAATTATGGAAATCATGGGGAAGACGAAATAAATTTTTTGTTTGAGAAAATAGGGATTGAGAATATTTGGGACAAGATTACTATAACCAAAAAACAAAATACAATAGATGGTGGTGTAGAAATAACAATTGTTGATTTTAAAAATATTGTTAATGGAATTACATACCAACGTAATAATATTATTCATCAAGATGCTACGATTTCTTTTACCAAAGAAGAAATCTCAGAGTATGTCGATTATTGTAAACAACTTTCTGTACAAATTGCAAAATTTTTAGAAAAAGAATTGAATAAATATAAAAAAATTAAGTGTTAAATTTTATAGAAAAATCTTAAGGTCTTTTAACGACAAAACAAAAAACTGTTGAAAATTTTAATTTTTCTATTCTAAAGGAAGCTGTTTTTCGGGCCAGCCGTAATCTTTATATTTTGTTGCTGCAATGTTATGCTTTTTTACATAAGTCGCCAACCCTTCTGCTCTCAATCTTTCGCGATTCTTCTCATCGCTATTGATGATTTTAAAGGCATTGAACTTATCACCGAAGATTTTCTTAGCTGTCGGCAAGTATCTGGAGCCATCCTCTACCTGGTCGAAGGCAGTCACTTCGAAGCCCTTTTCAGTCTGTCGGATGTGTAATAATCCGGGATGACTGCCGCCAGAGACACATTCCAACGTGTCGCCCACTAGATTGTAGTTGAAGACCCAGAAATCGCCCCATACCTTGATGTCCTCGGCATCACGCTCGTCAACTCTCACTATGCTGTGAATGGGTACGCAATGTTCACCTTTGGTATACTTGCTGCCAATAGAATTAGTCAGATAGCGGTCGATGGCAGGGAAATAATTTGTTTCTTTTTGAACAGTTTCAGGCTCTGACGAATCTGTTTCGGTTATGGTAACCGAATCAACTTTTTGTTCTTCAATGTTTTGTTGATTGTTTTGGCAACCTGCAAAGGTTAATGTTAAAAATAAAATACTTAAAAAAACTTTTTTCATAAGGTTCTCCTTATAAAGCTCAACTTATTTTTTTAGTGTAATCATATTTAGACATTTTGTAACTAAATAAACAACTTATTATAAAAACCGTAACACCTAAAAAAACAAAAGTGTTTGATATTCCAATTTTTTGTGCAACAGAACCGGTAAAAAAACTGCTTAAAGAAAATGTTCCTAAAAAGCATAAAGCATTTAAACTTATTATTCTTCCCCTTTTTTCGTCCGCAACGGCAGTTTGTACCAACACATTTTGCGGTGTTATAAAAAATGTTGAACCTACCCCCAAAAAGAACATTGCTATCAAAACAAAATATGTGTTGGAATTTAGTCCCGTAAAAATAAAAGCGGAACTTACAAATATACAACCGATAAACAAAATTCTTCGTAACCCTTTTACCGACATTTTAGATGCAATAAGTAAAGATGCAGTAAGCGAACCTATACCTGTTGCACCGAGCAAGTATCCTAAAATATCCGCTTTTGAAACAAGAACATCCGCAGTATATATAGGTAAAAGCATAGGATAACTCATAACCAAAAAACTAAACAGAAAAAGGTATACTTGTGCCGTTATTATCGGCGAATTTTTTATTGAATATAAAAATCCTTCTTTAATCGAACTAAATATGTTTTCTTTTTGTGTTTCTTTATTTTTAAAATCTTTTATTCTCATTGCTTTTATTAGAAAGAAAGTAGGAACCAAAACCAAGAAGTTTAAAAGAAAACAATATTTTGCACCCAAATAACCGATAATAAGCCCGCCTATGGCAGGACCTATAAACCTTGCAAGATTAAAACAAGAAGCGTTTAACGAAATTGCATTACCCAAATCTTTCGGATCATCCACCAAAAGAACAAAACTCGATTGCCTTACCGGTGCATCAATGGCTGCAACCGTATTTAAAAATACACCTAAAATTACTATAAGGTAAAGGTTTAATAATCCGGAAAAAGCAACAATTGTCATTAAAA
The DNA here is from genome assembly GCA_017528425.1 of Elusimicrobiota bacterium. Taxonomy (GTDB): domain Bacteria; phylum Elusimicrobiota; class Endomicrobiia; order Endomicrobiales; family Endomicrobiaceae; genus Ruminimicrobiellum. The sequence goes on along the minus strand of JAFXOV010000020.1, from coordinate 3,346 downwards.
ATGTTTGCAGTATATATAAAGATTGAACAATGATTAACAGTTTGTGCCTGTTATATTTATCTACAACCGCACCTGTGAAAGGGGACAAAATAAACAACGGTGCAGTACTTATAAAAGTTAAACTGCCCATAGTAAAAGCGGATTTTGTTATATCGTAAACAAGCCAACTTATGGCAACATTCTGTATCCATAACCCTATTTGGGTTATGGCAAGAGAAGGGAAAAACAGTCTGAAATTTCTGTATTTAAATCCCCTAAAAATATTTTTTAGTCTATTCATTTTTATTTTCATTCCAATGGTTAAAAATGTTTGCCAAAATTGCACCGGAAATGTTGTGCCATACCGAAAATATTGCTCCCGGAACGGTAGCCATGGCAAGAGAAGCAAACGATGTTGATGCAAGGCTTGTTGCAAGACCTGAATTTTGCATACCGATTTCAATGGAAACGGCTTTAGTTTTTGCAACATTGAATTTCAACATTTTCCCTAACCCGAACCCGCAAGCATAACCTAAAATATTATGTAAAATAACAACAGTAAATACTATCAACCCCGTCGACAAAATTTTTGCTGCATTGTGAGATACAACACTTGCAACAATCATACAAATACTTATAACTGAAACCATGGGAAGAATTGTTATAACTTTTTGTGTAAAATTTCCGAAAAATTTGTTTATAATAAAACCTAAAACTATCGGTATAATAACCACATTTATAATGGAAATAAACATTGAATAAGTATCGACATTGACGGTGGTACTTAATAAAAGGTATGTAATTAAAGGAGTAAGAATTGGAGCAAGTATTGTGTTAACGCTTGTCATACTTACCGATAATGCAACATCCCCTTTGGAAAGATAAGTAATAACATTGCTTGATGTTCCTCCGGGACAAGCACCTACAAGAATAACACCGGTCATAAGTGCGGCATCAAGGTTAAACAGTTTACATAACATAAAAGCAAGTAACGGCATTATGGTAAACTGCGCAACACAACCTGTAATAATATCTTTCGGGCGAACAAAAACAAGTTTAAAATCTTCAAACTTTAAAGTAAGTCCCATACCGAACATTATTATCATAAGAAGATAATTTATCCACGATAACGAAACCCATAATCCCGTTTGAGGAATAAATAAAGTAGCAGCTGTTACAATAAGCACTATAACAGCCATATATTTGCCGAAAAAATTGCTCATATTATTTAATAAATTCATTTCTTTGTTTCCGATTTGTTTACATAATTGTATAAATAAAATTAAATTTTTAGCAAATAAAAGTATAGCATACTATACTTTTTAAAAAAAGCAAGGAGGTGTGATTATGAATTTAGATTACATTATTCGTCCGCAAAAGTATGTTCAGCAGGAATTGTTCGGAAAAGAATATACCGAATATTATTCAACGGAAAATCTTTTGTTTTTTGACACTTTTATAAGATGGCAATTTAACGAAAATTTGTTGTTTTATGTGTCGAAAGATTTTTCTTGTTTATTAGTGTCAGGTTTTGGAGTAAAGTTATCAAAAAAATCTGAAAGATTGCAAATAAAGGAGAACAATAAAGTAATGTTTGAAATCCCATTCTTTAAATTGAATACCGTAGCAATTTTTTCTAAAGGAGTCGGACTGTCTTCGGATTTACTAGAAGAATTTATAAAAAATAATATTAATTTGTCTTTTCATGATTATTCGGGAAAACCGTATGCTTTACTAAATCCAATAAATGCTACAAATAATACAATCTTAAAAAGAAAACAATTGAATATCAAAGACTCGGTTGAAGAAAGCAACTTAATTATAAAAATAATATCGGGGAAAATATCTAATCAAATTTCTTTATTAAAATATATTACAAAAAATATAAAAGCAAATAATGAGCAAAATATTTTAAAACTTAATGCTACGAAAAATGCTATTGAACAAATGAATAACAATATCGAAAAAATTCTAACATTGGAAAAGAATATGGCCGATATAGAAGAAACAAAAACTAAGATTATGGGATATGAAGGAACTTGCGCAAGAATTTATTGGGAAACTATTTCGGTTTTGCTAAAGAATAAAATAGATTTTTTTGGTAGAGAACACAAAATGCCTACAGATATTGTAAATACGTTGTTAAATTACGGGTATGGCATATTATATTCTCAAATATGGAAAGCGATAGTTTTGTCCGGATTAGATCCCTATATAGGTTTATTACATACTGAGAACAAAGGAAAGCCATCATTGGTGTTTGATTTGATAGAAGAATTTAGAGCTCCTGTTGTAGATAGAACGGTAATATCTTTTATTATGTCTAACAAAAAAATTAAAGTTGAACAGGGGTTTATATCTTTAGAAACAAGGCAAAAATTTAGCAACAAAATACTTGATAGATTAGAAACTAAAGAACAATTTATGGGCGGGAAATATAAAATTAGTGACATTATATTATTACAAGCAAGGAATATAGTTAATTATATATTACAAGAAAGTAAAAATTATAAAAGTTTTAGTTTTAAATGGTGATAATTATGAATAAATTTTTTATTTATGTTTTCTTTGATATTTATAATAAAAATTTAAGAAATAAGATATCGGAAAAGTGTAAAGATTATGGTTTGTCAAAAGTGCAATATTATCTTTTTTCAGGATATTTAACTAAAAACAGAATAGAAAAGATGAAATCCGACATAACGAATATACTGAATAACAAAAAAATAATGTTGTTAATATTACCTATATGTAAAAATTGTTTTAAAAATATCTTTGTAATTAACAATAAAAGAATAGTTAGAAGAAATTTACAAAAACAAGATAATACTAAAATAAAATTTGGTATGGACTTAAATAAATTCTTTTTGAATTATGAAGACTGACAATTTCTCAAGATTTTAACATTTTTTACATACTTTTATTGTTGAGAAAAATTGTATATTGTAGTAAAATTATTAAGAAATCAATGCTTTTATAAAAATTATATGTTTTTATATATTGTTGACTACAATTTAATATTGAGAACAATATTTAAAAATATGCAAAGAAAAGTATTGATAATTATGTATTTTTTGTTTGTATAAAAAGGGTGGTTTGTTTTATACAAATTTAACTTAATGACTCAATCGTTCAAATTCCTGTGAGAACAGAAGTCGAATTAAGTTGTGGCACAGGAACTAATGCCAATGCAGACTTTGTTTCGGATACAATCGGGCTTGATATTGATTGTCAGTAATGACAGTCTTTTTTGTACGACAAGCAGTTATACAAATAGATTAGTTCAGTGCAACTAATCTATTTTTTATAAGAATTATAAACGAATTAAATGCAATTATTTTTTTATTATTTATTGACATTTAATTAT
>JAFXOV010000002.1 GCA_017528425.1 Elusimicrobiota bacterium | reverse complement strand
TTTCTTGTTATTATCGTTGCCCCGTCTTCTTTCCTGTTTCTTATTGCTACCACAAACACTATAAAAAACAGTATTCCCATGATTGTACTTCCGCTACAATATACTTTTACATTGTTGTACAACCTGTACAATCTCTCCGATATCTTTCCTACCGCTATCGTTACCGCTTCGTCTTCTTCGTTATATACCACCAACTCTTTGTATTGTCTGCTTTCTATCTCTATTCCGCTGTCACTGCTGGTATTTACGGGCGTTTCTTCTTTACTCTGTCCGTTACTTATCGGGGCTTCCGCTCCCGTTTCCCCCAATCTTAAATATTTATATAAATCTTTCGTCACTTTGTTGCTCATCACCGTCAACGTGTCTGTACAACTCTTAAATGTTTCCACTATCACGTTGTTTACTACCGCTCCGATTATCGCTGCTATACTCTCCTTATTCTCTATCGATTTCGGCATAAATCCGTTGATTATCATACTGACAAAAATCAACACAGCAAGAGTAACTTTCATTACTCTCACAGATAACAAAACTTTAATTGATTTTTTGTTAATCAATTCTTTCATTTTTTACCTTTACTTTTCTTCACTTCTTTTATTCTTTTTTACCCTTCTAAAAGTATAACCTTTTCCCTTTCTTTTTTCAACGATTTTTTTGTTGATTTTCCACAGCACATTTTTCGTTTTTTTACTTCTTTTGATTCCACAAACATTTTACTATAATATATTATACATTCCTTATATGAATTTTCATTAAAACATTTGTGAAATTTTTGTGAAATTTTTTTAAATACGCGCATTTAAACCATCTAAATATTATATACATGTTGCTGTGTTTTTTTTTATTATAATATTTTGTTATAATATTCCGTAACTTAATATACAGGTAAAAATTATGGCTAAACAAACAAAAAAACAGTTGGAAGAACATAGAAAAAGTAAAAGATTATTATTGGGTTGTATATGTTGTGCTATAGCTTTTTTCTTGCTTTATGCTTTAATATCGGCAAGTGATACCGGCATAATAGGAGAAGCTTTATCAACCATAATGTTCAGCTCTTTCGGAGCTTCTTCATATATAATTCCTATCATTTTGCTTTGGTTCGGCATACTTTATTTCATAACATCTTCAATATTAAGGACAAGAATAGATTTGGCATTGGCGGTAGTTTCGGTTACATTGTCATCTGTTTTGTTCTCCTTGATTAAAAATATCTTTAATTTGAAATTTCAGGACGGCGGTTGGTTAGGTAATGTATTATATCCCTTCTTTTTAAAGTTTTTCGGAAATTGGGGTTCTATAGCAATAGTAGGTATACTTTTCATATTTTTCATTGCGGCATTTTTCAGAATATCTTTAATAAGACTTATAAAATACATAGTAAAATCAACAATTGAAGATATCAAACAGTGGTACGAATACAGAAAAGCAAAGAAACAAGATAAACCTACAATTGTTAATAACAGACCTAAAAAAGAACTGGAAGAAGAAACTCCTTTTGAACAAACGGAAAAACCGAGAATTATCGATAGCAGACAACCTGCAAAAAAAGAAGATAAAGAAGATTTTGTTCAAGAACAAATGAAAGCTGCAAAAGCACAAGAAGAAAAGAAAATTATAACCCAAACCGAAGAAAAAGAGCCGGAAGAAACAGAAGAACAAGTACAAGAAGAAAATCCTGTAGTTGAACCGAAACCTATAGTTAAACAAGAAAAAATAGATACAAAAACATTCAGTTATACCTTGCCTCCGGTAACTCTTTTAAGAGAAGGTTCTTTAAACACACAAATAAATGAAGCTGAACTTCAGGAAAGAGCCGAAGCATTAAGAGATGCTTTAAAATCTTTCAGAATTGATGCCGTTGTTCAAGATATTATCCCGGGACCTGTTATTACAAGATATGACATCGTTCTTGCTCCGGGAACCAAAATGCAATCGGTAATGAACATTATGGATGATATTTCTCTTGCAATGAAAACCGCGGCAATAAGAATAGAACCGGTACCTGAAAAATCTGCGGTGGGTATAGAAATTCCTAACCCTAAAGCATCAATGGTAAGTTTAAGAGATATTATAGATACGAAAGAATTTAAAGATTCTAAATCTTTATTAACATTGGCTGTGGGAACAAAAACAGACGGAAGCGGATATATTTCCAATTTAGCAAAGATGCCGCACTTACTTATTGCCGGAGCTACGGGGTCGGGAAAAAGTGTCGGTGTACACAATATTATTTTATCTATATTGTATAAAGCAAGACCCGATGAAGTTAAGTTTATGTTGATAGATCCTAAAAGAGTGGAAATGACCGCATATAAACAGATTCCACACTTATATAATCCTTGTTGTATGGCAGATGATGCAGATGTTATTACAAGGCCTAATGAAGCTTCCGATGCATTAAAGAAATTGGTTAAAGTTATGGAAGAAAGATACGAAAAATACGCATCCAATATGGTTAGAAATATTGAAGATTACAATGCAAAAATGGTTGCTGAGGGCGGAGATAAAGATTACTATATAATAGTTATTATAGATGAGTTGGCGGATTTGATGATGGTTGCTTCAAAAGAAATTGAAGATTCAATTCAAAGACTTGCACAAATGGCAAGAGCGGTCGGAATACATTTGATACTTGCAACACAAAGACCTACCGTAAATGTTATAACCGGAACAATTAAAGCCAATTTCCCTGCGAGACAATCGTTCCAAACAGTATCTGCTGTAGATTCCAAGGTTATACTTGATACCATAGGGGCGGAAAGTTTGATAGGTAAAGGAGATATGTTGTTCTTACCTCCTTCAGAACCCAGACCGGTAAGACTTCAGGGTGCATTTGTTTCTTCTAAAGAAATAGAACAAGTGGTAAAATTTATAGCAGACCAGGATTTTCCTAAATTCTATGAACCTTTAGTTCATGAAGTAAGCCAAGCAGCTGCGGCAACCGCGGCAGATAAAGCAGAAAAGGATCTTATACCTGCACTAAAACTTATTCTTGAAAGAAGAAGAATATCGCAGGATTTATTAAAAGCTCAATTCGGCGGTTCGGCAAGAGCATCAAACATATTAAGTGTATTGGAAGTTAGAGGTTTTATACATAAACCGGAAGGCACAAACCGTTGGGAAATAAACTATAATTTGGTAGAGGATTATTTAAGAATAAATGACAACTAAAAATTTATTTAAAATTTCATCTTTTGTTATTTTACTTTTTGTTTGTGTTTCTTTTGTGTTTGGTGAAACACAAAAACAAGATATAGATACTATTTTGTCAAAATTGGAAAAACAAGATGCCGCAATAAAAGATTTGCAGGCCGACTATTTCCAAACATTAACATATCTTTCTACAGATGAACAGTTTACTGCGGAAGGCATATTCAAACACAAAAAACCAAACTACATTTATTTAGGGCAAACAAAACCTGCAAAACAATTTTCTTATATAGACGGCAAAAATATCACTACTTACGTTCCGGACAACAAACAAGCCATAGTAGAAAAATGGAAAGATGTAATAAGCAGTGATATGTTGTTAACTTCCGTTTTCAAATTTATGCGAAATTGGAAAACATTAAAAAAAGATTACATTATAGAACTTAACGAAGAAACAAAAGTTGACTATTCCTTTTCACTAAAACCTATCAACGAAAAAGAAAAATGGACCATGATTATTACCGTAAACAAAAGTTCTTCTTTAATAACAAAAACTTCTTTTAATAACGGAAATTTTATAGTGGATGTAAAATTAACAAACTACAGAATAAATAATAATTTTAAAAACGATGTGTTTAAATTCATAGCACCGAAGAATGTTGATGTTATAGAGCTATAGAGGTTTATTATGAGCGGCCCGGGAAAAGTTTTACAACAGGCAAGAAAGAAAAAAAGATATTCCATAGATAAAGTTCACAAAACTACAAAAATAAAGAAAGAATTTATAGAAGGATTGGAAAACGATAATGCTTCCGTTTTCCCTGCCGAACTTTATTACAAAAATTTCTTAAAAACTTATGCTCAGTTTTTGTCATTGGATCCTGCGGAAATGCTAAACATGTATGAACAGTCAAAAACGGAACAAGAAGACGATTTGTTCACACAAGATAACAGCAACAGTGAAAATAAGCTTGTTGAGTTTTTTAAAAACAACAAAAAAACTCTTACTTATATAGGATATGCACTTATCGGCCTTATTTTAATATGTGTAATAATAATGCTTATCCCAACCAAAAAAAATTCAAACAATTTTGAAGAAAACACGTCCGCAACCGCTCAAATAAAACAAAATGTTTCTTCTCCCGCAAAGAAACAACAAACTGAACAAAAACTTTACATAAAAGCCGTTGATGATACATGGTTAAAAATTGCCGGTGACGGAGATAAACTCTTTGAAGATATTTTAAGCAAAGACAAAACTTTCGAAACAAAAACGAAAAACGAATTCATAATTAAAATCGGGAACATCGATGGTGTAGAAGTTTATTTCAACGATAAACTTGTAGATATTTCAAAAGGTGCTTCCGGCAGTAAAGTAAATACAATAACATTAAAAAGAGACTAATATTGAAAAATAATAAGGTATCCTTTATCACTTTAGGTTGTTCCAAAAATACCGTTGAAGCGGAATCCGTAATAGGTTTGTTTTTGAAAGAAGGATACGAAATATCAAGCGATTTATCAAAAACCGATATCATAATAATTCATACTTGTTCATTCATACAAGATGCTCAAGCTGAATCTCACTACCAAATACAACAGGCTGGCCTTTTAAAACAAAAAAACAAAGATTTAAAAATATATGTTTCCGGTTGTTTGGCTCAACTGTTGCAGGAAAAAATGCAAAAAGATTATCCTTTTATAGACGGCTATGTGGGAACCGGCAACTTCGATAAAATAGTAAAACTTATAAAAAAGAACAAATCATTTGCGGATACAAGTTGTGCAGGCGGAGTAAACACTTTTAAATCAAGAGTATTATCAACAAACTTGCCTTCGACTTATATAAAAATAGCGGAAGGCTGTAACCACAGATGCAGTTATTGCATAATTCCCAACTTAAGAGGAAATTTTGTAAGCAGAACAATAAAATCCGTAACCGATGAAGCCAAAGCTCTTGCCGATGCCGGAATACAAGAACTTAACGTAATAGCTCAGGATACTACCTCTTACGGTATAGATATTTACGGAAAACTTTCACTTGCAAAATTGTTGAAAGAGTTGGCAAAAATAAAACAACTGAAATGGATAAGATTGTTGTATGCTTACCCGTCAACCATAACAAAAGAATTATTGGAAACGATATATGAAACGGAAAACATCTGCAATTATATTGATATTCCCATACAACATATAAGCAAAAGTGTTTTAAAAAACATGAAAAGGCCTGTAAACACAAGAAAAATTATAGAAGATATAAAAAAAGATTTCCCAAACATAACATTAAGAACATCTTTAATAACGGGATTTCCCAACGAAACGGAAAAAGATTTCAAAGAACTTTTATCTTTCATAAAACAAAACTATTTCGAACATATAGGAATATTCGGATATTCCGATCAAAAACTTGCTCAATCTTATAAATTAAAGAACAAAATTTCTCAACAGATTATAGAAAAAAGAGTACAACTTCTTGCATCGGCACAATTTAAAAATGTTATAAAAAACAACAAAGAAAAAATAGGCGAAACTTTTGAAGTGTTACCTGAATCCGTTTCCGGAAACAAAATTAGTTGCAGAGCTTACTTCCAGGCTCCGGAAATTGATAACACAATTATAGTTAACAAAAGCAAAAAGATAGAGTTGGGCAAATTTACCGAAATTACTGTAAAAGATTATAAAGACTACGATTTAATCGCAAAATAATGTATAATTAATTTTTAATTAAATTAAGGATTTATTTATGAATTTAGCAAACAAATTAACAATTCTTAGAGTCTTGCTCGTTCCGATATTTATTATTCTTGTAATAATAGATTCTTTTTGGGCAAACATTTTTGCTTTGCTTGTTTTTATTGCGGCATCAATAACGGATTATTATGACGGTGTTATAGCAAGAAAACAAAACATGATAACAACATTGGGAATATTTCTTGATCCGTTAGCGGACAAACTTTTAGTTACATCCGCATTTATTTTGTTTGTCGGAATTTACACATTAAACGTTCCGGCTTGGATGGTAATTTGTATAATTTCAAGAGAATTTATTATTACGGGTTTAAGATCCATTGCCGCTTCAAAAAATATAATAATACCGGCAAGTATGGCAGGCAAAGTAAAAACCACTTCTCAAATGATTGCTATTATCACAATACTTGTTATTTTAGTAGTAAATTCGGGTATAACAAAATTTTATTTTATTACTCCTTACGAACTGTTGGAACTTACCGGTTGGCAACATTTCGTAGGTTTAATATTAATTCACGCTCCTTACTGGTTAATGTTAATAGCAACAATATTCACTTTATATTCCGGAATAAGTTATTTAATTGCACATAAAAACATTTTCTCGGGCCAAAAGAATTAAAATGTTGAAAACAGAATTTATTTTATCAGGTGAGTTTCAGGAAAATTGTTATGTCGTTTACGATGACACTTCAAAAAAAGCAATTATTATAGATCCCGGCCAAGACGCTAAAAAAGTTATCGATAAAATTGAAAAACTTAAATTAAAACCGGAACTTTTAATAAACACTCACGGACATTTCGATCACACTTTTTCAGACGATATTATAAGACAAAAATATAATATTCCTTTAGCAATTCACAAAGACGATGCCGAAATGCTTTCCGATGCCGGTAAAAATTTTTCAACAATGATAGGCTGTCCCACAATAATAAACGAAGCGGAAATTATTTTTGATAAAGAAGAAACAAAAGAAACTTCATTTTGTAAATATTCGGTTATTCATACACCCGGACACAGTAAAGGTTCAGTATGCATTATTATAGATAACATACTTTTTGCCGGAGATACCGTATTTAAAAACTCTATAGGCAGAACGGACTTGTACGGCGGTGACTACGATAAACTTATACAATCATTACAAAAAATAAAAAAACTTCCGCCCGAAACAATAATTTGTCCCGGACACGGACCGTTTACCACACTAAAAAACGAACTGAAAAACAATATGTATTTTAATCAATAACATGCAAAGAGTTGATGATTTTATTAACTACATTTTAATAGAAAAAGGGCTTTCAAAAAACACCGCACTTGCTTACAGAACAGATTTAAACACATACCTAAAATTCTTGGAAGATAAAAAAATAAATTACGAAACAATATCACATTTGGAAATAACGGATTTTTTGTGGCATCTTAAAACATCAAATTTTAAACCGAGAAGCATTTACAGAATGATAGAATCCATTCGCCAATTTTATAAGTTTCTCATCGCGGAAAACTTCATAAAAACGGATCCAACCGTATACCTTACCGCACCTAAAGTTCCTGTAATTTTGCCGGATATGTTAACAGGTGAAGAAGTTACAAAACTTTTAAATTCCGTTTCGGGAACGGATAATCTTTCAATACGAAACAGAGCAATGCTTGAACTTTTGTATGCAACCGGTTTAAGAGTGTCCGAACTTATAAGTTTAAAATTTTCAAATATAGACATTGAAGAATGTTTTGTAAAAATTTTCGGTAAGGGTAACAAAGAAAGATTGGTTCCTTTCGGACAAAAAGCACAACTGTATTTGAAAAGGTATCTTAGAGTAAGAAAAAACACAAAGTCGGAATTTGTGTTTTTAACGAGATTAAATAAACCTATCTCAAGAATAGAATTTTGGAGACAACTTAAACAAATAGCAATAAAAGCCGGTATAATGAAAAACATTACCCCCCACACTTTAAGACACTCTTTTGCTACACACTTGCTTACCGGCGGAGCAGACATAAGATTTGTTCAGGAAATGTTGGGGCACAGCTCAATTTCTACGACACAAATATATACGCATATAAGCCAGGAAAGATTAAAAGAACAACATAAAAAGTTTCATCCGAGAGGATGAAATATCAATTTATAATTTACAATGTATAATGTACAATTAACGACAACGACAAAAAGACTTCTTTTAATTTAATTGTAAAACAAAATAATTTTGTAGTATAATATAAGAAATATTTTTACATGGAGTATTCTAATGAAAAAAATCATTTTTTCAATTTTATTGCTTACTATATGTGTATTACCCGCATTTGCAAAAATGAATATGGATTTTATTGTAAAGGGCGGTATTTTAGCTTCTCCTTATATTGATTTAGATAAAAATGTAGTGTTCACAGAGACCGGTATGGTCAACGGAGAAGAAAAAGAAAGAACGATAATAAACAGCAGAATTTTAGACGTGGATTTGGGATACACATTTGGCGGAGAATTTTTTGTTTATCCGTGGCAAAATATAGGTGTAGGTTTGGGGTGTTTCCATTTATTTAAAACAGATATAGAAAACACGGCACAAAAAATATCCGCAACAAACTTTTATCTTGCCGGAAAACCTAAGTTGGTTTTGGAAAACAAAGAAATAGACAGTGTATATATTATAGGTCAGTTGGGTTATAGTAATGCTGATATAAAGTTAATAGATGCCAGCGGACTTTCGGGTTTATATATGGGTGCAGGTGTAGGTATAGAAGCAAAATGGTTAATAGTGGAAGCATTATATACATACTACAATTGGTTAATTCCGGATAACGATTATGCCGGTCACGGTTCAATGTACACCATACATCTTAACATAGGTTTCAAATATTCAATATAATGACAATAATATTTTTTAAAGTAGTTTTTATTGTTTTCATAGTTATAGCTTTATTCGGATTTTTCTTCACAAGAAAATTCTTGGATATTCAGTATCGCTTTTTTTCATGGTATTATAAATTAGCCGGAATAGAAGCACAGTTTAAAACAAAGTCACCGGCAGTAATCAAAACCACATCTTTAATCGGTATAGTTTTTCTGTGCTTTTTTTATTTTGCAGCAATGGAAGATTTTGAGAAAAAAAACCAAAATGCCGCAGCAGTCGCAACAGAAGGACAAAAAACAGAAGTTACCGAAACAATAAATTTGGAGGATCCGGACATGAAAACAGTTTATGATTTTTTAAAGAAGTGCGAAACTTATTATCTTGCAACGGTGGAAAATGATCAACCCAGAGTAAGACCTTTCGGAACAATAGATTTGTTTGAAGATAAGTTATATATACAAACCGGCAAAGTAAAAAATGTATCTAAACAGATGGCTAAAAACCCTAAAGTGGAAATTTGTGCTTTTGACGGTAACACTTGGATAAGAATAGAAGCTGTTGTGGTAAACGATGACAGGATAGAAGCTAAACAACATATGTTAGACAATTATCCGTCGTTGAGACAAATGTATAAAGCCGATGATAACAACACTCAGGTTTTATATTTAAAAGATGCAACGGCAACTTTCTATTCTTTCACACAAGAACCTAAAGTTGTTAAATTTTAAAATCATTTAATTTATAAGATTAAACTGTTAATGAATTGTTCCGCTACTCTCGGGGAACGGTTACCTCTGTTTAAAGCAAAAGTTTCCGCTTTAACAGATAATTCTTCTTTATCAATTTTAATGTTGTTTCTTTTCGCAAGTGCAAACACTATTTCAAGATAAAGATTCTTGTTCGGTTTTTCAAAATATACGGTTAAACCGAACCTGTCCGAAAGAGAAGTTAATTCCTGAATTGTATCGTTAATATGAATATCATCTTCGTTTCGTCTGTCTGCAAAACTTTCTTTTATTATATGTCTTCTGTTACTTGTAGCATAAATTACGGCATTGTTCGCTTTTGCAGAAGCAGAACCTTCAAGTGCCGCTTTTAACATACTGAAATTATCATCATTTTTGTTAAAAGAAAGATCATCAATAAATATTATGAACTTTAACGGATTACCTGTAATTTTACCCATAATATAAGAAAGACTTAACAACTGATCTTTTCTTATTTCTATAAGTCTTACACCTTCATTATAGAAATAGTTGGCACATGCTTTAACCGTAGAAGATTTGCCTGTACCGGCATCACCGTATAACAAAATGTTTGCGGCGGGCTTACCTTCGCATAACGCTTTAGTATTATCAAAAATTTGTTTTCTTTGATCTTTATACCCTATAAAACTGTCAACGGAAATCTCGTCTGCGGATTTTATGGGTATAACTTTTTCATCCAACACTTTAAACATTTTTGCGGTGGCAAAAATGCCGTATCCGAGTTTGGAAATATTTTTTATTTGTTTTTCGTAAAGTTTTACAAAATCGGTTTTGGTATTTTCGAATTCGGGAATATACTTAAAATCAACTTTATCGAAAAGGTCTTCTGTTGTAATTTTTGAAAGGTCTGAAAATATCTTTAATTCTTTTGTTGTATTTTCCAAAAGGGTTTCGGACACTTCTTTTTTTTGTGCAATGGACAAAATATATTTATTTTCATCGGTTAAAACAGCATTGGATAAAAAGTTTGAAAAAGAATAGCTGAATTCCGCCAACGAATAAACAAACTCCCCGAAAAAGTTTATTTTTTTTATATCATCTTTTTCGGTTAAAAAAGAAACAAAAGATTGCATGGTTTTAGTGTTAAGTATATTCCTGAATACACTTAATGCCAAAAGTTCACAAGCCAATTTTTGTTTTAATTCTTCATTCATTTTTTTCTTCCTAATAGAAATATTATACAAAATTAAAAAAATTTAAAGACAGGAAAAATTCTTTTCTAAAAATTTTGTTTTTATCATAAAAATGTAAGGACAGGGAAAAAACTAAAATATTTGTAAGTGAGACAAAAAATTCCCGAACCGTAGTGTACGCAAGTGAAACGGTACATAAGGTTCGGGAATTTAAAGTCGCAACTAAAATACTTCTGTTTTTTTGTATTGAATACAGCCTAATTAAATACTAAATTTGTAGCCGGCATTTATTGCAGTTCTTCTGTTTGTAAAAGATTCATTCCAATCTTCTATCTCAAAATAATTTACGGAATATACAAGTTCTACAACAATATTACATTTTTCTACACCGGCTCCTATTGCCCAATACAAACCATTTTCATTATATTTTTCAGGAGAGAAATACTCCTTATCTTCATATCTTGTCATACCGTAACCTAATTGTCCTAAGAAATATATTTTATCTATAAACTTATTTTCTTGTAATTCAAATACCGGTTTTACGGCGACATATATATTTGTCGCTCCTAAAGAATCTTGTGTATCCCAAGTCTCCTTAAATTTACTATCAAAAACATAATTTACCCCAACACCTGCACCTAAATTGTTCATTACATAATAATAAAAATCTGCTCCCAACGAAAATGTGGATTCTTGTTTACAACCATAATAGTCACCATAATAATCTTCCATAATTAAAGGTTCAATAACATAACCAACCTTTGGAACAATTTCCATACTGCCTTTTTCTACTGCAAACACAGGTGCTACAAGTGCTACTGTCAACAACACTGCCAACAATCCTTTTTTCATTTACTTCCTCCTTTTTATAAAGAAAATACTTCCAATTTTTCATTTATCGCAGATATTTTACTAAATAATGTAAGGGTAAAACAACAGAAAAAATTTTGTACTTTGTTCTTGACTCTCAAAGACTTTTAAGTCAAATAAGAATGTAAGGACAGAAAAAAAAACAGAAAAGATTTTGTTTTTAAATGAAAATGTAAGGACAGGGAAAAAACAGAAATATTTGTAAGTGAGACAAGAAATTCCCGAACCGTAGTGTACGCAAGTGAAACGGTACATGAGGTTCGGGAATTTGAAGTCGCAACTAAAATATTGCTGTTTTTTGTTTAATTATAGTTTAAATTTATTAATAATCGCTCCCTTGTCGGCGGACGATACCTGCGCCGCATATCTTGCCAAACAACCGCCGATATCAGTTTTCTTTTTTATCTGCATTGTTTGTTTTCTTTTTGCTATTTCTTCATCGGAAACTTTTAATTCTATTTTATATTCCGGAATATTTATTGAAATAATGTCACCGTCTTTAACATAAGCTATAAGACCGCCTGATGCAGCTTCCGGAGAAACATGACCGAGCGATGCACCTCTTGTAGCTCCGGAAAATCTTCCGTCTGTAATAAGTGCAACATCTTTGTCTAACCCCATACCTGCAATTGCGGATGTCGGGCTTAACATTTCTCTCATTCCGGGACCGCCCGCGGGACCTTCATATCTTATAACCACAACATCACCTTTAACTATTTTACCCGCATATATTGCAGCTATAGCTTCTTCTTCACTGTCATAAACTTTCGCGGGACCTTCGTGTTTTAACATCTCGGGTGCAACGGCACTTCTTTTAACCACACAACCGTCCGGTGCAATGTTACCTTTTAATACTGCTATTCCGCCTGTCTTGCTGTAAGGATTATCTATATTTCTTATAGTTTCATTATCTAAATTTACTGAGGATTCAATGTTTTCACCTAACGTTTTACCGGTACAAGTCATAACCGATGTATCTATTAAATTAAGTTTCGTTAATTCTTTTAAAACGGCATATACTCCGCCTGCTTCGTTTAAATCTTCCATATATGTGTGACCTGCCGGAGCCAAATGGCAAAGGTTGGGAGTGTTTTGGCTTATTTCGTTTGCCATATCCAAATTAAATTCCACTCCGCACTCGTTGGCAATTGCGGGAAGATGTAACATACTGTTGGTTGAACAACCTAAAGCCATATCCGCAGTTAATGCATTTTTTATTGATTGTTTTGTCATAATGTCACGCGGACAAATATTTTTCTTTACAAGTTCCATTATCTGCATACCTGCATGTTTTGCAAGTTCTATTCTTGCCGAATATACTGCAGGTATTGTTCCGTTACCTTTAAGTCCCATACCTAAAACTTCGGTTAAACAGTTCATGGAATTTGCAGTGTACATTCCGGAACATGAACCGCATGTAGGGCAGGTTTTTTCTTCATATTTTGTAAGTTCTTCTTCGGTAATTTTTCCCGCTTTAAAAGCACCTACCGCTTCAAACATTCCCGAAAGGCTTGTTTTTTTACCGTTAACTCTGCCTGCAAGCATAGGCCCGCCGCTGACAAATATCGTAGGGATGTTTACTCTTGCCGCAGCCATTAAAAGACCGGGAACATTTTTGTCACAGTTTGGTACCATAACAAGTCCGTCAAACCCGTGAGCTCTTACCATGGCTTCCGTGGAATCTGCAATCATATCTCTTGTAATAAGAGAATATTTCATTCCGTTATGCCCCATGGCAATACCGTCACAAACGGCAATCGCGGGAAACACTATCGGTGTTCCGCCTGCCATTGCAACACCGATTTTAACGGCTTCAACAATTTTATCTATATTCATGTGACCGGGAACAATTTCGTTATGAGAACTTACTATTCCTATGAAAGGTTTTGATTGTTCTTCCTTTGTTATTCCCAAGGCATGATATAAACTTCTGTGCGGTGCATTATGCGAACCATCTACAATTTTTTCTTTTATCATATTTTTTCTCCGAAATGATTTTAGATTTTTTGGTTTACGTATTACGGTTTGAATCTGAATTTATAACCTACATTTAATGAGAATGCAGAATATGTTACATCATATGTACTTCCTTCGGATATAACAGATCCATAGTTAAATGAATGAGTAAATTCAAGGAAGAAATCATACACAATCTCCACTCCTATTCCAATACCCCAATAAAAGCCGTTGTTTGTTGACGGAGCAGGTAAATCATAGTATGAATCATCATTATCAAATCTAAAAAAGCCATAACCGGCTTGTCCTATGAAATAAAAACTTTCGATAATATCGGAATCTATATCCATTTTTGGTCTGACAGAAAGATAAACATTTGTAAAACCGTATTCATCCTCTGCGCCATATTCAGACGTTGAATCGAAAATATTGTTAACACCAAAACCCATTGCTACTTGAGAATTAACATAAAAATAAAAGTCTGCACCCACAGTAAAATTTTTCTTTGTAGACCCTAAATCCCCGCCCTTATAGAAAAGTTTAACATTTGTATCCAGTGTGTAACCGACTTTCCCCAATATTTCCATGTCACCGGCTTCGCTTGCAAACGCAGGTGATACCAGTGCTATTGTTAACAATATCAGTGACAGGATAATCTTTTTCATGTTTTGATATCCTCTTTTATATAGTTTATATTTCTTTAATTATACAAAATAAAAAACAATTAGTAATTAGAAATTAGCAATTAGAAATTAATGTAAAAAAGCGGGAAGAAAATTTCTCCCCGCTTTTTATAAACCATTCAATTGTCGTTTCTATACATCTATTCTTCTATACATCCATACCTCAAAAATCACTATAAGTGATTTTTAGTTGTTTATAAGTTTGTCTTCATCGCTCCAGCTGTAAAGTTTTCTTATTTCTTTACCTACTTTTTCTGAAGGATGTTCAGCAGCAAGTTTTCTCATTGCATTGAAATGAACCTGTCCGCCTGCTTCAGACATATCAAGCAAAAATGCTTTTGCAAATGTTCCGTCCTGAATATCTTTAAGAATCTTTTTCATTGTCTTTTTTGTTTCTTCGGTAATTATCTTGGGACCTGTTGTATAATCACCGTATTCTGCAGTATTTGAAATTGAATATCTCATACCTTCAAATCCGCTTTGATATATTAAATCTACAATCAATTTCATTTCGTGAATACATTCAAAATAAGCGTTTCTCGGATCGTATCCCGCTTCAACCAAAGTTTCAAAACCTGCCTGCATCAAAGCACAAACTCCTCCGCACAAAACTGCTTGTTCTCCGAACAAATCCGTTTCTGTTTCAATACGGAAAGTTGTTTCGATAACACCTGCTCTTGCTCCGCCTATACCTAAAGCATAAGCAAGTGCGATTTCAAGTGCATCACCTGTAGCATTTTGTTCAACTGCAACCAAACAAGGAACACCTTTACCTGCCAAATATTCGCTTCTTACCGTATGTCCCGGACCTTTAGGCGCAATCATTATAACATTAACATTTTTAGGAGGTTTTATGCATCCGAAATGAATGTTAAAGCCGTGTGCAAATGCTATTGTTTTACCTTCTTTAAGGTTAGGTTCGATACTTTCTTTATACAATTTTGCCTGTTTTTCATCGTTGATAAGTATCATTATAACATCTGCTTTTGCTGCGGCTTCGGCAGCTGTATAAACTTTCAATCCCTGTTTTTCCGCTTTTTCCCAACTTTTGGAACCTTTATAAAGTCCTACTATAACATCAACACCGGACTCTTTCAAGTTCAATGCATGTGCATGACCTTGTGAACCGTAACCGATAATTGCAACGGTTTTACCTTTAAGTTTTGCTAAGTTACAATCTTTTTGATAATAAATGTTTTGCATTTTCTTTCTCCTCTCTTATATTAGTTTATTGTTTTATTTTGTCGTTCATTGTACATTATACATTGTAAATTGCTTTATTTCTTTCAATGGCAACAACACCGGTTCTGCAAAGTTCAACTATTCCCAACGGTCTTAAAATTTCAATAAAAGCATTTATTTTTGACGGCTTGCCTGTCATAACAACACATATCGTTTTCGGATTATAATCAACAATTTTTGCTCTGTAAATTTCCGTTATAGCCATAATTTCACTGCGGTTTTGAACGGTATTTTTAACTTTTATAAGTATCAATTCTCTTTCCACACTGTTTTTTTCGTCTATATGTTTAACGTATGTAACATTATGAAGTTTTCTTAACTGACTGATAAGTTGATCTTTATCGTTATCGTCACCTCTGAGAGTAATTGTTATTCTTGAAAAAGAAGAATCTTCAGTTTCACCTACGGTTAAAGAATCTATATTAAAACCTTTTCTCATAAAAAGGCCCGCAACTCTTGTTAATACTCCGTACTTGTTTTCCACCAAAGCGGCAATTACAAATCTTTTCATTTTGTTGCCTCCTCTTTAGATGTAATTATATCTTCTATCGATCCTCCCGGAGGAAGCATAGGAAGAACAAACTCATCCATATCAATTACTGTATCTATAATATAAGGTGCATTTGCTTTATATGCTTTACTAAATGCTTTTTCAAATTCCTGTACGGTTGTTACTCTTTCACCTTTAAGTCCGAAAGCGTCCGCAAGTTTTACAAAATCCGTTTTTCTGCCCAAAACGGTATTTGAATATCTTTTACCGTAAAACAGTGTTTGCCATTGTCTTACCATACCCAAAACACCGTTGTTTATAATAACTATTACAACCGGAATATTGTAAGTAACCGCGGTTGCAAGTTCGTTCAAATTCATACCGAAACTTCCGTCACCGGTAACTAAAATTGCTCTTTTTTTACTTCCTACCGCTGCACCTATTGCAGCACCCAACCCGTATCCCATGGTTCCAAGACCGCCGCTTGAAACAAATGTTCTCGGTTTTTCAAAACTTGTAAACTGTGCAGCCCACATTTGATGTTGTCCTACATCGGTAGCAACGACAGTATCATTATCTTTAATTTTATTTATTACATCAAAAACCTGCTTGGGGCCGATCTTATCACTTTTAACAACATTAACTTTTTTGGAAATTTCTTTGCTTTCAGCTCTTAAATCATCTATTGTTTTTTTCCATTCGGCATGTTTTTGTTTGTCGCATTTTTCAATTATTTTTGAAAGCGCACAAGAAATCTTTCCTACAATACCTACATCCGCTTTAATATTTTTATTTATTTCGGAAAGGTCTGTATCAAGCTGTATAACTTTTGCATTTTTGGAATATTTTTTTACGTTTCCGGTAGCTCTGTCGCTGAACCTTACACCTATACCTATTACAAGGTCTGCTTCTTTGTTTGCCATTGAAGATTCGTATTGTCCGTGCATACCTTGCATACCTAAAAATCTTTCATAAGAATTTTCTATCGCGGAAAGTCCCATCAAAGTACAACCGATATATCCGTCTATTTTTTCGGCAAGTTCTTTTATTTTTTTACTTAACCCTGCGGTTATTACACCGCCGCCGATATAAATATACGGTTTTTGTGCTTTATTTATTAAATCAACCGCGGCATCTATTTCTTTATCATCCGCTTTTTTCTGCGGATAAGGTTCAATAACACCTTCACATTCAAAATCGTATTCCGCAATTTGAACATCTTTGGGAATATCTATTAATACAGGTCCCGGTCTTCCGGATTTTGCAATTTGGAAAGCTTCTCTTATAGTGTCTGCCAAATCTTTAACATTACTTACAAAATAGTTGTGTTTTGTTATAGGTAATGTAACACCCGTAATATTTATTTCCTGAAAACTGTCTTTACCGATTAAAGAAGTAGGAACATTTCCGGTAATTGCCACCATAGGTATGGAATCAAGCATTGCCGTTGCAATTCCGGTAACCAAATTTGTTGCTCCCGGACCGGATGTTGCAATAACAACACCAACTTTACCGGTAGCTCTTGCATAACCGTCGGCAGCATGAGCAGCACCCTGTTCATGTGCGGCAAGATAATGGTTAATTCTGTCACTTGCTTTATATAATTCATCATATATATTCAACACTTGTCCGCCGGGATAACCAAACACATCGGTTACACCTTGCTCTATAAGTGTTTCAATAACAATCCTTGAACCGGGCATTTTATGTTTTGCCATAATAGTCTTACCTCCACCAACAACAAAAAAACTTTCATCTCCGTTGTTATACGAAATAACTTAAAGAGACGAAAGCACTAAAATTGTTAAAGTATAAAAAACTTCCGCGGTACCACTCTTTTTCATCCTGACTCAGGATGCACTTTTTCTCTTTTACGGTGAGAATCCGTCTGTTTCTACTAACTTATAAAAAGTAAACAATTTAAAACCTTTAAACTTTTAAACCGTTAAACTTTTCAACAACGATTGCATTTGCAATTGTTTTAAGCTTTCTTACAGCTGCTCCGCGGTGACTTCAATATGTTTTGCCAATGTCTTGCACCAACCGACACTTCTCTTTAGACAAATTAATATTTACTGCTCCGCATCAATGCATTTAATACCGAAAATTATACCTTTACAAACTTAGTTTGTCAAACGGAACAAAATGCAAAGCATTTTGTTGGTTATATGGTTATAAGGTTATGGGGTGAAAGTTTAAAAAGGAACCGATTGCAAAAAAAGTATTAACAAAATAAAAGAATAATGTATAATAACAAACATGCTTATAGGAATAATACCTGATGTTCACCAAACTACACACTTTATTAAATTTGTTGAAGACAATATTAATCATTTAGATAAACTTGTTTTTTTGGGCGATTATGTTGATAATTGGTTAGAAAATTTATGGTGGCAAATTCCGGAACATAATCCCGTTAACATTATAAACAAAGTTGTATCTTACAAACAAAATTATCCCGACAAAATAGATTTGCTTTTAGGTAACCACTGTTTATCTTATTTATCAAAAAATCCCAAATCGAAACTTGTAAGCGGTCACCAACATGAACACGATACCGAAATCGCACAAGCATTTTTGGATAACATTTCTCATTTTAAAATTGCCGTAGAATATGACGGTTGGGTAATATCTCATGCCGGTTTTTCAAACACATGGGTAACAAACCAAAAAGAAAAAGGGTTTAACAAAGATACCGAAAATATAATTGATTGGTGCAACAAAATGTTGTTAAAACAAAACTTTCATTATTTCGATTGGACCGGTCTTGCAAGTCCAAGCGGTGACGAAGTTACACAAACTCCAACCTGGATAAGACCGTTTTCTTTAATAAAAGATTCTTATTTTTCTAACCAGTTGGTAGGCCACAGCGAAACAGAATTTGCACCGATATTTGTTAAAAACAAAACCACAAGCTTAATTCTTGTAGATTCACCTGAACACACCTGCTACTTTGAACTTGATACTAAAAACCCGCCGAAATTTGATACGGTTGAAACAGTCCTGAAAAATATCAAAAGAAAAAGAAAAGAAATTAATGATTTAAAAGCAAAACAGGGAAATAAAAAAGTTGAATAGTTGAATGGTTGAAAAGTTGAAAGGTTTAATGTAAAAGCAAAACTCTTCCCGTTTTTAAGTCATAATTTAAAAGATAAAATCACTTCGCAACAACAAAACAACAATAAGGATAAAAATCTCAATTAATCAAAATTACTCAAAACCAAAAACGCATATAAAATCAATACATTTACAAAATATTTATTGACAAATATATTTTTATATTTTATAATTAATCGTGAAATAAATCACAATAAAAGGAGTGACGAGATATGCCTAAGAAAAAACAACCTAAAGGGACTGTTACTAAAGCAAAGATAACAGAAACCGAAAAAGATACCGCACCAAACATTGTTGATACGGTAGAAAAATTAAATGCTTTAATTGCCAGAGTAAAAAAAGCTCAAACGGAATATGCAAACTATTCCCAAGAGCAGGTAGACAAAATTTTTAAAGCGGCGGCAACCGCAGCAAACAAAGTAAGAATTCCACTTGCAAGAATGGCGGTGGAAGATACAGGTATGGGTGTTTTGGAAGATAAGATAATAAAAAATCATTATGCTTCCGAATACATTTACAACAAACACAAATATGCAAAAACCTGCGGAATAATAAGCGAAGACAAAGAAAACGGTATAAAAATAGTTGCCGAACCTTTGGGAATTATTGCAGGTATCATACCTACAACAAACCCCACATCAACGGCAATATTTAAATCACTTATAGTATTAAAAACAAGAAATGCAATTATATTTTCCCCTCACCCCAGAGCAACAAAAAGTACAATAGAAGCTGCAAAAGTTGTTCTTAACGCTGCCGTTGAAGCGGGAGCTCCGAAAGATATTATCGGTTGGATAGACACTCCTTCAATGGAACTTTCGGATGCATTGTTACATCATCCGGATATTGCCTGCATCTTGGCAACCGGCGGACCGGGAATGGTTAAAGCGGCATACTCTTCGGGAAAACCCGCACTCGGTGTAGGTCCGGGAAATGCTTGTGCCGTTATAGATGAAACTGCCGATATCAGAGCATCCGTATCTTCAATTATAATGTCTAAAACATTTGATAACGGTATGATATGTGCTTCCGAACAAGCGGTTGTTGTTGTTGAATCCGTTTACGAAAAAATCAAAAAAGAGTTTATTTACAGAGGTGCATACCTTGTAAGTAAAAGTGACGAGAAAAAAATGGTTGCACTTCCTTTCATAGATGCTAAAAGAGGAACAGCGCATCCTTTAATAGTAGGTCAAACACCGCAAAAAATTGCGGAACTTTCCGGATTTAAAATTCCGCAGGATTCCAAATTGTTGTTATGCGAAAGACCGAAAGTGGATTGGAACGATCCTTTTTCAAGAGAAAAACTTTCACCTATATTAACAATGTACAAAGCAAAGAACTTTGAGCAGGCAACGGAAATGGCTTACGAACTTGTATCCAAGGGCGGACCCGGACACACTTCCGTTTTGTACACGGATGCAAGAGTAAAAGAAAGAATAAACGCTTTTGCGGAAAAAATGCCTTCATGCCGTGTATTAATTAATACACCGTCATCGCAAGGCGGTATAGGAGATATTTACAACTTTAAACTTGAACCTTCGTTATCGCTCGGATGCGGTTCGTGGGGCGGCAACTCGATATCGGGAAATATCGGAGTAGAACATTTGTTAAATTACAAGACTGTAGCCGAAAGGAGAGAAAATATGTTATGGTTTAAAGTTCCGCAAAAAATATATTTTAAGAGAGGTTGCTTGGACCTTGCTCTTAAAGAACTTAAAGGTAAAAAAAGAGCATTTATCGTTACCGACAGATTTTTGTTCAATTCCGGTGCTGTTGAAAATATTACCGATGTTTTGGATGAAATGGAAATAGATCATCAAATGTTTTTTGATGTTAAACCCGACCCGACACTTGCAACAATAGATGATGCACTTACAATGATAAGAACTTATGAACCTGACGTAATTATTGCGTTAGGCGGTGGTTCACCTATGGATGCAGGAAAAATTCTTTGGTTATTGTATGAACAACCGGACGTAAACTTTGAAGATATTTCCATGAGGTTTATGGATATAAGAAAAAGAATTTGCCAAATTCCGGATTTAGGTAAAAAAGCAACTATGGTATGTATTCCTACAACGTCAGGTACAGGTTCGGAAGTTACACCTTTTTCAATTATTACCGATGAAAAAACACACTATAAATATGCAATTGCCGATTATGCTTTAACACCTAACATGGCAATCGTTGATCCTAATTTTGTTGACGGTATGCCGCAAGGTCTTACTGCCGCTTCCGGTATAGATGCGTTGGTACATTCGTTGGAAGCTTATGTTTCCTGTATGGCAACAAACTTTACAAATTCCAACGCTTTGGAAGCAACAAAACTTGTGTTCAAGTATCTTCCCCGTTCATATAAAGACGGTAAAAAAGATCCCAAAGCAAGAGAAAAAATGCATTATGCAGCAACAATAGCAGGTATGGCTTTCGCAAATGCTTTCTTGGGATTATGTCATTCTATGGCACACAAGCTCGGTGCAATGTACAACATTCCGCACGGCGTGGCAAACGCACTTTTAATAAGACAAGTTATAAAATTTAATTCTAACGATAGACCTAAAAAACAAGCAACATTCCCGCAATACAAGTATCCTAACGCAAAAATGAAATATGCACAAATTGCAGATGAACTTGATTTAGGCGGCAAAAATGATGACGAAAAAACTGAAAGGCTAATAAAAGCTGTTGACGATCTAATGACAGCAATAAATTTACCTAAATCTATAAAAGAGTTCGGTGTAAAAGAAGATGAGTTCATGAAAAATCTCGATACACTTGTAGAAAGGGCATTTGATGATCAATGCACAGGTGCAAACCCTGTTTATCCGTTAATGTCGGAAATAAAACAAATATTTTTAGATGCTTATAATGGTATTGTGTAATAATAAAACATTCATAAGGGCAGGCAAAAAATGTCTGCCCTTATAAGAGGACATTTTTATGAATATACCCGATAAAGTTTTGAACCGTTTATCTTTATACCATTTTATACTCGACGATTTAAGAGAAGGCGAGCAGTATATTTCAAGCAAAAAAATTGCCGAACTTTTAAATATAGATAATTCACAGGTAAGAAAAGATTTAAAATATCTCGGCAGTTCCGATTTAGGTAAATGCCGTGTAGGTTACGATGCCAAAAAGTTAAAAAAGACAATAGAAGAAAAGTTAGGTTTTAAGCAACAACGAAATGCTTTTATTATAGGTGCCGGGAATTTGGGTTCTGCACTTGCAAAGTATAACAGTTTTAAAGATTACGGATTAAATATCGTTGCAATGTTCGATACGGACACAAAAAAGATAGGTTCTTTCATTAACGGTAAAGAAGTTTTCAATGTAACTAAAGTGGCAACACTTGCAACCAAAATGAAAGTGGATTTTGCCATACTTACCGTACCCAGAGAAAATGCCAAAACAACGGCAAACTATCTTGCAGGTGCGGGTATAAAGAATATTTGGAATTTTACACCGTGTATATTGGATGTTCCGAAAGATATTAAGGTTTGGAATGAAAACCTGATTGGAAGTTTTTTGCAGTTCAATATTGAAAAAAAGTAGCGAAACGGATTTTTCTTTTAAATAATAATATATCTAAAACAGATCTACACAATAATATCCGAAAAGCGGTCTTCAAAAACAATTTGTTTCCTGCACAATATTCCGGCAAGTTTGTTTGTATCATCTACAACTATAACATCCAAAATTTCGTTGGTATGTAAAACAAAAAGGGCTTTATATAAATTTTCT
>JAFXOV010000019.1 GCA_017528425.1 Elusimicrobiota bacterium | reverse complement strand
TGTTATCTCCTCAACATAGTTGATTAAATATTTTTTTACTTCACTGTTTTTATTCATAAAAAGACCTCCGATTTCTTCGGAGGCTCACATCTCTATTACACAAAATCCCAAAAAATTATGAAACACCCTATTGACAAAGTGCTATAACTATGCTATAATACCATTGACACTGAGTTATAGCTGTGCTATAATAAATATAATGGTGGGTAATTGAGAGCGAACCTCAGTTATTCGGGGGGAACGATGTGGTAGTTGTTCCCCTCTTTGCCTATTATATCATATACAAAGAAAAGAATCAAGTCCTGCGGAAATTTTTTGCAGGATTTTTTTATTTTTTAAGAGAGAAAAATTAGTTAAATCAAACCCAGCAAGCACGGTTATCGGTATTACTTTTGTGCCGATAACAGCTTGTGAGGGAAATCCCTCAGACCCTAAATTGTCAATCAGAAAAGTAAAAATTATATAGGGTTTCAGGGAAAATTTTTCCCTGACAAGTGGTGTGGTCAAAACACAAAACTTTGATTTTGTGTACCATGACCGCCGTGCTTGCTACTTTTAAAAATGATGTTTTCGGACGATTTTTATTTATAGTATTTTACAGCATTTTCATGCAGATTTTTAAAGCCGTTTCTCAGATGTTCAGGGGAGATAACTTCAACTTCCATTCCGAATCTGATAAAATATTGATAAGCCTGCATATTTGAGCAATTGAAAGCGAGTTCATACACAAAAGGCTTTTCGGAATCGGGCAATTTTTTCTTGTCAGTGCAGACGGGTCTGCCCGAAAGAATTTTCTTATAACAGTCGTTATATCCTTTTTCGGTCAGTTTGACAATGGTTTCTTCTTCTTTTTTTGATAAGTAAGCGATTTTTGCGGGCTTTTTGAAAAGTTCTTTCAGTTCGGTTTCCTGTTCTTTTGTGAATTTATACTCATCATCTTCTTTTTCTGTGGCGGAACGGATTCTTTGAAGCCTGAAAGACATAAGCTTCCAAGGTGCTGTAAGTTTGTTTTTCCTGCGTGCGTAGCCCACAACATAATAATACGGCAAAAAGCCGTTTGTTGTAATTTTATAGGGTTTCAAGAGGTAAGAGCCGTTAATTTCAGCCTGATGTCCATGCTTGATACATAAATTTATTGTTTTAAATAAATCTTTAAAGAAAATTCTTTCACGCTCCTCACGGGAGAGGGCTGTATATTCCTGAATCAATGCCGCCAGATAGTCCGAAATTTTGTCTTCATACAGGTCTTTTTCCTGTGAATTTTCGAGCATTTCAATTGTGGGCTTTGTCATGATGAGCTTTAAATTCTGTCCTTTTGCCCTTGGGGGCTGTGAATATTTTTCTTTTACCTTTTCAAATCTGTCCCGAATTTCTTTTTCTGTAAGCTGTAAGGCTGTTTTTTCGGCATTTTCAAGCCCTTTCAGCCATTTAAGATATTTGTCATAGATTTTCTGCTTTTTTGCATAGACGGTGCTTTCAGCCTCATTACAGAAATTGTTTATAATTTTATTCAAAAAACTGCTTAATTGTTCTTTTTCGGGCATATTCTGAAATTCTGCAATATCCTGCGATATTATTTCATGAGACTGATAAGAAATCCGCAGTCTTATCTGATTATTATCTTTTGATACATAAAAGCCCATAAAATTATTCCTTTCCTGAACTGTCATCTGCATGATGACAGTTATTTTTATTTTTATATGCAGAAATATGCTGCTTTGCGTGATTAAGTATTAAAACGGGTGACAGATAATTATATTTACTGGTACTGGAAAAATTTGTAAGACCGTGATATAATAGAATCATGGAAAGCGAACAGAAAGTGAGGTGATAGAATGAGACATCATGTTATTATGCCGTTTCCGGACGGTGACAGTAGTCTTCCCGAATGGCTCAAAGACATTCTCGTTTATTGAAAGGTGGTATGCTCAATGTTTTTTCCTGATATCAACTCCATGATGTATGATTCATTATTCTATCCTTTCCGCAAGGACAGACTCTATGAAGCATCATTCAGAACATTTCCGGCAATGTACAGAAAGGAAGGTGAGGACGAATGAAGAACAATCTTTTCGGAGAAATCGGCACAATTATCGACATCATTCTCGGAACGTGACAAATCATTCGCTGAATGTCTGTTTTGATTTTTGAAAGGTGGTATGCTCAATGTTATTAAGTTTATTTTCTGCTGCGGCTGCGGCTGCGGCATCGGTAAGCGGTGCGATACTTTCACATTCTGTCCCTGTAATTGGCTCTGCCATTGTCAAGGGTGCGGGAGCAGTAGGTACTGCGGTAGGTTCAGCGGTTACAGGTGCAAGCGGTTCAACTCTTGCGGGCGGAATCGCTGCCAATACCACAAGAACTGCGATTCACAGTGCATCAATCAAGGCGGCGAGTGACTTTTCCGATTAAGGAGGGAAAAATTTTGTTCGGAACATACGGAATCCTGTGTTCTTCGGAACACGGGATTTTTTTATTTACTGTTCTTGTTCTTCAAGAGATTCAATCAATTTTTCAAGATATTTAATCAATTCTTCACGCTTCCCATGTTTTAAAGCCAGTTCGCGCCAAGTGTACTTGCTTAATTGCTTTCCCAGAACAGTATCGGTATAAACTCTGGTAATCATTTCACAGTCACATTTTGCAATTATATCATTTGCTATTGTTGTGCTGTCTGTTGAAATATTAATCGGATATGGTGAAATTTCTTTTAATTTATCTGTTATTTTCTCTCTTTCTTCTAATTTTTCTTTCAGTTCATCAAACAGACTGTCATCTATACACAATCTTCTGACTAATAATTCGATTGTTTCGTTTAAATTTTCAAGTTTATCATTAAGTTTCTTGCAATGTTCTGAATATTTTTCGGTTCTTAAATAATTTACTTTAAACATCTGTTTTGACGGGAGATATTCAATATCTGCATAATAAACTGTTTCGTTTCCGATTACTTCATTCTCATCAAAAAGTAATAATACAAGTTCCAAATCCCAAAAAATTGGGATTTTTTCGCAGACAGCATTTTCAGGCACAAATCTGAATTTATTTTCGGTCAGATATGTAGTGCCTTTAATATCTTCATCTTTCCAGCTTGTTTTAAAACCGCTGTCGCCTATATCTTTCATATCTATCATGCATTCGGGCTTAATTGGACAAAACAAGTTATGGCTTTTCAGATGCAGTTTCATTGCAATAAGATAATATTTTTTAATTATATCTTTGTCCCACAAAGAAGATATGTAGAATTTCTCACTGCAATCAAATATTGTCATGAGAAGTTTCTGATGTTCGGGAAATTCGGAAAGAGCCTCCAAAGCTTCGACAAAAGATTTAATATTATTCGGTGTCAGCAAATGAAAATGATAAAATTCTTTAATTTGTTTTATTCTTTCTTCTGTAATTCTGCCTGTTTCGATAATTTCGCATATAATCTCATTGAAAATATTTTCGGTATAAGTTCTTTTGTCAAGGCGGGCAGAAATAAGAACTATGCCATTTTGTAAAGACTCATGGTCAACGTCCAGTTTAAAATATACTTCTTTTTCGGAACTTCCTTCAAAACAATGCCTGAGTTCAACTCTGTCTGCTTCAAACTCAAAAGGAATAACGAGCTTTTCATGGTATAAAAACTGGGAAGTTATAACATTCGGGTCATTTGACTTTTTTACTGTTCCTTTGAAAATATAGCCGTAAAAATTGTCATAACGCCAAAAATTATGATAATATCGTGACAGCTTGAAACACAGACTTGCTATATCATATATTTTTCTTATATGCGTGTTGAAGTAGCAGTGAAGTGTTGTTTCAAGGGTACAATACATACAGAGCGAATCAATTGCCTTTTCACCGTCTATATTTGCAAACGGTGCTTCTGGGCAGTCAAGTTCCGTTTCAAAGTGATAGATATTATTTTTTCCTATCTTTTCGAGGTATTCTTTCAAAAAACGTGGATTATTTTTCAGAATGGTTTCTGTATTTTTAGCAACAAATATTCCGCCTATCGGCAGACTTTCAGCGGGGAGAATTTCTGAAAACAGCTTTTTTTCTTTATATTTCGGCATTTCGGATACATATTTCTGTATATTTTCTTCATCTGCCTGTATGCAGACAGAATAATAAATAAAAGAAATAACTTTTTTAGCCTGATTTTCAGTACTGAAAGATATAATTTTTTTATACCAGTTTTCAATATTGCTGATTTCATAGCCTTTGTTTCCTTTTAGAACTTCCAGACACACATATAATAAATCAATAAGATGTTCAGAAGAATCGGCATATTTAAAAGCAAGTTCCATAAATTCTTCCCATTCTATTTCATTTTGATACATATGCCAGCTTGGAAACATTGAATATAAAATTTTAAAATAGGCAAAATATTTATTTTTTATTGCGCTTACGAGTATTTCAGAAAGTATTATCTCGGCTGCTCTGTTTGTACGCAGCCAGTCTCTTTGTTTGTCTGTCTGTTCCAGTTCCTTCAACAGGAAATTGCAGTTAATTTCCGCAGGATAGTTTATATAAAAAGATTTAAGAACAGGTGCAAGGAGACTTTGTTCTGCTGTTTCAAGTTTATTTACAGCCTGAATACATATGTTTATCTGCTGAAAAAGTACATTCTTCCACTGTTCGGAAATTTTTTCGACAGCCTGCGTGATTTTTTCTTCAATATGTTCCGGATTAAGGACACTCAGGGCAGTATGCAGATTTGCACAGTATTCCAAATCTGGTGAATCCGAAGAAATCTCTCTGATAAATTTTTGTTCGCATATATGGTATAAATTCTTTTCAAATTCGGATAGTTTTTCGGAAAAAAACTTATATTCTCGAAAATATATTATTGATACTGCCGCATGGAGGGGCATTGGTTCGGAAATTGTATCAAAATAATATTCAATATACTCCGAAGGACATTCTCCCCATTTTCTGAGTTTTACAGGGAGCCGTCCAAGCAGAATATTCTTTTTTTTACATTCTAAAAACTCATCTTTTATCGTATCCTGAAAATCTTCAAAATCCTTAAATTTCATAATTTATCATTCCTCAAAATCTTCCTGTATCTTTTTCAGTTTTTTACGGAGAATTTTGTTTTCACGGAGCATATCACTGTAATATTCAAGATATTCGTCATCAGAAAATTCGTAAAATGTTTTTTCAAATTTCTCCGTTTCGGGAGTATACGTTATTTTTTTCAGAATGCCCATATCTTCGGCAAGTTTGAGAGCTTTTTTTATATCATAGCTTTGATTTCCGACAGATTCGTTAGTATATACCTGTATTTCTGTTATTTCAGCCCGTTCCTCATCAACCAGAAGAAATGCAATCACTTTCAGATAATCTTCCAGCGCATCAAGATTAATATCTTTTTTCTCAATTCGTTCACGGTCAAAGAGTTTTTTTATGTGTTCCCTCATAAATACAGATTCGTCGGGGATTTCTTTGTTTTCAGAAACCACTTCCATAAAATGTTTTAACTTCAAAGGAGTGGTAAGACATCGGAACACAATGTTATCATTCTTAAGGGAATCACGCAAAAGTTTTAATATTTCATCATCTTTGCAGTTTTTCTCAAAATATTTTTCTTTATCTTCTTCTTCTATACTGCAAAGGCGGAAAAATCTGAATTTATCCTCAAGGACAGAGATTGAATTTTTCTCGGTGCGGTCTGTCATAATAATTCTCACTGATTTATACTGTTTTGCATATTCTTCAATTTCCGATGCGAAACGTTTTTGAATACCAGTCTCTTTTATTTCGTCATATCCGTCAAGTAAAAATATTAACCTGTCTGTTTTCATAAGCGACTTGGCAGCGTATTCAGAGACATCATAGCATTTTTCAATCATATGCGGCAGAAAGTCCCCTGTTGCCCCTACAAGCTTTTTCAGTTCAAAAAATACAGGGAATATATTGTCGTTATCATAATTTTCAAGAAGTAAGTGATTTATATGCAATAAAGCCGTTGTTTTTCCCGAACCTGCCATGCCGACAAATTTGAAACAGCTTTCATTTTTCAGTTCTTCAGAATTTCGGAGTGCAATATCAGAAGTTGTATGTCTTGTTTTTGATTCCCATTTAAAATCTACATATCCGATTTTCTCTGTCATTTCCTGATAAACCGAATCACATTTTTCTTTCCAGTCAGATTTCAGTTCACGCCTGAAACGCTCAAAGGAGTATTTTTCATCCAGTGTACTCTTGTATATGCTGCAAAGATACAATACACAGATGCAAAGGCACTTCAAAGCCTGTCCGTTTTCTGCCGGTGTGTTTTCCTCATTGTCATGCACTATATTCTTGTTTCTGAAACCATAAAGATACAAAAACTCACATATATATGGGTTATCTCCTGATAAATATTTATAACTGTCAAACTTTTCAGTGGTTCTTTCAGCAGCACAGCTAAGGCTAAAAGCTTTCTTTTTGCCTTCTTTATTTTCAATTTCCATCGGAACAAGACTAAAAACCACTTTATAAAGGTCCTCAAGTTTAATATCATTTCCCCTGTTTTGCTTATATTCGTCAGGTTGGACTATTTCACAAAATGCTTTCAGAAACTTTTCAAAAGACCAAGCCGTGAATTTATCGTATTTTCCTTTTGCCAGTTCAAGCAGATTTTCTTCATTAAGTTCTTTATTTTTATTGCTGATAAGAAAGAAAAATTTGTCCAGCACCTCCACAGCTTTATCAAAATCAAACTTGTAATCTCTTGTGTTAAGTCTCAATTTGTTTTTGAGTTCCTCATTCATAAATATTACCGCCTTTTATTATTGATTTCAGACAAAAATATATTTTGTCGAATCATATTTTTATTGTATTTCATTATATCATATTTTCATCTGATTGTAAAGAGTTTCAAATAATTTTATAAAAAAAAACAAGCCATGAGGATTTCCTGCATGGCTTTTAATTTTATGGAATTTCATATGAATAAACAAAGTTTTAATTTAAATTTACTTAAAGTTTGTGAGATGTTACAAAAATTTGCAACAATTATTGCATTACATTCGGGTAGAAGTAGCGGAGAAGTTCGGCATAGTCGTCATGTTCTTCTTCGGGAATTTCAAGTGTTTTCAAAGCCCGCTCAAAGGAAACCTTGAAGTCAAGCATAATCTTGGCAATATCATCGGCTTTGGTGCGTTTCCTGATATCCCCTTCAAATTCTCTTTCAAACTCGTCATACATAATATCATTTCCTTTCTTATCGGTTTTGAGGTAGCGGACATATTCCGACAATGCCCCATGTGTGTCATCATCGGGGTTGCAGGTCTTGAAATACTCCATAAGGGCTGATATATCCTGTTCGGAGTTGTCTTTAACTTCTGCATTGACATACAAAGTATATTGCCTGTCATCGTAAATATCGGCTTTACCGTGGTATTTCAGGGATTTTTCAACCATATAGACGGCAGAGCCTTTCTCCCATATATCGGTTTTGCTGACATATATGACATAAACGGGCGGTAAACTGCTATACTCCTTGCCTTTACGGATTATCTCGCTGTCAACAGCAGAGTGGTAATACCTTACTCTGAGTTCATGGGCATCTTCCTTGGCTTTTTGAATCTCGATATTAAATATTTTTCCCGTTTTGTCGGTCGCAAGCACGTCAAGCCTTGAATCTTTGCCGAAGAGCTTTGAAATTTGAACTTCGGTCTTGCAGTCAAGAACGATAATATCGGGCTTTTTGAGAAGCTTTCCCAATACATACTGGCAGACTTCCTTGTTTTCAAGGACAACACGCATAAAGAAATTGTCAAATATATTTGCTTTTTGCAGTTTAGCCATGAATCTTTCGCGCAGGGAGAGGATATTTTCTACTATGCTCATCGGTGACACTTCCTTTGAATTTTCTCTTGAATATATTATACACCAATCAAAAAGAAATTTCAAGTTTAAATATGGGGTATCCGTCAAAATGACGAAAAGATTTTTCAACGGTTTACCGCTTTAAGAAAATTGGGTATTTAAGCGGGTAGCAGGAAGGTATACGGATATACAAAAATATCTGTATACCGTTATTTTGGCTATTTATAGCTATAAATTTGAATAGCGGTATACAGGTATACAGATAATTTCCTATTGTTTTTAAAAATCATGCATTTTTTAAGCGGTTTACCGTAACCATTTTGTAACTTTTAGTGTTTTTTATTTTAGTACATAAATTATCTGTATACTCCGTATACCACAAGGGATTTGTGGCTATATAGCGTGAAATAAAGGTATACAGATATTTTGAGTGTATCTGTATACCTTTTTCAAAAAAAATGTCAATTTAAGGCTATAAATAGCCAAAAACAGCGGTATACAGATGATTTTTGGGTATCTGTATACCTTTTTCGGCAAAATGGACAATACAATTCTGGCATTTGGCTATAAATAGCCAAAAACAGCGGTATACAGATAAAAAATAAGGTATACAGATATCTGTATACCTAAATATATTATGAAATTGTATCATAAGATTGATGATATTTGTATGGAAGTTTGATTACCCTTGTTGGAAGTCCGTTTATTTTCTTTTGTTTGCTTTCATATCCATATTTTTTTAGTATTCTACCAATGATACCTGCATCATATCTCAGGTTATGCATCTGAATGAACTGCAAAACAGTCATTTCCTTGAATGTGCAGATATATCCCTGTTGTGGGGTCTGCTGTTCTTCGAGTATGTCTAATACTTCATTTTCGCCTTTCATTGGCTTTGTAAAGGCTGAATTTCGCTTTTCAAGGTATTTTTTCTCGCTCTCGGTCAGTCTGAAACAGTTTGCTTTTGTTTTGCCCTCCTTTTCGGCTTCCGTTACAAGCCAGTAAACCTGCGCCCAGAGCTGCAAGGCATCAAATGGCTTAATCTGCGTTTCGTAGTCTATAATCAGGTCAGGAGACAGCGGAACTGTTACAAATCGCCTGTTTCCCGTCTGGTCTATCAGATATTCATTATCATTGACTGTGCCAACAAATGAAGTAATTCGGGGATAATGCAGGCTCGCCCGCCCATATGGTGTTCTGTATTCGTCCGTTGATTTGGTGATGAAGGCTTTCACACTGTCCATATCCTTCTTCATGGTAGAGCCGATTTCGCCCAGCTCGCTTATCCATTTGCTTGTCGCCTGAATGATGCTGTCTTTGTCTCGTGGGTCAATGCAGATTCCCTCACCGAAAAAAGCCGATTTTAAGGCTAATTTCTCAAAAAATCTGGTTTTTCCTATGCCCTGCCTGCCTATGAATACCAGTACAATATCAAGTGAGAATGGGTTCTCGATAGTGTTGAACAGTCCGCAGACGCATTGAAGCAGCCATTTATATATGAAAATTCGGCTGTAAGTTCCTTCTTCCGTATCGGCAGGTATGCGGAATATCTCATATATTTTGTTTATTCGGTCAATTCCGTCCCATTTTACGGACTTTATCATATCAAGAACTGGGTTAAACCTGTGTCGGGTAGCATATCTTGTGATATAGTTCATTACTTTTTGAATAGTCACCCTTTTGTATTGCTTTTGCAGTCCGTCAACAAGTATCTGTGGGACGTTTTCAGCCAAATGCTCGGTGCTTTCGCCCTTG
>JAFXOV010000018.1 GCA_017528425.1 Elusimicrobiota bacterium | reverse complement strand
ATAAGCAATATTCTAAATATTTAAAAGAAAAATCTTTTTTATTCTTCCAAGAAAAATTGAATAAATATTATTCAATATTTAAAAAATATAATATTCAAAAACCGATATTAAATGTTAGAAAGATGAGAACGAAATGGGGAAGTTGTAATATTAAAAGCAACAAAATTGTTTTAAATATTTCGTTGTTTAAAACATCGGTGGGATGTATAGAATATATTATGTTGCATGAATTGGCACATCTCATATATTTAAGGCATAACGAATATTTTTATAATTTTTTAAATCTTCACATGCCGGAATGGGAAAAATACAAAAAACAATTAGATGCCGAATTTTACGGATTGATTGATAGATAAAATATAGGGAGTTAATTTTGGTAAAAAGAATGGGAGATATGAGATATCCTCATACAAATTATAAAACCTCAAAATATTGTGTTGTTTATTTGGATGTTTTAGGTAGTAAAGATATTATTTATAACGATGAGAACAATGAACATTTGAATAAATTAAACATGATATTTGAAGATGCTATTGAAGAAGTTTTCATCTCTAAGAAATTCAAAAATAAAGATTTTTTTGTAAAAATTTTTTCCGACAATATAATATTGGCAACAAAAACAGACACAAAAGATAGAGCAGAGAATATAAAGTTATTATGTCTTGTAATAAGTAATATAATAGAAGAATTTTTAACTTATGGCTATTTAATGCGAGGTGCAATGGTTGAAGGAGAATTTTTCTGTAATGACACTTTGGTTTATGGTAAAGCATTAATTGATGTAGTTGAATTAGAAGAAAAATATGCTATATATCCAAGAATAATTGTGCAAGAAGGAATAAAAGACGTTTTTCCTTACTATTTCCAGAAATGTGCGGATGGTTGGGATATTTTAAACAATTATTTTGTTAATGATCATGGATTTTCCGGATGCAATTTTAAAGTAAGCTTGTTAGATTTATTAAAAAAGAACAAAAATAATAAAAAGGCAGTACAAAAAATTATGTGGGCTATTACATATTTTAATGAATATAATAAATGGAAAAAAGAAAATAAAAGAATTAGTTATTACTTTATTTCTTCCGAAGAAATTTCAAAAGCACTTGAATAATTACTACATAGAATTCAAATATATAAATCATTTATTACATTATTTTATAAAATTGTTTAATTTTGGAATGTGCATTTTTTGCATATTCCATTCAACTAACGAGAAATCCTCGGCAGTTTATTTTTCTTTTGTCTTAAAATTTTTTACCTGTATACTTTGTTTTTTGGTTTAAATTTGTCGTTTGTTCAAGACCCTAAGATTTTGGGTTAGAATGAAGCAACTAACGAATGAAGTGTATATGGATCCCGTAAGGGCATACTCGATTGAGTTAGTTGCAAAATTATAACTCAAATATTAATGTTACTATAAAATGTTGTAAAAAAGTAATTTTTTGCAGGAACGAAGTGACTTTTATATTAAGTTATAAGTTTGTTTTAGTAAATCCTTTACAATTTCTTTGTCTGTTGTCTCATCAAATTTGAATGCATATTGTGCTTTGGTCCATTTTCTATTTGATATATCATATAACAGGCCAGAATTATCTTTTATTGTTCCAATTTTTGCATGTAACACGATTTCCAAACTATTTGATTTTGGCCAAATAGAAAAAACGTTTTTATTATTTTTTTTAAAACAAACATAATATTTATTTGAAATAATTTCTAATGATGAGAAATTATCTTTTATTATCTTTTTCATTTCATTATATAAATCCAAGACTTTTTTATTTTCTTCATTAAATAATTTGTCTTCTGTATAAGATTCTTCGCTTTCTTCTATCATATTTGAACCATAATTGTTTTTATCATTTCGTTTTAATTTGTCTTGTCTTCCATGAAGTAATGCCATAGCATTTAAAATTTCATAAGCATCCCAAGGTTCTATTTCAAAAAATTCTCTGTTTGAAGCTATACGAAGATTAGGATTTAGTCTTTTTATAATATTATGAATAAATATATCCGGATTCTTTTCTGTTATTACAGGAACTTCATAAGTTGCATAAACTTCAAAGGGAGTTGGAATAGAAGTATTGTATAATTCATTTAATCTTCTTTCTATATTATCAGTGTATCCTATTTTTATCCAATTAGATTTATGAAAAGCTTCATTAGTTAGTATGTATATAAAACCTGTTTTTTCTTTCATTTATGATATTCTCCTAATTAAAATAATTTCAGAGTTTTCTTTATATGAATTTAATATTTTACTCTTTTCTATGTTGTAAACAACTTCCAATAGACATAAAAATTTCAAATTATTATCTTTCTAGATTTTATCAAATTTTATATATTTTTTTAATTTATCAAAAAGTTCTATAAGTCCTTCACTAATGTCAATTCAAAGTATATTATCTGATTTTACCACTTTCGCTTTCTTGTTTTTTCTTGGGTCTCAAATGATTTACAAATTTTAAACTATACCAAAATATTTACGACAACGTCTTGTCGTAAATTTGTTGTAAAAAAGGATGATAAATCTTTCTTTCATAAAAGTAGTATAATATTGCATTATGTTATTGAAGATTGCAAAACTTTCCAAGTTGGGAATTATCATAGAAGCAATATTAGTGGGGATTTTGTCCGGAATAATAGTAATATTGTTTAATTGGTGCATTTCTAATTTGTTTTCTTTTAACCAAAGTTTTTTATCACAAATTCCGTTACCGGCAAAAATATTTGTATTTCCGATTATAACTTGTTTGGCAGGTTTAATTGTGGGAATACTTGTGTTTAAGGTTGCACCCGAAACAAAAGGGAGCGGTATTCCTTTTGTAAAGTTGGCATTGATGCGGTTAGGTAAAAGAATAAGAATCAGAAGTATGTTTATAAAATTTGCAGCGGGTGTTATAGGTATAGGCAGCGGCTTTTCTTTAGGAAGGGAAGGACCGAGTGTTCAGCTTGGTGCCGGTTGCGGTGCCGTGATTTCAAGATTATTTAAAAAGAACGGAACAAAACAACACAATTTAATAACTGCAGGTGCAGCTTCGGCAATAGGAGCAACTTTTAATGCCCCTGTTGCGGGAACAATTTTTGCCGTTGAAGAACTTACAAGAAAGTTTTCCGTTTCAACATTGTTTACCGTTCTTATAGCAACAGTTTCCGCGGTAACAGTATCAAGACATTTTGTGGGGGAAAATCCATCTTTTTTTATACCGGAACTGCAAAATCTTCCTAAAATTTCGTTGGAAAGTCTTGTTGTTTTTATAGTGTTGGGAATAATTGTAGGCATTTTCGGTGTGTTGTTTGCCAAAACAATTTTCTTAAACCAAAAAGTGTTCGATAAAATAAAAGTTCCAAACTATATAAAGCCTGCAATAGCAGGTTTTGTTATAGGTATTGTGGGTGTGTTCTTACCTTATGTTTTAGGTTCCGGCAACATTTTTATTTCACAATTGTTTCAATACAAATTTACTCTTTCGTTAATAGCAATAATATTTGCGGTAAAATTTTTAGTTACTCCGTTATGTTTTTCTTCGGGTGCTGCTGGGGGAATATTTTTCCCTGTTTTAATGTTGGGCTCGTTTTTGGGTTATATTGTAGGTTCAATATCAAATGTTATCGGAATAGAAATAAATTTGGTTACGATATCCATTGTCGGTATGGGAGCATTTTTGGCAGCGGTTGCAAGAACACCGATAACCGCCATAGTTATGGTTTTTGAATTGACCGGCGACTATCATCATATTTTGCCGGTAATGTTAAGTATTGCCGTTGCGGATTTGGTTGCACAATTGTTCGGACATGAACCGATATATTCAACTTTAATTTTGAAACAATCCCAAAATACGAAAGAGAAAGAAACTTTGTGTGAACTGAAAGTTGTTGATGCTATGGATAAAAATGTTGTTAATGTAACATTAAAAACAAAAATTTCCGAAATACCGAATTTAATGAAACAAACAAAATATAATGTTTTACCGATATTAAACGATAACAATGTTGTTGCAGGCAGCATTTCAAAAGAAGAAATTGATGACTACATTTTCAGTAACAAAAATACTGATGACAGTATAGAAAATATAATGAATCCGGAACCTGTAACCGTTAACCAAAAAGAAAATTTATATAAAGCCCTTTTTGTTTTACATACCAACGAAATTTTGGATGTTATAGTTGTAGATGATACAAACAAACTTGCCGGAATATTGTGCAGGAAACAAATTGTTTTTGAAGACCGCTTTTCGGATATTATTGT
>JAFXOV010000017.1 GCA_017528425.1 Elusimicrobiota bacterium | reverse complement strand
TACTTTAATAAGTGATATATTGAGCAAACAAACCAACTCGGTATTTACTACGGTATATACAACGAGATTCGGAACACCTGTATATACGAGTGCGGAAGAAGGAGAAAGCTTAACGTTCGGAAAGGATTATTTTGATGTAGATGCAATCAATGCAGATGCGGCAAAAGTAAGTGCGGCAACGGAAGAAACTCCGTACACGGCAAAATACTTCTACAATGACAGTAAAGGAAATTATGTAGGCGGAGTAAAGATAGAAGGAGACGGCTCGAACGATAATCCTTACAAAGTATACGGAGCAAAAGGAGCCTCGGTACAATTAAAGAGCGGAGATTATGATGTATTTATGGGATCGGTAAGCGAAGATACATTAATAAGTGATATATTGAACAATAGAACAAATACGGTATTAACAACAGCATATACAACAAGATACGGAACACCTGTATATACGAGTGCGGAAGAAGGAGAAAGTTTAACATTCGGAACGGATTATTTTGGTGTAGATAAAATCAATGATGATGCAGCAAAAGTAAGTGCGGCAACGGAAGAAAAGCCATATACGGCTAAATACTTCTATAGTGATAAAGATGGAAACTACGTTGGCGGAATAAAGATAGAAGGAGACGGCTCGAACGATAATCCTTACAAAGTATACGGAGCAAAAGGAGCCTCGGTACAATTAAAGAGCGGAGCCGATGATGTATTCATGGGATCTGTAAGTGAAGATACATTAATAAGTGATATATTGAACAATAGAACAAATACTGTATTCACAACGGCATATACAACAAGATTCGGAACGCCGGTATATACAAATGCAGAAGAAGGAGAATCTTTAACATTCGGAACGGATTATTTTGATATAGATACAATCAATGCTGATGCAGATGCATTAGAAGCATCATTAGCAAAAGATGCGGAACCGTATACACCTAAATATTTCTATACTGATAACCAAGGTAATTATGTAGGCGGAGTAAGAATAACAGGAGACGGGACAAGAGGTCACGAATATACAGTAAACGGAGCCAAAGGGGCAGCGGTAAGAGTAAAAGATAGTGCAGGAGATACATACTTAGGAACATTAGATGCTGATACAGCGATACCATCCGTATTAAAGGGTGAGGGTGCGACATTTACAAGAGCTGAGACTGATAGATACAAAAACAGAGTAGCACTTGTTGCCGGAGAAGGAGAGAGTTTGGAATTTGGTAAAGCTGATTTTAGTACAGACGCTATAGATACAAACAATGACAAATATTACGGATTGGCAAGCAATGGAGCATGGATAAACGGAATCAATGTAAGTGATAGCGGTTATGTATCTCTCAATGGTAAAGCAACATTTGATATAACTGTAGATGGAATAAGATATACGGGAGAATTGAAAGGACATTATTCTCTTAATAATTGGACATATGGCTTACAATACGAAGACAGAACAACCGGATTATTGAAGGGAGTAACTGCATACGGTGAAAATACAACTACGGGAGCAATGTTTAGAACAAGTGATGGCTTATACTTTAAAGACGGAGAATTCAGCGGAGCGGATTTCAGTGATGGTGCTATTAACAGAAATATTGGGAAATACGAAGCTCAGGCAGAAAACGGAGCTTGGATAAAAAATGTAAGAATAAGAACTATAGATGGAGGAAGAACAAGATACGTTGAAACTGCCGAAGGTAGTACATTTACTATGCGTGCCGATGATGGAACAACATATACTGGAAGTTTGAAAGCCGGTTATGATATAAACGGATGGAACGGATTATATCGTGACGAAAATGATAATCTAATAAATGTGACGGCATACGATAAGACCGGAAAAATCAGAACAAGCGTAGGGTTGACTTTTGATAAAGATACTAAAACATTTGGCGGAGCAGATTTCAGTGCGGATGCAATCAAAAATAATGGTAAAGATTATGCAGCTTTAGCTTCGAATGGTGCATGGATAACAGGAATAACAATGAATGATAGTGGAGAAATCTTTACTATCGACGGTTCAAGCTTTGATATAACAACAGAAGATGATATAAGATACACAGGTACATTGAAAGGCGGATTTGCTCTTGATGATTGGACAGATGGTTTAAAATATGATTCTGACGGATACTTAAAAGATGTAACTGCATATGGAGAAAATTCTGAGACAGGTGCGATTGTAAGAACAACTAAAGGATTAACGTTTGACAAAGAAACTAAGACATTTGGTGGAGCAGATTTCAGTGCGAGTGCTATAAATTCAGATCCTAATGCATATGCTGCATATGATGAAGGAACCGGAGTATGGATACAAGGTGTAAACGTAGTTGGAAACGAAATGCATAATGTATCCGGTGCAAAGGTATTGGGCCCTGACGGTAAGACTATCGTTGAATTGTCCGAAACCGGTAATATAGCAAATTGGGAAAATACATATTGTAGAGGACAACTAGGAGATTTAGCTAACTCTGTAAATGGTCAGATTGGAGATAATAGCCTTTCTGTAGGTAAAGATGGCGAATCTTTAGTATTAACAAAAGCGGATGGAACAACAAGAGTCTTTACAATGGAAGATATAAAAGACGGAACATTCTTAGAAGCTATGGTTGACTTGATGCCTCAACAAAACAATCCTTCGTATGAAGTTCCTGAAGTTTCCGCGGAAGACAGAGCAATGGCGGAAAAAGTATGGTATTACATGTATAACGGTAGTGATGTTGAAATGTCTGATATCGATGCATATTATATAAGTGCTATATTCAAAATATATTGCGAAGATGAAATCGGTATAGATTACTCTCAAGAAACAGAAGATATGAAAAACTTCTATGCTTCGAATTGTGCAAATATGTTGAATTCCGGATATGGACCTTTACAAACATTAGCTAACTTAAATATTCAAAAAGCACTCGATCCCGATGATAAAGATCATGATGCATATATGGGTCAAGTTCAAATTACTGAAATGTATATGGACAGATATGGCGCTTCCAATATGGCATACATGGTTTACCATGCAGGGAATCCTTCCATAAAAATTAACTATGTTGAATTTTTACAATATAAATATGGAATTGGTGATGAAGGTGATAAGAAAATAGAAATAACAGCACTTATCAATAACTTGTACGGCGAGACTATGACTTCGTATGAATCGGAAATTTTCTCGTCACTCATAAGTGCAGTTGACTACTATTGTGAGGCATATGATGGTACAAGATGGGCGGTAAACGGTATAGATAGGGCAGGCTTGTCCGATGCAAGAACTAAATTGGAAAATGCGGTTAACAATGCTTTGGATGCCGGTCTCGGTGATAATTGGAAGATGAATTCGGAATGTACCGTAATAACAGATAAGTATACTTTGTTATTAAGTGACGATGCCGATGTTCCTTCCGGAATATATACATTAGGAATTAGAAATGATGGCGTTTATACGGTAATAGGTCCTGATAATGTTTTTGGTATAAAAGGAACATATAGAAATGTTGATAAAGATTTCAATCAAACAGATGATCCCGCTATGGAAGTTATTTACGAACTTGGCCTTACTGATTTTTCAGGCGGCGGGAAAAATGTCTTCGCAATAGATAGATCTGTCGCTCAAAATATATATTTAACAGATGATACCTCTTATATTACTCAACAAATACCTAATAAATCCGAAGGTAGTAGCGGCGGCGATAAGTCAGATAATACTGTTCAAACCAAAGTATATAATTTTGGTATTGTGATGGATGAGGATGTTACAACTTATGTAGCCAGAGGAAAAGGAACCAAAGTAACTATAGATATGGAAACAGGTGGAGCAGAGATATATGCAGAAGGAGCAAAATATTGGGGCAGCATGACAATATATGCAAACGGCTCTAACCTCTCGGACTCTTCCGGAGCCTCGACAATAAATTTTGATTCCGGATATATGACTGTTCACAATGGTCAGCTCGAAGTAACCAATAATTTTGAAGCTTCTTTCGCAGATGAACAATCCGCTACGAATTATGTAAGAAATTATATTGCTCCTAATTATACTGATGGTACAGGTTTACGTTTTGACAGTATAATTGATTCCGGCGGTAAGATTTTACCTAATGCCGGTGAATATCTTGCCGGTATGAAATTTAATGTAAATCCTCTGGATTATCTTGCTGTTATGAATAATATTCATGATGCAAATAATGACGAGGTTGGTTTCGGTATTAGATTTAAAACAGATAATGGTATTGCAAACCTCAATGATGCTTCCGGTATAGCAAAAATAACAACAAGTGATATTGATACAATAGACTTATTCTCGGAAAAACTTGAAAGCGGACAGTATATAGAGAACTTCAAAGTTTCCGGTTTAGTCGGTAATGCAGATGCAGGAAGAATAGAAGCAACGAATCTCGATCCTAACTTTAAGCCAAGCAAAGATGTAGAGTTGGCAACAGATGTTGTTGTCGGTGACAGAATATCATTGGGAACAATATTGCATAGAAACGGTGTAACTCTTTCTACAAATGAAAAAGTATATACTACAGGTCCTAACGGCGAAATTATTGAATTGGACGGTGCAACTTTTGGCGGTGATGAGGCCGGACATTTTGTGCTGGCAGACACTGTGTCATTGAGAGGTGCAGATGGTAAGCCTATTACTTATCAAAACGGTGATGATGTATTTAATATAGATAATATTGGTGCAGGAAGCGTTATCCAATTGAATCAGGATAAAAATGGCGGCGGATATGGCTTGAACGTACTATCAGGAAAATCAGATGTAGATGGTACAATGAAGGGTAGTGTTTTAGATGAAAAGGATCCTAATGCCGATAAGAATTTCCTTGCAGGAAAATCTTCAGCATTGTTTGATGGTAAATTGACGGAAGCTGAAGATGGAAAATCTACGACATTCGAAGGAACCATAACCGGTTGGAGTACTTCCACAATGGCTCAGGATTTTTCAAAAGATACATTTACAAGAGAAGGAAGTACTTGGAAAAAAGATTCTATAGTTGGTGGCAGAAGAGTAACAGAAGATGCAAAAGTAGATGCAACCGGTAATATAGATAGTAAATATTATCAGAAAACAGCTTGGGAAATAGTAGGCGGTGCTCTTGCCGTA
The DNA here is from genome assembly GCA_017528425.1 of Elusimicrobiota bacterium. Classification (GTDB taxonomy): domain Bacteria; phylum Elusimicrobiota; class Endomicrobiia; order Endomicrobiales; family Endomicrobiaceae; genus Ruminimicrobiellum. The sequence continues at coordinate 27,866 of JAFXOV010000017.1, read as the reverse complement.
GCTGCGGTGATTGCGGTTAGTGTTGTAGCTGCAATATGTACATTAGGTGCAAGTTTGGCGGTAGAAGCTTCTTTATTGGCTATGGTAGCAGTAGGTACCGCTGCGGGTGTTGCTGCTGCGATATTTGTAGCTCCGGCGGCATTTGAACACGGTGCCGGTATTGCAAGATGTTTTGAAACAGGCAACTATGATGATTTCGGTTCGAACTTATTAGGTTTAGGTATAGATTTATTCTCCGCATATATGATTGGCACTTCCGTAGGTAAAATGGGTGCCAGCTTATTACTTGATGGTGCACTGAAAGAGACGCTGAAAGCAACTTTTAAAACTGCAATGAAATATACCTTTGGAGGAGCTGTCGTAGGAGCTACTGCCGGTGGAATTATAGCCGGAGTCAACGGTGGTAATGTTTTGGAAGGAATAGGTGTAGGTGCTTTATCGGGAGCTCTTATAGGCTTCTCTACATATTTCGGGGCTAAAACTTTAGGTGTGGGTTTCAACACTGCAAGCGGATTCCTCGGAAAAGCAGGCCTTGTTACAAGATTTGCAATGAATACCGTATTGGATTCGGTAATATTAGTAAAAACTTCACAATCTTTTGTACATAATCTTTTTGTTGAAGGTGATTTAAGAGCTGCAGCATCAGATTTATTAATACTTGTTTCTGTAGGTATTATAAATCCTATATCTCAATATAATGGTGCATTAAAAGCAAGAAATGCAGCGCCGCCTTCTAAAGTAGATGCAAAAACTTTATTTGAAAGAGGTAAAGCAAATGTTACTGCCGGTCTTGTTGGCGGAAATCGTGTAACAAATGCTTTGTTTACAGGTTTATCGGTTGGTGTTGCTATACCGTTAATGAATTTAATGGGAACAATAGCTCAGAACTTTATGAATGGCAGAGAAATATTTGAAGGTATTGACTTAAAGGGATTAGCTGTTGAGTTTGGTATAGGATTTGTTGCAGGATTTACTATAGGAGTGATAAATCCTCAACTCGGATATAATTGGTCAACAAGAAATATTTGGGGAACAATAGGAGAAGTGGTATACAATCCTGCGAGTGTTTTACAAAAAGGTATAACATCCGGTATAGATTTGATGAGATTTAATGTATTGTCACCTATATTAAATGCTATAGTTGCTCCTATTACAGGAAAAATTAACAATTGGTTGAATGCAGGTAATGAAGGTTATGAAGCATTTGATTACGGTGATTTCTGGAATAGTTGGGGAAAACAATTTAGCAGTATAGGTGACAAATATAATTTAATGTTATTCGGTGATTTGGATGATCAAAACGGATGGGCAGCTGTTAAGAGTTCATTTGGAACAGGTTTCTTCCAAAGCCACTTCTTCGGTATGGCAATTCCGGGAGCAGCAATATTTAAAGCAGCCACATATGAAGAAGCAAGCCTTTTATCTAAAGTATTTACAGTTTGGGGTGAGGGTGGTATAACGGCATTACCAAGTTTGGTTCTTGGCGGTAAATGGATGAGCTTTACAGGTGGTGCTATTATGTCAATGATAACCAAACCTATAAATATGTTGCAATATTCAGTAGCAGAAAAATTGTTTGGCGGATTAGGTAAAAACTTGGATGATATGTTGGCTGATTCTGCCTTCTATGGCATGTTAGAAAACTTAGGATTGAGTTCGTTCCAAAAAGGAGAAGAAGAACAAGGTCTCTTTGAATATGTATTTGGATCTGCCGCTATGTTGTTCGTTCCTTCGGCTATGAGAGCTACAAGTTGGTCGACTGAAAGAGATATGTCTAAACTCAAAAAAGAAACAAAAGGCGGTACTTATTCCGAAACAGCCAAAAAGATACTTGAAAATCAAGATTATTTCAGAAATAAAAATGCTTTGGAAGTAGATATGTTGTTGGGTGCAGCAATTAGAGCAAGTGCTGCATGTGGCCAGCCCGAACTCTTGAAAAATTTATTTAAAGAAATAGTATACAACTATGGAGCCGGAGAAAGAGAAAAAGGTACCAAACTTGAAGGAGAAGTATTAGCACATTATCAACTCACAGCACTGAAAGTTATAGGATCCAATCCATCGTTGTTATACGATATTTTAAGTGATAGTAACAGTAACTATGGATTTGTTATTGAAAACGGTGAACAAGTTAGTGTTAAAGATGCTGTTATTTCTAATTTTGCTTCAGCAACAAAAGCTATGATAGAACAAGCTAAAACCGGAACTTTCAATATTAATGGAAGAGAATTAACTTATTCCGGATTATTTGATGAGTTTGCTAAGACCGATGCAGGTTTAGAAACAGGAATGAAGATATTAAGTGCATTGGATAAATTATATGCGGAAGATGCTCTTTATGCCGGTGTATTTATAGATGCTTTGACGGAAATATCCAAGAATCATGAAAATGTAAAAGACTTTGTTGAAACTCTTGAATGTAAGCAACAGCAAGAAGCATTAGAAAAAGCAAAGAGTGCTATAGAAACAACACATGATCAAATACGTGATAGTTGGAATAATCTTAGTGCAGAACAAAAGAAGGCTTATCATGATAGTGAAAGTTTATATTTGCTTTCGAAAATAAGTGAAGCTAAAGGAAGTTTAAGAATAGGTTTAACTCATTTCTTAGATTGGACAGATGTTGCATTGTTAAAAACTTTAGCATCGGATTCATTTAAAAATGTTATGCAGGAATATAATACAAAGATGGCCGAATTTACTCAGAATATTCAAGATAATTTGATGAAAGACGGCGAAGCTGCAAAACAATTTAAAGGTAAGGATGTTTTGGAAACTAAACTGGATTTAGGTACGGGAGTTAAAATATCGTTTGATATTCAAACTTTGGCTACCATGAAATTCGATTTGGCTCATGCAAGTATATACGGATATGGAGAAAGCGGAATATCTGCCACTGCAGATTTGACAAAAGTATATCAAAATTTCTTCGGTGAAGACCAAAAAGTATACGATCCTGCAAAAGGTATAAGTGCTGCCAAAGATGGAAAAGTGTCTGCAACGGAAGAACAAATGGTAGCATTATTTAATTCCTGTTTGGAAATGCAAATAGGAAATTGTCTTAGTGGCGGCTATGGCTTCTCAAAGGAATTGTATGAAGGTATAAATGGTATATTCAACAATACTATTCTGAGAGCATTTAGAAACAATGCTGCAATATCCAGTGAAGACATGAAAGAAGTTTTGACAAAAATACAAGAAATTAATGTCTTTGGAACCGGAGCCGGAAAAACATCTGTTGTTGCTGTTTTATTCCCTTCATTGAAACTTGTTAACGACATTCAAGGGGAATTCACTATTATTTGTGCCGATATAGATACCAACGTTAATAATTTGTTAAAGAGAGTAGGCGGATTGTATGGTAATAAGTATGAGATGTTAAAAGCAGATAAAGATAACATTACATCCAATTTGACTACAAAGACCGCTTTATTTATGACATATACGGACTTTGGATTTGCTATGCTTGATGCAAATTCTCCATTAAAAGGTAAAGTCGGATTGATTTTGGGTGATGAAGCGGATATGGCGGTATATTTATCTAAGGTTATGTCCAGTTCTTCTTCGGGATTTGAATCTAAAGATTCCGATATGTATAAATTCTTCACTGCATTAACAGATAAAGACGGTAGTGGTCAATATCTGCAAAAAGCTGTTGAACAAATGCAAGGAGTATTAAAAGGCGATGCAGTTTACAAATCAATGTTGGAGAAATTAGATAGATTTAAAAACAACACTCTAACAGAAAAAGATATTACGGATATAAGAACAGATTTGGAAAGCTTATTGGCTAAAGTAGGTGCAGATAGCTCTACGGGAATAAAGATAAAGTCAATCTTGGAAGGCTTTACTATTGTAGATGGCAGAGTTGTTGTTGCTGAAGGCTCTGCTTCCGCAGAAATGTTGGGCTTGGTTAAAGTTGCTTTGGAAATGAGTATTAATGAGAGAACGAAAGTTTTATTATCAAATGATAGTTACAGTGAAGTTTATAAATCTCAATATGAACAAATCTTAGAAGAATTTGTTAAAGAGATAAGCGGAGTAGGAAATAAGAATGATTTGTTTGGTTCAGGTTATTCATTACAAGAAGTTTTAAATAATGTTCTTATGTCTAAATTAACTTGGACATATGGTGTAGATTATGGTATAGGCAAAGCGGAGGATGGTTCTTATAAAGTTATGCTTATATGTAACGGTGCCCTTATAGATTTGGTTCCGGGTGTAGGTTATAAACAGATTGTTGAAGCGGAAATATTAAACGGAATGGTAAAGGGAGTAACGCCGGAAAGCATTGGCGGTATGACCGGTATAGGAGACAGAGAACACAGTTCCATTGCAATAATACAAGCAATAAGAGAAGCCAGTGGTTTTATAGGTTTAACAGGTACATATTCTGCTTCGGCACAACAAGCAATGGGATTTGATGCAAATTATTATACTCCTGCAACATCTGTAAAACTTACCGATGTAACGAGTTATGTTGATAAAGGTGATAAGGTTGTTGCATTACATATTTCTCAACCGGCACAAACATCATTCGGCGCATTTGAAAAAGCTATAGTATCAATTCTAAATGGTGATATCACAATAATGGCTTTGAATAATCAAGCTAAAATAGACTTATTTAAAGATTATACAAAGTTATTGGGTGTTCTTAGTGACAGAGATTGTTCAGTAGATGAAACAGGTCAGGCTATGGGTAAGGTTGCATGGTTCGATGCCGGAATGTCAAAAGAAATGGGTTTAATATATGCAGATAACAAAGCCGGACAATACAAATGCTTTATTGGAACATATGAGCAATTAGGTAGAGGTGTTGATATACACATTGAAAACGTTGAAGGTGTAGATAAAAATACACATGTTAATTTATATGCTGTTGATGCTCATCTCAGTTATAAATCAGCGGTTGAGCAATTGGTAGGTAGAGTATTGGGTACTCGTTTCAGTGATCAAGCACAAGTTACAACTGATGGTAGAATTATAAAGAATATTAATGTATATTTCGAATCCGATATTTCAACAATCAATACATATTATGCCGATAAAGAAAAAGCTGTTTTGAAAGAGAGTATTCCTTCTCAAGTTACAAATAATCAATATTTAGATTTGATTAATGCCAGAGTTTATGGCAGTGATTATAGCGGTAGGGAAGCCGAAGATAGAGTTGTTGCACAAAGCGGAGCACTTAATTACAATGCAAAAGGTGCGGCTTCTCAAGCAGACAGACCTTATGTTCGCTCGACAGCGGATTTAGAGGCATCATTGTCGAGAATGGGATTAAATTCTTCGGAAAGATCTGAAGTGGTAAGAGCATTGCAGACTCAAGGTTTGCATAATGGTTATGAATTGACAGAAAGAGGTTCTGTTTCTGTAGGTTATGCTTTGCAAATGTTGGGATATACACAAACCGGATATCCTGCAGGGAAATCTTCTGTTGCAACCATAAATGCTATTTTGGGTAACGATGTTAAAGATGTTCCTACGGTTGTAAATAAAGATGCTGTTATTTCTGCAATAAATAATGTTGTCAGATTACAAAGCAGAGATGTAAATTTATTAACAACTAACCAATCAAACGGAAATACGTTAAACGATATTATTTCAGTAATGCCAGTGGTACAAAGAGGAGCGGCAACGGATGCTGGAGTTGATATTGCAAGTGTAAGAAATGCATTATCAACATATAGCCACACCGGTGTTACGGGTGTAATGCCGCAATTTACAGTTCCTGAAATTAGTGCGAAAACAACTGCTTTACACCAGGCGGTACAACATAGAGATAATGTTCAACAACAACATCAGGAAAGGGCTGAAAATTTATCTGCTAACCCGATAGTAAGAGCTTTTGAAAATTGGGCAATGGGTGTTGAAAGCAGAAGAGCAGATTCTCAAGTAGCAAGAGCGGAGAAAGATTTGGCAGGTATTAAACAAAAATTGTTTAATGATTATATGAACGGAAATCTTGATGGACAGAATGTTCCTGTCGTATTGGCTATGTTTAATGACCAAACTGCAGCTTTGCAAAATGCGATACAGAACAGAACGGATATTCAACAACAACAGCAAGATAGAATGGAAAGTTTATCCACTAACCCGATAATAAGAGCATTTGAGAAATTTACAATGAGAATTGAAGCTAATAGAGCTAACTCTAAAGTAACGGAAGCGGAAAAAACTTTAAATGAAATGAAACAAAAATTATTTGAAGATTATATGAACGGAAATATTGCGGAACAGGACATACCTATTGTATTGGATATATTGAATTCTCAAATATCTTCCGGAAAGTTGGTATTTGGTAATAATTCTGTTGCACAAACATTGGAAAATTTACGTTCAAATGAAAACTTTAATGTTGATTGGGCAAAAACGGATAGAAGCAGAGTTTTACAGTATTTAGGCAATGGTGATATGGTTGGATTAACCGAGTATTTGTCTACAACTCAAAGAGCCAAGATACCTGTATTAAGTTCGATGAAAGACAAACAACAGATGGCTCAAATAATCAAAGGAGAACAAGTGAATCCGATAGTAACAATGGCAACGAATATGCTTTTCTTACCGGTAACGATTTTGGAATCGATAGTTACTTTATTTAAATCTCCGGCATTGAGTTTATCTGATGATCAGAAAACATTATTGGAAGGCTTAAGAGGTAAAAAGAATGTAACCGTCAATGATGTTGTTAAATTGGCAAATACGGATATACCTAATTATTCCGCTACGACAATACCTACACAAGAAGAAATAGATAGAGCATCCGAAGAAAGATTAAGAAGCTTGTTTGCTATTATCAGACCGGATGTTTCCGCTGACACATTGTTGGCAAGATATCAATATGTTAGAGATAACAGTGAATTTGGAGTGCTTGATTCTATTACGGTAGATATGTTGGCAAATGATACTCTTTTTGATGGTAACATAGCAAACGGAAACTTCGAAGAAGAATATGGAAAATTATTAGGAAAACTTACATATGATGAATTGAAAGAATTGAGAAAGAATCTTAACAGTCCGGAAAGAAAAGCTTTGGCTAATGCAGGTATAAACTACAGCAGAAAAGAGAATAAAGCCGATAATGTAGCTTCGAATTATGCCTATGTGGTAAGATTCTTAAAGAGACAAGGATTAACAGATGAACAAGCAGAACAATTGGCCGGATCGTTTACATTGGAAGAATTAAATAGCACCTCGCTTGGAACAGCATTGGATTTAATGGTAGTACAAAAAGGCTTGATAAAGATAGATGCTGATACAAATACAACAAGAGAAGATTTGATAAAAGCTATAAGAAAATTGACAAATGAACAGTTGAGAAATGCAGGTGTTGAAATTTCGGATATAAGTCCGTTATTAACATGGGCAGGATTAGATGCGGGCCAAATACAAATGAACGATGGTGCTATAGCATTCTGGATGTCAAGATCGGAAGTTGTAAGAGAATTTGGAGATAAGATAGAATTTAAATACGAAGCCAGTATGGTTGATTTATCAAGTGTTTACTTCCAAAAAGATATTATGGGAGAAGATTACACAGTGACATTAAAGAAACAATTTGAGGGAATGACATATACGGATTATACGGAAACAGATGTTGCCGCGAAATTGAATTTGAAAGAGACAAGAGAATTTTTCAAATTTATAGGATTGGATTACGACAATGTTGTAGAGGCTTATGATAAGTTAAGAGAACAAACTAAATCGGGAAGATTAAGCGATATTGAAGCTGCAATTGCCGAAAATATGGCAGACAGAGCAATGGGAATAAAAGAATTTAATGAGGAAGTATTAAAACAACTTGCTGCTGCATTGAATAATTTTGCAGGAAGTGCGACATTAGCACAATTGTCAGATCCTAAATATGTTGCAGGTATGGAAGCTTTGATAGGTAGCGATTTAATTACTGTTGATGATGTTATAAGAGGTAAAGACTTAGTATCAACGATAAAAGAAAAATCGATAGGTGATGTAAGAAACATATTAGGAACTCAATATTATTCAGCTATGAGAGCATTTGGTTTGGAAAATGTGTTTGATAATGTTACCACGTTGGAAGAAAAATATACAAGTGATGCTGAAAGAGCAATAATAAGCGAAATGAAGATATCTGAATTAATTAACATAAATTCGTTATTAAAAGATGAGAATGTAATGAGAACAAGATTAACAAATTTTGCAAAAACAGCGACAATGGCTGATGTAGAGAGAATAGCAGAAAGAGAAGCAAAAGAAGGGGAAGATAAAGATGCGATAAGAAGAAATGTAGTCGGAATAGTTAACGAATTATTTAAAGGAGATCATTTATATGGATATAAAATATATGATGATATCTCTAAAGAATTAGCAAAACAAGGAATTGATACCAAGGATATAGCAATAAAGACAATAATAGATAATTCTAATATAGTAGAAGAGGTAAAATTCCTGAAAAATAATCTTAATATGGATTCCGCAAAAATAACGGAAATAATAAGAAATGCAAAAGGAGTAAAGACCATAACGGATGCAATAAAAGGAATGACATTGAATGAATTCGAATCCTTAACTGAAGGAATGAGTCAAGAGAACAAAGATAAATTGTACGAATATCTCGGAATGAACAGAAAGGCAATAGAAAAGAAAATAAGTGTATTAAGATCAAAGGTTAATACACCGGAAGAATTAGCAAAAGATGCTGTGACAATCGGTGAAATAGACAGAGCAAAAGATGTTAAAGTATTAGCAAACAGAGTAGATATAAAAGTGGAAAGAAAGGGTTATCAGGACGTTACTGTAGAAAAATACTTAGGATTAAGCGAAGAAGATAGAGCAAAATACGGGAAAGACAAAGGAAGAATAGATAGAAGAATAAGAGAACTTACAAGTGAAGGCGAAGAACAAGTATTAAGAGGATACATAGTTGGAGAAATGAGTTTGAAAGATATACTCGGAGAAGGTGTAGCTGAGAAGAAAATCGCTGATATATTGGATAAAACTGATATGCATAAATATTACGATAAGACGAGAAGATATTATGAGAATATGACTGCGGAAGAATTTATGAAAGCAACACAAGTATTAGGAAAAGGCGGTAAAGTAAATGTAACACAGACGACTGCAAAGAGAAGAGGAATATTAAGAGACGAAGGATATAAATCATTTATAACAAATTACAATACCTTAAGCAGAAAGGCAAGATTTAAAGAAGGAATAAAAGGAGTAAGCGTAGAAGTATTGGAAGCAAGCAGTGCGGATGTATATAGAGCAATAGAAAAAGTAGCCGGTACAGGTAAATTAAACATAGAAGATGCTGCGAAAGTAGAGATAGTAAAAGAAGAACCTAAAGCAGAGCAGAAGGCTACAGTTGCTGAAGCAAAAACACCGGAACAAAAAGTAACAGAAACACCGGTAGTATCACAAGCAGAGGAAAAAGCAGATGTAGAAGATTGTGTAGATGTAGCGGTAGAGACAATGGGCAAGATAATACCGTTGAGAGCATTAACGGAATCAGCATTAAGAGCAACGCCGTATGCACAGGATAAATTGAAAGCAGCAGGAGTAGAAGATACATTGGAAGGAACAGAATTAGGCGAGTTAAGACAGAGAACAGGATTAAGATATGCTACATTATCCGAACAAGATATTGATTTAAGAAAACTTAATCCGAGAGAAGTTAAGAAAGCGCCTGTTACAGTTTATATACCGGAAACCGGAGAAGTATTAACAATAACAGGTATTAAAGCTGTTAAGGGAAAAGACATGAAAGATAGAGTGGTAACATACACAATAACAACACCGGAAGGAGAAGAAATATCCGGAGAGAAGAAGATAGGAACATTTGAAGAAGAAGGTTTGTCCGGAGTAGTTGTACCGTCAGCATTCATAGCATATAAAGAAAATGCCGGAAAAGATACGGGCCATGTTATAACCATAACAGAAATAGCCGGAGGATATTTAACCTACACAGGTACTGATGCAAACGGTAAGAAAATAGAAGAAACAATATCGATAGATGAATTCTTTAAAGAAAAAGGATTCACCGGCTTGATGTTGACACAGAAAGGACAAAAGGGTGTAAGATATTTGGACAGCGGAGTAAAAGAAGTAATAGAAGATATGTTCAAAGGAAAGAAAATGAACAGATATGGAGCCGGTAAAGAGATGTTAGCGAATATAATAGACGGAGTAACTGCACCGGGAGAATTGAATAAAGCATTGAAGTATGTATTATCAATATGGAATAAAGATGCAACAGCGATGTTAAAATATATAGAATTGGATGAAGGAGATTTAGGCAACAAAGAAAAGATAATACAAAATGCAACGAGAAAGATAACAGAGGCAATAGCATTAGGAAAAGAAGGTAAGTTAAGTGAAGCTGAAGTGAAAGTGGAAATAGAATTAGTAACTACATTGAGAGACTTGTTGATAACAACAGGTAGACAAGATGCTGATTGGTTGAAGACAGCAAGTGATGAAGAAATAATGGCAAAATTGATAGTAAGTAAAGCAGTAAATCAAAATGTGATAGTTAATATGTTTGAACAGGGTGTAAAGACATCGGTATCAGATGCAAAGGACGGAGATTTTGTAATAGATGTTAAGAAGTTACAGAGTACGATAGTAGATAAGAACTTGAAATTTGCAAAAGATGCAAAGATAGAAGATGTAATGGAATTGTTGGCCGGAGCAGATAAGAAATATATGACACCGATGATGAACTTCAACTTGAGAAATATCCATGCGGTAGCTGCGGCGGCATAATCGAAAAAACGGCAATAACGAAAAAGGCAGATGAAAAAATCATCTGCCTTTTTTAATTGTAAAATAATATAATAATGGTATGATAAAAAATATAGTAAATAAATTCATAATTGAAGAATACAAATTGAAATATTTAATATTCTCGATAATATCGGGAATATTGCTTGCATTGTCATTTCAAAAATTCAATTTCTTTTTTCTGGCCTGGATAGCATTTGTTCCGTTGATATATTGTATATATAAAAACGATTTAAAGTTTTCAGCTTTATATAGCTTCATTACGGGAATAATGTATTCGATAATAGCATTTAATTGGATGTATTTGTTTTTGTTAAAAAATACGAGTTCATTTTCCGATTCTTGTACTATTTCAATGATTGTGTGGATATGTTTATCGTTATATTTTGTCGTTTGGGGGATAGGCATAAATTTTATAAAGAAAAAAAATAAAATTACATTGATTCTTTTTGCACCGGCTCTTTGGGTGTCATTAGAATATATAAGAAATTACTATTTCGGTAGCTTTCCTATAAATCTTTTAGGATATTCACAGAGTTCCGTTACACAAGTAATACAATTTGCCGACATCTTCGGAGTATTCGGAATTTCATTTATAATAATGTTGATAAATGTGTTATTGTTTTGTTGGATATGTAACAGAGAAAAAAAATATTTGTTAATTGTAATATTCGTTGTTTGTTCTATGTTTGTTTACGGTTATATAAGAATAAATCAAATATCTCAAATAAACAATGAAAAAGAGATTAAAATCGGCATTGTTCAACCTAACATTGAACAAAAATATAAGTTTAAAAAACGTTATGTGAAAAAGATTTTATATGATTTAAAACAAGCAGGAATAAGCCTCGAAAATAAAAATTTAGATATCGTATTGTATCCGGAAACGGTTTTGCCGAAGAATATAAAAGAAAATCAAGATGTTAAAAATTTTGTAAATAATATCTCTCCTTGGTCGAATTATACATTGATTGGCGGTTTTGATGTGGAAAATTATAAAGTATATAATTCAATCTTTGTTGTATCTAACGTTGGAGAAGTGATAGATAGTTACAGAAAAAAACATCTGATATTGTTTGGAGAATATGTTCCTTTTGAAGGACTGTTAGCGAAAATGTTCTCTAAATTTATTACGGATAACAATTTAACAAAAGAAATAGAACTAAAAGCTTTTACATTGGATAAATGTAGTTTGGGTATAAATATCTGTTCGGAAAATTATTATCCTTACTTATCGAGAGAATTAGTTTTGAAAGGAGCAAATTTATTAACCACACATTCAAATGATGCTTGGTGTGACGGCCTTTCGTATCCGTATCAACATTTTGTTCTAAATATTTTTAGAGCAATAGAAAACAGAAAGTATCTTATTGTTGCTTCAAATACCGGAATATCTGGAGTGATTGCGCCAACGGGTAAAATTGTAAGACAAACAAAAAACCAAGAACAAATAGTTTTAGAAGAAACGGTTTATACAAATAATTACATAACAATATATGATAAAATCGGAGATTTGTTTGTGTATTTGTGTATGGCATATGCTGTGATAATATTGCTGATTTACGGAATATTTAGAAAAAGAAAAAATGTTTAAAAAACTTTTTATATCAAAAACCAAATTATCAATTTTTATCTCGATACTTATTTTAATATCAATTTCCGCAATAATTTTTTATAAAGCCGTTAATTATAAAACCGTTATGGTGGAAGACCTTTTGTTCTCTTCGCAATATTACGAGCAATTCCAAAATGAAGGCATAGTAAAAAAAATTTTTACTACATCCGTATATTTTGACAAAATAAAATATTTATACAGACCTGTTTTTATTTTATCTTTTTATGTCGATAGTAAAATATCTTTAGGAAAAGTTAATGTAAAAATTAATCATATCACAAGCCTGTTACTTCATCTGTTGTGTGTACTTATATTTTTTTGTTTTTTGGTAAATCATTGTAACTTTAAAATATATTTAGCTTTACTTGGCGCACTTTTCTTTTCCATAAATATATTTTCCGTTTGGAGTGCGGTATGGCTTTGCGGAAGATGTGATTTGTTACTTTTTTTGTTTGCTTTTTCTTCGTTTATATTTTTTATAAAAGCAAATGAAACTGATAACAACTCAAGAAAAATATTTTTTCTTCTTATCCATTTTATATTATTCTTTGCTGCTGTTTTATCAAAGGAAACGGCAGTTGTTTTACCTTTTGTTTGTTTGATTTTTGCATATATTAAAGGGTACAAAATAAAATTTAGTTATTTGTTTTATGTCATAATATATTTTGCATATTTTTTGATGTACAGTAACGATGTTAATTTTATAAAACAATTTATGGGTTTGTTTAATAAAGATACCCTTTACATGATTTGTGATTATTTATCGGCACCTTTTTATTTGTCAAAACCTAAAATAGTTCCCGCCTACAATTTTTTAACAATTTTAAAAGGTCTTAGTGTAATGATATTTTTCTTTGTAGTGATAATGAAGTCTAAAGAAAAGAAATTGATGTTGTTTTATATTTTGTTTGCAATATTGTTTTTTTTGCCGACACTTTTAGCCAAAAGGATTGCTTTTCAAGGTAACAGGATGTATTTTCCTATGGCATGCATCATAATATCTCTTTTATATATGATTGATGAGTTTTGTAAAAATGATTTAAAAAAAATAAAAACAAAAGTTTGTACAATGTTTTTAATAATCTTCATAATTATTAATTCAATATGTGTGAATAATGCTATGAAATTTGCATATGATGACGATTCTGCAATAAATACAATAAGTAACGAATATATGGAAGATTTTAAAAACAGAGATAAGATATTAAAAGTTGCATTTTTCTTGGCGGACTACTATAGCATTTACGGATATTCCAAACAAGCGAATATTATAAGGAATAAATTTTTTATATTAAAATCTGCATATAAAACAAATAGTAAAGAACATAAAAAATAAAAGCTCCCGATAACCGGGAGCTTTTATTTAAATATAATCAAATACAAATATTATCTTATCAACGAAATTTTGTAAGTATATTCGAAAGGTATAATATTAACTTTTCCTTCTCTTGAAAGCCAACCCAATGCCAAATAAAGCATTGTGTTTGAAAGTCCTAAATGTGCTTTAATCTTTATAGGTGTAGATTCTTCACCGTTTTCATCTAAGAAGTGCCAAATTTGTCCTGCTGCCATACCGATTCTGTCTTGCATAATTTTTTCCTTGTATTACATTTTTTCTATAACAAACAAATCTTGCTGACTGGTAATAGATTCACCGTTTTCCACCAAAACTTTTACTATTTTGGCTCTTTCGGTAGCTTTTATTTCATTCATAACTTTCATAGCTTCAACGATACATAAAGTTTTACCGGTTTCAACAACATCACCTTCTTTTACGAACATCGGAGAAGTCGGTGAAGGAGATCTGTAAAATACGCCCGTGATGGGGGACTTTATTGTACTTTCACCGACAACAACTTCTTGTTGAGGTGCAGCAGAACTTGATTCCTGTTTTACAGGTGCATTTACTGTTGTTTGTGCAACTCTTTGAACAGGTCTTGAATAATTTTTTCTTCTAATATGCAACTTCATATCGGAAGAATCTATTCTTATTTCTTCAACCTTTTCCTGTTGCATCACTTCATATAAAGATTTTACTTTTTCTTCTAAATTATTTTCTTTAGCGGACATAATTATACCTTTTATAACTACATAGTTTTACTTAAATTAATTCTTCCCTGCTTATCTATTTCATCAACTTTAACTACTATCTCTTCTCCAATGGAAACAACATCTTCCACTTTTTTAACATGTTTCTTGGAAAGTTTTGAAATATGAACAAGACCTTCTTTTCCGGGAAGAATTTCCACAAAGGCACCGAAATTCATAATTCTTGTAACTTTACCTTTGTATTCTTTTCCTACTTCAACTTCCGCCGTTAAACCTTCAACCATGCTCTTTGCCGTTTCAACAGCTAAAGCATTAGGACTTGAAATAAACACTGTTCCGTCTTCTTCAATAGATATTTCAACTCCGGTATTTTCCTGAATACCTTTTATTGTTTTTCCGCCGGGGCCGATTACGGTTCCTATTTTACTTTGCGGAATTACAAAAGATACCATTCTCGGAGCATACTTTGAAAGTTCCGGTCTCGGTTGCGGGAGAGTAGCTTCTATCTTACCGATAATTTCCATTCTTCCTACTCTTGCTTGTTCAAGAGCTTTTGCCATAATTTCGGTTGTTAAACCGTCAATTTTTATATCCATTTGTAAAGCTGTAATACCTTTTCTTGTACCCACAACTTTAAAATCCATATCACCTAAATGGTCTTCCATTCCCATGATATCGGTTAAGATAACATAGTTGTCACCTTCTTTCATAAGTCCCATTGCTATACCTGCACAAGTTGCCTTAATAGGAACTCCGGCATCTAATAATGCCAAGCAACCGCCGCAAACTGATGCCATAGAAGATGAACCGTTGGATTCGGTAATATCGGAAACTATTCTTATTGCATAAGGGAAATCTTTTTCTTCGGGAAGAACAGGTTTTAAACCTCTTCTTGCCAAATTACCGTGACCGATTTCTCTTCTTCCGGGTGATCTTTCAGGTTTAGGTTCACCTGTTGCATATCCCGGGAAATTATAATGTAATAAGAATCTTTCTTTATATTCACCTGTTAATTCGTCCATAACCTGTTTATCTTCAGGACTGCCTAAAGTAACGGTTGCAAGAGATTGTGTCTGACCTCTTGTAAATATTGCACTTCCGTGAGCTCTCGGCAAATAACCTACTTCGCAGGTTATAGGTCTTATTTCGGTTAATGCTCTGCCGTCTGTTCTTATATTTTTTGTTAAAACAAGTTTTCTTGCTTCTTTATAAAAAATATCTTCCATAACAAAATCTATTAAATTAGCTTGTTCAGGATATTTTTCGGCAAGTTTGTCTTGCATTTCTTTTTTGAATGTTGCCCAGGTAACTTCTCTTTCTGTTTTATCTTTTATAGTTACACACTCTTGAGCTTTAGGCAAAGTCTCGGCTTCAACTTCAGCTTTTAAGTTTGCATCTATAACCGGTTCTGTTATGGGAAGTTTTTCCTTTGTAGGAAGAGCTTTTATAAACTTACAAATTTTGCTGATTTCTTCTTTTGCAAGATTCAATGCATCCAACATTTCCTGTTCGGAAAGTTCGCCTGCACCTGCTTCAACCATTGTTAAAGCTTCTTCCGTTCCGCTGACAACCAAATCCAAATCCGATTGTTCTCTTTGTTGAATAGTAGGATTTACAACGAATTCTCCGTTGATTCTACCTATTCTTACGGAAGCGATATCTTTTTCAAAAGGAATGTTTGAAAGATGTAATGCAACGGAAGCACCTATTATACTTATAATATCAGACGGGTTTTCTCCGTCGTGAGATATTACCATTGCTACTATCTGTGTATCGTTTCTCCAGAATTCCGAAAATAACGGTCTTATACTTCTGTCTATAAGTCTGCTTACAAGAATTTCGCTTTCTTTCGGCTTGGCTTCTCTTTTAAAGAAACCTCCCGGAAATCTTCCCGTAGAGTAAGCTCTTTCTTTATAATCTACGGTTAACGGCATAAAATCCGTTCCCTCTTTTGGTGTTGATGATGCAACGGCAGTAACCAAAACCATAGTATCGCCTACTCTTACAACGCAAGCTCCGTTGGCTTGTTTTGCGAGTTTGCCTGATTCAATGGAAATTTCTTTGCCTGCAACAATCACCGATGTTTTAATTTGTTCCATTTTTACTCCATCAGTCCGCCTATAAACATCACACAAAAGATCCACACAACTACATATATATATGGAATTGAGTGCATCCTTTGTGTTTACGACGGACTTAAATTTTTTACTTTCTTAAATCTAATTTTTTCAAAATAGCTGTGTAAGACTCTTTGTCTGTTCTTTTTAAATAATCAAGAAGTCTTCTTCTTTGACCGATCATCTTTAAGAAACCTACTCTTGAAGCATAATCTTTAGGAAACTTCTTAAAATGATTTGCCAAATAATTGATTCTTGTTGTCAACAATGCAACTTGAACTTCAGGTGAACCTGTGTCTGTCGCATGTGTTTTAAATTTTTCTACTACTTCTTTCTTTTGAAAAGCCATTTACTTCTCCCCCAAATATAAATTGCTAAATAATTTTTAATTTACAAACTATTTAAACTGAGTGAATATTTTACAAAATTGATTTTTAAAAGTAAACACAGAAACTACAATTAGTAACCAGCAATTAGTAATTTTTTTACTTGCAAAATTTATAAAATTTAGGTAGTATTGAAAAACATACATATTATTATATATGTATATTTTTTTAAAAGGTATTGACAAAAAGCAAACTAACAAATATAATCTAAACTTAATTTAGGTTATGGAAAAATTGTTAGTAAAATTTGATGATTTTAAGAAGAGCAAAAAATTAGTCGTAGAAAACAAAAATTTTCCTTTCGAATTTGATAAGGAAATTATAAAGTCGGCTAATCTTGTTTTTTCTTTTGAAGCAAACAAATACGACGATGTTATTGACGTTGTCGGCACCATAACCGGAACAATGTCGTTCGAATGTTCGAGATGTTTGAAGTTGTTCGAACAGGAAATAAAGATACCTTTTGAATGTTCTTTTACCAAAGAAGAATACGAATGTGACATAACGGAAGAAGTCAGGGAATCGGTGTTGCTTAACATCCCGATGCAACCGTTATGCAAAAAAGATTGCAAAGGGTTATGCCCTGTTTGCGGTAATAATAAAAATGAAAAAGATTGCTTTTGTGAACAAAAAATGAAAGATGAATTTGTTGCCGAAAAGTGGTCAAAAATAAAAAAATTAAAAATATAATCGGAGGGAAAAATGCCAAATCCAAAAAGAAAACACACTCCTCATCGTAGGGACAGCAGAAGATCTGCAAATTCAAAAATAGAAGCTGAAAATTCCAGCAAATGTTCAAACTGCGGAGCACCTAAGATGCCTCACAAAGTTTGTCCCGAATGCGGATTTTATAACGGAAAATTAGTTGTTCCGAGAAAAGTAAAAAAATCTAAAGCAAAAGAACAACAAGCTCAAGAACAAGAGGAAGCAAAGTAAAATGATTCTTGCTCTTGATGTAATGGGCGGAGACAAAGCACCTGATATAAATATAGAAGGTGCAATACTTGCGGTTAAACAAACCGACAACGATGTTATACTTGTCGGCAAAGAGGATATTATTGCCGCTCAATTGGAAAAGTGGTCAAGAAAATATAAATTTCCCAGAGAAAGGTTATCTGTTGTAAATGCAACCGAAGTTATTGAAATGGGAGAACATCCCGCAAATGCAGCCAGACACAAAAAAGATTCTTCAATGGTTGTTTGCTGCAAGTTGGTTTCTGAAGGAAAAGCGGATGCATTTGTATCTATGGGAAATTCCGGAGCTGCCATGGCGGCTTCTCTTTTATATTTTAAAAGAATACCGGGAGTTTCAAGACCTGTAATATCTGTTCCGTTCCCGAATATCAACGGAAGATGTATTATTGTTGATACGGGCGCAAATGTTGATTGTAAACCGGAACACCTTTTGCAATTCGGAATAATGGGCAACATTTATGCTAAAACAGCTATGGGTATCAGAAACCCCAGAGTTGCAGTTTTGTCTATAGGTGAAGAAGAAACAAAAGGTAACGAATTAACTTTGCAGGCAAGTGAACTTTTAAAGAAAGCAAACTTGAACTTCATAGGTAATATAGAAGGCGGAGATGTTCCCAAAGCCAAAGCCGACGTTATAGTTTGTGACGGTTTTGTAGGTAATGTCTTCTTAAAAACGAGTGAAGGTATTGCCGAAATGGTAACAAAGTTTATAAAGAACAGTATAAAAAGCAATCCTTTATATTGGGGTGCCGCACCGTTCTTAAAACTTGCCATGAAAAAAGTTAAAAAGAGAATTGATTATGACGATGTCGGCGGAGCGCCGTTGCTTGGTGTAAATGCTCCCTGCATAATAGGGCACGGCAAATCAAATTCAAGAGCCGTAAAAAATGCTTTAATTGCAGCTGCAAAGTTTGCAAAAAGCAATATAAATAAAAAGATAGAAGAAGAAATAAACAGTTTTAATTTAGGTTTAAACGATGGAAAATAAAACAGGTGTAAAAATTTTATCTACGGGTTCTTATGTTCCCAAAAAAGTTTTGACGAACTTCGATTTGGAAAAAATGGTGGAAACTTCCGATGAATGGATTTCCACAAGAACCGGAATAAAAGAAAGAAGAATTGCGGATAAAAGTGAAACCACATCGGATTTAGCATATAATGCTGCAACGAAAGCAATAGAAAAAGCTAAAATATCCGTTGACGATATAGATTTAATAGTAGTTGCAACAATAAGTCCGGATGCACCGATGCCTTCAACGGCTTGTTATTTACAGAAAAAGTTGAAAGCATTTAATGCGGTTGCTTTTGATATTGCGGCAGCTTGTTCCGGTTTTATATACGGAGTAACGTTAGCAAAAGCTTTCATTGCTTCGGGTTTATATAAAAAAGTTCTTGTTGTCGGAGTAGAAGCACTGTCAAGAATAACCGACTGGACAGACAGAAACACTTGTGTTTTGTTCGGTGACGGTGCAGGTGCAATGATATTTGAAGCATCCGAAACCGAAAACGATATAGTTTCAACATATCTCGGAACAGACGGTACACACACGGAAATTTTAAATATTCCAGCGGGCGGAGCAACTCTTCCCACAACAAAAGAGACGGTTGAACAAAGACTTAACTTTGTTAAAATGTTGGGAAAAGAAGTTTTCAAAGTTGCCGTTTCCAAAATGGCTTTAGCGGTTAACAAAGCACAGGAACTTGCAGGTTTAACGGATAAAGATATTAACTTATATATACCGCACCAGGCAAACTTAAGAATTATAGAAGCGGTAGCAAAAAAAGCCGGTGTTACAAAAGAAAATGTTTATGTAAATGTTCATAAATACGGAAATATGTCTGCGGCAACAACTATTGTTGCTTTGGATGAAGCTATCCGGGAAGGCAGAGTAAAGAAAGGCGATTTGGTGGAACTTGTTGCTTTCGGAGCAGGTCTTACTTGGGGCGCATGTATATTAAAAATTAATTTTTGAGGTAATATGAAAAAGATACTTTTAACGTTTCCCGGTCAGGGATCTCAATCTGTCGGTATGGGAAAAGAATTTTATGATAAGTTTCCCGCATCTAAAAATATAATAGATAAGTTGGACGATGAATTAAAGAATGTTATATTTAACGGTCCGGAAGAAAGTTTAAAAGATACCAAATATGCACAACCTGCAATATTCGCGGTATCTGTTGCAATATTTGAAGCATTAAAAAGTTCAATGGATTTATCAAAGTTTGAAATAGCAACTGCAGGTCATTCGTTGGGAGAATATTCCGCTTTGGCCGTTTCCGGTTTCTTTAATTTTGAAGACGGATTAAAAATGGTTAAAGCAAGAGGCCGATTTATAGGCGAAGCATCAGCCGAAAATCCCGGAGCTATGGCAGCGATTATCGGTATGCAAAAAGATGCAGTTGCAGATGTTTGCAAACAAGCATCCGCAGTTGGTGTTTGTGAACCTGTAAACTTTAATTCACCGGGACAAATAGTTATTTCGGGAACAACCGAAGCTTTAACAAAAGCGGTGGAACTTGCAAAAGCTAACGGAGCATTAAAAGCCGTTATGTTAAATGTTTCAGGTCCGTTCCATTCAAGTTTAATGAAATCGGCTTCCGAAAAAATGAAAGTTGAGTTGGAAAAATATAATTTTGTACAACCTAAATATCCGATAATTACAAACTGCGATGCACAATTTACAAACGATGCAAATTTAATTAAAGAAAAATCCGTAAAACAAATTTGTAATCCTGTTTTGTGGGATACATCAATAAGTAGTGCGATTGCTAACGGATTCGATACATTTATAGAAATAGGTCCCGGAAGAGTATTGACCGGACTTATGAGAAGAATAGATAAAACTAAAAAAGCAATGAATATAGAAACAGTTGCAAATTTAGAAACTGTAATAGAGGAGTTAAGTAAATGAAGTTAAAAGATCAGGTTGCCGTTATAACGGGAAGTGCTCAAGGTATAGGTAAAACAATAGCAGAAACATTTGCAAAAGAAGGTGCAAAAATTGTTATTACAGATATAAATATAGAAAAAGCACAAGCTACAGCAGATGAAATAAAAAATAAGTATAATGTTGAAACGATTGCTATAGCAAGCAACGTTACAAAATTGTCGGATTGCGAAAATTTAATTTCTCAAGCTCTTGACAAATTTCAAAAAATAGATATATTAGTAAATAATGCGGGTATAACAAAAGACAATTTGGTTTTAAGAATGAGTGAACAGGAATGGGATGCTGTAATATCCGTAAACTTAAAAGGTGTATTTAATTCTATCAAAGCCGTTACAAGAACAATGTTCAAACAGAGACACGGTAGAATCATAAATATAGCTTCCGTTGTAGGTATAATGGGAAATGCAGGTCAGGCAAATTATT
Source organism: Elusimicrobiota bacterium (assembly GCA_017528425.1). Lineage (GTDB taxonomy): Bacteria > Elusimicrobiota > Endomicrobiia > Endomicrobiales > Endomicrobiaceae > Ruminimicrobiellum. Next base: position 6,586 of record JAFXOV010000017.1, on the reverse strand, counting down.
CCGCATCTAAAGGCGGAGTTATCGCTTTAACAAAAACCTGTGCAAAAGAATTTTCATCAAGAAACATTTTGGTTAACGCAATAGCACCGGGATTCATCAAAACAGCAATGACCGATGCTTTGTCGGATGAAGTTAAAGCAAAATATGCTGAAGTTATACCTTTGAAAAGATTGGGTGAAGCTCAAGATATTGCAAATTCCGCATTATTTTTGGCAAGCGAAGATTCTTCATACATAACCGGAAACGTTATAAACGTTAACGGCGGAATGTACATGTAATAAAGCAGCAAAAAATAGTAGTAAAAAATAAAAAAAGGGTTTTAAAAAACTCAAAAACAAAGAGGAGGCCGTATCATGGCAGACATAGAAACAAGAGTAAAAGAAATTATTGTTGAGCAATTAGGTGTAGATCCAGCAGAAGTTGTTCCAGGTGCATCTTTTATAAATGATTTAGGTGCAGATTCATTGGATACAGTAGAATTAGTTATGGCATTTGAAGAAGAATTTGGTATTGAAATTCCTGATGAAGAAGCAGAAAAAATTCAATCTGTAGGTCAAGCAATAGAATATATTACAGCTCATCAAGCAAAGTAATATTAAGTAAGAAAAGAAAGTTGGTTTTGTATGGAAAAAACAAGAATAGTTATTACTGGTATGGGGGTTGTATCTCCCATAGGTATTGGTTGTCAAAAATTTGTTGAAGCTTTAAGAGAAGGCAAATCCGGGGCATCTTATATAGATTCTTTTGATACAACAAACTATAATTCAAAGTTTGCTGGTCTTGTAAAAGACTTTCATCCTGAAGAATATATAGATAAGAAGAAACTAAGAAGGTCTGCAAGGTTTGTTCAACTTGGTTTAGTTGCAGCAAAAATGGCAATACAAGATTCCGGTCTTGATCTTGAAAAAGAAGATAAGACTAGAATAGGTTGTATTACGGGAACTGGTATTGGTGGTTTGGATATTCTTGAAGAAGAGCAAACGATTTTAGTTCAAAAAGGACCAAGAAGAGTAAGTCCTTTCTTGATTCCTACTATGATTAGCAATATATTTCCCGGAGAAGTTGCAATAGAATATGGCTTTATGGGACCTAACTATGCAGTAACAAGTGCATGTTCATCTTCAAATCATGCTATGGGAGATTCCTTAAGACTTTTAAGATACGGTGATGCAGATGTTATGATTACCGGTGGGTCTGAGGGGACAGTTACTCCTTTATCAGTGGCAGGTTTTTGTAACATGAAAGCACTTTCCACAAGAAATGATGACATAAAGACGGCATCAAGACCTTTCGATAAAAATAGAGATGGTTTTATGATTGGAGAAGGTGCAGGTATTCTTGTGTTTGAAACTTTGGAACATGCCTTAGCTAGAGGTGCAAAAATTTATGCTGAAGTTTTGGGATATGGTGCATCCGATGATGCTTATCATATGACTGCTCCGCACGCAGAAGCAAAAGGTGCGGTTGTAGCAATGGAAAGAGCTATTAAAGATGCAGGTATTTCAAAAGATGATATAGATTACATCAATGCACATGGAACATCCACACATATGAACGATGCTATAGAAACTATGGCTATAAAAAAAGTGTTTGGAGAAAGAGCATATAAAATTCCCGTAAATTCTACAAAGTCTATGACGGGACATTTGTTAGGTGCGGCAGGTGCGGTTGAAGCAATAGCAATGGTATTGTGTATGAAAGAAGGTTTTATTCATCCTACAATAAATTATGAAACACCGGATCCCGAATGCGACCTTGACTATGTTCCTAATAAAGCAAGACAACAACAAATTACATGCGGATTGTCAAATTCTTTAGGATTTGGCGGTCATAACGGTGTAATTATACTTAGAAAATATGTCGGATAAATTAGAGGAAGTTCAAAAAAATTTAGGTTATGAATTTCATAACCTAAATTTTTTAAAAATAGCATTAACTCACAGATCTTATTCTTCGGAATACGGGTTAAAATATTGTAACGAGCGGATGGAATTTCTTGGAGATAGTATTCTATCCGCCGTTGTGAGTGAATATTTATATAATAAGTATTCTGATGATGAAGGAAAACTTTCTCAAATAAAAGCTCAAATTGTTTCTGCAAAGAGTTTAAGTTCTTGGGCAAAAAAAATAAAGCTACATAAATTTATTTTTATTAGCAAAAGTGAGGAATTAAACCTTGCAAGACATAGAGATTCTTTGCTTTGTGATTCGTTTGAAGCAGTTATCGGTGCGATATATTTAGATTCAAATTTTGAAAATGTAAAGAGTTACATAAATAAATTTTTGAATTTACAACAAACAGTAGAATTGATGGATTATAAGACATCTTTACAAGAATTGGTTCAGGCACAGTTTCAAACTTTGCCGGAATATAAAGTTGTTAAAGAGTATGGACCGGACCACGATAAAAAATTCGAAATAGCTGTTTTTATAGAAGGAAAACAGTTTGGTTTTGGTAGAGGCAGCTCTAAAAAAGAAGCAGAACAAAATTCTGCAAAACAGGCTTATAGAAAACTTAACAAATAGCTTAAAGCTGAAAGCTTAAAGTTAAAAAAGTAAACTATCAGCTGTGAGCTATAAGTTATAAACTAATATATGAGGTAAAACAAAATGATGAATTATTTTTTAAGTGAAGAAGAGCAAATGATTGTTGATACGGCAAGACAAATTGCTCAAGAAAAAATGAAACCGGTTAGAGAAAAATATGATGAAGAAGGTACTTTTCCTTGGGATATCGTAAAAGAATTGGCAGATGCCGGTCTTTGTGGTGCATATATTCCTGAAAAATACGGCGGTTTCGGTGATGGAAACATAATGAATTTGGTTCTTGCTACCGAAGAACTTTGTAAAGTTGATGGTGGTGTAGCATTATGCTTAGCAGCAACAGCACTTGGAACTTTACCTATTCTTGTTGGTGGAAACGAAGAACAAAAACAAAAATATCTTCCTAGAATTGCCGCAGGTACAGTAGCTGCTTTCGGTTTAACGGAACCTTCAGCAGGTTCAGATGCAACCGGTATGAAAACAGTTGCAACAAAAGATGCTAATGGTGACTATATTCTTAACGGAACAAAATGTTTCATAACAAATGCAGGTGATGCAGAAGTTTATACAGTATTTGCAAAAACCAATCCTTCAAGAGGTGCAAGAGGAATATCTGCTTTCATACTTGAAAAAGGTATGGAAGGTTTTACTTTTGGTAAAAAAGAAAACAAAATGGGTATCAGAGCTTCTTCAACAAGAGAATTGATATTCAATAATTGCAAAGTTCCTAAAGAAAACTTATTAGGTAAAGAAGGTCACGGTTTAATGATAGCTCAAGCAACACTTGATGCTTCAAGACCTGGAGTAGCAGCACAAGCTTTAGGTATAGCAGCAGGTGCATTGGAAGAAGCGATTGCATATTCAAGAACAAGAGTACAATTCGGTCAACCTATATCTTCTTTCCAAGCAATACAACATATGCTTGCAGAAATGGCAACAAAAGTTGAAGCTGCAAGAGCACTTTTATATTCTGTTGCAAGAATGATAGATGACAATAATAAGAAAGATCCTAAAGATAGAGTTAGAACAAGTAAAGAATCAGCTATGGCAAAATTGTTTGCTTCTGAAACGGCAATGCAAGTTACAACAGACGCAGTTCAAATATTCGGCGGATACGGATATTGCAAAGAATATCCTGTAGAAAAAATGATGAGAGATGCAAAAATTACAACATTGTATGAAGGTACAAGCCAAATACAGAAAAATGAAATTGCATTAAATCTTATAAAAGAACATGCAAAATTAGCAAAATAGTCGTAGTCATTAAGTTTATATAAAAGGAGAAAGTATCATGCCACAAGCAAGATGTATGAAATGCAAAAAGCAAGTAGAAGTTAAAAATCCGGAAGAAACAATCATGCAAAACGGAATGAAAGCAGTTAAAGGTGTATGCCCAGACTGTGGAACAAAAGTTTTCAAAATTCTTGGCAAAAAATAATTTCGAAAACAATTTTTAGGAGCTAACTATACATAAGTATTTTTATACCGTATATTAGCTCCTATTTTATGAACAAAAGAAAGGTTGTGAGATTATAAGGTTATTGGTTTAAGAGTTGTTTTTTAGTTGTTTTGTCATTTGAACCTATAATCCTATAACCTTATAACCCTATAAACTATGAGGATTAAATTATGAGCACTCAACAAAATATTATCGGTTGGATAAGTGAAGAATTAAGTTTAAATGAAGGGTCTGTATCCGCTACAGTAAGTATGTTAGGTCAAGGTGATACAGTTCCTTTTATTTCAAGATATAGAAAAGAAAGAACAGGAAATTTATCTGAAACCGAAGTCAGAGGAGTTGCAGATAAACTTCAATACTATATAGAACTTGAAACAAGAAAAGAAACAATATTAAAAAGTATTGATGAACAAAAAAAGTTAACTCCGGAATTGAAAAAACAAATAGAACTTTGCAGAGAAAAAACAAAGTTGGAAGATATATATTTACCTTATAAACCGAAAAGAACAACAAAAGCTACAATTGCAAAACAAAAAGGACTTGAACCGTTAGCACAAATGATACTTGCTCAAGATATAATGGTAAGTAAAACTGTAAATAAAGATGAAATAGTATCAAAGTTCTTAAATAAAGAAAAAGGTGTGTTAACGGTAAAAGATGCGTTAACCGGCGCAATAGATATTATTGCAGAACAAATATCCGATAATGCATTGTATAGAGGTCTTATAAGAAACTTTATTCTTACTACCGGTGTTTTAAAATCTAAAGTTAAAAAAGGTCTCGAAGATCAAAAAACAAAATTTGAAATGTATTACGATTATTCGGAACCTATAAAAAGTATAGTATCGCACAGAATTCTTGCTATAAGAAGGGGAGCAAAAGAAGGTATATTAACTTGGAAAATAGATGTTGATAGTGAACAGGCAATAGAAACTATAGCAGCAAAAATAGTTAAAACGAACATGGCATTATTTTATCCTGAGCTTTGGACTGCAATGAAAACTGCTTTTGATAGACATCTTTACCCTTCGTTACAGGTAGAAATTTTTATTGCAAAAATGGAAGAGGCAGATAAAGAAGCAATAAAAGTATTTGCTACAAATGCAAAAAATCTTTTGTTAGCATCACCTGCCGGACCGAAAGTTATTATGGGTGTAGATCCCGGTTTTAGAACAGGTTGTAAAGTTGCAATAATAGATAGAAACGGTAACTATAAAGAATATAAACCTATATTCCCTCATGAACCGATGTGCAGAGTAATGGAAGCACAAGATATAGTTGTAGATTTTATTAAAAAATATAATGTTGAACTTATAGCTATAGGTAATGGAACAGCATCAAAAGAAACGGTAAATTTTATAAATGCGGTATTAAAGAAAAATCAGTTGAAAGCTAAAGCCGTAGTAGTAAGCGAAGCAGGAGCTTCCGTATATTCCGCATCACCTTTGGCAGTAAACGAATTTCCGGATTTGGATGTTACCGTTAGAGGTGCAATAAGTATAGCAAGAAGATTGCAAGATCCGTTAGCCGAGCTTGTAAAAATAGATCCTAAATCTATCGGTGTAGGTCAATATCAGCACGATGTTAATCAAACACAATTGAAAAAGAATCTTGATGAAACGGTAGAATCTTGTGTGAATTATGTTGGTGTAAATCTTAATTCAGCATCAACAGAACTTTTAAGTTATGTTGCAGGTATCGGAAGACTTGCAGCAAAAAACATAGTTCAATACAGAGCTAAAAACGGTTCTTTTACAAATAAAAAGCAGTTGTTAAATGTTAGTATGTTCGGTGAAAAAACATTTACTCAATGTGCCGGATTTTTAAGAATTGCAGATGGGGAAAACCCGTTAGACAATTCTGCGATACATCCTGAAAGTTATCCGATAGTAGAAAAAATGGCACAAGATTTGTCTATGACTCCGGAACAGTTAATAGGAAACACATCAGCCATTTCAAGAATAAATTTAAAAAATTATGTTACGGATACCGTTGGAATGCTTACGTTAAACGATATCATTGCAGAGCTAAAAAAACCGGGAGTAGACCCCAGAAAAACTTTTGTTTCAACGGAATTTAGTGACGAAATAAATTCTATAGAAGACTTAAAAGAAAATATGGTTCTTGACGGAACTGTAACAAATGTTACAAATTTCGGAGCATTTGTAGATATCGGAGTTCATCAAGACGGTTTGGTTCACATATCAAAACTTAGCGATAGGTTTGTGTCTAACCCATATGAAGTTGTTTCCGTAGGACAGACAATAAAAGTCAGAGTATTGAAAGTAGATACTGAGCTTTCAAGAATAAGCTTAGAGAAAATATAAAAATTGTTTAGCAAAATTTTACTATTCAACTGAAAAAAATTTTTGTATAATTTAATAATATTATAATTCGGATAACAATATGGAAATCAAATTGTTTATAGCAGGTTGTATTTTTTTAGTTTTGGCTGTTATAATGCAACTTGTAAAGAAAAAATTTATTAAAACAGAAAAAGCAAATAAAGTTTTTACTGATGTTTATTCTTGGGTAGATACATTATGGACAGCACTTATAATAGCATCCATAATAATGTATTTT
>JAFXOV010000016.1 GCA_017528425.1 Elusimicrobiota bacterium | reverse complement strand
TTGTAATATAATCGTTGAAATCACCGATTATAGCTTGTGCTGCATAAGGAACATTGTGAGCTGCAATTATTGCAGTCAAATCTTTTTTAGGTTGTTCTTTACCTTGTTTAACTTTACCTACAGGTGATGTAGTTGCACTTGCACCTTGAGGTGTTGCACTGCTTCTTTGAATACCTGTGTTCATGTATGCTTCGTTGTTGTAGCAAACATAAAGCATTCTGTGACCTCTTTCCATAGCTCCCGACAATGATTGTAAACCGATATCATAGGTTCCGCCGTCACCGCCGAATGCTATGAATCTGATAGGTTCATCTTTTATTTTGCCTTGTCTTATTAAACTTTTGTATGCTGCTTCTACTCCGGAACATGTAGCTGCAGAGTTTTCGAATGCACTGTGGAAAAACGGAGTTTTCCAAGATGTGTAAGGAAATACTGAAGTTGAAACTTCCAAACAACCCGTTGCACTTACTACAACAACAGGCATATTTTCAGCTGCTATAAGAGTTTGTCTTGCAACAACACCTGCACCACAACCGGCACAGAGTCTGTGACCGCCTGTAACTCTTTCGGCATTTTTACTTAATTCTTTTAAATTTGCCATTTTTATATTCTCCTAATTTATTATTTTATTCTTACATTAATATATTCAACTGTTTTTGATGCTTGAGCTTTACCTTTTGCAACTTCGTCCAAATGTTTGAAAACATCTGCAATATGGGTCATATCGATTTCTCTTCCGCCCAAACCGTATACATAGTTTTCTGTTTTAGGACCGGTTACGCCGTTAGCATACATAGCTGCTACAACATCTGAATATACCGGTGCAAATGTGCCTGAGCAAGAATCTGCTCTGTCCAACACTGCCAATGCCTTAACATTAGCTAAATCTTTTGCAATTTCGTCTGCAGGGAAAGGTCTGAAAATTCTTATTTTTATCAAACCTGCTTTTATTCCTTTTTCTCTTAATTCGTTAATAACTGCTTTTGTTGTTCCTGCCGCGGAACCGATTGTAACGATAGCAACTTCAGCATCGTCCATTTTATATTTTTCATAAAATCCGTATTCTCTACCGAATTTATTTTTGAAATCTTTTGCTACATCAAGAATAATCTTCTTGGCATCTCTTTGTGCTTGTGCCAATTGATATCTGTGTTCGAAATAATAATCCTGCATTTCGATTGAACCCAATGTGAAAGGTCTCTTGTAATCCAACAAATATCTTTCAGGTTTGTATGTTCCTACAAATTCTTTTACGTCTTCATCAGGATATACTTCTGCAGCTGCCATACAGTGAGAAATAATAAATCCGTCTGTTGTTACCATTGTAGGTAATTTTGCAGTTTCTGCAATTCTTACAGATTGGATCATATTATCATAAGCTTCTTGAGGATCTTCAGAATAAATTTGTATCCAACCTGCATCTCTTGCACCCATTGTATCCGATTGATCACCGTGAATATTAATAGGAGCAGACAATGCTCTGTTAACTTCTGCCATAACGATAGGAAGTCTTAAACCTGCTGCGATATAAAGCATTTCCCACATTAAAGCAAAACCTTGTGATGATGTTCCCGTCATTGCTCTTGCACCTGCTACAGATGCTGCAATTGTTGCTGACATTGCGGAATGTTCACTTTCTACCGCAACAAATTCCGTAGGAACTTTACCGTCTGCTACAAATTGTGAAAATATTTGAACTATTTCTGTTGCCGGCGTTATAGGATAAGCAGCAACAACATCAGGAGCTATTTGTCTCATAGCTTCTGCCATCATTTCGTTACCAGTTTTGGCAACTATTTTTCCTTTAGAAAATATTGGCTTTACCATTATTATTTACCCCTTTAAAATTTTCTTTAAATTATTTCTTTTCCGCTTCCATTGTTATTGCGCCGAACTTACATTCTTTAGAACAAATACCGCAACCTTTGCAATGGTCATAATCTATACCGGTAACTTTACCGTCTGCTACTTGTATTGATGCATCCGGGCAATATATCCAGCAAATCATACAAGCTTTACATTTTTCTTTGCTCCATACAGGCTTAATGGATCTCCAAGGACCTGTTTTAAACTGAGCTGCTGTTCCAGCTTCTACTATTCCACCTGCAGGAAGTTCTGCAGCTGTAGGTTTTTTTTCTTCGTTTTTCATTTTATTCTCCATATATTTGAATCTGTTTTTTTACAAATTATGAATTTTTTACTTCGTCATATGCTCTTTGTATTGAAGTAATGTTTCCGTCAATAACTTCAGGTTTGCTTCTGAATTTAACTTCGAGTTTTGCTCTTGTATCTTTCAAAACACCTTCAATGTCGAGTGTTCCGATAACTTTTACCAAAGCACCTAACATCGGGGTATTAGGTCTGTTTTGACCTATTGTTTCATTTGAAATTTTTGATGCGTCTACAACATAAACCTGCTCTTTTGCAATACCGAGTTTTTTTGCCATTTCTTCTGCTGAAAAAGAGGTATTAACAATAACTTTACCTTGTGTTCCCACACCTTCGGTAACATCTACGGCTTCTATCAATGAAGGATCCAAAATAACAACATAGTTCGGTTCTGTAACCGAGCAATGAACTGTAATAGGATCATCACTAACTCTGTTGAAAGATTGAACAGGTGCACCCATTCTTTCAGGACCGTATTCCGGGAAAGCTTGGATATACTTTCCGGTTGATAAAACAGCTTGTGCAAATAATAGAGCTGCGGTTTTTGCACCTTGTCCGCCTCTACCATGCCAACGAACTTCAATCATCTTTGACATCTTCTACTCCTTTTGCGAAATTTAATATTTTGTTTGCAATTTTATATATAAAAAAGAACACTGATAAGAAGAATTTTATACCATTTTAATATACAAAACTCTCTTATCGGCAAACTGCACAATTTCGACAATTTTTATAGATAAAATTTTATCTGTTTATAAATTATATGTCAATGAATTTAGATTAGTATAACTTTTTTAGTTTTTTAGTTACATTTCTTTTCGGCCGGCAATAGCTTTTGAAATGGTAACTTCATCGGCATATTCAATATCGCCGCCTACAGGCATACCGTAACCGAGTCTTGAAACTTTTATACCTAACGGTTTTATCAGTTGAGCAAGGTAAACCGCAGTTGTTTCCCCTTTTGAATCCATATCCGTGGCAAGTATAACTTCTTTTATATCATCTTGTTTTAATCTGGTAATAAGTTGGTTAATTCTTATATCTTTGGGCCCTATTGCATCAAGCGGAGATAATGCCCCGCCCAACACAAAATACAATCCGTTATAATCTTCGTTTTTTACTTTACTTACGGCTATTAAATCTTGCGGGCTTTCAACAACACATAAAAGTTCTTTATTTCTTGTATTATCGGAACATATAGGGCAAGGGTCGGATTCGCTTAAATTGTAACAAACGGAACAAACTTTAACTTTTTGTCTTGCGTTTTGTATCGCATCCATGAAAGATTTTGCTTCCGAATCGGACATTTTTAGTATATGATAGCACAACCTTTCTGCCATTTTCGGACCTACACCGGGCAACTTTTTTACAATATCTATCATTTTTTCAACTGTTTGAGGTCTGTTCATTTATTATTCTTCCGATCCGCTGTCAGAACCGTCTCCGTCAGCTTTTTGTTTATCTGTTGATACGGTATTATCTTTTTTCTTTTTTACTGCCAATCCGCCGAACTTTTTTGCAATACTTTCTATTTTTGATGGAACGGCAGTTTTTGCCGTTTCCTTAAAATCTTCAACTACAACAAACTTTTCTTGAGGCGGCTGTTCTTCGGTTTCAATTTTTATATCTTCTTTTATTATTCCGCCTTTTTGTGCAATTTCATCCAACACCATGGAAACTTTTATTTCTCTTCCGCTTTTTCTTGTCATAAGTTTCTGTATTGTTTCAAGATGCATTTTTATCATATTTAAAGATAACGGACTTGGTACGGCAATTTGAAATGTATTTGCATTTAGTTCTTTAACGGTTGCATCTTTTAAAGTTTGAGCAGACATAGGATGTTTTCTTGAAAATTCAGCAACTATTTCTTTCCATAAACCCATTAAATCATAATCAAAAGATTCCGCCATTGTTACGACAGTATCTTCTTCAACCGGCTCGTTTATCGCCGCCGGTTGAGGCGCTATATTGTTTACAACATTTTTTTCGATTTTTACTTCTTTTAATTCCGGCATATTTGCTAAGTTACCTTTTCCTATTTCGTTAATTTTTGAAATAAGTTCGGCAACATTGTAGTATGGTTCTGCCATTTTCAAAAGGTAAAGTTCCAACAACATTCTCGGTTGATCGTGCCATTTCATTTCTTCCAAAGCTTTTGATATAAGATTACCCATCCTTATAAATCTGGACATCGGAAACAACACTTTTTGTCTGTCGTATAACTTTTTATCTTCGTTTGAAACATCGGAAATTTCAGGGTTTACGGAAAAAATCATAAGTTGTCTTAAATGATCTCTTAAATCTCTTGCAAACTGCAAAACATTGTATCCTTCTTCGTAAACCTGTTTACAAATTTTCATTATTGATTCAACATCGTTTTGTGCGATGTAATCTATGGTTTTAGCTATTATTTCTTTAGGTAAAAGTCCTATCAAATTTCTTATATATTCTTCGGTTATTTTGCCCGTGGTTGCAGATATTGCCTGATCGAGCAAACTTAAAGCATCTCTCATCGATCCGCCGGAAGCGTTTATTATGATTTTAAGTGCTTCGTCTTCTATTTCGAAGTTATCTTTTTTAGCAATATTTTTTATGGCTTTAGCTATTTCGTTTGTAGACAAAAGTCTGAATCTGTACTTTTGGCATCTTGAAAGAATGGTTATAGGAACTTTATGTTGTTCCGTTGTAGCCAAAATAAAAATTATATGTTCGGGCGGTTCTTCCAGTGTTTTAAGTAAAGCATTGAATGCTCCGGTAGATAACTGGTGAACTTCGTCTATGATATAAATTTTATATTTTGAAGATGTTGCTCCGAACTTAACGTTTTCTCTTATTTCTCTTATATTATCTACACCTGTATTTGATGCGGCATCTATTTCCATAACATCTATACTTTGGTTTTTTGCTATATCTATACAATTTTGACATTTACCGCACGGTTCCGGAGTAGGTCCTTCTTTACAGTTAAGCGCTTTAGCAAAAATTCTTGCCATGGTTGTTTTACCTGTACCTCTGGGACCGCTAAAAAGGTAAGCATGAGCAACTTTATCTTCTTTGATTGCATTTTTTAATGTTTGCGATATATGGTCTTGACCGATAACTTCATCAAAAGTTGTAGGTCTGAACTTTCTGGCTAAAACTAAATAAGACATACTGAACTCCAATTTATAATTTACTGTAAATCTGCAGGTTTTTCTCTCGGTGCCAACTTTATGCTGTACAACACAAAAAATCCCGCTATAATTGCTCCGACAAAATATATGCACCACAAATAAGTGTAATATCTTCCGAACATCGCAAAAAAGCCCGACAACAAAAATGATCCCGGCAATATTATAAGACCTGTTTCAAGGTATCTCCATTTTGTTTTCATTTTGGTATAAATATGACCTAACATATAATTATGTCTTCTGTGTCTTACAAATGCAGCGGCAAGAAGAATAAGGCCTACAGGTGAAACCAACTGACAAATAAGATGAACCATTATCAACTGTATTTTAGAATCACCGGAAAACCATGTTGCATCATATAAATGAAGATTGCCTACCGTTGCAATAATTTTGGAACCGTCAACTGCAATTGAATTTATAAGAGCAAACATTATACCCATCAAAATTCCTATTCCGTAAGCTGCAACAACAGAAGATTTCGGTGCACCGCTTTTTCCCGGAACCCAATGCAATATTCCTACGAAAATCGAAGGTGCGATTATTCCCATAATAAAAAATTGTCTTGCCGAATTTATAATCATCGGCCAAGGATGAGGTCCTATAATATTTTGTAACGGTCTTGTAATAAAATATATACCGAACATTACAAATGCTGCAAATAATTTTTGATACCCTATTTCACCGAACATAAATTTTCTTATTCTGCTTACCCTTATAACTTCTATTGCCATAACGAAATATACAATACCCGTTATTATGGGCACTAACATATTCACTAAAAATTCCTGCATACTGCTATTCTCCTACGAATATATTTAATTCTTTATGTTTAATTTTATTGTTTTTTAAGTCAGAAGATTCCATAACAAAAAATATAGGATGTTGTTTATCTTCATCTTTTACGACTTCACAATGAACCGTCTTTTTAAGTACCGTAAAAAAACTTAATTTCGGATCATTATAAACAATTTCTACCGCAACAAAATCTTTACTGTTTAACAAGTTCTTTTTCAACTTTTTACCGAACACATCTATTTTGTCTAATGCAAACACCAAATAAAGTTTTTGGTAATCGATATTCTCCGGATTTATAAATAAAAGATCTTCGTTATCCAAATGGTAACTGAACTGAACTTTTTTTGTTCTTTTACCGATACACATCAACCTGTGCGAACCGAACCTTTTATTTGATGTATATAATATATCAACCGTTCCTGTTTTTGTTCTTGTTTTAAGAGCTTTATCCGTAGGTTTCAGTACGGAAATCAAACCTTTTTTTTCTAAAAATTTAAATACTTTTGTCGAAGATTTTACGGGTTTTAATGTTATCTGCATTTTAATCGCACTTTACCAAATATTTTCAATATGCATTATATAAAATTTTACATACTTTTCATAATGTTAATTTTATCGGCTGAATTGTTTATATACTTTACTCAAATATAAAATTTTCGATGCATTTTCTATTACGGAAAGATACATGCTTGCCTGTTCCAAATTTTTACCTGCGGCAAAAGCACCGTGCCCTTTTATAATTGCACATTTGTATTTTGATATAAGTTCGGGAATCTTTTTTGCCACTTCATCGGAACCTATAGTTTCTTTACAATCAAGTACAGGAATTTGCGGTAAATAAAGCCGACCTTCGCTGTCTATAGGTTTTATAATTTTATTATGTAACGATAACACCGTAGCATATATTGTGTGGCCGTGAGCGACAGCCTTAATTTCAGAATTTTTCAAATATATTGCTCTGTGAACTTTAGCTTCGAGCGATGCAAGTTTATCTTTTTTGTCGTTATTCAAATTTATTCTGACAATATCTTTTTTTGTAAGATAGCCCAACATCGCACCGTGCCTTTTTATCAGTATTTCATTACCGTCTCTTATACTTATATTACCGGAATGAGAATGGTTTAGCCCTTGTTCATACAAAATTTTACCGAACAATGTCATATCTTTTATCATTTTTTCACCTTACCAAGTATTGGATTTTTCAAGAATATATACCGTAACTTCTCTAAACATCCACGACTTTTCTTCTTCTGCATTATTTACACCCAAATCTATTCTGTCACCTTTTATCGCAGAACCCGTATCACCTGCATATCCGTAACCGTAACCGGAAATATACAGTCTTGTTCTTAACGGTATAACTTTCGGGTCAACGGCAACAATACCTCGTTGCATTTTTTGTCCCAAAAAAGTTATTGTTCCGTCTTTCCAGGCTAAAGGATCTCCCGGATAATATGCCGTTGCCACCATTTTCATTCTTTTGGCTTTGGATAAATCGTATATTTTTTCTATGTTATTATTTTTGTCCAACAACAACAATCTGTAAAAACTTATTGAATATGACAACTGTTTATCGTATACAATACTTTCCAATTTCGAGTCGTGAAAAACTTGTGTTATGTCCGAATCGGTATATTTTACTATACCTTTTTGCAATTCAACTTTTCTTAAGTTCGAATTGTATATTTTGTGCCATGTAGGTCTGAAATCCGTTTTGCTTGCCGTTTTCGATTTTACTTTGTTCACTCTTACTATTTTTATTTTTGAGTTCGGTTTTACAGGTTTATCCAAAGGAGAATATACAATATCGTTTTCACCTAATGTTATGTCGTTATCCTGTAAAATATCTTTTAATATTTTATTTTTGTCGTACTGTATCGGTATGATTTTACCGTCAACAATAATACAATTTTTTTTAGATAATACCGAGTTTGTATTCAATATAAAAACCACTAATACTATCAGTATCGGAATATATAAAAGTCTGACAAACTTTTTTATCTCAATATTCTTCATACTCATCTAAATACGGTCTTACCCTGAAATGAACACCTAACGGTTTTACGATTTCTTTAACTTTCGATACATCAAGTCCCGGAAGTTCCACAGCCGTAACAACCACGGTAGGAATATATTCTTTTGCGGCTTGCGCAAACTTTAAAATTTCACCGAAAGATTCTTCTTTAAACATAGGATTGTTTAACTTGTTGTGTTCCTGCGGATTTGAACCGTTAAGACTTATTGAAATAACATCTATTAAACCTTTAAGTTGCGGTAATATATTTTTACCGTAATATCTGTTTGCAAGTCCGGCAGTGTTTATTCTTACGGTTACATTTTTACTTTTTAACCATTTGGATATTTCTATAACTTCCGGTAACCTTATTAAAGCATCTCCGTAACCGCAAAATATTATTTCCCCGTATTTTGTAGGGTCGCCTATAGATTCTATAACCTGTTCAACAGTAGGTTCTTTATCTAATCTTAAAGAATTTCCCCTGAATTTTCCTGCCCATTTGTGTTTTATGCAGTAAGGACATGCCATCATACAACGGTTGGTTATATTAAGATACAAATTGTTTGCATATACATAAGAATACTGTGCCATGGTAAACTCCAATTTATAATTTACAAAAACTTTTATAGATTGCCACGGGCTAAAGCCCTCGCAATGACAAAACTACACTATGCTTCCAAATTATACAATTTTATTGTGTTGTTTGTCGTTATATTACAAACATCTTCAAACGGAACACATTTTATTTCCGCTATTTTTTTTGCAACTTCAACAACATAAGAAGGCTCGTTTCTTGTTCCCCTGTACAATTGCGGAGCAAGATAAGGGCAATCGGTTTCTACCAAAATTTTTTCCAGCGGAACATTTTCTATAACTCTTTTCAACTTGTTACTTTTCGGGTAAGTGCATGGTCCGTCTATACCTATCAAAAAGCCCATATCAACAACGATTTTTGCCTGCTCATAGCTTCCCGAAAAACAATGTATTACACCCTTAGGCAACTGTTTAAAATTTTTAAATATTTCCACCATATCATCATAAGCATCTCTGCAATGAACACAGATAGGTTTGTTTATTTCTAAAGCTAAATTTATTTGCTTTACAAAAAGTTCTTTTTGTAACTGTTTATCATAACCTTCATAATGATAATCAAGTCCGATTTCACCTACGGCAACACACTTTTTGTCACTCAACAAAGATTTAAGTTTATTAAAAAGTTCTTCGTTGAATTTGTCCGCATCTTGCGGGTGAAGCCCGAACATAGAATAAATTTTGTCCTGTTTGGAAAGTTCGGCAACCTTGTCCCATAACGGAGGTTCGCAACCTACTTCCAAAATATATTTTAAACCGCTGCTAAATGCTCTGTTTAACACTTCTTGCCTGTCAGTATCGAAATGTGCATCGGTAGTGTGTGCATGAGAATCTATTAACATCTTTTTTCTCCGATTATTATTTTATGGTTTAATATTATACCATTTTTGAGGTATGGAGGTATAGAAGGATGGAGGGATGGAAACGACAACGACGGAAAGACAGGTGAAGAGGTGAATGGGTGAAAAGTTTTCGGAGTGCCTGCGGCACAATTTTTTATAGATTCCGGATCGGAGTCCGGAATGACAATGAACAACGAGATCCCGCATCAAGTGCGGGATGACAAAGGACTATGGATTGCCACGGCAACAAGTTGCCTCGCAATGGCGGGCATAAAAAAAGAGCAGAAGGAAAATCTTCTGCCCTTTTTTATATATTTGTTATTTCTATACCTCTATACTTCCATACTTCTATACCTCAAAAACTGCAAAGCAGTTTTTAGAAGTGGTATACTATACCTACACTTATTAAAGAACCGTTGTTCAAATTAAAACCGAATTCATCTGCTTTAACCTTTATAAAATTTTCATCCACATCTACATGAACAAAAGTAAGTTCAGCAAAGTTAAGTTTAGCACCGATTGACCATGTTTCGTTTATACTGTAAGAAATTATAGGTGCAATACTAATTCCATAACCGGTAACTCCTATGGTAGGTACATCACCATTTTCTATAACATCAAGATCTGTTTTTGCATAGAAAAAAGAACCTTTCAAAATAATATCGACACCTGCTATCTTTGCTAAATAATATCTTACAAAAGGTGCTATTGCCGTTGTTTTAGCATCAGCAGAGAAAAATCCTGAGAACGGTAGGGAAGGAGACAATGTTTTACCGATATCTAAACCATAAAATTGAGTAACTCTTCCAGAAGAATATTCAAAGTCCAAACCGATATCCCATCTGTCAACTATGGTCCAACCAAATTCCGGTTCAACAGACCATGCTGTTGAAGATGTAGTGATAGCTCCATCATATAAATCATTATTAACGGATGCATAACCGAAACTTCCGCCTACCCACATGTCCTTTTCTGCTGCAAAAACAGGTGATACAAGTGCTATTGCCAACAATACTGCCAAAAAACTTTTTTTCATTTTTTTCTCCTTTTATTTTAAGCCGAATTTTTCGACTTAAGTTTCAAAATAATTATGCAAATATTTTATATTTTTTAGACGACAATGTCAACGAAAAAAGCACAAAATATTTTAGTTGAATACTTGAAAGGTTTAAATGTTTTCGGAGTGCCTGCGGCACAATTTTTTATAGATTCCGGATCGGAGTCCGGAATGACAATGAACAACGAGATCCCGCATCAAGTGCGGGATGACAAAGGACTATGGATTGCCACGGCAACAAGTTGCCTCGCAATGACATACATAAAAAAGAGCAGAGAAAAAAATCTCTGCTCTTTTATATATTCTAATTGTGGTATTAGAAGTGGTATGAAAAGCCGATACTTATGATAGAAGCATCATTTACATTTAAGCCGAATATATCGCAAGCATACTCTTCGCCGGCGGAATTTTTCAAATCACTTGACGAGAAATGAGCATATCCGAGCTCCAAGAAATTAAGTGTTGCAGCTATCGACCAAGTTTCGTTTATGGTATATGAAATAACAGGAGCTATTGTTATACCGCAAGAATTTACTGTTACATCTTCACCCCAAAGCTTTATTGTTGAACTGTTGTAAAAGAAAGAACCTTTTAATAAAACGTCAATGCCGGCTACTTTTGCTAAATTGTATCTCGCAAAAGGTGCTATGCCGATTGTATCCGTATCGCTACTTCCATTTGAACCGGGAATTAGTTTATCAATTCCATCTGTCGTATATGCCGTATTTTTGGTTTTTGTATAAGACAAATCTAAACCTATGTCCCATTTTTCGTCTAAAACATAACCGAATTCAGGTGCAATTGTAAATTCACTTGCTGCATCATTACTCAAATCAGGAGCTGCCTTGGAAGATACGCTACTATATCCGAAACTTCCGCCAACCCACATGTCTTTTTCTGCTGCAAATACAGGTGATACAAGTGCTACTGCCAACAATACTGCCAAAAAACTTTTTTTCATTTTTTCCTCTCTTTTTTTATTTTAGTTAATTATAAATTACTTATTATCTGTTTGTATTCTCGGGAACAATATTTCGAATTTCCCGAGTTTCGTATCGCTCGGTGAAAAACCTTCTTTCGGTAACACTTTATCTTCAAAATATTTTTTTGCAATATCAATAATGTTACCGTTTCCGCCGTTTAATTGCCAAATTTTTTCGGAAAGTGTAGGCATAAAAGGTATTAAATGTAATGCTATTAAGTCTGTTGCCTGGAAATAGCAATACATACAATCCGCAAGTTTTTTAGTATCTGTTTTTGCAAGTTTCCAAGGAGCATCCTGTTCTATTTGCTGGTTAATTAATGTTATTGCCTGTTGTAATGTGTCCGATGCTTTATGGAACTGCATATTTTCTATTGACAGTCCGTAACCGTTATTTAAAATTTTTGCTACTTCTTTTGTTAAGTTGTCTTCAATATCGGTTTTAGGAACTTTACCTTCAAAATATTTTTCCGCCATTTTGTTTGTTCTTGAAACAAGGTTACCCAAATTGTTTGCCAAATCAACATTATATTTTTTTGTAAGTGCTTCCATGGAAATGTCGCCGTCCGGTCCGAACGGGATTAACGATACCGCTAAATATCTTGCGGGATCTACACCGAACTTTTCTACAAGTTGAGCAGGTGTAATAACATTCCCCAATGTTTTAGACATTTTGTCACCGTTAATGGTGAAAAATCCGTGAGCATAAACTCTTTTGTGTACCGGAATATCCGCACCCATCAAAAGCGCGGGCCAAATTACACTGTGGAACCACAAAATATCTTTTGCCATCAAATGTATATCCGCAGGCCAATACTTTTCAAACATTTCTTTGTTATCTTTATATCCGATAGCAGAAACGTAGTTGATTAAAGCGTCTACCCAAACATATACCGTTTGACTGTTATCGAAAGGTAACGGTATGCCCCAATCAAGAGCGGCTCTTGAAATACTTATATCTTCAAGGCCCAATCTTAATTTTCCCAATATTTCGTTTCTTCTTTGTTCCGGTAAAACATCTATATGGTTGGGGTTTGCGGGATTTTCTATCATGTCTATAAGTTGTTCGTTAAACTGTGAAAGTTTGAAAAAATAATTTTCTTCGGATTGAACTACGGGTTTTTTCTTGTGATCGGGACAACATCCGTTTTCGTCCAAATCTTTTTCGGCAATAAACTTTTCGCAACCTACACAATATAATCCTTCATATTGTTTTTTGTATATAAGACCTTTATCGTAAAGTTTTTGCATTATCATTTGAACGGTTTCTTCGTGAAATTTATCTGTCGTTCTTATGAAACCGTCGTTAGATATATTTAAAAGTTTCCAAGCCTCTTGAAAGTATCCGCTCATTTCGTCGCAAAGTTGTTTCGGCGTAACTCCTTTAGCTTGTGCGGACTGACAAATTTTTGCACCGTGTTCGTCTGTTCCGGTTAAAAAATAAACTTCGTTATTTTGAAGTCTTTTCCAACGGGCAGCAATATCTGCGGCTATTGTAGTATAAGCATGACCTATATGAGGTCTGTCGTTAACATAATAAATCGGGGTTGTAATGTAATACTTTTTCATCTTTATTTTTCCCTTCTTAATTAAAATATTTTTTATAAGTATATCAAATTATTAAAAAAACCGATAATATTTAATATAATATTTAATTATAAATATTTAGGAAAATAGATGAATATATTTATTACGACTAAATTAGAAAAGCAATTAAAAAAGTATCAAGATATTGATAGGTACGAATCTCTTATACAAAAACTTCAACAATCATCCGTAAACGAACTTTACGATTTTAACAGTTTCGGTTTCAAAAAGTTTAAAGGAACAAACAAAGTAGGTGCAATAGATTTAGGCAGCGACAGAATTATATGTATGATTCTTGCCGATTACCCCCTGCAAAACGATTATTGTTTTAACCAATACTATTCAAACCAAGACCTTTATAGCACATTGTTACTTTTTTTTATTGCCAAACATGACCAACAACAGGATAAAGCATTTTTTGTTGACAAAAACAGTTACATAAAACAGGATTTTATCGACACAAACAATAAACAGGTTGATGCGATTATAGAAGATACACAAACTACATTTAAAGATTTGAACAAACAGGAAGTTTTAACGGTAAAACAAAACCTTTCTTTGCACAGTAAAGATATGCAACTTAAATTGCCGAGCATTCTTTCCGGAATTGCAGGCAGCGGAAAAACCGTTATTTCCATTCAGGTGATAAAAGAGTTGCAGAAAAAATATTCCGATACAAAAAAGATTCTTTATGTTACATATTCCGAAGGATTAAGAAGTTTTGTCGAAGAAAAAGTGAACTCTTTTTCGGCAAACACGGATATAAAAACTTTCAGAGATTTGTGTATAGAACTTAACGCAAAATATGAAAATAAAAAAACAGAATTGAGAAACTTAATGTTAAGTGCCGTTCAGTTTGAAAAAGAATTTTTGGATACAAGAAACAAAAAGTATCAACGATTTATAAGAGAAAACAAAAGTTTAATTTACAGCGAAATTTGCGGAATATTGAAGGGTTCAATGTATGTTGATTGGAACAGAAAACTGAAAAAATCGCAGGACGGAACTATTAATAATATCGTAGACAGAAACTCTTATGTAAATAAAGATGATAAAATCCCCGACGATTATAAAGCATTTGACAAAGAAGACAGAGAAACTTTATATGAGCTTACAATGGAATATAACAAATGGTTGCAAAACAGAAATATGGTTGATATGAACGATTTTGCTTTTAACCTTTGCTCTGCTATAGAAACAAAAAAAATAAAATACGATTATGTTATAGTCGACGAAATTCAAGATTTAACCGAACTGCAAATTTATATGCTGTTCTTGTTGTCCGATAAAAGAGGACTTATTTTTACCGGCGACCCGAACCAGGTAATAAACCCGACTTTTTTCAAAATCGGCAGACTTGAAAAATTGTTTACCGATAACGCGGTAAAAACTTTCAAAACAAGATTGAACGAAAATTTCAGAAATTCCACCGATATAACAAAACTTATAAATTTGGTTAACGAAATAAGAGATGAAAAATTGCCGGCAAGACATCACGAAGATAAAGTTCCCGAAATTACAAGAAACAACAATGCCGGAAAATTCGGAATAATAAAGTATAGTGATGATAATAAGAAGGTACTTTTTAACGGACTTGAGAACAAGGATCTTGATGTTGCGATAATAGTTTCCGATGAACAAAAAAAAGTTGCCCTTGAAAAAGAGTTTCCCAATCTTGCAAACATTTTTACCGTATCGGAAATTAAAGGAAGAGAATATCCCAACATTATAACTTACAACATTTTGTCCGACTATTTCGATATATTCCAAAACTTTTATGATGTTTCCTGGAAGAAAGATAAAAATTATGATTTTTATTTTAACCAGTTTTATGTCGCAATAACAAGAGGTGAACATAACATATACCTGTTGGAAGAAAAAGATAATATCGAGTTAATAAACAATATTGTCGCCAAAATGAACAAATTCGAAATTAAGTATAATTTTATTGCAAGAATAAACAATATCAACGAAATACATTTGGCTTTGGAAGAAGCTACCGACGAAAGGTACTACTTAAAAGCGTTAAACTTTTTTAATAACGAAGAGTTTGAAAAAGCTAAAGAACATTTTGAAAAAGTCACGAAATATAATATTGATAACACAAAAAAGATGATAGAAGTCTGTGAAAAATTTATACTTGAACCGAACATGAATTACAGTGAAAAAGCGGACTTATTGTTTTCTTACAACCAGTTCGGTCTTGCAAAGAAATATTATGAAAAAGATTATAACTTCGAATTAGTTTGTATAATGAGTTTGTATCAAAACAATTTTGAAGATTTTGAAAAAGTGTTGTCGGCAAAAAATTTAAGCATAGAAGAAATTTATAACAAATACGATTTTGCCAAACAGGAAATCGAAAAATATTTTAATTATAAAGAAAAAGAATTAAACAATATTTATACGGCAATAGAAAATTCAACAACAAAAATAGTAAAGGAGTTAACCAATGAGTGATTTTGTTAACAAAATAAACGAACTGAAAAAATATGCTGCGGAAATTTCTCAAGCACTTAACAAATTCGAAGAACTGAATTTAACTATAGAAGTTATTAACGAACTGAACAAAAAAACGGTAGAGCTGAAAAACAATTACGAACAAATTGTTGCAATACTGCAAAAAGTAGAAATTGCTAAAAAGTCCGTAGAGCCGTTAGAAAATATAAGAAGAACCGTCGATTCCATAAACACAACCATTCAAGGTGTAAAAAAGAACATTGCAAACTTTGAAAAGATGCAACAGAAGTTTGAAGAAATAGAAAAACTCGACATAGAAAAACAGTTGAACAAGATAGAAGAATTTTATAATAAAGTTTCCGCGGTAAGCGAAAAAGTAAGTTTGGCAGACAACTTTTTTAATACATTAGATTCGATAAATAAAAAATTGGAAAACATAGAAAAGAAGTTACCGAACAGAGTTCTTCCGCGATTTCCGATAAACCCGATAAAAAGACCTGTAGTGATGCCTAAAGGAATAAATCCGATAACAAGAATTGTTCCGAAACCACCAATAAAAAAGTAGGAACTTTTAAAATTTCTCATTTGCAAACAAAAAAGCCATTCGTTTGAAAAATTTAAAGCCGTGCTCCAACTTGATTTTTCCTAACTACCTAATGAAACGGAAAAATCTTCAAACATGTTCGCACTAAAAAACTTTTTTTGATTTATAGTTTTTTACTTTAAATTTTTCTGCACTCATAGACGGCTTTAATCATGTTTGCAAACGAAAATTTTAAAAGTATGAGAGGAAAAGAAAGATTAATAAAATCTTCTAATGTGAATTGAGATAAGAATTCCTATGGCAAACATGGATGAAAGCATGCTTGAACCGCCATAAGACAAAAGAAGTAACGGTAAACCCGTAACAGGCATAAGGCCCATAACCATACCTAAATTGATTATTGCATAAAAAGCAAACATTGTAGCTATACCCATGGCAACAAGGGAACCGAACCGGTCTCTTGCATGTTTAGCTACAACCAATGCTCTCCATATAAACAAAAAGTAAAAAAGGATTGTAAGTTGTGCAAGAACGTATCCCCCTTCTTCACCTATAACGGAAAAGATAAAATCCGTTCTTTGTTCAGGTAAAAAGCCGAGCTGAGTTTGTGTACCTTTAAAAAACTTTTTACCCGAAAATTTTCCGGAACCGATAGCAATTTTAGATTGAATGATATTGTAACCGGCACCTCTGGAATCTATTTCGGGCTTTAAAAAAACTATAAGTCTTTTTCTTTGATATTCTTTTAAAGATTTGTTTACAACTATTGATGAAAAAGAGCCTGCCAAAATTATTGATAAAAATATTATAGGGTATGCCCACCCTATAGGAATTCTCAATTTGTTTAAAAACCATTTTATGAGAATCATTATCAAAATTATCACGCCTAAAATTATGATAGCTTTGTGCCAATTTGTTGATGCGGTTACAAAAAAGTTTACCAGTTTATTACTTTCTAAAAGTTCAGGTTGCAACTTAAAAAATGTTACAAGTAACGGTATTAAAACAGCCAACGCACCATACAAAACAACCGCACAAAGATGTGTAAGTCTTGCACCTGCAACATACAACAAAATTAAAGTTATAGGAAAATAAGATAATGTGGAAGAAAAGTCCGGTTGCAACATTATCAGCACAAAGTGTCCCAGGGTAAGACATAAAGTTTTAACAAATATTGAAAGTTTTGATATTTCGTTCCAATGTTTATCTATATATGCGGCAAGTGAAAGTATCAACATTATTTTTGTTATTTCTACCGGCTGAAAAGAAAAAAACGGTAAATCGAACCAACCTTTTGTTCCTTTATGTTGTGTTCCGAAAATCAATACCGAAACAAGCAAAATACAAGATAAAATATACACAAATTTACTGAAATGTTTATAATACTGATAACTGAACCCTGCAAGAAAAAGCATTCCCACCGCACCTATACTTAAAGCTATAAATTGTGTTGTTATATACTTGGTAGGATTTTCAAGATTCGAGCTTGCCGAATATATCGCCGTAATACCGATAAACAATAAATATGCTATCGATATATAAAAAGTTAAATCGATATTTTGAATAATTTTAGAAAATAGTGATTTAGTGTGTGTCATTTGTCCCGCCGTTCAACTCTTCTTCCGGTTCTTCATAAATATTAAAATATTTCTTAAAAATTTCTCTTGCTACAGGTACCGAAACGCTTCCGCCAAACCCTCCGTTTTCCACAATAACAGCTAAAGCTATTTGCGGGTTATCGGCAGGTGCATACGCTACTACCCAAGCATGGTCTTCACCTTGCGGGTTTTCGGCAGTTCCTGTTTTAGCCGCAACGGATATATGTTTAAATTTTGTTCTTTTCGCGGTTCCGTAATCTACAGCCGATTCCAGCGCTTTATGCAACTGTTTCCATGTGTTAGGATCCAGTTCCAAGTCTTCATTTTTTACCGGAGTATGTTTAAAAACAGTCTCCTTTGTTACGGAATCTTTTATTTCTTCAACAAAGTATGGTTTGTACGAAACACCGTTATTTGCAACTGTTGCCATTAAGCTTGCCATTTGTAAAGGTGTAACCCACAATGCACCTTGCCCTATCGAAAGAATAACGGTATCTCCTTTAAGCCATGGCACTTTCATTTTAGATTTTTTCCATTCCGGCGTAGGAACAAATCCTGCTTTTTCGGAATAAATATCTATACCCGTTTTTTCACCTAACCTGAACTTTTTCGCATAATCAACAATTACCCTTACACCTAAATCAAGTCCCAATATATAAAAATAAACATTACAAGAATATGCCATTGCAGATATAAGATTTAATTTTCTGTGACCTGCTTTTGAAGAACAAGAGTAGACTCTGTCACCAAGCTCAAATTTTCCCAAACAATCTTCCACTTTGTAAGGATTAAAGTGCAAATGTTCAAGCGCGGCAACAAAAGTAACAATTTTAAATGTTGAGCCCGGCGGGTATAATGCCTGAATACATCTGTTAAAGAACGGTAACTTTTTATTTTTTAAATATCGTTTATAATCTTTTGCTGACGATATTTTGTTTAAATCGTAACTCGGACAAGATACAAAAGCTTTTATTGCTCCCGTTTTTACATCTATTGCAACCGCGGCACCTTTACCGGACGAGGAATTTCTTAATGCATTATAGGCAATTTTTTGTAAGTCGTTATCTATAGTTAAATATAAACTGTTTCCTATAGCAGGCGGTTCGTAATCGAACGTCTTTTGATGTTGTCCCCTTGCATTAACTTCAAACGAAAGACCGCCGTCTTTACCTCTTAAATATTTATCGTAAGATTGTTCTATTCCGCATCGTCCTATAATATCACCTACTTTCAATTCCGTGTTTTCCATATTATCCAATTCTTCTGCTCTCAACTCGTTCACATAACCTATAACATGTGCATTTTCTATCGGCGAAGAACATACTCTTTTAGGTTCTTCAACAACAGTTATGCCCGGTAAAAAGAGTTTGTTTTCCTGTATTTTAAATACTTCATCGATTGTAAGGTTGTCGGCCAGTTTCATTACTCTTCCGTATCTCCAACTTTTTTCGATGGAAGATTTTATATCTTTCTGTAAAATTTTACTTAACTTTTCTATACTTTCTTCGGTAGGTTCATATTGTTGTTCAAACGGATAAAAAAGTGCAACGTAGTTAGGTATATTGTTTACGATAACTTTTCCGTTCGTATCGTAAATGAGACCTCTGAAAGCTCTTTCGTGGGTGGTGTTTATTCTTTGATGTTCCGATATATTTCTGTAGTAGTTTCCTTTTATTATTTGCATATAAAAAAGTCTCATCGATAAAACAGCAAAACAAACCATAAGTAATATTACAATTACTTTATGCTTTTCACTGAATAAATTATATGCAAATCTGTTATCCGTACTCCAAGACATTTTTTATTCTCTAATTATATTTATCAAGATTTCTGTACTTTATTGCTTCGGCTATATGGTTTGTTTGTATTATCTCGCTTCCTGCCAAATCGGCAATAGTTCTTGCAACCTTTAATATTCTGTCATATGCTCTTGCCGAAAAGCCCAATTTTTCTATAGCATTGTGTAACATAAGTCCCGCTTTTTCTTCCAACACACAATACTTTTTTATTTCTTTCGGGCCCATTTGCGCATTACAATAAATATTTTTACCTTTAAATCTTTCATACTGTATATTTCTTGCTTTTATTACTCTTTCTTTTATCTGTTGTGAAGTTTCCGGTACAACATTCTGTTTTGATGTTATTTCATCAATTTTCAGAGCCGGAACTTCAACTTGAATATCTATTCTGTCCATTAAAGGTCCGGAAATTTTTGATCTGTATCTTTTAACCTGATACGGATTACATGTGCACTCTTTATCACTTCCGTAATTACCGCACGGGCACGGATTCATTGAAGCTATTAACATAAACGATGCCGGAAAAGATAACGTGTTTTTTGCTCTTGATACCGTAACGATTTTATCTTCCAAAGGTTGCCTTAACACTTCCAAAACATCTCTTCTGAATTCGGTTAATTCATCTAAAAACAGTACTCCGTTATGAGCCAAACTTACCTCACCGGGTTTAGGGTACGAACCGCCGCCTATTAAAGCAACAGACGATGTTGTATGGTGCGGACTTCTGAAAGGTCTTAAAGTAATTAAGCTTTCACCTGCCGGAACAAGACCTGATACAGACCATATTTTTGTTGTTTCTACAGACTCTTCAAAACTCATTGAAGGAAGAATTGTAGGTATTCTTTTAGCTATCATCGTTTTACCTGAACCCGGAGGTCCGACCATAATCATGTTATGTCCGCCGGCACAAGCAACTTCGGCAGCTCGTTTTGCAAAGAGTTGACCTTTAATATCGGAAAAATCTATTGAGCTTTTAGTTGAACTGTTTTGAACGGAAATATTGTCTTGTTTGTAAGGTTCAACTGCAATTTCTTTTTTTAAAAATTTTATTACATCTTTTAAATCGGTAAACGGATATATTTCTATATCTTTTGCAACACAAGCTTCATTTTTATTTTTTTCTGGAACTATAACTTGAGTTATACCAAACTTGTGTAAACTTAAAACTATCGGCAAAATACCTTTTACGGGTCTTAATTTCCCGTCAAGTGAAAGTTCTCCTATGGCGCAAAAGTTTTGTAACGCTTTTTTTTCTATTATTCCGCTTGAAGCAAGTATTCCCAAAGATATCGGCAAATCAAATGCTCCGCCTTCTTTTTTTATGTCTGCCGGTGCAAGGTTTACCGTAATTTTTTTTGTAGGAAAATCAAAGCCTGAATTTTTTATTGCCGAAACTACTCTGTCTCTTGATTCTTTTACGGAAGTGTCCGGAAGCCCTACTATTGAAAATACGGGAAGTCCCGACGAAATATCTATTTCAACATCTATTAGACAAGCATCTATTCCCTGAACGGATGCAGAATGTAAAAACGAAATCATAAACTAATCCTAAATTAAATTTAAAGTAAAATTATATCTAAAAATATAACAGTGTGCAAACAACGACCTTTTATCAAAATATACTTACTTTTGTATTATACATTTTTTGTTTAAAAATGCAAACTTTTTTGAGGCATGGAAACGACAGAAGGTTGGAAGATTGGATGATTGGATGATTGGAAGCAAAGTTGTGTCCTTCGGACAAATTTTATAGATTCTGAATCAAGTTCAGAATGACACGACTTTTGTCGTTGCTGTTTGTCGTTTAAGGCCTTAAGATTTTGTGTTAGAATGAAGAAACACAGAACCGATGTGTACTCTTTGCGGTACTCAAGATTCTGTGTTTCAAAATTATAACCAAAATATTAAGGTCGCTATAAGTTGTTAAAATTTACTTGGTAAATTTTAATTCATTTTTACCTAAATCGACTTTTATCTTATCCCCTTCACCAAACTTCCCTGCAATAAGTTCCGTAGATAACGGATTCAACAAATAAGTTTGTAACGCTCTTTTTAAAGGTCTTGCACCGAATGCCGGTTCATAACCTTTATCTGCAAGAAAATCTTTTGCTTTTTCACTAAGTTCTATAGATATTTTTTTGTCTGCCAATCTTTTTAATATGGTTTTTAATTGAATATCTATAATTTTACCCATATCTTGTTTTTCGAGCCTTCTGAATATTATTATTTCATCTATTCTGTTCAAAAATTCCGGTTTAAAGTGTAAGTGCAGTTCACTGTCTATTTTCTTTTTAATTTGTTCATAATCAAAGTTTTCTTTAAGAGGTTCTTTTTTCTTTTTATCTTTATCAAACCCGATTTTATCTTTATCGAAATTGATACTGTCTTGAATGTATTGTGAACCGACGTTAGATGTCATAATAATAACCGTATTTTTAAAGTCTACGGTTCTGCCTTTA
Organism: Elusimicrobiota bacterium; assembly: GCA_017528425.1. Taxonomy (GTDB): domain Bacteria; phylum Elusimicrobiota; class Endomicrobiia; order Endomicrobiales; family Endomicrobiaceae; genus Ruminimicrobiellum. Next base: position 66,310 of record JAFXOV010000016.1, on the reverse strand, counting down.
CTGTCGGTAAGTCTTCCGTCATCCAACAATTGTAACATTATGTTAAATACATCCGGATGAGCTTTTTCTATTTCATCAAACAATACTACGGAATATGGTCTTCTTCTGACAGCTTCGGTAAGTTGACCGCCGTCTTCAAATCCTACATATCCCGGAGGTGCACCGATAAGTTTTGATACCGAATGTTTTTCCATATATTCGCTCATATCAATTCTAACGATGTTTCTTTCATCATCAAACAAAAAGTCTGCCAAAGCTTTTGCAAGTTCTGTTTTACCTACACCTGTAGGACCTAAAAACATAAACGAGCCCATAGGTTTGTTGGGATCTGAAATTCCCGATCTTGATCTTCTTACGGCGTTGGCAATAGCATCTACGGCATCGTTTTGACCTATAACTCTTTCGTGCAATCTTTCTTCCATTTTAAGAAGTTTTTGTGTTTCCCCTTCCATCATTTTAGATACGGGAATACCGGTCCATTTACCTACAACCGTTGCTATATCGTCTTCATCAACTTCTTCTTTCAACATTTTTTTATCTTTCTGTAATACGGCAAGTTTTTTGTTTTCACTGTCTAATTCAGTTTGAACTTTAGGAATTTTACCATATCTGATTTCTGCGACAAGGTTCAAATCGCCGCTTCTTTCGGCTTTTTGTTCATCCGTTTTTAATTGTTCTATTTCCTGTTTCAATTTTCTTATGGATGAAATAGTTTCTTTTTCTTTTTGCCAATGAACTTTCATTTCGTTAGACGAATTTTTTAACTTTTCAATTTCGGATTCTATAGCGGCAAGTCTTTCTTTTGCTGCAGGATCGGAATCTTTTTTTACCGCCTGTTTTTCTATTTCAAGTTGTCTTATTTTTCTTTCTACGGTATCAAGTTCTACAGGCATAGAATCTATTTCCATTCTTAACTTACTTGCAGCTTCATCCACCAAATCTATAGCCTTATCCGGCAAAAATCTGTCTGTAATATATCTTGAACTTAATGTTGCCGCTGCAACCAATGCGGAATCTTTTATTTTTACACCGTGATGTACCTCATATTTTTCTTTGATACCTCTTAATATTGCAATGGTATCTTCAACCGAAGGTTCTCCTGTATAAACAGTTTGAAATCTTCTTTCCAAAGCTTTATCTTTTTCAATATATTTTCTGTATTCATCAAGTGTTGTTGCACCGATAAGTTTCAGTTCACCTCTTGCAAGTAATGGTTTTAACATGTTACCGGCATCCATTGCACCTTCGGTTGCACCTGCACCTACGATAGTATGAATTTCATCTATAAAAAGTATTATTTTGCCTTGTGCAGCCTGGATTTCTTTTAAAACAGCTTTTAATCTGTCTTCAAATTCGCCTCTGAATTTTGCACCTGCAATTAAAGAGCCCAAATCGAGTTCTATAACTTTTTTATCTTTTAAAGTTTCGGGAACATCACCGGAAACTATTCTTTGTGCAAGGCCTTCAACAATAGCGGTTTTACCTACTCCAGGTTCACCTATTAAAACAGGGTTATTTTTCGTTCTTCTTGATAATACTTGAATACTTCTTCTTATTTCTTCATCTCTGCCGATAACAGGGTCAAGTTTCCCTTTTTTGGCAAGTGCGGTTAAATCTTTACCGTACTTTTCCAAAGCCTGATACTTATCTTCCGGGTTTTGGTCGGTAACTCTGTTGGAACCTCTTATTTCCACCAAAGCATTCAAAACTTTATTTTGAGTTATTCCGTACTTATTCAAAACCTTTGTTACCTGCAAATCCGGAAAACTTATAATAGAAAGAAATATGTGTTCTGTGGAAACATACTCATCTTTCAAATCTTTAGCTATCTTTTCCGAAACGGTTAAAATTTTGTTTAAATCACTTGATAAGTAAGGTGTTGCACCTTGAACTTTAGGTTTAGCTTCAATAAGTTTTAAAACATCGTTTTCTATTAACGGTTTTAAATCTTGTTCCACTGCGGACAACTTACTTATAATAGTACCTACTATGCCTTGTTCTTGTTTAAGCAATGCATACAAAAGATGTTCTGCGGATATTTCCTGGTTACCATACTGTACCGCGATATCCTGCGTATCCGCAAGTGCCTCTTGCGATTTTATTGTAAATTTTGATATATTCATTGTGTACCTCCTTTATGCTAATTATTTTTAATTAGCACTCTTTATTACTGAGTGCTAATATAGCACAAATTAGGAAGTTTGTCAAGAGTTTTATAGTTTGGAGTGTTTATGAAGACATTTTTAATTGTATTATTCTGTTTATTAGTTATAACAACAGGGTGCTTTGCTCAAAGAAAAGAAGGTCTTACGGGAAAGTTTGTTCCTTCCGATAACAAGACTTTACTTTTCTGCGGTCAAAACAATAACGACAGCAAAGAGTTCGTTGAAATAAACGGAAAAACACCGGCAGGTTTTATGATTTACACTTCTTTACAAAATTTGGAAGGGTTGGAAGAAGATGTTGAGTACGGAACAGGTGCAATGTCCGGCAACTTTATATTACAAAATTATAAGAAAGCAGCACTTCAAATAGGTTTATTTTTGGTCGGTTCTTTGGATTCGGTTGTTGACGGTTCTTTAGATGAGAATATAAAGAAGTTAGGTGAATGGATAACAAAAACAAAAGTCCCGGTATTTTTAAGAATAGGTTACGAATTTGATTTTCCGGAAAACAATTATGATCCTGAACTTTATAAACAAGCATTTAGATATATAGTAGAAAAACTCGATGAACAAAAAGTAAAAAATGTTGCTTACGTTTGGCATTCGTATGCTTCGTATGCTCCAAAAGGAATAGAGCAATGGTATCCGGGAGACGAATATGTTGATTGGTGCGCAATATCTTATTTTGCAAATCCGCAGTGGTTCCCGATGGTGCAATTTACAAAAGCTCATAACAAACCTCTTATGATTGCAGAATGTTCCCCCTCATTAGGTACAAATGCAACAGAAGCAGACAAAATAAAATGGTACAGGATATTGTTTAAATTTATTCAAAGTAAAGATGTAAAAGCTTTATGTTACATTAATGCTAACTGGGATGAACAACCAATGTTTGAACAGTATGCCTGGGGTAACGGCAAATTGGATATTTCGGAAAATATAAAGAATTTCTGGTTAGAAAATATAAAGGATGAGCGCTTTATAAACGCAGATAAGTTGTACAAAGAAATAAAGAAATAAAATTTATTGTAATTACAACAAATTTTATAAGTAAAAGTTAATTAAATAGAAATTAAAATACTATTGAAAAAAAAACAGATATGTATTATTATTTAATTAGTCGACTTTTTACAGAGGTTAAGAATATGTTAAAAAAACTTTTAAATAACAAAGGCGTCAGTTTGGCAGAGTTATTAATTGTTGTTATTATTGTTATTTCCATTTCAGCAATAAGTTTTAACTATTATAAATTGTCTCTTGAAAAATCAAAAGTTTCGGAAGCCTTATCTGTTCTTAGGAAAATCTCCGATGCCCAAATCATATATTACAGAGAAAACAGATGTTTTACCGAAGATGCATCTCAGCTTTTGGTAAATTTTGGCGGAGAGATAGTTGAAGAAGGCGGATATAAATGGATAAAAAACGAACTCTTTTTATATAGGCCAAATCTTTATTCTTTATCAGATTCTAAAATTGCAACTGCTCTAAGAAAAGATAAATATGAAATTTATGCAATATATGACAAAGAAACCGAATCGTTAAAATTTGATGCCGATGCAACAACTTTTAACGACACAAGCTTTTTTGATAGAAAAATCGTCGAAGCAATTCAAAAAAACGGCAAATTATAAAATTTCATAAAAATCCGAAAATTTTGTATAATAAACCCATTATGAAAATACAACATTATTTGTTAGCTTTTGTATTTGTAGCAGCAGGTTGTACAACCGTCCCGATGACAGGAAGATACCAGCTTCTTTTAAGTGATGAAGCAGAAGAAATCGCAGCAGGGGCAACAAGTTACGGTCAATATTTATCCGAAGCAAAAATATCCACGGATAAAACAAATACGGCACTGGTAAAAAAAGTAGGACAAAAAATAGCCGCAGTTTCAGACTGTGATTATGATTGGGAATTTAATTTATTGGAAAGCGATGAAGCAAATGCTTGGTGTTTGTCCGGTGGAAAAGTGGCAGTATATACAGGAATTTTACCTTTTACACAAACGGAAGCAGGTCTTGCAACCGTTATGTCTCACGAAATAGCTCATGCCATAGCAAGACACGGTGCGGAAAGATCGGCACAAAACACTTTACTTCAATACGGACTTGCCATAGGCGGTGCAACTCTCTCAAACAATCCTAACAGAGAGTTAATATTGTTGGGAGTAAATGTTGCCGGAAATGTAGGTGTAATTTTACCTTACAGCAGAAAACACGAATCCGAAGCGGATTATATGGGTCTTCTTTTAATGGCAAAAGCAGGATACGATCCAAGAGAAGCATTAAAATTTTGGGAAAGAATGGCTGCCGCAAGCGGCGGTTCCCAAGGCGGATTATCCGACTTCTTATCAACACATCCTTCGGATGAAAAAAGAATAAAAGATTTACAGTCTCATATGGATGAAGCGTTAAAGTATTACAACAAAAAATAAAAGATTATATTAGTAGCAATATTAAAAACAGGAAATATTTTAAATTATATTTCTTGTTTTTTTATTTATACAAAAAGCACTAAAAATATTAGAAAAACATATAAAAGTTTTACTAATCTAAATTCATTGACTTACATTTTTTAAATAGATAAAATTTTATCCATAACAAGTTGTATCCAAGAAAAAAGCACGAACAAACAAATAAAAATTTTCATTAAAAATATAAGAAAATGAAGAAAAAAAGTGTTGTATATAATAAGAAGGAAATTTCGGAAGCCACTTTAAGAAGATTTCCTTTTTACCATCATTATTTGAAGCAATTGGAAAGTGATGGTGTTAAAGAAATTTCATCGGCACAAATAGCAAAGTTCCTTGGATTTAATACTATACAAGTAAGAAAAGATATAGAAGCCACTAAAATTGAAGGAAAACCCAAAAGAGGTTACAACCTTAAGAAATTAATATCGGCAATAGAAAAATTTTTAGGCTTTTATACTAAAAACGAGGCTGTTTTAATCGGTGCCGGACATTTAGGATATGCTCTTTTAGGTTATCACGGTTTTAAAGAGTACGGATTAGATATAATTGCCGCTTTTGATAATAATCCGGAAAGAGTTGATAAATTTATAAATTACAAAAAAGTTTTCAGTATAGATAAACTTGAAGATATAATAAGCAGGATGCAGATAAAAATAGGAATTCTTACCGTTCCTTCCGCCGTTGCACAAGAGTTGGCGGACAGAATGGTAAAAGTAGGTATAAAAGCTATTTGGAATTTTGCACCTATAAAAATAAATGTTCCCAAAGATGTTGTTGTTCAACATGAAAACTTGGCTTCGAGTTTAGCTGTTTTGTCGCAAAAAATAAAGAATTTAAGATAATTAAGAATTAGTTGTTAACATAACAAGGAGAACTTACATGGAAAATCAAGGGAAATTTGACAAAGTCTGCCAAATTCTTGACGAAAACGGCAGAGACAAAGCAAGATTAATCCCAATTTTGCAGGCAGTACAGGAAGTGTACAATTATCTTCCTGAAGAAATTTTGACATTCATAGCTTCTGCATTGGATATCTCCCCTGCAAGAGTTTACGGAGTTGCAACTTTTTTTGCACATTTCACTTTAAAAGCAAAAGGCAAACACATAATAAAAGTTTGCGACGGAACTGCTTGTCACGTTAAAAGATCTACAACAATTATTGATGCAATAAGAGCAAAACTTAATCTTACTGCAGCCGAAAACACAACAAAAGATATGTTGTTCACGTTGGAAACAGTATCTTGTTTGGGTGCTTGCGGTCTTGCTCCTGCAATGGTTATAGATAACGAAGTTTACGGCCAGGTTACACCTGAAAAAGTAACAAAAATTATTGACGATATGATTAAACAGGAGGAAAAATAATGTCTGTAGATTTAGATAAAATTTCCGCTAAAGTACAAAAAGCATTTAAACAGATTTCCAAAAGAATAATAATCTGTGCAGGTACCGGTTGTGTTGCAAACGGTTCATTAAAAGTTTATGCCGAATTTTTAAGAGTGGCAAAAGAATTAAATGTTGAATTGTGTATAGAATTAAATGATGAAAGTAAAGGAACTCTCGTTTCAAAAAGCGGCTGTCAGGGTTTTTGTCAAATGGGACCTTTGGTTTCCGTTATTAAAGGTGAAGACGATATTCTTTATACAAAAGTTAAAGTTGAAGATGTAAAAGAAATAATTGAAAAAAGTATTATTAAAGATGAAGTTGTTGAAAGATTATGCTACAAGATTAACGACAAATTCTATAAAGGTCATGCCGAAATTCCTTTCTATGCAAAACAAAGAAGATATGTTCTTAAAAATTGCGGTTTCATAGGTGCGGAAGATATTGAAGAATATATAAGCAAAGGCGGATATGCCTCAGCCAAGAAAGCTTGTTTGGAAATGACACCGGAACAAATTTGTAAAGAAATGTTGGATTCGGGACTCAGAGGCAGAGGCGGAGCAGGTTTCCCTACAGGCAGAAAATGGGATTTAACAAGAGTTCAACCCGGTCCTAAAAAATATGTTATATGTAACGGTGATGAAGGAGATCCCGGAGCATTTATGGACAGAAGTGTTCTTGAAGGAAATCCTCACAGCGTTATAGAAGGTATGATTATAGCCGCAAAAGCTATAGGTGCCGATGAAGGTTATGTTTATGTCAGAACAGAATATCATTTAGCTGTAGAAAGAATGAAAAATGCTATTAAAAAAGCAGAAGAAATCGGAGTATTAGGCAAAAATCTTTTCGGTTCCGATTTCAGTTTTACACTTCATGTTATGGAAGGTGCGGGAGCATTTGTATGCGGTGAAGAAACAGCATTAATCGCTTCTGTTGAAGGTAAAAGAGGTATGCCAAACCCAAAACCTCCGTTCCCAGCACAGCACGGTTTATACGGAAAACCTACAGTAATTAACAACGTTGAAACATTATCCACCGTTCCTTTGGTAATAAGAGACGGTGCGGATTTTTATAAAAAGATCGGTGTTCCTACATCTACCGGAACAAAAACATTTGCTATAACCGGTTACGTTAAAAACACAGGTCTTATAGAAGTTCCTTTCGGAACAACATTAAGAGAAATCTTGTTTGATATAGCAGGCGGAGTTACCGATGATAAAGGTAATGTTTCCGAAGATGCATTTAAAGCTGTTCAAATCGGCGGACCTTCCGGTGCATGTTTAACAAGAGAACACCTTGATTTGCCTTTGGATTTCGATTCATTAAGAAAAGCAGGTGCAATGGTAGGTTCGGGCGGACTTGTTGTTATGAACCAAACAACCTGTATGGTAAACACGGCAAAATTCTTCATGCAATTTACACAAAGCGAATCCTGCGGTAAATGTGTTCTTTGCAGAGAAGGAACAAAACAAATGTTGATGATGCTTGAAGATATAACGGAAGGCAGAGCCGACGAAAAAACAATTCCTTTACTTGAACAGTTGGCAAATGCAGTTAGAGTAGGTTCTTTATGTGCTTTAGGTAAAACGGCACCAAATCCGGTATTATCTACTTTGAAATATTTCAGAGACGAATATGATGCACACGTTAAAGAAAAGAGATGTCCTGCGGGAGTATGTTCCAGCTTAACACAAATCACAATCGATCAAACAAAATGTATCGGTTGTACGGCTTGCGCAAGAAAGTGTCCTGTAGGAGCTATTAAAGGTGCAGTAAAACAAAAACATTCTATAGACCAAAGCTTATGTGTAAAATGCGGTGCTTGTGTTGCAACATGTAAATTTGGTGCTGTGAAGAGAGGATAATATATGGAAAAAACATTAACTATTAACGGTAAAAAAGTTTCTTTTGATAAAGAGAAAAATCTTTTGGAAGTTATAAGAAAAGCAAATATAGAATTACCTACATTTTGTTATCATTCCGAACTTAGCACTTACGGTGCCTGCAGATTATGTTTGGTAAATGTAGAAAAAAGAGGTTTAGTTCCTGCATGTTCAACTCCTGCAGAAGACGGTATGGTAGTTGTAACAAACAGTAACGAAATAAGAGAATTAAGAAAAATAATCGTTGAATTGTTACTTGCAAACCACGACAGAGAATGTACTTCTTGTCACAAGAGCGAACATTGTCAACTTCAAACACTTGCAAGAAGATTGGGAATACAATCGGTAAGATACAAAAAAATAGTAAAAGATACACCTAAAGATTTTTCGACACCGTCAATCGTAAGAGATCCAAACAAATGCGTTCTCTGCGGTGATTGTGTAAGATTCTGCGAAGAAATTCAAACAGTAGGTGCAATAGATTTTTCATTCAGAGGTTCACATGCAACGGTAAGTCCGAGTTTCGGAAAAAGTCTTGCATCTTCGGAATGTATTTATTGCGGTCAATGTACAAGAGTATGTCCTACCGGTGCATTAACAATAAAATCAGATGTAACAAGAGTTTGGAATGCTTTAGGAAATAAAGATAAAAAAGTTATAGTAGCAATTGCTCCTGCAGTAAGAGCGGCAATCGGTGAAGCTTTCGGTATAGCAAAAGAATCCGGAACGGAAGCCGCAGGTAAAATGGTAACCGCTTTAAAAGCTATGGGATTTTTCAAAGTATTTGATGTTTCTTTCACAGCGGATTTAACAATCGTTGAAGAAGCTAACGAATTTGTTGAAAGATTTACAAAAGGTGAAAAATTACCGCAATTTACATCATGTTGCCCTGCATGGATAAAGTTCACGGAACAATATTATCCAGATATGATAAAGAACCTTTCAAGTTGTATGTCTCCTCAGGGAATGTTCGGATCTCTCGCAAAAGAAATGTTGCCTAAAATGTACGGAATAAAGAGAGAAGATTTGGTAGTTGTATCGGTTATGCCTTGTACGGCAAAGAAATTCGAAGCTACAAGACCTGAACTTTCAAAAGACGGAATTCCCGATACGGATATAGTTTTAACAACACAAGAACTTGCAAGAATGATAGAAGAATCAGGTTTATCTTTTGCAAATCTTGAACAATCAGCATTTGATATGCCGTTAGGATTTAAGACCGGAGGCGGTGTTATATTCGGTAATTCCGGAGGTGTTGCTGAAGCTGTTTTGAGAAACGTATTATCTAAAGAAAATTCCAACGATATGGACGAGTTTGCTTTTATCAGAGGCGAAGAAGGTATAAGAGAAGCAAACTTGAAAGTAGGCGATAAAGATTTGAGACTTGCCGTTGTTTATGGACTCGGTAATGCAAGAAAAGTTATAAAACAAATTAAGAATAAAGAAAAAGAATATGATTTAATCGAAGTTATGGCTTGCCCCGGCGGATGTATCGGTGGAGCAGGACAGCCTGTATACGATAAACTTGAAGTAAGAAACAAGAGAACAAAATGTCTTTACGAAAATGACAGTGTTCTTGAACTTCATAAACCTCAAGATAACCCATACGTACAACAAGTATACAAAGAAATCTTGGGTGCAGTAGGCGGAGAAAAAGCTCACGAAATATTGCATACATTCCATACAAACAGAAGAAGAATAACAGAGAAACCTTTCTTGATTCAAGCTGCAACCGATGCAAACTGTGTTAAAGTAAATGTTTGTTTCGGAACAGGTTGTATGTTAAGAGGTTCTCAAAAGATATTGAAATCCATACTTGATTTTGTTGAATCCAAAAAGATTGCAGATAAAGTTGAAGTTAAAGCTTCTTTCTGTTTTGAAAGATGTTCAAGAGGACCTGTAGTAAGTGTAGGAACAACAGTAATAGAACAAGCTACACCTGAAAAAGTAACAAAAGAAATTGAAAAGAATTTAAAATAATTTCTTTTAAATAAAAAAATAACCTGATACAAAAAAATGTGTCAGGTTATTTTTATTTTAATATTATTTTGTATAATAAAAAAATGTTAAACATTTTAACCGGATTACCAAAAAACAAAAACAACGATAACGATATATGCAAAAAATTTGCAAACAGTATCGGATGCAAAATTATTTTAGGCTCTTCAACAATGAAAATGTATTGCAGAGAACTTAATATACAACCCGATATTAAAATAATTTCTGCAACAAAATCCCCCCGATATTTTATAAATGGTATAGATATTGCAAGTGAAGGTGTTATAACTTTAAACGAATGCTACAAACTATTGTCCGGTAAAAATTCAGATAACACATCAGCTATTGAAGTCGTAAAACTGATAAAGAAAGAATATGAGATAAACTTTATTGTAGGAACGGCAGATAACGGTCAACACTTGTTTTATAAACAAAATAATCTGTTACCCAGAACAGAAATTATAAAAAAAATTATTGACTTGTTGAAAGGCAAGGAAATAACAACGGAATTTATTTAACTATTTTTGCATGTATGCCACTAACTTTTCGTAGACAATCTTGGCAAGTCTTGAATTGTTCGAAACAACATCTATTTTAGATTTATTATCTTCCGTTTCATAAACAAAAAAAGCAACCTCTGTAGAATCCAAAGTGTAATCATATATCAAAGTAAATTTGCTTGCAACTATATATAACTTTTTATCACTTTTAAAATTTGTTTGAATATTATTTTCAAAAAGGAAAAGATTACATTTGTTGTATGCTTTTCTCGGTTCCAAATCCGAGTCCAAAGAAAATCTTCCGTCTTGTTCGGTTTCAAAATTTTTAATTGAATATCCTGCTATTCTTTTGGGATACTCTAAAATCGCACATGAAGACATACAAAAAATAAGTGACAATAATAAAAGATATTTCATAGGGTTTATTATACAAAAAACAAGAAAACAGTTGAATAGTTGAAAAGTTTAACAGTTGAAAGGTTTAATGTAAAAAACGGGAAGAATATTCTTTCCGTTTTTTTTGTTAATTATACATTGTACATTATAAATTCGTTATGCTGCTGACATCATTGCTCTGTAATTTCTTATATCATTTTTATCTATTTCTCTTGCTAACTGTTTTTCCTTATAGTTATCGCCGTAAACCAATATTAACTCTATTATTGTGTTTATTGCCACTTCATCTTTTTGCATTGCTTTTTCTGTTTCTTCTTTTATTTTCTCCATTACTTCATCCATACTGCCTCTAAAATCATCACTGATATTTGTTTTTTGTTTATCGGTATTGTTAACTTGTGCCAACAACATTCTTCCCAATAAAATTTCTAAGTTCTTATCTTTTAATCCAAACTCTTTATTGCTTTCCGTTAATGCAGTTTTTGCAAGTATTCTTTCTACTGCTATTTCTTTAAATCTTTTTTCTGCATCTTTATTTTTTATCGTTTTTAATATCATGGCAAATTCTGTTTCCGGACCGATTATTTCTATTAATTTATCTTTATTTACTATTTGAAAATCCTCGCCCACTTTTTCAAAAAGAGTATCTATCTGTTCCTGAGTTAAAGTCGGAATTCTATTGAAGTTTATGTTGTATCCCATATATTCTATATCATTCAAATTCAATTCGCCCAAATTTAAACTCATTTTGATTTTTCCGAGCAATGCGCCGAACTCTCTTTGAACAGCGGTAACACTTCCTTGTTTAAAGTGTTTCGTTAAAATATCTATACCAATCATTATGGGAGTTTCTGCCGTCAATATTTTACTTTCTATATTTTGATCTTCCAATATTTCTTCTATTTTTGTTTCTTCTTCGGTACTATAATCTTTTATTCTTATACCTTTATTGTCTCTTATTATTTGTCCTGCCACTTTTTTATTTTTAAAATCTTTTACTTCGGATTCAGTCAATTGTACTTCACCATTATCTATATATATTTCTATCCCATTTTGTCTTAAACTTTCTATATCGGCTTCGGTTAAATTCAAATTATTGAATTGTTCTTTGCTTATTACTTTTCTTGCTCTGCCGTTGTATACGGTTGCTCTTAATTTTTCCATATCAGTCACAGATTTCAAATCTATTATTGTTTTTTGACCATACATTATACCCATCACTCTCTTTATTTCTAAAGCAGAAGCTATAAATTGTTTCATTTGACTCGGAGTTTTTCCTGCAATTTCCATTTCTCCGATTTCTATAATATCGTCCGTTATACTTATTCCCTCTCCTGATTTTGTTACCATAGCCTGAGCTTGTATTTCATCTACATTTTCTCCGTTAGCTTTCAACATTTCAATTATATCTCTGTTCAACAAATCAGAACCGTTCAAAGTTTTTACTACTTTTATTGACTCTTGTCCTCTGGCTCCGTATATCAATAAATTTGTATCTTTTATTCTGTATATGCTTGCACCGTCAACTTTTAGTCCTGTGTTTACCAAAGTAAAACTATCCTGCAACAGTTCTATATCTTCAACTATTGCCACTTCTATTTGCCCGTCTTCCGTTAACTTTGCATCTTTTCCGAACATTCTTATCGCATCTTGAATTCCGCTTGCTTTAATATATCTGTAATCTATTGCAATATGTTTTACTATGCTTGCACCTGCAAATAAAACTTTCAATATCGGTCTAAACACAGTTTTCAATATTCTCGCTGTTACTCCGTCACTATTTGTAACTTTGTATCCGTTTATAAAATCTACTAATTCTTGAGCTCCCACTATACCTGCGGCACTTTGATGCAAATTCACAAAATTCGGATTAAAACTTGCAAAAAATTCTCTGAATGCTATTACGGTTGCCGCTACAAATGCATTTCCGAATTTACTCTGCATTATTTTATTTACTAAGCCCATGTTTTCGGGAAGAATGGCGGAATGTGCTCCAATAACTTCATTGGCAATTTCAGTAATTTTAGTTTCTGTTCTATCAGAATTTGTTGCCAATTTAGAAGAGAACTCTTTTACCATACCAATATCTTGCATTCTAATAAGATTTGTTCCGATTGCATCTTGGACACCTTGATAAGATCTGAGCAGCACCTGTAAACTATTACTATCGTTCTTATCTAATAGTTCCTTTATTTTTTCGAGATCTTCAATATTAAAAATATTTATCATATCCATAAAGAAATTTTGTATCGCTGTAAAAACCTGTACAGAGCCATCCATCTTTCCCCAATAAGTCACTTGTAAAAATTTCTCCATCAAATCAAGGATTTTATTAACATCATTTTGATTTCTCACACGATTATCATTTGGATCTTTCATACAATCACTTAGAATTCCTCCGATAGCAGTCAATATAGGGGTTCTCTTTCTTGTGTAGTTATCCGCTAACAAGATTCTCCCATCATCATTATAAGCTATTCCGCTAGATAAATATTTAGTATTGAATTCTACTCTTCCACCGTTAGAATCAACAACTTCTATTTTTCCATTACCTAATATAGTAACAGATGTAAATCTCGATATATCATATTCGATGACTTCATTGTCCTGTCCAAAGAAAACCTTTATCTTCTTATTTCTATTATCAATAACAGCAATTCCGCCATCAGCTAACTCCATACCATCAGAATACAAAAATGTAGTATTCAAAGGATTACCATCGTAATAAAAACCAGAGCAACATTTAGTTGTTACTTCGCTATCTGCTAAACCGACGGAAGCTCTGTTTCTTCCGATTATATTCCCGGTTCGATCAATCTTAATTCTTATAATTCCCATATTGTTATTTTTTATTGTATTGTCTAAATACGGCTTAGATGGTTGTTTTATAAAAGAAGGTAAAACTACATCAAAAAAGTCATTTTCATATTTATCCGTATCAATAACATAAAATGTTTCTACATAGTATCCTTTATTGGAATCATATTTAACAACCAAAGAATAAACAGTGTCATCAACCCTTTTAATATATAGTGTATCTTGTCTATTTCTCTTTTGACTTATATCCCAATTATTTATTATATTGTCGATTAAACTATTAGCACCAATTAACATATCTAATGTGATGGCAGATTCAAAAGCTACTCGTGTCGAAGAATATCGATTTGGAACTTCTTCATTGCCGCTCGTTAATATGCAATGAGCATCACATATATGTACCCAATTATCAAAAGTTAAAATAATATTATTTGCAGCTTCAATATATTCCGTCCCGTCACTACTTGTTTTAATTTTACCGGGATTAGTTCTTTTTAAATCTTCCCATGTTTTATATGCATATATCACGGAGAACATTTTTATATATTTTTCTCTTTCTTCTTGCGTGGTACTATCTCTAACGCCAACAAATACATAATCATGTATTACCTTATTATCTTTTTCATTAAACTCACCATTAAATAACCTAATTAAAGAAACTTGAACATCTGTAGGTAAGTTTATTATTCCTTTTTTTAGATCCTCTAATATCTGTTTAGAATAAACATCTACTCTTTCTACTCCTGTTGCAGCATCTTTTTCTTTTATAGAAAAGTGATTACCGACAGTATTGAAAATTCCATTTATTTTAGGAATACTCAAATAAGGAGTTATTGCCGCTATCAGTTCTCCTTGCGGTTGTGAGAACAAACTTTTATTATTCGTTAGAACGACACCGATATTCCATAATAAGTGAATTATAAAACTTGAAGATATTGTGGTTGTGCCAAGAATTGCCGTAAAAACTATAGGCATTAAAAAAGCTGGAAGAGATAATGCGGAAAAAGAAAGAATAGCAGTAGTAATCCCTATACCTATCGACAAGGCTCTTATCGTCCAAACAACGGCGATCATACCGCCTCTTATTGAAGAATTAAAGCCATGTTTATCAATAAAATCCGATTTCCATAATGCAAAAGTTTCCAGAAATACACCATACACCAAACCCGGAATAGTATATCTGTATTTCTCGGCCTTTTGCCTTATTGAGTATGTTTCTGCTGTCGTTAAATTCTCAACTGTTTTCCCGGTTCGTTTTAAATATTGTCTTAAATATTTTTTCAATCCTCTGTTATATAATCTGCTTACCGTATCTCTGGTTTGTAAACCCCAGAAATCGTCCCAAGCAGCTTGCATTTGTTTCTTGTCTATTGCTTTTTTCTCAGCCTCGGAAGCCTCTTCATATTTTCGTCTTTCTTCCGCTTTTTCTTGTCTGTATTGATTATATTTCTCTAATGCCTGTTCTTGTTCCCACTCGGTTTTTAATGTGACTTTAGTTCTATAAATTCTATAATTTTCTTCACCAACCGATATTTTTATGTCATCACCATATTCCAAGTTTGTAAAGAAGCTGTCCGTCATATATTCCGTACCTTTATGGGAACCGGAAATATAAGCCTCATACATTAAATCCGAGAGAGATTTTTCTTCGGCTCTATCAAGTGCTATAGGCTTTGTAGAAAGATTATATGTAGAAAATTCCGTTACTCTACCGTTGTCATCTTTAGAAATATGTAAAGCAATAGGATATTCAAACAAACCTAAATTACCATGATCAAAATTATTCTTTAATATTTCTCTTAAGGCAAAAAACGTTTTTGCCGCATTTCTCTTTATCCACTCCATATCTCTTTCTTCTTCGGATAAACCATCTTCAATTTGTTTTAAGAATTGTTCTTCTATTTCTGAAGTTTTTGAAAAAGTTGATTCAAACTTACTTCTTGAATCTAAAAGACCATAAACTACTTTGTATTTTTGATATCTCTGCCACAAAGATAAATTCTGTGTTTTGAATCCTTCTTTAAATACATGAATTACCATCAATTTATTGTTATTTATTGCATCTTCTATAGTGGCTAAAATTGTTTTTACATCATCATCCAAGTAAACATCTACTTTTTCTGTAGTACCCGTATCTTCCATTATCGGCTTTAACAAAAATCCTTCTTGTTCCAATTTCTGATGATGTTTTCTTTCATAATTTTCTTTTATTTGTTCCTCTATATCTTCAAATGAAAGATTTTCCGCTTCGCTGCCGACAAGAATTTCCCCTCCGGAAGCATCTGTATCTATCGTCGCTCCCGGTTCAAGTATTATATCAACGATTTTGCCGTCTTCATCGTATTTAATTTCTTGTATTCCGTAACTTCCCATTGACATTGTGATACCTGAATCTCTTCCCATTTGTTGAAAGCCTTTTTCATCAAAATAAAGAAAATGCGTATCGCCGTTTCTTCTCTTAATTGTAACAGTATAATTTATAACAGTATCTATATTGAATTTTTCTTTTATGGAAACACCTTCTTTTTGTTCACCTAAACCGCGGAAAACAGATGCTATCACAGGAGTAAATCTGACTAACATTCTATTAACACTTC
Source organism: Elusimicrobiota bacterium (assembly GCA_017528425.1). Classification (GTDB taxonomy): domain Bacteria; phylum Elusimicrobiota; class Endomicrobiia; order Endomicrobiales; family Endomicrobiaceae; genus Ruminimicrobiellum. Next base: position 50,101 of record JAFXOV010000016.1, on the reverse strand, counting down.
TTTGGAGTTTATATAAAGAATATAAAGCATCTTTTATATATACGATAAATCTATTTTCTTCACCCTTATTTAAACTTTCTAATATCGCATTATTTACTCTAATATCTTCAGAACTGAAATAAAACTCTAAAAATGCTCTTATAACATCTGAATCAAATTCGAATTTGTCCGCATCTACCAAACTCATACATTCATCTATGGTTCCTTTAGGATCATTTTCAAAGTCAGCCATAAATTCTTCTTCTGTTTTTCCGAGTTCTTTGAAGACCTCTTGAGGAGACTTTGTAAATACTATTTTAAAAGCATTTGCTCTAACACTGTCATAGTTCTTTTCTCTTATATAATTTATAACAAAACTTCTGCTGCGATTGTACAGAACTTTCTTTATAAAAGCTTGTTCCATCTCTTTTTTCTTTGTTACATCTTCTTCACTGTCTATTTGAGCTATTTCGGCCAACAAAACAATCACTTCTCTCTTTTGAGACTCCGTCAAATCTATATCTATATTTTCCAACATACTGGAAATATCCCTTATCTTTTGCGGGAATTGATATGTCCTTTCCGAATCAAAAGACAATTTCGGACTTACCGCTTCAAAGACATCAGCGAGAGAAACTATCTTCGCAATCAATACTTCTTCTTCAATTTGTTCTACTTCACGTAACAAATCATCAAGTTTTTCTTGCTGAGATTCGGTTAAATCCATATCATTATCTTCCAATATACTTTTGATATCTTCCAAGCTTTTCGGATATTGGCTTGCAGAATCAAACGATAAATCAGGATTTATTTCTTCCAAAAATTTAACAATTCTTTCAATCTGTTCTTCCTTTTCTTCATCAAGAGAAGAAATTGTTGGTATATGTAAATCACCCACTTCTGTTTCTTTTCCTAAATCATCCATTTTTGTTTTGAGGGTATAACGATGGTGGTTTTCTGCTGTGTATGATAGCCTTCTCAATATCGAACTTCTTAATATAATACCGCCAAAAACAACATGAAATTCCATTATATTTCTTTCCAAACGATCAAAAGAACCTTGCTTGTCAAGAATTTGTAAAGGAACTAAATTTTTGCCTATATCATGCAATATTGAAGAAAGCATTAATTTATACATCATTCTTACATTATTACTTGAAAGCATCTTTGTTCCGATCAAATTGGAATCACCCACCACTCTTCTTACGTGGATTCCGGTTGTTTTTTGATTGTTATACAAAGACATTAAACTGTTCATGAAAGTATTTTCTGCAAAATCTAAGAAATCTTCTTCTAATGCTTTTATTTCTTTGTAGGCATCTTCATCGTCAGCATTTTCACGTTTAAAATTTTCTATATTGTCCAATATAATATCTATTTCTTCAAAGATAGATAAAAGAGCATCTATCTTATCTATTGTTTTCTCTACTTCTTTTGTATCGGCAAAAAGTAATTCATTATATATTCGAGGATATTCTTTCTCCATTATCTCTAATTGTTCTTCTAACTCTTGTATTTTTGCTTTATTCTTTTTAGTCTTTCTTGCTTTTTTTATTGTTTCCAGCTCTGCTTTTATCTCTTCTCTCTTAGCCATTTCATCTTTAAGTCTATTAATGAAAAATATTCTTATTTTTTCATACTCCAACAAAGATTCTGCTCTTCTTTCGGCTTTTCTCGCCAATCCGAATTTTAGAACAAAAGAACCTTCTTTAAGTTCCGGCAAGTCTCTTTCCACATTAGGATTTTCAATAAGAAGTTTAATGTGTTTTATTCTTCTTTGAATATCTTGAAAATCTATATCTCTTTTCTTTTTTTGCAACAAACCTTTTTCTTTAATTATTTTTGCTACTATATTATTTATTGCATGTAAAGCCATTGATACTATGGTTGCTATCATAACAGCTTGGATTGAAGGGAAGAAACACATTACGACTACATATGGTATGGTAAAAGCTATTGTAGGTATGATAAGACCATCTTTATGTTCGGCAGCAATTTTATTGGTCTTGTAAAAAATTTTAAAACTTTCCGCATCTTTGGAATCGGAAAATACGGCAAATAATCTTTCTTTTACTGTTTTAAAAATTTTATTTATTTTATCTTCGAAAGTTAAATCTTTCTCAAAAACTTTCCCTAAATCAACAGTTTTGCTTTGTTTATCAGAGATTGAAGTTTCGGGAACTTCTTCGGAAGATTTCTCTCCGCCGGAATCTTTTGCTCTCAGCCAATCCGTTACTATATGAGCTTTCACAAATATTGTTTGAAATAATGTCAAAATAACTGCAAATCCTATTTTTGTAAATAAAACAAATCCCGCCGGAGCAAACATCATTGTAACAGATATTAAAATTGTAAGCATGAGTGCAGGAGCAAACCTGTAAACAACTTCTTCCCATATCGGAGCATAGTTGTCCTCTTTGAAAATGGAAGCTTCAAAACCAAATATAGGTAAATTCGGTACTTTCGTCTTTAGTTTAACTCTTGGGTCTGAAGTTTTAGATTCTACTTCTATAGCTTTTCCTTTAGAATCTTTGAAAGCGGCACTAATATGTTTTTTTGTTTCAGCAATTCGTTCTAATAATGTTTCATCGGAGAAAGATGTAAACATTGTAATATTAGATAAACTGAACTGATATTCAGACAACGCCAACATACCAAGTGTTATAGGAGCTGGCTCTGTTCTTTTGTTTAATACTGTTAAAATACCGTCATGTAAGTTCGACAAAGTGACTGCACCTGCTCCGATACGTGTATACCCAACTTCCGTTTCGAGCCCTGCTGCTGTTATTATTGTGGGATAAGATTCTTTATCCGGATTGTCTTTGAATTTTTCTTCTAATAATTTATATACATCTCTTGCAAAGAAATAAGAATGACAACAACTTAAATCTATTGTTACTCTTCTTAAATCTACAGGGTTTCCCGGTCTTGTTGCTAAGTTAAACAAACGATCTGCCAACTCTTCGGCAGAAATATATTCTTCGCCGTTTTTAACACACAATCTGTTTTTTTCTCCATGTCCGTTAAATAAGAAATAAGCTTTGGCATCGGAAGCTAAGACTAACTCTTCGATTTGGTCCAGCCATGCATCCTTAGCATAAAGGTTATCTTTTCTAAGATATGTTATAATGGGAGTTTCTACACCTGCTAATTTTGCCATCCTTTCTATGGAAGCAGTATTAAATCTGTCAGTAAGTCTGTCCTTGTTTTTTTCATCGTTACAAAGGACATATATTTTCGTTTTTGAATCCATAACAACATTGCCGTCGGCTGCCCTTAATAATAAAATATATAAATCGGTAATTTCCTTTATTAATTCTTTATGTTCAGAAATATCATAATCTTTTATTTCACCTTCAGCACCATCATATATGAATCTTGAAACGGCTATTGCGGCATGATATCTTGCAACTAATATAGCAGATGTCGGAACACCGACATGTATTTTCGAATCATCTAATGCTTTGTTAAAGTTTTCATCTGTCAAAAGTTTTAATGCTAAATAATCGTTTTCAACAGCAACATTTTCTATTTTTAATTCAACCAATCTTCTGAACAAAGAGCTGTACTTTTTCTTATACTCGGGATTCAACAGATACTCTTTTATAAAATTAGCATCGTCTATACTATCAACAATTATTTTCAATACTTTTTGACTTCTTTTATCATAATCACCGAATATATCCTTTTGACCATAATAATCAACACTAAATAATTTATCATAGAAACTCATATCGTCTACAGAAGAAATATATTTAACCAAAGCTTTAAATCTTACATCTGTAAAATCTTTAACCTTTTCGTCAAAATTCGAAGAAATTTTATTTTTGTCACTAAACAATTCGTCACTAAACTCAAATATTCTTTCTATATCGAAAGAACTTTTTACATTATCTAAAATGAAAATTTGAGCTTCTTTATTGAGACCGATGAAACGTTCGTAATATGATTCATCAAGACTTTCTAATTTTTCAGCATTTGCGAAATAAGCTTTTGCTAAATCTCTATCAAAAGTCTTGAAACGTTTTTTAGGATAAAATATCTTTCCTGCTGTAATTTTAGTTTTCAATTGAGAAGAATCTTCTGATTTTCCCCAAACATAAACAAAAATTTGCCTCGGTAAATCCATAAAATAATCAAAGTCTTGTTCGGAAAGAGAATTTAATTTTTCTATATTTTCAAACAAAAAAACTATTCTGCTAAAATCTTTTAAACTTGAAAGTTTTTTACTATATCTTGCCAACAAATCAGTTAAATTTTTATCTATTACTTCTGCATCATAATAAACAAGTAAATCTTTGATGGATTGAGCATCCATTTTGTCATTTAAAAAATTTAGATTCTCTGATTGCAAGGAAAAGAGTTTTCTTAAAAAATCTTCATAATGTTCGTCAAGATTGTCCACATTATTATCTTCTATAAAAGGAACAATCATTTTTTCAAAAACTGAAAACACCAAATCCTGATCAACAGGAAAAGGTTTATTTTTATCTCTAACTCTTTCTAAAAGTTCCGCCTTTTCTTCTTCATAAAAATAACTTGAATAAACTTCTTCATCCTCAATAACCGTTTCCGATTTTTCAGGAACTTCTTCATCGATATCTTCTTCAACAGCACTTTCTTCAATTGCAAATACTTCCGTTGCAAACAAGGCTTCTTGTATAAAGGCAGGCATTCTTGAATATATTTCGGGAGCTATTTCTTTTAAATATGGTAATCCTTGCTGTTCTGCAGCAAAAATCGGTCCGTTACTTAAAAATATTCCGGCATCAACTAAAGTTTCCGATACCTTTAATATTATTTTATTTACATTCGGTACAAAAACAGCTTTGCCACCTTCCTTCGGGAACAAAGGTTCGTTTATGATAGCATCTACTACGGATTCCAAAAATTGAGTTGTTCTGCTTACTTTTAATTGAGATTGTTCGTCAGAAGATAATTGTAAATTTTGAAGTTCCTTTTCCAAAGAATCCAAGTCAACATCTTCACCTAAAACCTCTTTTAATTTATTAATATTATCACCCAATAAAGATTTCAATGCTCCATACAAATAAATTTTTTGTTCCTGACCATTCAAAGAAGAAAGAATTCTGTATGCTAATGCTTGGTGTTGAAATTCTTTACTTTGTTCTTTTATTATTCCTTTATATTGTTTTGTTGCTTTTTCGATTCCTTCAAATATCGACGGAGTGATTACTATTGTATTTACTTCTTTTGCCTGCAAAATATCTTCCAGTGCGTTACTGTGGAAACCGCCGGTTACAGCTATTATTACTTCTTTTGAGCCCTTTAATATTTCTTCGTCTTCTCTGAATTTTGATTGTTCTGTAACATCGGGATGTTTATCTTGTAAAAGATTGTTTACAAATACCTCGTTTCTTATATCATTAATTTCATAATATTTGTTAAGCTCCGTAAATTCTTTTTCTATTTCTCTTATTCTGTCTATCGTTGCATATTTGGCATATAACTGTCTGAATTGTTCATATCCGCTTTCAAAATATTTCCAATCGGCATCGGTCAATTTATATTCCAAATAATCTTTAAAAAATCTGCTGAAATCTGACACAAAAGTTATTTCATATTCTTCATTGTTATAAGAAAGAGCTTTTCTTATTTCCGTTATTAATTGCCTTTCTTCATAAACCAACTCTACGGTATTTAATTCTCTGTTTATTTCATTGCTTTGTAAGAAATCATTTAAAGCTTTATATTTATACTCTAAATCTATTCCTTCTTTTTTACATAATGACGTTACCAACTCTACAACTTTTTGACTATCGCTTAAATTTTCTGTTTCTTTTAGTAATTGTGTGTATATGTTGTACGGCAATCTGTTTTTCAATTCGTTTATTACTGCTTGTAACTGTTGCGTTACTTTTCTTACATCTATATCTTTTGATATTTTTCTTAATGTAATAAACTTAACTATGTTCGGATAATCTTCCAATCTTATTGCGGTTATATTGTTATATTTATCCGGATTGGCATTAATATCTTTAACATATTTTATCAGCTGTCTGTAAAATCTTCTTGTATCTATTTCGCTTGTTAAATACTTTTCTATGTCTCTGTTGAACCTTTCGTTTCTGCTGTTTACATACATTTTTTCCAATATATTTATTTCGTTTTCTACTTTTTTTATTACATCTTTATATTTACCTTGGTTTTCTATAATCCATGCTAATCTCTTTACGTTTTCTCTGTGAAGATCTTCTTCATCTATACCTTTAAGTTCTACATCTTTGTTACCGCTTGTTAATTTATAGTATTCACTTCCGGTTAATAATCCTTCTTCCAACAACTTTTCCGCTACTTGTTTTCTTATATTTTCATCTTTTATTGATGTTAACCAATTTAAATCTATGTTCCCGTATCCGCCTTCAACATAGATTTCTTTTAAATTATATTTTTCGGCAATCTGTGCAATTATTTTAGATATATTTCTTTGTGTTTGAGGATGACAATGCAAATCTTGTATATTTATTATGGTTATATCGCTGTTACCGTCTCTGCTTGATGTTATTTTTCCGTATTCGGCACTTATGCTGCTTGCTTTGTTAAAAACATCTTCGTATTTTTGATTTGCATTTTCTGCCAATGGTATGGCATATAGGTTTGCACCCAATGTTGATACAACAAAACATATTGTTGTAAAAACCGCACAAATTTTTATTAAATCGAACTTTTTCTTTATAAATTTTATTATCATAATTCCCTTCCTTCCAATAAAAAAAGCATATAGCATTTACTACATGCTATATGCCTTTTTATACCGTTTAGAGATAGTTATCCCGTCAAATGTAAATAAAAGCCCCAGATACCTTAATAGAAACACGAACACAAACACAAAGAAAAACAGCGGTACCTTAGTGCCTTTTAAAACATAACTTATACTTGAAACAATTACGGATAACACAACTTTAACATAATTAAAGAAAGTATCCGTACTTAATTTTCTTTCTTTTTGATCGGTAGCAAAAAACACATTATTCTGTTGTGTCGGAGCCAACAAGATTATAACATCTTTCGCTATATTATCACATACATTCGCCACAACATTTTTTGTTTTTTGTAATAAATCATACTGAACATTTACAACATCCGACATTGATATTGCTGCTGCAGTTTTTGTATCAAAACGAAAACTACTAAGCAGATTTATTGCCGACAAATCTACCATTGAAAAGAAAACAAAAAAAGCTAAAACGCACTTTAAGATGCTTTTCATACATTCTAATTATAGCACTTGAATAAAATTCCCGCAATAAAAAAATAACTTTTTACCGATTTTTTACAATTTGTCCGTTTTTTTGACAATATGCCGAAATATTATGTAAAATCAATAATATTTTAAAGATAGGAGTAACAAAAATGGCTACAATAAAAGCTTTTAACGGTGTAAGGTATTCAAAATCTAATATAACAAACGAAATTTGCCCTCCATACGACGTAATAAGTGCGGAAGAAAAGAAAAAATTAAAGGCAAAATCAAAATACAATATGGTCCAGTTGGAACTTTCGGACCCAAAAGGTAAAAGGAACAAGTATGCTCAAGCAAATGTTTTGTTCAAAGAATGGTTAGATAACAATGTTTTGTTGCAAGATACAAAACCTGCTCTATATTTCTATGAACAAGCATTTGTAGATCATGGCAAAAAAATGGTAAGAAGAGGTTTTTTTGCTGCACTTAAAATAGAAAATCCGCACGGCGGAGCAGTAAAAGCTCACGAAAAAACTCTTTCCAAGCCGAAAGCAGACAGATTGAGTTTGTTAAAAGCAGTTAAAGCAAACTTAAGTCCTATTTTCTTATTATTCAACGATGACAAGAAAAAAATTGTTAATTTGTGCAAAAAAATATCAAAGAAAAAACCTACTTCCGTTGCAACAGATAAAGAAAAAACAGCTCACAAATTGTGGGTTATAGACGATGCAAAAATAGTAAAAGAAGTAGAAGACTCATTGAAAAACAAAAAAACATTTATTGCCGACGGTCACCACAGATACGAAACATCTTGGAACTATTTGCAATATATGAAAAGCAAAGATAAAAAGTTTTCCGACAAAAACGAATACGGATATGTTCTTGCATATTTGTGCCCTATGGAAGACAGCGGTATTTCAATATGGCCTACACACAGAGTTATCGAAGAGCCTAAAAATCTTGAACAAAACATTGAAAAATATTTTAATGTTTTACCTCAAAAAGATTTTAATAAACTTCAAAAAGCTAAAATTCAACCTATTTTGTTATTTAAAGACGGCAAATACAGAACTTTGGTTATAAAGAATGAAGCATTGCTTAAAAAAGCCATGCCGAAAAATTGTTCCGCTTTCAGAAATTTGGGTGTAAGTATATTGCACAACATATTGATACCTAAAGAACAGGTTACTGCAGACAAATATGTTTATGTTAAAGACGAAAAAGAAGCAATAGCTCTTGCCAAGAAAACGAAAAAGATTGCGATTTTGGTTCCTGCAACACCGGTGGAAGCAATAAAAGAAATTGCATTGAACAATGAAAATATGCCGCAAAAATCCACTTACTTTTTCCCGAAATTGGCAAGCGGTATAATAATACATAAATCATGTTAAACATTTTAATTAACATTATTTTGTTTGTATTGTTGGCAGTGTTGTTGTACATAGGTTTTTATGCAGGTATAATTAAAAGTTTTTTTGCTGTTGCCGCAGGATTTTTTGCTATAGTGTTAGCCGAAAATTATCCGTATCAATTCGGAATAAACTACTACTTTGTTTTTATTGCTGTGGCACTTATAATATTTTTGGTAGGTCTTTTTGTTTTTGGTGTTGTTAAATTTTTCTATTTATCAATATTCGACAAATTAGCCGGGGCTTGTTTAGGTTTATTTATATGGCTTGTGTTATCGGCAAACGTGGTAATTCCGGCATTTAATGTTTCGCCGGACAAATTAGAAAACACACCGGTTGCTTACATATCGAATTTATCGGAACAAATGTTGCCGGTGTTCGGGAAATATGTTCCGAATTTTAAGTTGAATAAAAATATTACAATTAATATCACTGATAAAGGAGAACAAAAGTGAAAAAATTAAGATTAGGATTTCCAAAAGGCAGTTTACAAGAATCAACAATTGAACTATTTAAAAAAGCAGGTATAAGAATAAATGTTTCTTCAAGATCATATTTTCCTACATGCAGCGATGAAGAAATAGAAGTTATGCTTGTTCGTTCACAGGAAATGGCAAAATATGTTCAAGACGGTGTATTTGATGCAGGTCTTACCGGCTTTGACTGGATATGCGAAACAAATGCAAAAGTTAAAGAAGTTTGCGAATTAAGATATGCAAAGTCAGGTTTTAGACCTGTAAGATGGGTATTGGCAGTACCTGAAGCATCAAAAATAAAAAGTGTAAAAGATTTGCAGGGCAAAAGAATTGCAACAGAGCTTTTAAACTATACAAAAAAATATTTTGCCAAAAACAAAGTTAAAGCTAACATAGAATTTTCCTGGGGTGCAACGGAAGCTAAAGCAGGTAAACTTGTAGATGCTATCGTTGAACTTACCGAAACAGGTTCTTCCTTAAGAGCAAATCACTTAAGAATAGTTGAAGAAATTTTAACTTCAACAACAAGACTTATTGCAAACAATTCTTCTTGGAAAGATTCTTGGAAAAGAGAAAAAATAGAAAATCTTGCAATACTTTTGCAAGGTGCATTAAATGCGGAAGGTATGGTTGGTTTAAAAATGAATATACCTTTCAAAAAGTTGCCTGTTGTTGAAAAGATTTTGCCTGCATTAAGAAAACCTACAATCTCAAATTTGAGCGACGGTAACTGGATAGCTTTGGAAGTTATTATAGAAGAAAACATAGTAAAAAAAGTTATCCCCGCGCTTAAGAGAGCAGGTGCGGAAGGAATTATAGAATATCCTTTAAATAAGATTATATACTAAAAATTGCTAAAGCAATTTTGAGGTATGGATGCATAGAAGTATGGATCAACAACTAAAGAATTATAAGATTAAATAATAATAAAAAAAACGGGAAGAGTTTTCTTCCCGTTTTTTGTTATTATAAATTACATTGCAATTACATTTTAATATAAGTTATAATATTCTTTGTCAAATTTGTTAAATCAAAAACAAATTTAAAATTTTCTTCACGAATTTAATATTTACAGATGTACATAAAAACTTTATTGGAGGACACATAAATGAAAAAACTACTACTGTCATTCGTTTTAACTCTTTTTGTATCTGCACCATCTTTTGCGGATATAGAAGATATGTTTAAATATTTTATACCTGAAGATGAAACCTTGATAGAGGAGAAACAAACCTATAGTGATTTTTCCGCGGATGATTATCCTGGAATTTTTAGAGTTGAAGGAACTCTTATATTGAACAATGCTACTTTTAAAAATAATGAATCTTATGCAATAAGTGTAGCTGATGACGGTTTATTAAAAATAGGTGACGGTTCTTTCTTTACATCAAATACGGGAGGAACGATTTCTTCTTCCGGAAAAGCAGAAATAGGAAACAACGTTGAGTTTAATTCAAACGAAGGTCCGTCTGATTACGGAGCCGTAAATAACATCACCGGATCGCTTGTAATTAAAAACAATGTAAAATTTTTAAATAATTATGGTGGAGCCATAGAAAATGACTTTGGCGGGCAGACAATAATTTATGCAAATGCACAATTTATAAATAATGAAGTACAGGGTGATGGTGGAGCGATATATAACGGCATCTCTTACGTCGATGATACAAAATCAATATTTGAAATATATAGAAATGCCCTTTTTGATTCAAATACGGCAGAAACAGGTGGAGCAATATACAATCATAATGAATTAACAATACATGGTGGAACAAAATTTATAAACAACACGGCAGCTAATTATGGTGGCGCAATATATAATTATCATGGCTCTTTACAAATACGGGCCGATTGTGAAGATGTAGAGTTTACCGGAAACACCGCAAACGGAGTATCCAATGCAATACATGACAATGAAGGAACTATTACTTTAATGTCGAATTATGGTTCAAATATAATATTTAACGATAGAATAACATCTGAAAATGAAGATTCAAAAATATCTATAGAAGGCCGTGGAAAAACGATATTTGATGATGACATGTCCGGATATAATGGGGAAATATACTTAGACTCCGGTAGTACTCTTCAATTAGGATACTACGGAAAAATTTCTAACACAAGTTTGGAAGCAAGAGACGGAACCTTAAATTTAATAAACGGGAAAATAAACGACAGTGCGGATGTTAGTCCTACTTTTTTTTCCGGTTATGCATTCTTGGAAATAGATGCAACTTTAAACGGAAACAGCTCAATCGGAGATAAATTTGCTCCTATGTCTGCAGATTTCCACAATGACGGTAACACCTATTACTACTCGGGAGTAACATTAACAAATGTAAACATTACAAATAATTTAATAACCGATAATACGGGAACATTTAGTGTGATATCTGTTTCAAACGGTCCTTGTCCAATCCTTTATGCAGATTTAAAAGTGACTCAAAACGGAAAAACAATAAAGTTTACGGAAAATCAAACTTCATCAGATGATACAGATATTAACTATGAAGTTTTACCGCAAGCACAAACATTTGCACAAGTTATAAGTGACACAACATCATACAAAGTATACAATTTATCAAACAACGAAATATTGTCTCAAAGTTTAGGAAATTTAGAAGGCAAACAACTTATAATAAACGGAAACGGTTACGATATAACCTCAAACGGCAAAAAAGGAATGTCTGTAGATATCGACCCGGATAACAGCTATGATGAAAAAACATTAAGATTGGAAAATATCAAAACAATATCCGGGTTTTCCGGATCCTATGGTGCGGTAGTTGATAATTACGGAACTACAATAATCGGCTCAAACATAACACTTGAAAATAATACCGTGCTCTATAACGGAGGTGTTTTTTATGGTAATAAAGAATCCTATATAACTACAGGAAACAATATTACTTTCCGTAACAATACCGCCGCAAACTCTGGCGGAGTTTTACAAACTGAGCAAAATTCCGGTACAACATTCGGTGCAAATATACTATTTGAATCTAATACGGCCACTAGAGGCGGTGCAATTAATAACCAAGGGGATATCGTTTTCGGAAAAAATGCAACTTTTGTTTCTAACCAAGCAGACCTAGAAGGCAGCGCAATATATAATGATAATTATGCCAATATATTTTTTAGAGATGGGGCAAAGTTTATAAATAATAACAATTCGGCAATATACAATTATGGAAACTTAACATTTGTGGCAATGAGCGAAGATGTTGAATTTACAGGAAACGATATCGCAATATCTAATGTTGGCGGAGATATTACTTTTTTTACCGGCGCCGCAAATGTAATTTTTAACGATAAGCTTGTTTCTTATGGTTCTGATAGTAAATTATCTCTTAACTCTTTTAATTATCAGATAATGGATATAATCGAAGATTCATATAAAATAATATTGAATGCGGATATGTCCGACTATAACGGTAAAATAATTTTGGATGGAGTATACTTACAATTGGGCAAAAACGGAACCTTATTTAATTCGGACTGTACCTATGATATTTCCGGTGCAACAATGGATTTGGCAAATTCCGTATTACAAGATTATGAATTTGCAAATAGTTTGAAAGTGTCTGATATCTTGAATTTAAAAGTCGATGCCGATTTAAAGAATGAAAAAATGGACACAATAACGGCAAACAATTTTTCCGGAGACGGAAAAGTAAATGTAACAGCAATCAATATTACGAAAGATTCTGACAAAAAAGAAGAAATAAGTTTAGATTTTATAACCGGAGACACTTTAAAAGGTGTTGTAGAATCTGTAGATAAAGCGTATTCGACCATGTATGAATATAGTGTAACTTATGATCAAGAAACAGGTAACATGAATTTTATGCAAGGTAAAGAAAATCCTATATCCAACGAATCGGCAGTGTCGGGATTGGCAGGCGGATATTTATCGCAGGTGACTGTAGCAAACCAATCGTTTGCAAACATGGATAACAAAGTTTCACAAACAAGAGCAGCTGCAAAAACACCGTTATATGCTTCAGCAAACACCAACCAAGTTTTTGAACAAAATGGAAGTATTGAAAGAGCATTATGGTTAAGACCTTATGTTGTAAGTGATACTGTTGATGTAGGTGCCGATTCGAAAGTGGATAATACAATGTACGGAACTCTCGCAGGAATAGATTTGCCGGCAGGAAAAGACAAATTGTTATCTTTTTATTTGGGATATACAGGAGGAAAACAAGAATTCGATTCCGTAAAAACAAATCAAACAAACTATATGTTAGGTGTAACCGGAACATTGATAAAAGATAAATGGTATTTAGGTGCAACTGTTAATGCGGGAACCAACAAAGTAACTGCCGATAATGATTTAGGTTCGGATGATATTGATAACATTACTTATTCTTTAGGACTTAAAACCGGTTACGATTTTGATTTGGGAAAAAATTTCACCTTGCAACCCAATATTATATTGATGTATATCGGTTCAACTTCAAACGATTTCACAAATGTTCAAGGTAACAAAATAGAAGACGATGGAATAAGTAATATATTAATTCAACCCGGACTAAGATTGGATTTAAGTTTAACAAACGGATGGGCACCATACGGATTATTTGATGTAGCAATCAATACAGGTGAAACATCAACAAAAATAAACGGAAATAAAGTAAAAAGTTTGGAAATGGATCCTTATTTTGAGTATGGGGTTGGAGTAAGTAAAGATTTCTTGAATAGTCCTTGGAGCTGTTACGGACAAGTCAGCGGAAAGAGCGGTTCAAGAAGCGGAGTAGGATTTAATTTAGGAATAAAGTACGCTTTTTAAAATAGCAAAGCGGTTTTAGTAGTTTATATTTTATAGTTATAATAAAAAAACGGGAAGAAATTTCTTCCCGTTTTTTATTAATTACTAATTTCTAATTCCATTTTAGAGTCTTACATCTTCATATTGTTCATATTGTGCGGGAGTAAGTATCGTTTGTATCTGTTTTTTCGTATTTTGTGTAACTCTGAATATGTTCATTGATAACTGTGAAATTTCATTTTCTAAACTTGCTATAGTTGCTTCATCCGGTTTTGCTTTACTTTTTTCTTTTTCCAAAGCAGTCGTTTTTGAATCTTTTTCAGTTCTTAACTTTGCAATATAGTCTTTATTTTCATCAAACAATTTTTGCAACTGAGCCTGCTGTTCTGCCGTAAGAGTTAAATCTTCCGGTTCTTCTTCTTTTTCTTCAACAACAACTACTTTTTCTTTCTTCTTTTTAGAGGTACTTGCAGCAACAGCAATAGCCGTTAATGCAGAAAAACCTAAAAATGTCCAAAAAGCATCTCTTGTATAATAATCACTGCCATAATAATAGCCGTGATAATCGTGATGTCTGTGATGGCCATGATGAGAAGGACGGCCATGTCCGTGATAACTGCTGTGACTTGCGGATCTCGGTGGTGTACTGCCATGCCCTCTGCTTGGCGGAACGGCAAAAGATGATATAGGTAATGCAAATATCAAAAACAAACCTACTATAAATTTTATGATTTTCATTTTAATCCCTCCCTTGTTATACTTATTTTATAATATTTAGACAAAATAAGCATCAAAAAAGTTTCATACTGATATTTTAACACAAATTAAACTATTTAAATAATATTTTGTATAATATACAAACTATATATATTTTTTAGGAGAAATAAAATGAGTATTAGGGTACGATTTGCACCTTCACCTACAGGCGATTTACATATAGGCGGAGTAAGAACAGCACTTTTTAACTATCTTTATGCAAAGAAAGAAAAAGGAACATTTATTCTTAGAATAGAAGATACCGATGAAGCAAGATCTACGGAAGCTTCAACAGGTATAATCATAAATGCAATGAAATGGTTGAAACTTAACTGGGACGAAGGTCCGGGAAACGAACTTGAAAAATATGCTCCGTATTATCAAATGAAAAGAAAAGAGCAGGGAATATATCAAAAATATATAGATATATTACTTGAAAAAGGTTATGCATATAAATGTTATTGTACACCTGAAGAAGTAGAAAAAATGAGAGAACAGGCAAGACTTGCAAAACAACCTCCGAAATATAACGGACATTGTGCAAACTTAACTAAAGAACAACAGGAAGAATACGAAAAACAAGGCAGAACTGCAGTTATAAGATTTAGAATGCCTAAAGAAGGCAAAATAGAGTTTGATGATGTTGTTAGAGGTCATGTAAGTTTTGAAAATGCTTTGCTTGACGATTTTGTTTTGATGAAAGCTAACGGTGTACCTACATACAATTTTGCTTGTGTAATAGATGATCATTTAATGGAAATGTCGCATGTAATCAGAGGTGATGACCACATTTCAAATACACCGAGACAAATTCACATATTTAAAGCTTTAGGTTGGGAACCTCCTGTATTTGCACATTTGTCCATGATACTCGGTTCAGACGGAGCAAGACTTTCAAAAAGACACGGACACACTTCTGTTCTTGAATACAGAAAAGAAGGTTATTTACAGGATGCATTAATAAACTATTTGGCACTTTTAGGCTGGTCAACGGAAGACAGCCAACAATTATTTTTCGGTAACAGTTTAATAGAAAACTTTTCTTTGGACAGATGTAATTCAAGCCCTGCAACGTTTGATCCTTCAAAATTGTTATGGATGAACGGAGAATATATCAGAAGTAAATCAGACCAGGAAATTTATGATTTGTTTATAGATTGGATAGAATATACAAACCAACAGGATTTAATAAAAGATTGGGACAGAGAATTACTTAAGAAAGCAATATCTTTGGAACATGAAAAAATAAAATTGTTAAAAGATATTCCCGGTCTTGTAGATTTCTTCTTTAAAGAGTTATCTTTTGATGAAGTGGCAGTATCTAAAGTTTTGTTATCCGAAACTAAAAAAGACAGTTCTAAAGTTGTATTGGAAGAAACATTAAAAAGATTACCTAATCAACAAGACTTTTCACCGGAAGCTCTTGAAAAATATGCAAGAGACTTGGCAGTAGAGTTAGGGTTCAGTAACGGTAAAGTGTTCCATCCGATAAGAGTTGCAATTTCCGGAAGAACACAAGGTCCGAGCCTGTTCCATATGATGGAAGTTATGGGAAAAGAAGAAGTTTTAAAAAGAATAAAAATAACCATAGACAAATTTTTTAAATAAAAGAGGTACTTAAAATGGATCCGAAAGAACTTAATCAACACTTATTCAGTTTAATCTCTATGTTTGCTTCCGCATGTTGGCAACAAATGGGTAAAATTCCCAGCCAAATGGATGGAAAGATACACAGAGATATAAAGTCCGCACAAGTAACTATCGACATGCTTTTAATGTTAAAAGATAAAACAAAAGGTAACTTAACTAAAACCGAAGAAAAGTTATTGGAAGATACTATTTCAAATTTGCAAATGAACTATGCGGACGAAGTTGCTAAAGGCGATACTACGAAAACAGAAGAACAACCTAAAGTTGAAGAAAAAAAAGAAGAAGAAAAGAAATAACAATAATCAGCAATTAAAAATTAATAATAAAAAAGCGGGAAGAAATTTTCTTCCCGTTTTTTTATTAACATATTGGAAAATCAATATAAAAATTATAAAATAATAAGATAATGATAAAGGTTGAAAATTTATATAAGTCTTTTGAAACAAAAAAAGTGTTGCAAGGTGTAAGTCTTGAAGTTAAAGACGGTGAAACACTTGTTATAATAGGCGGATCCGGAACGGGAAAAAGTATTTTACTTAAAAATCTCGTAGGACTTATAAAACCCGATTCCGGCAAGATTATTATTGACGATATAGACGTAACAAAAACGGATAAAAAAAACCTTCGTGAAATTCAAAAGAAGATTGGTTTTTTGTTTCAGGAAGCAGCACTGTTTGATTCTTTGACAATAGAAGAAAATGTTTCTTTCGGAATGAGAAATCTTACCAATTTATCCGAAGAAGAAATGAAGAAAAGAGTTTCAGCCTGTTTGAACATGGTGGGGCTAAGTTCCGATATAGAAAAGCTGAAACCATCCGCACTTAGCGGCGGTATGAAAAAAAGGGTTGGTCTTGCAAGATCGATAGCTTATCAGCCGAAATATATTTTTTACGATGAGCCGACCACCGGACTTGACCCGATAATGTCGGACGTTATAGGCGAACTTATAATTCATTTAAAGAAAGAGTTGAAAGTTTCGTCTATTGTTGTTACTCATGATATGAATTCTGCTTATAAAATAGCGGACAGAATAATAATGTTGTATTTAGGAAAAGTAATTTTTGAAGGAACCGTGGAAAAATTGAAACATACTATTGCTAATCCTAAATCTACAAATGATAAAATGCTAAAACAGTTTGTTGACGGTTCGAGTGTGGGCCCGATACCTGTTGAAATGAATTTTGCAATGCACTAGTTGGAAGAAATGTTCTTTTAAAATGAAAATTTTAAAAGTTTTTGCAGTTAATTATAAATTGTACATTGTAAATTATAAATTGTATTTTAAGGGGTTATTGTGTCTAACGAATTAAAACTTGGAATTTTTGTAACCATAGGTATACTGGCAGTCCTTTTGACAATAATGCTGTTGGGCAATTATAGCTTAACTTCAAAATATATTGTTAATACTTATTTTGAAAATACCGCCGGTTTACCAAAAAAATCTAAAGTAAAAATTTCCGGTGTTGATGTAGGTAACATAAAAGAAATTGTCTTGGAAGAAGGCAAAGCAAAAGTTGTACTTGTTATAGACAGAAAAATAACATTATATTCGGATGCAACGGCAAAAATAGTTTCTATGGGTATAATAGGAACAAAGTATATAGAACTTACTCAAGGAACTCCAACAAACCCGGTTGTGGAACACGGAGGAACTATCAATGCCGCAACAGGAGCATCTCTTGAAGAGCTGATAGAAAATGCAATAAAAAAAGTTGATAATATTTTAGGAGATGCAGCCGAAGGTTTGAACAAAGATTTCTTCAAAAATCTTTATGAGACGGTAGAAAACCTTAAAAAAGTAAGTAAGACAATTGCAGAAAAAGAAAAACAAATTAATCAAATTGTAAGTAATTTCAATAAATTCTCTGCGGATTTATACGATGTAACTCAACAAAATAAAGGTGATATAAGAGACATCGTTCTTGAACTTAAAAAAGTTTCCGGTAAAATAGATGAAATAGTATCAAAGATAAATGAAGGTGACGGCACAATTGCAAAATTGATAAACGATGAAGAAATGGCAGATGAAATTAAAGGAACCGTAAGCGACATTAAAGTTACAGTTGAACAATTACAAGAGTTTGTATCCAAGACGAAAAAACTTGAAATCGATTGGGAATACATGGGTAAATTCGATACCAGAAACGAAAAATATCGTAACGATTTCGGTATCAGGTTCAGACCTACAAACCACAAATTCTATTATATCGGTATAAACAATATCGGTAATTATACTAACGAAGATGATGAATTCGAAAGAAATAATATGAACAAAATTGATGCACTCATGGGCTTCAGATCCGAAAACTTTGAAGCTTACGGTGGTGTTATGAGAAGTAAGGGTGGAGTTGGTGTTGGTTGGTCACCGTTCGATAAAATATACGGATCTGCAAGAAGACTTTACATTAATGCCGAAGCAATATTCAGAACTGAAACAGCCAAGAAAGATGATCCGGACAAAGATAAACCAAATATTATTATCGGTGCAAGACTCGGTATTTTCAACTGGTTATATGTCGGTGTTCAAGTAGAAGACACACTTACAAAAACAAATGTTATGCCGTATATCAAGCTTAAAGTCACGGATGAAGATCTTGCAAGTATATTCGGTGTTGCTGGAATTGCTGCCACAAGTTCAAAATAAAAATTATGAAATCTAAAAAAGTAAAAACAATATTTGTATGTCAAAGTTGCGGTTATGAATCTCCGAAATGGTTAGGAAAATGTCCCGGATGTTCAAAATGGAACACGTTTGTTGAAGAAAAACAAGAACCGATTTTATCTTCAAATCAATCTGCAAGGCAACTTACGGGATTTTCTTCGGGAACATTTCCGTTAAACGATGTTACCGTTAAAAGTTTTGAAAGAATAAAAACGGGAATCAAAGAGTTTGACCATATGATTGGCGGCGGGATAGTCCCCGGTTCTTTGACTTTGTTAGGCGGAGCACCCGGAATAGGAAAATCCACATTGATGTTACAAATTTCCGGAGCACTTTCAAAGGTAGGAACAGTATTATATATATCCGGAGAAGAATCTCTTTCGCAGGTAAAATCCAGAGCGGAAAGATTAAACATTGCTAAAGATAATATTTTTCTTGCTTCGGAAACTAACCTTGAAAATATAGTTTCGGCAATAAATAAAATACAACCTAAATTTTTGGTTATAGATTCTATACAAACTACATATCATCCGGAATTTTCTTCAGCTCCGGGCTCGGTAGGGCAAGTCAGAGAATGTTCCGCAGAGTTATTAAGAATAGCGAAATCTCAACATATAACGGTATTCATATTGGGACATGTAACTAAAGACGGCGATTTGGCAGGTCCGAGAATTTTGGAACATATCGTCGATACAGTTTTATATTTTGAAAATGAAAAGCAACAAATATACAGAATTCTAAGAGCCTATAAAAACAGATTCGGTCCTACAAGCGAAATAGGAATTTTTGAAATGAAAGCCGAAGGACTTAAGGAAGTAGAAAATCCGTCACTGATTTTTTTAAGTGAAAACTCCAACACGGTTGCGGGAAACGTTGTAACTTCTTCCATTGAAGGAACAAGACCGTTACTTATAGAAATTCAGTCTCTTGTTGCAAGAACGAATTTCGGTTTACCGAGAAGAATGGTATCGGGATATGACTTAAACAGAGTAATAATAATTATTGCCGTTCTTGAAAAAAGGATCGGTATCCCGCTCGATAACCAGGATGTGTTTATAAATGTCGTAGGCGGTATAAAAATAAAAGAAACGGCATCGGATTTGGCAATAGCATGTGCAATAGCTTCCGCAAACAACGGAGTTGTTTGTCCCGACAAAACAATTATTTTCGGTGAAGTCGGTCTTGCGGGCGAAGTAAGAGCAGTATCACAAATAAGAGAAAGATTAACGGAAGCAGAAAAATTAGGATTCAAAAAAGCTATAATACCTAAAAGCAATTTAAAAAGTTTAAATTATAAAGGTAAAATTGAAATTATCGGTGTGACAAATGTTCACAGCGCAATACAAGCAATAAGATAATTTTGGGAGTGTAATATGTTAAGATTTTCAACGGCAGGCGAATCTCACGGACAGGGATTAGTAGCAATACTTGAGGGTATTCCCGCAGGACTTTACATAAATACCGAAGATATAGATGTAGATCTTGCAAGAAGACAAAAAGGGTACGGCAGAGGGCAAAGAATGAACATTGAAACAGACCAGGTTCATATTTTGTCCGGAGTAAGATATGCAAAATCTATGGGCTCACCGATAACATTACTTATATACAACAGAGATTGGCAAAATTGGCAGTCGGTAATGTCCCCCACAAGTGTAGATATAGACGGAAAACATTTGAAAAAACCAAGACCGGGACATGCTGATTTGGCAGGTCTTATGAAATACGGAGTTGACGACTTCAGAAATATTTTGGAAAGAGCTTCCGCAAGAGAAACAGCAGCAAGAGTTGCGGTAGGTGCCGTTTGCAGAGAATTATTAAAAGAGTTCGGAATAAACATTTATTCTTATGTTGAAACAATAGGAAAAGTATCTGCAAAGATATCGGGAATAGATAAATCACAAATTCAACATTTGGCGGAAATGTCTTTTGTAAGATGTCCCGATAAAACAGCATCAAAAAAAATGATTCAGGTAATAAGACAAGCAAATTCCAAAGGCGATACTTTAGGCGGAAAATTTAAAGTTGTTGCTGAAAATGTTCCCATAGGATTGGGAAGTCATACTCAGTGGGATATGAAACTTGACGGCAGACTTGCACAAAGCTTAATGTCTATTCAGGCAATTAAAGCGGTTGAAGTTGGTCTTGGAACAAAATTCGCAACCACTTTAGGTTCTGCTTCGCACGACGAAATTTTTTATTCAAACAAAAAAGGTTTTTACAGAACAACCAACAGAGCAGGAGGAACCGAAGGCGGTATGACCAACGGAGAAAATATAGAAATTTCTTGTACGATGAAACCTATACCTTCGTTATCTAAACCTTTAAAATCTGTAAACATAGATAACAAAAAAGCCGAAAAAGCCGAATCCGTGAGAAGCGATGTTTGTGCTGTTCCCGCAGCCGGAGTTGTAGGTGAAGCAGCGGTTGCTTTTGAACTGGCAAGAGCAATGATTGAAAAGTTCGGCGGAGATTGTTTGGAAGACATGAAAAACAATTATAAAAATTATGTTTCAAGGATACAAATAATATAATGAAAAATATAGTTTTAACGGGCTTTATGGGAACGGGTAAAACAACCGTCGGACAGTTGTTGGCCGAAGAATTACACAGACAATTTTTCGATACCGATCAAATAATAGAAGAAAAATTAGGTGCATCAATAAAAGAAATTTTTAAAAAAATCGGTGAACCTAAATTCAGAGAATTTGAAACAGAGACAATAGCTTTAATATCAAACCTTGAAGACAGTGTCATTTCTTGCGGCGGCGGTGTAGTTGTAAATCCCGTTAACGTTACAAACTTAAGAAGAAACGGAATAATAGTGAACTTGTATGCGTCACCGGAACATATTTTTAAAAGATTATACGAATACGATACAAGACCTTTAATAAAACAGATGTTAAATCCGTTTGACGGAATAAAAAAATTGTTGGCTCAAAGACAAAAAGCGTACCAGCAATGCGATTTTGCAATAAATACGGACAACATTAGTCCCGAAGATGTTGTAAAACAAATATTATCCAACAAAAAAATAAAGGATATTTTAAAATGAAAAATTTAATTAAGAGTCTTTTTATATTTGCTTTATTTATCCTGCCGGTATTATGTTTTGCGGAAAACGAGAACAACATTCAAAAACAAGACGAAACACCGATAACAACAATAGACCGAGAAACTTACCAGGTTCAAATAAAACAATACAATAAAAATTATCCCGTAGTTTTATACGTTGTTTTTAAAGAAGAAACTCCGGTAATTGATGAAATAAAAAAGATATTAAGAACCGAAATCGTATCTTTGACAAAAACAAAAAGAATTGAAAACGATATTATCGCTTCGGCATGGTTTGATGATCAAATATCGGACAATCTTGAAAAAATAGAGCTGGCAAAAAATTACGGCGCTTTCGTTAGAATTTACGATAAAGAGAAGAAAAAAGCCGTAGGAATAGTATCTTTCCCGGAATATTTAAAATATCTCAAAAAGAAAAAAGACGAAGATAAAAATAAAGCAAAAAAAACACAATAATATTAAATAAAAAAGCATAAAAAAACTCTATACGAAATTGCATAGAGTTTTTTATTTACACGATAAGTATTAATATATTATTTCTTCTTCTCTTTTGTTTCTCATACCTTTGGAAAACAAGTAAATAAAGGGAACAAATAATAATGCCAATCCCAATGCAAAGGTTAATCCTCCGCATACCGCAATAGCCATAGGTTGGTTAGTTGTTGCACCTTCTCCAAGACCTAAAGCCAACGGAATAAGTCCGACAACCGTAGTTAATGTTGTCATTATGATAGGTCTTAAATGATCCGCAGTAGTTGAAACCACCATTTGTTTTAGCGTTAGCATATCTGTATATTTCCCCGGATCCTGGGCAAGATGATAGTTGTACCTGTCCACAAGCAAAATAGAAATATTAACAACGTTACCTACCAACATTATTATACCCAACATCGATATTGAGTTGATAGATTGTCCGGTAACAAGAAGTGTTAACAAAGAACCGATTATACCCAAAGGTACCGCGGTCATAACTATTATCGGTTGCAATAAAGATTCAAATTCCGAAGCAAGTATCATGTAAATAATTATAACTCCCAATATCAATGCGAAAGACACCTGAGATAATGCTTCTTTCATTGCAAGCATTTCTCCGGTAATAAACGCATTAACATCTTTATTTTCGTATCCGTCATCCAACAATTCCTGTAATTCTCCGACAGCAGAAGTAAAGTTTCCTTTAACGTTTGCAGTAACAAGATATGTTCTTTCCCCTTCAATTCTCTTAATTGCAGGTAAAGTTTTTACGAAATTTGCTTGAGCAATCTGTTTTAACTGAATAGTCATACCCCAAGGCGAGTATGCAGTCATCTCCAAAACTTTATCCAAAGTATCTCTGTCTTTGGGTTGCATTCTCACTCTTATATCCATTTCATCGTCGGGAAGTTTTAGCTTTGTAGCAACGAACCCTTTGATACCGGCAAGAGTCATGGCTGCAATATCTTGTGTGGATAAACCGAACAGAGATGCTCTTTCTCTGTCGATTGTAAGTCTAAGTTCCGGAACTTCGTCGGAAGGATCTATTTTAATACCGTAAAATTGCGGCATATTTTCCATTTGTCCTTTTAATTTATCGGCATATTCTCTAAGTTTTGACAGTTCCTTCCCTTTTAATTCAACCGTAACACCGGCAGTAGAACCTATGCCGGAACCAAAAAGCCCCTGTTGAGTTATAAATTCAACATCGAGATCCTTTATATTCCATTTTTTAATTTCGTCACTTAAATCCGAAACTATTTCATTTGTCGACATTCCCTTTGAAGTTAAATTAGTTATTATTCTTGCCTGATAACTTCCGGAAGTTTCTATGCCGCCTCCACTATTATCTTCACCTGTTGAACCGACGGTCGTTGAAACATCTTTTACTTCATCATATTTTGATATAGCTTTTTCAATTCTTCTTACAACACCATCGGTAATTTCAAGAGGAGTATCAGGGTGCATTGCAACATTTAAAACAAATCTTCTTTCATCGGATTTTGCCATAAATTCTTTAGGTATAAAATAAACAATCATTGCCCCGAGCAATGCATATAAAAACACAAATGTAAAAACCTGTAAAGATTTTAAATTAAGCGTGGATTTTAATATAGGAACGAAATATTCCTGGATAGCTTTTCTTCCTGCGGTAACCGAAATATTGTGAACATTTGCTGTAAGCGAAAGTCTGGGCACCAAAAACATAGCCGAAAATATGGATGCTATCATAGCATAAGTTATCGTTAAAGCAAGCTGTTTAAACAATTGTCCTATCATACCCGCAACAAAAACAAAAGGTATAAATATTGCGATGGTCGTAATGGTAGAACTCAAAATAGGTGCAAGAAGTGTAGACGAAGCTTGATAAATACACTCTTTCTTAGGCAAATGTTTGTTTCGGTGCAGTGCCATCAAAATATTTTCTATAACAACGTTACCGTTATCAACAACCATACCGATACCAATGGTTAATCCTCCCAAAGACATAGAGTTAATTGTTATTCCCTGGAAGTACATAATACTCAATGTAACACACAAGCTTATAGGTATTGCAGTATTGATAATTGCGGAACCGACAAAACTTTCCATAAAGAAATACAACAAAATAAAAGTTAACAATATACCTTGTAAACCGGACTGATAAATACTTGTCAAAGACTGTTTAATAAATATAGATTGATCATAAATTACTTTTATATCGACGTTTGGCGGAAGCTTTTCTTTAATATCTTCCAATTTTTCGTGAACAACTTTAGACATATTGATAAGGTTTGCGCCGGATTGAGGATAAACACCGATAGAAATATTATCTTGAGAGTTATATCTGGACATACCTTTTCTGTCTTGCAAAGATTCTTTAACATCGGCAACGTCTCTCATATAAACAATTTTTTCACCGGTTTCACCCTGATAAGTTCTGTCTCTTCTGTACCTTGCGTTTCCTCCTCTTTGATCTTGCTTACCGAAAGAAAGATTTTCAATATCTTCAAGGTCCTTAAATTCACCCACTGTTTTAACGATGTATTCATGCTTTTCTTCTTTAATTGTTCCGGCAGGATAAGTAATATTTGCTGTCTGTAAAGATGTAATAACATCCGTGATTGCCAACTGATTGGCAAGAAGTCTTCCTTTATCTATCTCCACCAAAACTTCTTTCTGTTCTCCACCTTTTAAATCTACTTTAGCAACACCTTCCAATCTTTCGAATTCATCCTTAACATTCTTTTTCAACATATGTCTTAAATCTGCCATTTCCATTAAAGTAGGTTGCATATCTTTATATGTGGCAGACAAAATCATTGCTTCCACCTGCATAGGATTATATTTTAATACAACAGGATCTAAAGCATCTTTCGGCAACGATTCTTTTATCAAATCGATTTTTTCTCTTATATCCATAGAAGCAAAATCCATGTTTGTTCCCCATAAAAACTCACAAGAAACAATTGATACACCTTCTTTGGATATGGAAGATACTCTTTTAATTTTTTTAACCGTTCCTGCAGATTCTTCAACTAATTTACTGATTAATTTTTCAGATTCTTCAGGGCCTGCGCCTTCATATTTTGTAACAATGGTAATTTGCGGATATTCCATCGCAGGAAACAATTCTTGCGGAATTCTTGTCCATGCAATGACACCCATAAGTATTACGGATAAAAATATCATAACGGTTGTTACCGGTCTATCTACAGGCAATCTTAATAAACTCATAATTTTTCTCTCTTATTTTTTAGTTTTCCTCTTTTCTTCTAATCTTCTGTCGTTGCTATATATTTTCAAAATTTTCTTTATTTCTATTTGAAAACTTCTTATATATTTTAATAAATAAATCAAATAAAAACATAAGACCAAGAGCCTTAAAAAACTTATAGAAACTGCTTTTAGGCTTTTCCAAAACATAATATGCCGTAGGAATTATAAGCATGGTAAGTAATGTTCCGGTTAACGTTCCGCACAAAACCGTAAGGCCTAAAGATCTCCACATGGAAGCAGACTCATCCCTACTTAAAACCATCGGTAAAAGGCCCAATGTTTTCATAAGCATAGTTATAAGTTCCGGTCTTAATCTTTCTTTACAACTCTCAAAAATAACTCTTACTAAATTTGTCCTGCCTACCCTTCTTTGATTTATTTTATCTACGATAATAATCGAACTGTAAACAATACAACCGAACAAAATCATGATACCTATCCACACGCCCAAACTGATAGGTTTTTTAAATATCCATAACGAAAAAGCAACTCCTATCATACTTAAAGGCAAAGCAAACATTATGAGTGCCGGCTGCATGTAAGATTCAAATATCGATGCAAGAACGAAAAATATAAGTATAACCGTAAGTGCAACGGCCAACATAAACTGTCCTCTGTTTTTAACGGTTTTTTCGTAATCACCGGAAATGTTAAACGAATAATCTTGAGGGAAAGCCACACCTTTCAAAGTTGCTTTTATTTTCTCGGCCGCGGTTGTAAGTCCTATTTTTGCTCTGTTTGCACTTATCTGTATAAATCTCTTTTTATTTTTTCTCCATATTTCCTGGTTCGATTTTAACTGGCTCATGTCGGTAACCTGACCGACATAAACAATATCTTTTCTGGGATTAACAACTCCTATAAACGGTATTTGTTCAACATTGGTAATACTGTCAGGATAAAGTCTGCATATTGTTTCTATCTGTTTACCTTCTGTTCTGTATTGCGTTGCAATAAGTCCTCTTAACTGACAATGCAGAGTATTACTGAAATAATAAGTTGTCAAACCGAAAACTGCTAATCTGTCATAATCAACGGTAAGTATAACTTCCGGTTCATCTTCTCTCATTCTTATTTTAACATCGGTAAGACCTTTCACCTGTTGTAATCTACCGGATGCGGAAAATGCAAGTTGTTTTAAAGTATCATAATTCTGCCCGTAAAAATCCACGTATATTTCTTTTGAGGCCGAACTTTGCGAATCCTGAAAATATACGAATGCAGGTGAAAATTCTCCGAATCTTTTTCTAAACTCTTCTTTAAATTCTTCAGCCTTTTCATAAACCGTTACTTCAACAAAGGTATGAAGCTTTTCAACTTTTGAAGAAACTCTTTCTACCCAATCGTGGTAACTCATTAAAGCTTGTTCCATTTTTCTTACTACTTCGTTTGAAACTTCTATTCTTGTTGCAGGCGGAAACTGAACACCTATACGGAAAGTGTTAACACTTCCGGGGTCCATAAACTCGGAATCCCTTGTCATCATTATCTTTGCAGATATTAAAAACAAAACCAGTGTAAATATCCAAACATAAGTTTGCCATTTAAAACAAAATTTTAACATCCTGCCATAAATATGTCTTACTTTGATATACCATCTTTGAAAATCTAAATCGAACTTATTTTGCCATCTGTAAATTTCCGTAGGAATAAACATCATCGTGGCAACAACGGAAGCTACCAATGCAAATGTTATTGTTAAACCGAAAGGAACATACATCTGCCTTATTTCCGGTTCCAAAAACACTAACGGTAAAAACACTATTATTGTCGTAACGGTAGATGCAAATATCGGTTGCCACATTTCTGCCGTTCCTTTAACAACAAGCTCGGCTTTATTGGCAAAACTTTTTCTGTGATAATGAAACGAAATGTTTTCCAATACAACAATGGAATTATCCATAACATTTGCCATACCCATAGCAAGACCGCTCAAAGTCATTATATTGAAAGTTTGATTTGTAAAATATATCAGTATGATAGACATAAACAAACTTAACGGCATCGTAGTCGCAACTATAAAAATATTTCTCACGTTTTTCATAAAAAGGAATAATACTCCGGCAAGAATTATTCCTCCCAAAACAAGTGCTTCCACGAGTGACGAAATTGCTTTTTGAATATATTCGGCATCATTTTTAACGATAGTTATATTAATATCCGGATCCAAAATCTCTTTAAGTTTATCTATTATTTGCAATGCTTCGTTTGCAACGGTTATTGTATTTGCGGTAGATTCCTTTTGAACATAAACCGAAACAACATCCTGAACATTAAGTCTGGAATAAGATGTCGGCTCATAATAAGAATCTCTTATCGTGGCAATATCTCCGATTCTAACAATAGAGCCCGAAGGAGTTATTGCAATGGCGGTATTTTCTATTTCCTCTATATTACTGTATTCACCTGTAGCTCTTATAACAAATTTATTACTGTTTCTTGTGATTTCTCCTGCAGAAATAGACAAGTTTGCAAGATTGATTTTTTGAACAACTTCAAGGATGGAAAGTTTATATCCCAAAAGTTTTGCATTATCCATTTCTATCAAGAATTTTCTTTCTCTTCCGCCGCCGAATTCAACATTTGCGACACCTGCCACTCTCATGATTTTTTCTTTTAATTGTTCTTCCGCAATTTCTCTTAATTGTTCCGGTGTCTTTTCATTGGAGCTCAAAGACATTATCAGTATGGGGCTATCGGATTGTTCGAATTTCGCAATGATAGGTTTTTCTGTTTCTTTAGGAAGGTTATGCTTTATCATTGCTATTTTTTCTCTTATATCAATAACAATAAAGTCGGTATCAATGTTATGATGAAACATCATCATAATGTTTGATTCCGACTCTTTAGATGAAGAAATCATTTCTTTTAAACCGTTTAATTCGGCAAAAACTTCTTCCAACGGTTTTGTTACGTACTTTTCAACTTCGCTGGCCGCAACGCCGCCTCTAAGTCTTGTAATAACACTTACCAAACCTGATTGTGCACTCGGATTTAATTCTACCGGTATTCTAAAGGTTGTGATAGCGGAAAATAAAATCATGGCAATAACAAGCATTAACGTTGTTACCGGTTTTTTTATTCCGAATTCTATCATTTATTGTCCTTTAAATTGCAATATGTGGTGTATGTTTAAAATATAAAATCGTCGTTTATATTATTTTGTCGATGGTGTATCAACAGTATCTTCTATTGCTTCAAGGAATTTAACATTCATGCCGTCACTTAATTGTCCCTGTGTTTCAGTAACAACGAGTTCTCCTATTTGGATACCTTGTTCTACCACTGTTTTATCTGTTAATCTTTCCCCTAATTGGCAAGGTCTCATAAGAATGGTTCCTTCACCGGGCGTTCTATAATCGGGAGAAACAACAGGAACTAAAAATGCATTTTCTCCTAAAGAAACAATACTGTCATTCGGTACAAGCATAACATCTTTTAATTCTTTAAGTAATATTACTCCTCTTCCGAACATACCTGATCTTAATTTTCCTTCATCGTTTTCAACACTTACTTTTATTGTCGAAGTTCTCGTTCTTTCTTTTACGGTAGGAGCAATTTCGGTTAATGTTCCAACAAATTCTTTACCGTGATAAGAATCACAGTTGATGGTTACAGTTTGTCCGACAGCAAGCTTATGGACATCTTTTTCCGGAACATCCACTTCAAAGTTTGTTCCTTTATCACTGATAAATTTTGCAATAACATCTTGAGGTGTAATATAATCACCGGGCTTTATTATTATTTCAGCCAAAATACCGTCACTCGGAGCCAACATATTGGTTTTTGCCAAATTCGATTGAGATAATTCCAATTCAGATAATGCAGCTTTTACTTTAGAACGAGCGGATTGTATTTCATATTTTGCTTCATACAATTTACTTTCGGAAAGAGCTTTCATTCTATACAATTCTTCATAAACTTTATATCTTTCCATTGCGGAATTATATGCGGAAACTTCACTCTTATATTTGCTTTGAGCATAATCGGCTTTTGTCATAGCATCTTTCGGATCCAAAGAACAAATAACATCTCCTTGTTTAAGCCTTGCGCCTTCTCTGTAGTTATAAGAAGCAAGTTGTCCGTCAAGTTCAAATCTCATTTCGTTTTCAACGGCACCTTTTATTGTTCCCATTACGGTATAAGTATCTTTATAATCTTCTTTCTTTGCTTTTTTAACTTTTACCGTTATCATTTCTTGTTTTTCTTCAACAGCTTTTTCTTTCGCAAAATAAACAAAATAAATTAAAATTCCCAAAAGAATAAGCCCTAAACATGCAAGAGTAATAATTGCATTTCTTTTAAATCTCGGATACTTTTGTGATATTTGGTTATACCTGTAAGTTACGCTTTCTATAAACTTGTAATACAAATATTTAAAATTCAAAATATTCCTCCAATATTATCTTAAACTCATTAAAGTAAGTTTTTCCAATTCAACTATTGCCGCATGGTTAGAATACAATGCTTTAGCGAAAGAAGATATTGCCTCCGCATAATTCCAACATTCCTCCATAAGTGCTACCGTTTGAACTTCGTATAAATCATTTCTTTTTTTCATAAGTGCAAGTTTTCTTTCTTTAACCGTTAATTCATTTCTTGTTGTTCTTGCATTATTCAAAGAAAGAATATATTCATTATATGCTTTTTCAACAGACAATCTGCTGTTTTTTAACAAATCCATCAATTCGGCATTTAATTGTTTTTGAGAAACAGTACTTTCTTTAGAATCTATAAAAAATTGTATATCATCTAAAACACCCAACTGAATAGAAAACGTATCAACTTCCGTTCTTTTACTTGCATCAACAATTGTTGTAGGATCTGTTCTATCCATACTATAGCTTGCAGCAAGAGAATTTCCCCATAAACCCCAGGCAAGCTTCGCCGCCAAACTCCATTGAGTAGTAAGTTCCAAAGGTTCCGTAACAAAAGCTTCACCGGTTTTACCATAAAAACCTTCAGCGTATATTTGCGGATGTACTTTCGCCTTACTTATTTTAATTTTTTGCTCTGCCATTTCAAGTTGTAACCTTGCCAATTGAACATCAAGATTGTTCGATTGAACAAAACTTATACAATCTTGAACGGTAAAAGCAATTTCAAAAGCATCGGAAGGCAATTCATCCGAAACTGTTGCCGGAATTTCTTCAAGAGTATTTACACCTACGGTTTCTATCAACTTTTTTGTAGAAAATTCAAGATTAATTCTCGAAGAACTTAAAAGATTCGCAACTTTATCTCTGAAATTTTCCGATTCCGCTAAATCCAAATTCGATATGGCTTTTGCTTTGTACTCTACTCTTGTTTTCAAAAATAAATTTTCTACCTGTTCGAAAGCTTTACTTAAAGCCACATATTCCATTTTCAATGTAAGATACTCATAATAAGCAAGTTTAACATTGGCATACAAATCTTCTTTTGCCTTTGTGTAATTATACCTTGCAGCATCTTTCATCATCTTGTTGTACTTATAATTTGCTTTGTTGCCACCGCCGGTATATATAGGCATCGAAGCTCTTGCGCCATAACTTTCAGCTTTATATTCATCCGAACCCATTTCGCCATACAACATCGTTCTACCTTTTGATTGTTCAGCTTGTAAATACAACTGCGGAAAATAAGAACGTATAGAACTTACTACTCTCAATTGAGCCAAGTCCACCTGTTCCGCAGCAACAGCTATTTTTTGATCTCTGGCCTGTGCAAGTTTCAAACATTCTTCCAGGAACGCATCCATACAAAAACAAGGGTGAGAGAACAAAAAACTTATAATTATTAAAAAAATTGTTTTTTTTATCACTTTTTATCCTTTTAATATCTCTAAAAGTATATAAGAAAAACTTAAATTTGTCAACAAAAATCAATAAGTTTTTTCATTTTTATATTTTTTAAATATTTTTTTTCTGTAAATAAATAAAAACAGTATAACAATTGCCAAAGTAACAAAAACCGCTGGAACTATGTATTTAGTCACATAATTTTCGATTATATATTCGGCATACGGTTTCCCACACAACAAAATGCCTGCCCCAAGCATGCCCCAAGATAATATGTAAATTACCACAGATAAAATATAAAAAAACTTTTTACCTGTTTTCTGACCGTAATACCCGCAAATTAAAGCACCGCCCCAACCGAACGGTACATTTATTAAAATTAAAATAATTCCTATTATTTGTTCCGGTGTCATTTTTCTTTTTTGTGTGAAAGAATTTCATCTAAACAAGAAATATTTTGTTTTATTCTCGCAAGCAGATTTTCGTATTCAACTAAATTAGGATTGTATTTCAGCAGTTGTTCAAGACCGGACACAATATCTTTTTTCAGGTCACCTGTTGTTTTTTTGACTTTAGGAATTGTATGAAGTACACATAAATTTCTTGCTTTCGACGGCTTTATTTTTATTAAATCAAGCTCTATTCTTTTTGCAATAAAATTCAGTATATCTATTTCATCTTTTATATAATCTTCCGATTTTAATGTGTTTATTAAATCTTCTATACCAAAATACAGTATCGGTTCGTAGTCTATTTCGAACCCTTCTATACCTTTTGAAATTTCTTTAAATTCGGATAACATTTTTTTTCTTAAATCGGCAGCCATATTCTTATCGGCTTGCGGGTATATGTAGGCAATAATTTCGTTTTCCAAATCCTGATAAATAAAAAAATGTTCGTGGTAAAAAACTTTATGACATTTGGGACATTCAACGGTATTGAATCTGCCCGACAAAATAACTTCTTTTAAATCGGGATCATCAAAAACATTTACGGCTTTCCAAAGTTCAGCCTCAAACGTTTCTCCGCAACTGCATTTAATTTCACAATTAGATAATATTGACATTTGATATATTTTACAAATTTTATATACCATTTTTCAAACAACAAAAAATTATATACTCATATATAAAAACAATAATTTTTACGGGGACTTGACTAAAATACAAATGTATATTATAATATTGTATACTATTTGATATCATTTATATTTTTTTGGAGGACATATGAAAAAAGAACTTACGGAAAAACAGGAAAAAGTTTTGGAATTTATCAGAAAATTTCACACTAATAATGCCATGATGCCTACCGTCAGAGAAATTGCAAAAAATTTTAAGTTATCCATAGGATCGGTTCAACAACATTTAAGAGCCCTGTTATCAAAAGGTTTTTTGGTAAAAAGAGGATCTTTGTCCAGAGGAATAGATTTTCCCAACAGGAAAACATTTGCTCAAGTCCCTGTTTTGGGAACAGTTCATGCAGGAACTTTTTTGGAACAAATCGAAGATGCAAGTGATTATATCTACATAAATACGGATGTAACAAGAAACAAACAATGTTTTGCTTTAAAAGTAAAAGGTGACAGCATGGAACCGTCGGGAATTGTTGAAGGTGATACTATCGTTGTTTCTAAAGGAGAAATGCCTTCCAGCGGAGATATTGTTGTAGCTTTGGTTAATAACGAATCTGCCGTAAAAATGTTTTTTAAAGAAAAAGGTAAAATATTTTTAAAATCCACCAATCCCAAATATCCGACATTAAGTTCGGATGAGTATGATATCGATATAATAGGAAAACTTATATATCTGGTAAGACAATATAGAGGATAACCAGGAAACAATTATGGCAAACGGTTTAAAAATATTTTTTTATATATTGTTTTTTCTTGATATTATTATCGGGATAATTTTATCTTTATTTTTAAATCCTGTTATAGGTATAACGGCAGCTTGTGTTTTATTGCTTATAAACATTGTTACCTTTGTTGTTATTTTAAAAATAGAAAAGAAAAAACAAGAAATTAACAATTAAATTTATAATCTTTTCTTTCTCCTAAATATTCCGTAAGCAAGTAAAACTAAAATAACATATACGGTGCACAAGTATATGAATAAGTCTCCGATTTTATCGTATACTGTTATATAATTGTTTGCATACACAATCTCTTCAAAACAAATTTGTTCTTGATTTTTTGTTTGTTTTATAACTTTTCCCGTTGGTGCAATTACCCCGGATATTCCGGTATTTGATGCAACAATAAGATATTTTCTGTTTTCTATCGCTCTAAAAATATTTAACACAAAATGTTGATACGGATAAGAAAGACCATCACACCAAGCATCGTTTGAATGTGTAGTCAATAAAGTTGCACCTTTCAAAACTAACTCTCTGGATAAATACGGATAATAATTTTCCGAACAAATATTTATACCTAAAGTATATTTATCAAATTCAAAAACTCTTAATTCAACTTCCTCAGCAAAATTATCAGTTAAATTTACTTTTTCTAAAAGCTTAACAAGAAAGTTTTCAAAAGGAACATATTCTCCGAATAAAACAAGATGTTTCTTTTTATATTTATCTACAATATTTCCGGTTTGTGATATAAGAAATATCGCATTGTATAAATTTTTATTTTCAACTGTTTTACCGCCTATTAAACTTAAATCGGAATACTCGGAAATACTTTTAACTAAGGTTTGAATTTCTTCAACTTGTTCCAACATTCTCGGCAACAATGTTTCCGGATATAAAATTACATCACAGTTTTTGTCTTTAAAAAATTGTGCAGTCGTATATATTGTGTTTATTATTTCATCTTTTAAACTTTTTCGCCATTTTTTTTCCTGAGCAATATTAGGTTGGACAACTCCAATTTTTATTTCATCTTTATTATTTATTTTTGATATTTGATTTATTCTTATAAAGCCATACACTAACAAAACAAAAGATATCGATACCGCTAACACTAAAAATTTTTTATTTTTATTATAAAGCCAATAAAACAATAAGAAATTTATTAATATTATTACAAAAGAAATTCCGTATACACCAAAAATATCTGCAAATTGTATTATTTGTGTAAAAGAACTTTGTGAATAGCCCAACAAATTTATCGGAAAACCGCTTAAAAAATAATTTTTTATATACTCGAAAACTATCCACAAACCGGCAGCAAATATAGTAGTTATTATTTTTTTATAATTCTTAATGATATTAATAATTAGTGACCACAAAACAAAATATATTGTCTGATAAAGCCAAAACAATATTGCTACTATCAACGCTGCTTTAACTGATTTTGTATTGACTAACATAAAAACATACATCCAATTAAATGCTATTAACGAATACGCTATTCCGGCGACAGCACCACATAATCCTGAATATATCAAACCGCTCTTATATATAGAATATATTAACGGAATAAAAGCTATCCACGCCAAAAAAAAGAAATTGAACTTTTGAAATGATAATGCAAGTAATATTCCGGATATTATCGAAAATATTAAATATTTAAGTTGATATTTTTTGATTATGAATTTATTCATTATATTTTTCATCATATCATTATTATATTATTTTACAATTAAAAAAGGCAGATGATTTTATCATCTGCCTTTTTGCTATTTCAACAATTATAAATTGTCGTCTTTATGCCGCCGCTGCTACCGCATGAATGTTTCTCAAACTGAAGTTCATCATCGGTGTCTTATATTTCTTATCTGCTCCGGCCAACAATTCCATTACATCTTCTATCTTTGCATCTTTTGCAAATTTCAAGTTCTTATCTACTATCGTAAATTGTAACTTCTTAACATCTATTACAAAATCATCTTTGACTGCTCCGGATACCGATGGATCCAATGCTTTATCAAACATACCAACTATCACATTCTGATTTACTGCTTTACTTACTATCAATCTCGCCATTATCTCTTCTTCTCCAGCATTCGATAACCATTCTTTATCTGTTCCTGCCGTTATCAATAAGTCTCTCAATGTAGTTACTAATTCTATTTCAACTTTCACTTCCGCTTCACTTAACTTACCTTCTTTTCCTAATGATATTGCTTCTGTTATCTTTCTTGTTGCATTTTGTATTATCGCTTCTTTATCGCCTAAATCTTTTTCTTTTAATCCTATATATTCCAACATCGCTGTTGCATCTTTGTTCCATATCGATAATACATACTTCAATGCTTTGTTCAATTCACCCGGTGCAGTTACTCCGTCTATTATCTTCTCTAACATCTCTTTACCGTCTCCGTATTTATTCGATTTTGCTCTCTTGAACATTTCTCCTACTACTTCTTTGACTCCGCTATCCACATATGTAACTTCTTTTTCTCCTTTTGCTGTAAGCATCAATCCGCTGAATCCTTCTTCTTTGAAGAACGATTCTACTGTCGTCATCTCTTCTATCTTCCTGCCTTGTGCATCCGTTCCTGTATATGTCACATATCCGTCTGATATCTCTGTTACCGTTACTACATGACCTATATCACTTCCTTCTTTCTCCATGTATGCCACAAACGGTGTCTTCAATCCGGACAGAACTATTCCTTGGCTTCCTTCTTCTTGTTTGAATTCTTTTATACTCTTTATTTCCTCTGTCTCTTTTCCTTTACTGTCTACTCTCTTATATGCTACCAATCCGTCACTTATCTCTGTTACTACTATCGCATGGCCTGTATCTTTCATATACAATACTAACGGCTTTTCTTCACTGACATCTTTCGATTTTATCTTCGTTAAATCTATGTCTCTTTCTTTCATAGTTGCATAACTTAATCCCGTTCTCTGTCTTAATTCTCCTAATTCCGTTCCTTCTAATGTATCTCCTACTCCTGCCGCTTTCAATTTATCCTGTACATACGGTGTTGCTCTTAATGCTGCTTGTGTTAATGCTCTCAACGGTATTATCTTGCCCATCGTCTCTACCGCTACATCTACACAATCTTCTGTATCCGTCTTTCTTACTACTTGTGATTCTTCCAATACAGGTTTTATCTTTTCACCCAATACTTCTCTGTCTCTTGAATCTTCCTCTTTCGATTCTTCTATTACTAATACTATTTGCGTAACTTGTTCTTCCGTTAATTTCCCGTCTCCTACTACCGCTTCTATACTCTTTTTCGCCTTATCACTACTTAATACTTCTACACTTACTTTCTTTACCACCTCTCCAAATCTCGTCGCTCTACTCAAACCATAATAATTATCTCTAAACGTTGTATATTTGTCTTCAAGTATAGCCTTCCTTGCATCTGTCTTATTTACTTTAACTCCGCTTATTTCTTCCGTCGCCTTCATAAAGTCTTCTCCACTCATCTTCTCGTAATATTTTCTCGTCTTATTATAATATCTCTTTAATCCTTCTTTCCCGCTTCCTTTATCTAATAATCCCTTTATCTTACCTTCTGCTACTCCTTCCCCGAGAATATCTCTTACACTCATATCTCCTACTATATATCCCTTCAATATTGCATCTTCTCCGCTTACTAACTCTCTTACTCTTGCATCTATCTTCACTTGATCCGCTCCGTATCTTGCTCTTTCTTCTTCACTTAATCCTAAATATGCATCTACTGTAACATCACTATAATTGTCTTTCTTAACTTTACTGTCTACTCTTCTTGCTAAAGACTTCGTATCTTTATTTCCATATACATCTTCAACACTTACTGACTCCATCGCTAATCCTTCCGGTACTCCCAATTTCGCTTTCAATTCCTTTATCTTCTTATCTAATGTCTTCTTATTTATTCCAAGATATTTATATAATCTATCTTTTTGCTCTTCACTCATTCCGCTCATCAATCTATCAATTTTTCCTACACTCCTTCCTTTTATCGTCTTTACTGCACTCTTCTTATTCTTTCCTGCTTCTTTTACTATTGCCTCTATCTCCGTTTGTCCTACTTCAAGCGCATTCAACCCTTTCACTTCTTCAACTACATTCTCATTGTCTATTATCGCTCTTATCGGTAAATTATCTACATCTATGTATTTCCTCAATTCTTCTGCTCTCTTATCATATAATGCATTTCCTAAATAGTCTGTCGCTCCGTTTATTATTCCCGCCAAACTTATTCCTTCTCTGGTTGATATTTCCTTTGCCTTGTTCATCGTCAATGTGTTTCCGAATTTCATCACTCTGGCTTCCATCGCCTTCTCATCGCTTATTAATGATTCTACCTTCGCTGTATCCGCTAATTCGGATATATTCATCTCGCTTATTACCGCTCTTTCTACTTCTTTGCTGTATTTTTCTTCTAACTTATTCTTATTTTCTAATACTACTCCTAAGCCTACCGCTGCAATTACTGAACTGTATTCTTCGCCTACTTTAGACCTTACCTCTCCTTCTTTCTTTCCTTTTATTATTGTTCCTATTGCCTTTCCGCTCATTATATCTTCAGCCGTTATTACTCCGCTGCTTATCAATTTCTCTACTCCCACAATATAATCGGCATTCGATAAATCTTCTATACTTATCGCTCCTAATACTCTTGCTACTATCTCGTTATGTTCTTTTATGCTTATATCTCTTCCTGCTAACGCTTCTCCTACCGATTGTTCTATTGTCTCTTTATTCTTTTCTAATCCCCCTGCTCCCATTACCGAAACAAATTTATCAAGATTTCTTTCTCCTATCTCTTCTACTACTGCAGCATAACTCTTGCCCATATAAGTATCTCTTACATATTCATCCGCTGTTACTTTCATCATCTCTCTTACTTTCTTACCGTCACTCAATTGTCCTAACGTTAATTCCGTATCAAATTTTATTACTCCGTCTAATTCTTCCAACAACTCTGATTCACTCAACCAATTAAATACTTTTTCATTGTTCTCTCTTACATTTTCCATATCCAAGCCTGTCGCTTCAAGAACTGTCTCTATAGTTGTCAATTTCTTTTCTTCCAATTGTTTCTCTAATTTCTCATCTCTTATTTGTGACGGCGTCAATCCTTTTATCTTACCGTATATTCCGTCTCTCGTGCTGTCTTTATCTACTGTTATCAATCCGCTGTCTATTAGCGCTTCCAGTTCTCCCGTAAATGTCTCACTGGCCATCTCTTCCAATGTAAATGCTCCTGCTAACTTCTTTGCTTCTTCTTCCGGTATATCTTTTCCTTTGAAGAATTCTACCAATTTATTGTAATTTTCTTTCGCTCTGTTATACTTGATTCCTCTTCCTTCGATATCGTTTGCTATTTCATTATTTCCCGTTACCTTATTATATGCTAACCTTTGTGCTATATTTTGATAATCTTCTACCCCTTGATCCATTATCTTCTTCAAGTATAAATCGTATGCCTCTGCTTCTGCTTCACTTACTTTTTCACTGTACGGCGATTTCATTATATCCAATACTCTGTCTCTTCCTACCGTTCTCTCAAATTGTCTGTATGCAGATACCAACTTCTTGTATTTCGCTTCCCCGTATGTATCCATTATATCTGCCGCTCTCCTGTATTTTATCGCTTCATTTTCCGTATCAACTATCTCTCCTATCGTTGTCGCTTTTAACAATCTTTCGTATTCCTCTTCAAATCCTTTCCATGTGGATACTACCTTATCATCTTTACCCGTAACAAAATTATCTCCGTCTGCTATTACCGACAATGACATTGCGTCTATAACATCAAGCTCTACATTATCCATTACAAAATTATATCTGTCTGCAAATACTTTCGGTTCTTGTGTAGGATATGTCATTCTTGCTGCTATTTCCAATATTTCTTCATCCGTAGGCAATGTTAGATCTATCGGTCTTTCTTCCGTGCCTCTCGTCTGTTCCATCAAGTTCCTTATATCTCCGATTCTAACATTATTTCCTTTACCTTTTATTCCTTCTAATACATATCTTTCTTTATCCGTCAAACTTATTAATCCCTTTTGTGCCAATCTGTTTATAACTGACGGCATATTTGCAAATCCGTTTATATCTCTCAACTTCAACTCTTCTCTTACTGCTTTTGCTTCTTTGTCACTTAATCCTTTCAAATATGCAAACATATTACTTATTGCAATGTCGGTATTTGCCGTTACAGGTATTCCGGTTATTGCCATTTGTACTTTAAGATCTGCATCTGTTCCTTGTGCTATTTCCGAAAGTGCAGGATTAATCAATTTTTCAAAATCTTTCAATAAGTCTTTATATTCTTTTTCCAATTTCTTGCTTTCACGAGCATTTTCAGATCTTGAAATTTCATTATATTTGTTTACTAACTTATTGTATTGATCACTTATATTCTTATAGTATTCGCTATCATCAGATAACAATTTAGCAACCGCTATTCTACTTCTTGAAGGTAACACAGAACCCATTGTTGCAGAGAATTGTTCCATACCTGTCGGATTGCTGCCGGGGTTAAGTATATACTGCAATTGTTCTTTAGAAACCGATACTCCTGCAATTTTTCCATCTTTATACATACTTTGCAAGAACGTAAATGTATCTAAATTATTGTAACCTTGTGCATACATGATATTTGTTATTGATAATGCTACATCTTTACTTGTCTTATCCCCGAAAGAGCTTGTTGTTCCGGTTCCTTTTCCTGTTGCTTTTCCATCCAAATCTATACCTAAAGCACCAAATAACCATTCAAAGAATCTTACCCAATCATCATCACCATTATATATTTTAGAGTATAGTTGTCCTTTTGCGGAAACAACTTCACTACCATCGGTTCTCGTTGTAACGAAACCATTATCTCTCAATTTTTGTTCAAATTCCGAAGCTTCGTGTCCGGTTAAGCCTGATTGTTCAACTACTGTTTTTAATGATACAGGTGTACTGGTTGCATCCATAGAAGTTCCGGGCAATACTTGTGCACTCAATCTTGCCAATACTTTAGCTACGTCGGTAGCAGGACTTGTTGTCAATCCATAAGCATCTCTGCTTGCCCTTGCAAATGTTGCATTATCAAATTTACCGGGATCAGCAGTTAATTCTCTTTGTAAAGAATCATAATCTACTGTTGCTAAATCCAATAATCTCCACTCGATTTCTTTCTTTAAGTTCTCATCGGTTAAGCCATCCAAAGTTTCGTTCAAATATTTTGTTGCCTGTTGTATTGCTTGATCGAATGTTCTCTTTATCAACTCTTCCGGAGTAGATAATTCATTATCCGCCGATTGTATTGCCGATAATAATTCTGATTCCGCATGTGTTATAACTTTAACGAACATTTCTTGTAAGAAATCTGCATCTTGTGAGCCGGAAATCCTTGCCTTTCTTGCAAGTTCGGCAATAGGTTCCTTTACAAGAATATACATAGCTTCGTTATTTGCCTTAAACAATACCGATTCGGATTTGGCCTGTAAAGACTGGAATCTTGTACTCAATTCTATTATTTCCCATGGCTCTAAAGATGAACTATCTGCACTATTATAGGTATCAAAATTCTGAGTTAATCTTGTGTCGTTTCCAAACAATCTGGCTCTGCCGTTTGAACTGAACCATTGATCTATATTCTCAGCCTTTGCTAAATTTGCCGCCAAGTCTGCCTGAGATACATAAACTTTCTTTATAGGATCACCATATCTGTTAGGATCTCTTCCCGCTCTTCCTAATGCCTGTAACATATCACTTTCGGAGAAGTTGTGACCATCTAACAATGTTACATCTATACTTTGATAATCTACACCTCTCAAACTGCTTTCATTACTGAATGTGAGTTGTCCGATTTTTCCTGCCTGATCTGCAATTGTCTGTGCGTCGTTTTCTGCCATAACAGCATCTACACCTTGAACAAATTTTCTATATGGTTGTAAAGAACTAAATTCATTAAATATTTCTTCCATCAAGTCATTGAATTGCTTATTGTTCTTTACATTTACAAATTTACCATCCTTAATTCCGCCATATTTTTCAAAAAATCTTTGTTGTTCTTCACTAGATAGTAATTGTCTCATCGTTTCTATCATAGTATCTCTTACATAAGACATATCTTTACCACCTATCAATAATCCTACCATATCACCTTCATTGTTAACTTTTATGGAATAATTACTCCACCAATCTTTAACGGCTTCAATATCTTTAGAATGTTGAGCACTCTTTCTAATACTACTGATAGTTTCTTTTATTTTATCTATTTCTTCATTATTTCCATCACTATCTTTTTGCAATTCTTTAATTTTTTGTTGCAATTGGTAAATTTCATACATACTCGTTGCATTTGTTTTTATATACTCAATATATTGTTCATAATTTGCAGAATAAGTGGCTCTCAATCTTAAAAACTCAGCTGCATTCACTGCATTTTCGTTTATAATTCTATCTCTCGTGTATGTTTCCCCTTGAACTCCTAATATTTCAAAATTTTTGCCTAATTTTTTAGCAGTTCCCTCTATGGTAGAAGACTGAATACTTACAGCTTCTCCGCCGAATATCGTATGTGCAATTTCTCTTGCAACATCCAAAGTTGCAGAACCTCCGCAATTTAATGTTACACCTTGTCCTCTACTGAATATTTGTGAAATCGTAGATTCTCCGACACTTTCAGACAATTTTATTTTTGTTCTGTCGAGTTCCGCCGTATTTTCAGCTTTACCGGCCTCAATATCCGCCAACTCCATAAGTATTAATGCTATATTATATGCTGCGCTTTGATCAGTTGTATTTGTTCCTAATGTTCCGCCTTCAACGGTTCCTACACCGCCTTGTGTATAAACTATCTTTTCGGCAGCAATTTCTCTCGCATATTTTCCTCTGAGTATATTATCAAATCTCGCTTTTATCTCTTGTTCGGATGTAAATTTCTCTCTCTTAACACTAAATTTCTCCGATTTTGCAATATCTGCAGCTATCGTATCTCTTAATGTTCTAAGTCCTTTTGTGACATACAATTTATCTCCGATAAATGTATATGCTAATTCGTCACTTTGTTCAAAATCAATAATTCCGTCTTCAGTTATTTCTTTGAAAGAAATTTCATCCAATTTCATTCTGTTCATAATATTTTCTACATGATTTACCAATGCTGTCGATGCATAAGTATTGCCGGAACCTTGTATAAATGCTGTTCTGCTGAGAGCAGCGACATCTGCCTCATCGGCAACTCTCAATGTTGCCTTACTCAATGCATTATCCAACATATCATTGCTCATTCTTGCGGTTAACTCAACAAAACCTCTTGTTCCTAAGCTATATGATATTATTCTTCCCTTTGAACCATCACTTAATGTTGAAGAATCATAATACGATATTAAATCATCATATCTTTGCGAACTATAAGCTTCTTCTCCGCTAACAACTTCCAATCCCAACGCTTTTGTCAAAGGAGTATTGTTCTTATGTTGAACCATCTGTGCAGCATCAGTAGCTTTAGCAGCCAAGAATTCGGTAATTACAGGTGTACCGGTTAAATGCGCATATATCGACGATGTCCATATAAACACAAACGATTTTCCACCGGCAGTTTCCAACGCCGATACTCTTCCCAACAAATTGTTCATTAACATTTCAACTTGGTTGTATACTCTGCCTCTGCTCGTTTCCGTTCCAAAATAATGTTCAGCATTTACCGATTTTATTGCATTACTGTTTTTCAAAACTTGAGCACTTATTCTTAAATCTAATGCTAATTTTTCTACAAACGTTAACTCTGACTCTGATTTACCGAATACATCTTGAGAAATTTGATCTCTTAATTGTTGTGACTCTACTGTAGAAATATCATTTCTTACCAACTGATTAAATAAATCATTTACCTTATCTGTTGTCAATTTAGACCAATATGTATCTCTTATTGAATCTACAAAAACTACAGTTTCGGCTATACAACCTGTTCTATCTGTTGTTTTTACATAAGCTTTATCTTTATCTTGTAATGCTTCTAACAAAGTCGTTAACTGCGGGGTAGATCCTTCTCTCATTTTACTCAATAATTCTACAGCTTTATCTACACCTTGTGCACCGGAATAAGAAATTAGGTTATTAATTTTATTTGTTATAGTAAGCTCGTTAAATCTCTCTAAAGCTTTTCCTTCCGTTATATCTTCCAACAGACTATCTATTCTGTTTCTAACAATATCATCAACATCATCTTTGTGTTCTGCCTTTAATTGCTCTAACTTATCTTTTTGTATTTGTTGTCTTGCTTCAAATACTTTTTGTATCAATCCATTCAATTTCTTTTGATTAAACTCTCCTTGATTTACAACCGAATTGATTATGTACTGATATAAAGCAACCTGTGCGGATACGTTACTTGATTCTTTTGTTGATGCTTTTGATACCTGTTCATTGAAATTATTTAAAGTACTTACCTGAGCCTCACTTAATTTATCACCGTTCATCAATGTCTTAGCTAAGCTCTTAATGCTTTCCAAATCGATATTATCTGCTTCCATAGATGCTACAGTATTGGCATAAGCCAATAAATATTCTCCCAATTGTTGTCTTGCCAATCTGGATTGTACTGTATTTCCTTCTAAAGAATATACACTCCTCATATTCTCAACAATATTGTTTCCGGTAAACATTTTTGAAACAATACTTGTTGTATAACTATCCGATAAATTCATTATATCGGATACAGAGAATTGTTTAAGATTAATATCGTTTAGACCCATTGTTTGAACTTGTAACTCATATCTTTCGGCATTACTGATTCCGTTATCATTCACTATAACAGATTCCATTTGTAGTTTTTCTTGTAATACGTTGTTTGCTAATTCTCTCAATTCATTTCTAATTCCAGAAATTTCACTTCTTTCACTTAATGTAGTTTGTGCAAACAATTGAGCGTTGTTAGTATTTAAAATCTGTCTTATCTGTATAGGAGTAAGAGAAGTATTATTTAATACATCGTTCAATTTTGTATAGTATGCTCTTTCTGCTGTAGATATACTACTATCTTTCAATTTGTCCGCTACTGTATCTTTTAGTCCATTTACATAACTCTGTGCAGCCTGATTTGTAATATTTGTCATTGAAGCTGCCAACTCGGAAACAATTGTCGTGTTATTTATATTAATCATTCTGTCAAAATTAACTGTAGTGTCTTTAATTTCTGTTATTTCCGGAATATTTTTTACGACATCATAAGATGAAACATAACTTAACAACATTTGTGTTTGCAACAATAACTCGTTTGTTTTTGTTACATTATCATT
The DNA here is from genome assembly GCA_017528425.1 of Elusimicrobiota bacterium. Taxonomy (GTDB): domain Bacteria; phylum Elusimicrobiota; class Endomicrobiia; order Endomicrobiales; family Endomicrobiaceae; genus Ruminimicrobiellum. The sequence continues at coordinate 5,467 of JAFXOV010000016.1, read as the reverse complement.
ATAATCTCCACTTCGTAATGTTTCATTTATTGCATTCAAAATCTTTCCTAATTCTGCATTATTGCCTTTTGCGGATATGCTATTTATGTAACTGGCTAAAGCAGAAATTCCAGATGTTGTTTTCATCATGTCAGAAACTTTAGAAACATCAAAACTTGATCCATCGTAAGTTCCGGTAACAACAGATGCATAGAAGCTGTTAATTACCTGATTTATATTCATACCGGAAATATCTACTTTTGACAATTTTTCTGTTATATCTGTTCTTACATCATTATTAATTTGTACACCACTGGCTTCTGCTCTGGCAATGACAGCTTGAATAATCATAGCTTTTGATACATCATTGCCATTAGTATACATTTGCGTACTTAAATCCGACATAATAGCTTCTATATTTCCGACGCTTACTCCTAAATCTGACAAGCCTGATTGAATTGTCGAGACATAATTATCATAACTTGTCTTTATGCTATCTCTGGTTGCTTGCGGTATTGTAGCATCATTCAACAATGTATCTATTGCTGTCCCTAAGTTTCCGTTTCTTAAAGATGTATTAAACGCATCAAAGGTTGCTTGCGGTATTCCTCCGGTAGAAGAAGCGTCTCTAAGAGTATCTGATAATTGTGTTCTTGCACTATTAACAGAATTTGAATTTGTTGTCACAGTGTTTTTGTTTATATTTGCACTTGCTAACAACTCGTTTGCATTAAAGTTTGGTGTTTGATCAAACAATTCTTGGAATATTTCTCCTGCAGCAGAATCACCAAACAACAATTTTCCAAACAAACCTGAAACGCCTTCTTGGAAACCTTCTTCATACATCATTGATAAAGTTTCATTATTTTCAAAAACAGCACCGGCTCTCGTAATAGGCTGCATTATCGTTCCAAGTATAGGAGAATTAACTAATATCGGTCCAAGTAACGGCTGTGCCAAACCTGTAGCTAAACCAAACATCCACATTTCCGGTGAAGAAATAGTTGCATTTGTTTCTGCAGAGAAAGTAGCCAAAGATTCTAATGTTTTATCACTATCTTTTAATCCGGATGCTAAATCGTCTATAGATTTCATTAATCCTAATCCAACTCCTTGATCAGACATCCAAGAATCCAATTTTCCTAACAATGATCCTTTTAAGAGTTCTGTAGATTTACCATCTGTCAATACATCAGCCAAAGCGCCTAAACCTGTTGTTGTTAATCTAAATGATATTATTCTGCTTATCATTTCTACATTATCTGTAAATAAATTCGTAGGTGACAACTTATTTGCAAGAGTACCCAATGTTCCGCTATATGCTGTCTTCAAATTAGCCCATACTCCGTTTGAATTAACAGCTGTAGTTCCACCGTTAGCAGATAAATTACCCAAACCTCCACCTACTATTGTACCGATTCCGGCTCCGATACCGGCTCCCTGCCAACTCCACCAAGTATTTTCGTCACCATCAACAGCTCCGCCGATAAAACCTCCGGCAACACCACCTATACCTCCACCTATCAATCCTCCGGCTATTCCTCTATTTGTTAAAGTTGTATTTCTCATATAATTCCAAGCATCGGTTGCTCCGTTTTTAATTGAAGCAAAAGGATGAGATGCTACATTTTTAATTGTCGGCCAAGCATTCTTGAATGCTCCTTTTATTCCACCTATAGTACCGGATATACTGTTACCTAAAATCTTGAGTGCATTTCCGAATCCATAATGTGTTATATTTCCAATAAGTCCAAAATTCTTTGCATGTTCCGCAACATCATCGGTAAGGCCTAATACTTCTTTCGCAAAATTTTTATCTAAAGCTTTTCCTGTATTTAATCCGACCGCAGACATAAACATAAATACATCTACTGCGGAATTAAACAAAGTAATTGTATTTGTCTTATCCGAATCTCTCATGTTCGTTAAATTATTAACTGTTAATTCCAAAAGCGGTTTTACTATACTGTTTGCTACTATTGTATTTTTTCCTAAATTAAAAATCGTATTTGTGAACTTAAATGCATTCAACATCTTATCGGCACCTATTATTCCATTATCAACCGCTCTAATCATACTTCCGACATTACCGATATTTCCTGCTGATGCCATAACATTACCGATATTAGTAGTAGCAGCACCGGTCAATGCTCCTATTCCGGCAAAAGCAGCTACACCCCACCAATTTACTTTACTGAAATCTCCATTGTTAGCTATTAACTGAACAGTCAATCCGGCTGATCCTCCTACCACAGCTCCTACCCCGGCTCTAATAGCTACAGTTTTCCAGAACTCTGTACTTGTGAACAATTGTTTCCCGACTTGTCCCAGTGTCTGTAATGAAGTTATTCCGGCAGCTTCTAAGCCGTTAAGGAATTTCCCGCCTCCGAATATTGCTGTCGCACAGAAAATTGTATTCATAATACCGTCAAGCAAATAAGATGTATCCTTAAAACCGCTTTCTGCCCATCTCTGGAAAGATTCCGATGCTTTAAATGCCGATTGACCTGCCGATACCGCAGACACTGTAGCAGCTACGGCAACTAAAAATGCTGCTGTACCTGTACCTGCTGTTGCTATAGTTACTGCTATAGCGGCAATCGCTGCAACTCCGGCCCATGCAGCAGATATAGTTTCTCCTCTTGTAACTTCACTATACTGTTTATTCTGTATTAATGCTGCCGATGCTTTCAATACCTGGTTATTACCTATATCACCGGCATTTAACAATCCTTGCATATCACCGTTTGCAATAGCAATTGCAGAATTGACTAAAGTTGATAAACCCGATGCTTGGTAAATCAAACCAACAACACTTAAGGCAACCCCGGTAACAACTTCTACACCTCTGACAAACCAATTTTTCTCAACCGTTAAAGTTGATATTGTTTCGGTTAATTTTATCTTACCGTTCCATCCTAAGAAACCGCCGTAATCAACAACATTATTTTTGAACTCTCCACCGGCAAAAGCATTATTTGTAACACCAGCCGCCGGAACGTAAGAATTAATATTTATGGAGTTAACTCCCGTTTCACCATTATATTGAGCAGTTGCATTTATCACACTTCCGGCATAATCGGTAATACTTCTGTTAATCGTAACTTTTCCGTCTCCGGAAATACCTGTTTTGTTTTCTACACAACTCAACAACAGTGTAGATAAACCTGAAACTTGTGTATCATTTCCACAGAAAATACTTATCTCTCCTTCTATTTTTACGGTATCTGCATAAGTAATATCTCTGTACTGTTTATCGATATTTCCATCAATTTCACCTTCTCCTGAAGAGCCGAAATTACTATTAACCAAATGTATTTGTGTGCCTGCCAAGAATTGCGAGAATGTAGCATCAAAAACTCCGGAATCCGATTGTGCATTAAAGATTATCTCAAATGTTGCATCTCCGCCATTAACTTTAGTTAATGTTATATTTCCACCATCTATAGAAGCACCTACTTGATACAAAACTGCATCTATCGGATCTGTAGAACCTCCTTCTCCGCCACCACCTTCCATATATGCCATGGTGATAGGCTTATTCATTTCCGTTAATGTGGAATTTGCCGTAATTTGGAAACCAAAAGAAGTTAATGAGGCATCTTTAATCGTATATTCCATTAATACCGGATCACCATCCGAATTACCAAACAAGCCCTCAAAAGTTAAATCTGATAATTCTATATCTCTTGTATCAACTATTCTGTCTTCTTCAGGAATTTCTATTGCATAAACATCTCCTCTTTCCTTGGCTTTTTCAAATTCCTCTCTTGTAAATAGTCCGTGTTCTTCCAACAAACTGTCCATTGTCATGTTCTCATAATACGAAGAACTCTTTCCGCTCTTGCCTTCTTCTATATAATCTTTAATATCTTGTTCGGTACAAATATATTTATCCGTCTTTTCATCATAATGTCCTATGCCGGTCATCGCCAAATATTCTTCATAAGTATCAAACTCACTCAATTTTCTTGTCAAATGATTAGAATCAACTTGAGACCAATATAAATCATTTGCCATTATTATATCTTGTTTGCCCAAATCTACAGCTTTACCATCTTTTTCTATACCAACCAATGTAAGCTTTCCGGTTTCCTCATCAAAACCAATTACAGCGGTATAATCTTCACCCATATAAGTACAATTCTTTTTTATTTCTCCCTCAGCGGTCAAAGCACCATTAACGAATTTTATTTCCAAAGAACCCTCTGCATCTAATAATGTGTAATTTGAATCTAATGTGTATTCATCACCGGTAAATCTCTGTATACTTCTACCATTTACAATATATAACTTAGCATCTTCTCCTTCTTTCTTTTCCACAAATGCAATTTGATCTCCGTTTTCACCGGCATTCTTCCACAATTTTGCTTGAGAAACAGTACCATCGGTATATCTTATCACAACGGTATCCGATAAATCTTGTACAGCAGCTGTAACTGTTACTACTTCATTTTCCTCCGTCTCCGTAAGTCTTACTACTTTACTATCCTCTGAATAAATATATATTTCATCACCATTTCTATTATAAACTTGTGCAGAACTTGTGTATGTAAATTTGGAACTATCGTATGTTTCATCATCAGCAAGTAATCCCGAATCTCTTGCAGTTTTCTCTGATAAAACTGTCGTAGTATTTACAGAAACAACTGTTTTTCCGGAAGAATCATAATTTACTATTGTAGTCTCAACATCATTTTGTTTTGTAGTCTTTTTAGTCGTTACGCTTGCCAATGTCTGATCCGGTCTGTATTCTATCGCCGCATATCCTTCTACACTCCATGTTCCGTCATTGTTGTGGATTCCGTTCTCATATGTGTATACTGTGTTGCCTTTACTATTTTTACTTACTTTCGCTACATCCGTGTATACTTCTACATCTCCCTTCTTACCGGTTACTATCATCTCTGTTATCGTCTTACCGTCTGCTCCATAAGTAATCTTCGTCTCTACAGTATCGGTATTTACTCCATCCCCTTTTGCTCTCGTCGTTACACTTGCTAATACTTGGTTGTCTCCTTCTTTCCTGTACTCTATCGCAGCATAGCCTTCTATGCTCCATGTTCCGTCATTATTGTGAATTCCGTTCTCGTACGTGTATACCGTGTTGCCCGCTTCGTTCGTACTTACTGTTGCAATATCTTGATATACTTGTGTATCGCCCTTCTTGCCGGTTATTATCATCTCTGTTATCGTCTTACCGTCTGCTCCATAAGTAATCCTCGTCTCTACCGCATCTGTATGTACTCCGTCTCCGGCTGTTCTGGTTGTTACACTTGCTAATACTTGTTTGTCTCCTTCCTTCCTGTACTCTATCGCAGCATAGCCTTCTATACTCCATGTTCCGTCATTATTGTGGATTCCGTTCTCATATGTATATACTGTGTTGCCTGCTTCGTTTGTGGTTACATCTGCTATATCCGTATATAATTCACTTCCGTCACTCTTCTTGCCGGTTACTATCATCTTGTTGATTGTCTGACCATCT
>JAFXOV010000015.1 GCA_017528425.1 Elusimicrobiota bacterium | reverse complement strand
GAAAGGATGACAATTTGAACATATTTCCAATTTTATTACCGGCTTTGTTGATCTTGTTTTAAATGTATAACCACAAGCACATGTTACTGTTGATTCTACATATTTTGGATGAATTCCTTCTTTCATTTTCTTTAATACTCCTCTAATTGTAAAATTTTATCTACTTATTATGCATTTTTATTAAATTTTAGTCAAGTGTCCGCAGGCGGGACAATTTTTATCGGGTGGCGGCAATTTAACTTTTCTGAATTCTGCAGTTAATGCATTATAAGTTAATAAATGCCCGGTAAGTAATTCCCCTATACCCAATATATACTTTATTGCTTCCGTTGCTTGCATACAACCTATTACACCTACTGCCGCACCAAGTACACCATCTTTGCTGCAGGATGAAACACAATCTTTGTTTGGAGGTTCTTTAAATACACATCTGTAACAACATCCTTTGCCGGGTACATAAGTCATTAATTGTCCTTGGAAACCTACAATTCCCGCATGAGAAAACGGTTTGTCCCCCGCAACACAAGCATCGTTAATTAAAAATTTTGTTTCAAAGTTGTCTGTTGCATCAATAACAAAATCATATTGTGAAATTATTTCGGAAATGTTTTTAGAAGATATTTCGTTATAAATATTTATTTTTATGTCGGGATTTAATTCGTTTATAGTTTGTTTTGCGGATTCTGTTTTATCAATTCCTACTCTGTTTGTATTATGTATTATTTGACGATTAAGATTAGATAGTTCAACTTTATCTTTATCGGCCATACCGATAGTTCCTATTCCTGCGGCAGCTAAATACATTGTTGCCGCAGAACTTAATCCGCCCGCGCCGATAACAAGAACTTTCGACGATAAAAGGTTCTGTTGACCTTTTATCCCGACATCTTTTAATAATATGTTTCTTGAATATCGTTCAAGCTGTTCGTTTGTCATTTATTTGTGTTTTCTGTTTTTTGCCGCTAAAACAAACCCTTGAAATATCGGATGCGGTTTTGTCGGTCTTGCACCGAATTCAGGGTGAAACTGAACCGCTATATAAAAAGGATGATTCTTTATTTCAACGATTTCAGGTAATACACCTTTATGATAACCGGAAACATCAAATCCAACTTTTTTGAACATATCAATATATTTGGGGTTCATTTCATATCTGTGTCTGTGTCTTTCTATAATTTTATCCGTCTTATAAAGTTGATGAGCCAAAGAACCTTTTACCAAATCGGATTCATAGTTGCCGAGTCTCATAGTTCCGCCCAAATATTTTACGTCTTTTTGCTCGTCCAACATTTCTATTACGGGGTATATCGTTTTAGGATCTATTTCCGTGGAATTTGCATTTTTGAATTTTAACAAATGTCTTGCAGCTTCAATTACACAACACTGCATACCCAAGCAAATTCCGAAGAACGGAACTTTGTTTTCTCTGGCAAATTTTATTGCTGCGATTTTACCTTCGATTCCTCTCATACCGAATCCGCCCGGAACAAGAATTCCGTCTAAAGTTTTTAATATTTTTATTAAGTTTTTATCTTCGGAAGAAATGTATTGAACATCTACATTAACTTTTGCTTCCATAGCTGATATCTTTAAAGATTCGTCTATGGATTTATATGCATCTTTTAAATCCGCATATTTGCCGATAACACCTATTTTTACCGTTTTATAATGTTTCGTGTCTTGTTTAACATATTTAAACCATTTGTTACTGAATTTTACTTTGCTCTTTAAATTAAGTCTTTTTAAAATGAAAGCATCCACGCCCTGCTCGTGTAAAGATTCCGGAACATGATAGATAGAAGAACAAGTTCTTGCCTCAACAACAGCTTCTTTGGGAACGTTACAGAACAACGAAATTTTACCTTTCATTGATTCATTAATAGGATATTGTGTTCTGCATATAATCATATCGGGAATAATTCCCACTTCTCTTAATTTGTTAACGGAATGTTGTGTGGGTTTTGTTTTAAGCTCTTTTGCACCCTCGATATAAGGAACAAAAGTTAAATGAATACTCATTATATCTTCTCTTTTTTGTTCCAACATGAATTGTCTTGTTGCTTCAACAAAAGGAAGACCTTCGATATCTCCTATCGTTCCGCCTATTTCTATTATTGTAATATCAACCTGCTTATCGAAAGCTACAAATCTTTTCTTTATTTCGTTTGTAATATGAGGAATTACCTGAACGGTTCCTCCGTTATATTCACCTTTTCTTTCTTTATTTATAACGGTTTGATAAATATCTCCGGATGTGTTTGTGTTTGCTTTTTTTGTTACTATATCCAAAAATCTTTCGTATGTTCCCAAATCCAAATCCGCTTCCGCACCGTCTGCGGTAACATAAACTTCACCGTGTTGAAAAGGATTCATTGTTCCCGGATCCACATTTATATAAGGATCCATCTTTATCATATTTACTTTGTATCCGTGCAACTGTAAAAGTCTTCCGATACTTGCACCGGTTATACCTTTACCTAAAGAACTTACTACTCCGCCCGTCATAAAAATATACTTCATAATATGTTTTTCTCCTTATAAGAGAGAAAGGGACTCAAAGAATATTATAAAACAAATATCTTTTAAGTCCCCCTTCATTAAAATTAATTTTAGATATATTATTATTTTTTTTTATAGTTGTCAAAAGAAAAATAACTTTTATATAATAAGTGTAATAAAATAAATTTAAAAGAGAGGATAACAAAATGGTTAATTATAAAATAATTAACATGAACGAGTACTACAGAAAAGATGTTTTCAGACATTTTGCTCAAACAAAGTGTTCCATTTCCATGACGTCAAGAATAGATGTTCAACCTTTATATGATTATTCCAAAAAAACAAACACGAAATTCTATATAAACTTTTTGTACCTCTTATCCAAAACATTGAACTCCAGAGAAGATTACAGGTTGGCATGGTTGCACCAAACAAGTCAGTTAATAGTTTACGATAAAATAAATCCCACGCAATATATATTCCATGAAGATACGGAAACTTGTACACCGGTTTATACGGTTTACGATCAGGATTATAAGAAGTTTTATCAAAATGCCAGTAAAGATATAGAAACGGCAAAAAAAACTCACGGATACGGCCTTGACATGTTAAATCATCCGAACTGGTTTGATGCTTCCTATATGTCGTGGATTTCTTACGATTCCTTAAATGTAGAACTTCCGGACGGATATTTATTTTTCATGCCTATAATAAACTGGGGCAGATACAGAGAAGAAAACGGAAGACTTGTTATGCCGGTAACCGTCAGATTAAATCATGCCTCTGCAGACGGATATCTTGTAGCACAAGTATATAAAATATTGGAAAAAGAAATAAAAGAATTTTGTAAATAAACTTATTGGTTGTTGTAAAGATTTAATTTTTGCATTTCCATAAGCTGTTTATACTTGTCGCTTTTTTTCAAAGCTTCTCTCAGGTTGGTTTTTGTTATTTGTAACAAATCTCCGTCATCTTGTTTCCTTAAAATTTGAAATTTAGGATACAACGAAGCATTGTTTTGCAAATGAACTACAAGATTTTGTTCCGGAACATTTAACATGCTGTGAGGAACACTTCCTACGATAATATCCGAATAGTTTCTTGTATTTTGAAGTGCGGTAATATCAAAATGGTCCATATCTCTGTATGCTATCCATTTTATATCGGTACTATGTGAAAGGCCTAACTCTTTCAATATGCTGTAAGCTTCTTTTAAAGAGATAGAACCTTCCCCGCCTAATATTAAAATATCGGCTTTTTCCCTGAACTTAAAATCTGTAAATTTGTAAGGATCAAATTTTATGTTGTGTTCCTGCAAACTGTATTGCAACTCTTTTATTTCTTCGAGTTGTTGTTTTATTATTGTCTTGTATCTTTCCGTTTCTTTTTCGGTATGTTCATAGTACTTGCTGAAACCGGACTTAACACTTGTTATTTGTCTGTTATGCTCGAATTTCAATGCTAACATTTGTCTTTCGAATTTTTCTTCGAGTTCTTTTTCTTTTTTCTTTATATCCTCGTCGGACAAATTTTCCTGTTGCGATATTTTTTTCATTTGCTCGTTGAACTGCTTTGTAATTCTTTTTAGTTTTACGGTATACCTTAAGTTTTTGTATTTTAAAATGTTTAACGAATTATATAACTCATAAAGATTTTTAAGCGCGAAAGGAACAATCAACATTAATATGGCAAATATTATCCAGAAATTGAAAACTTGTTCCCACTTGCCCACATTGAAAAAAGTTTCCTGAACCCATTTGTTCCAAGTAAATTCTTTGTTTTCAAAAAGGTCCGGTATGGTATTTAAAGAAATACTTCTTATTAACGCTATATACCAAAAAGGTTTATACTTATAAACATAAGTATAAGTATAAAAACCGTCTTCGATAAACATCATCTTTTTTATTCTTTTTTCTTCGTAGTATTTATCATCCCACGGAACAATTTCGTTATACTTATATTTTGTTTGTATTAATATGTTATTTTTACTGTCTCTTACTTCAAGCCAATGTTTTGTATATAAGTTGTGAAAATATTTAAGCCTTTGATTGGCATAATCATAAGAATATAAGTTTATAAAATTGTTTAAAAATAAAGGATTGTTCAACAACATGTTGTTTCTGTTCATGTTGGTCAGGAAACTGGTTGTAAAATCAAAATCGGAACTGTTGGAATCTTTTAACGGTAAAATGGCTTCTTTTACCAGTTTCTTATCATGTTTTATAATATCGGTTACGATATCGAAAATAATGTCGGTTTCTATCGCTATTTCCTGTTCTCTTCCGCTGAAATAAGAAACCCAACCTATCGAAAGCCATATTATGCTCGACAGGAGAAAAGATACTATAAGAGATGTAACTATCAAATGTTGTTTAAAGAAAAATTTTACCAAGTTCATTTATAATAAGAATATTAACATAAATTTAATATTTTATCAATGAATAAATTTTGTAAAAATTGCTTTATTATTTGTTTTATTTTTTATAAAATATTAACCTATCAATTAAAATAAGTAAATTTATTTATAAGGAGATTTAGACCAAAATGGAAAGAGTGTACAATTTTTCTGCAGGTCCTGCCGTATTACCGGTAGAAGTGTTGCAACAAGCAGCTGATGAAATGTTGAACTATAAAGGGTCGGGAATGTCTGTTATGGAAATGAGCCATCGTTCAAAGACATATCAGGCAATTATTGACGAAGCAGAAGCGGATTTAAGAGATTTGTTAAATATTCCCGCAAACTATAAAGTTTTGTTTGCACAAGGCGGTTGTTCATTACAGTTCGCATCCGTTCCTATGAACTTAATGAGAAACGGTGTTGCGGATTACATCATCACCGGTCAATGGGCAAAGAAAGCTTTCCAGGAAGCACAAAAATACGGAAAAGCAAATAAGATAGCAACATCAGAAGATAAAACATTTTCATATATTCCGGATTGCTCCGATTTACCTATAAGCGAAAATGCAGACTATGTTTACATTTGCGAAAACAACACAATCTACGGAACAAAATATAAAAAGCTTCCTAACACAAAAGGAAAACCGCTAGTATCCGATGTTTCGTCTTGTTTCTTATCGGAACCTGTAGATATTACAAAATACGGTGTAATGTACGGCGGAGTTCAAAAGAACGTTGGTCCTTCCGGAGTACAAATTTTAATTATAAGAGAAGATTTAATCGGTGAAGGTCCGGCAATTGCCAATACACCTACAATGATGAACTGGAAAATTCAAACAGATAACAAATCTTTGTATAACACACCTCCGACATACGGAATTTATATTTGCGGATTGGTATTCAAATGGATTAAGAAACTCGGCGGACTTGCAAAGATGAAAGAAATGAACGAAGCAAAAGCAAAAATCTTGTACGATTTCTTGGATTCAAGCAAATTGTTCAAAGGAACCGTTGTTAAAGAAGACAGATCTTTGATGAACGTTCCTTTCGTTATCGGTAACGAAGAAATGGAAGCAAAATTCATAAAAGAAGCAACAGCTGAAGGTTTAACCAGCCTTAAAGGTCACAGAACCGTTGGCGGTATGAGAGCTTCTATTTACAATGCAATGCCGATAGAAGGTGTTAAGAAATTGGTTGCATTTATGAAAGATTTTGAAAGCAAAAATTCATTATAATTTTTAGCTTACAAATATAAAAAAAGAACTCGGGTATTGTGTCCGGGTTCTTTTTTTTATTAAAATATACAAATATGAAGAAATTAAAAAAGATAGTTTTATTTGTTTTGGGATTTTGTATCGTTTATTTTGCGGTACTGTACTTTTTTCAGTTAAACTTTTTGTTCGGACCGGACAAAAAATATAAAACCCCTCAAGAAGCCGGATTTGATATGTTTACAGAAGAGGTGGTAACGTCCAAAGACGGCACTCATGTAATGACTTGGCATTTTAAAGGTGATGACGATAAACCTTTAATATTGTATTTTCACGGCAATACAGGTTTAATGGCAAGATTTGCCCCCGCCATAACAAGACTTACGGATGCAGGTTATTCCGTTGCTATGATAGAATACAGAGGATTCGGAAACACTAAAGGTAAAATATCTCAAGATGCAGCTTTTGAAGATGCTGTTGCTTTTTACGATTATTACAAAAATCAAACAGATAAAAAAATTATTTTTTACGGATACTCTTTCGGATGTGCATTTGCCATGGGTCTTACGCAATACAGAAATCCCGACGGTATTATTTTAACGGCACCGTTTTCATCCCTTTATCAGGAAGTGAAAGAATATCCCGTTCCGTTGGCTTTTTTAGTATTAAAAGACAGGTATCCGTCTGACGAATACATTAAAAATATAAAATGTCCTATTTTGATTATACACGGCAACAAAGACAAATTAATACACCATTCTCACTCTCAAAGACTTTTCGATTTGGCTCCGGTGGAAGAAAAACAAATTGTTTTTGTTGACGGTATAAATCATCACGATATTTTCTTTAAAGAACATAATGTTCCCATAATCTTGGAATGGTTGGAACAATTCAATTGATTTTTTTCGTAAATAGGCTAAACTATTATTGTTATGATTATCAGACAAGAAACGGAAAAAGATTTCAAAGAAGTTTACAAGTTGGTTAAAGAGGCTTTTGAAACGGCAAGAGTTTCAAACGGCAAAGAACAGGATTTTGTTAACGAATTAAGAGCAAGCTCAAAATATATCCCCGAACTTTCCCTCGTCGTAGAAGAACAAAAAAGAATAATAGCGCACATCATTTTATCGAAGTTTAATATAAAAGGTTGTACTGATCCGAAAATAAAACCTTTACTTTTGGGGCCTGTTTGTGTAATGTTGGGTTACAGAAACGAAAAGATAGGTGAAACACTGATAAGAAAAAGCTTCGAAACAGCCAAAGATTTGGGATACAACTGTATATTTTTAGTCGGAGATCCCAACTATTATTACAGAATGGGTTTCAGACAAGCCATTGAATACGGAATCAAATGCGAAGATAAAATAGAATCAAAATATGTTTTGGCAATAGAACTTGTTCCAAATACTTTGAAAAAAGTTAAAGGAACAATCTCCTTCCTTTAAAGGAAAGAACAAATTCCGAACAATAAAGAAAATCCTATCAACATCATAATCGGCGTGTCCATGGAATGCGGTGCAAAAGCTTCCGCTAAAGTCATTATTGGCGGAAATAACACAATTGCTGTCCAAAATTCCGTAGGATTTGAGAATTGTCCTCTGTAAAGAACAAGAAACAACAGTGCAAAGAAATATACGCAGGCACTTCCCGCATATGAACGTACATATCTGTTTTTCATGTTCCAGGAAGGAACTACATATTTTTTCTTTCCTAAATAAGTGCCTACAGGTTCTGCAAATCCGTCACCTATAGCAACCGTAAAAACAACAACGGCAGCCAAGTCTGGCAAATTTAAATATGTTTCGAATATTTGTTTAAATATCGTGATAATTAAAAGACCGGGCAACATGTTACCCAAAACTATCCATTTTAATGTATTCGGTCTGTCTTCAACTCTGTCTAAAGAATTAAATTGAATCATGAAAAACTTTGAAAATTCTCTTACGGGTTTTATTAATATCAAAAACATAAAAAGAACGAATAAAGATTCCCAAAGATGAGGAAGTATTCCCAACGGTTCCGTAGGAGGACTTAACAAAGGTACAAGATATGCGGCAAAATGCTGAATCTTTCTTGTATAATTAACTTTAAACCATTTATTCTTGGAAGATAAAATATATCCCTTATCATCAACGTGACAATAATATCTGCAAACCATTCCGCCGAAAAGAGATAAAAACATCATAATAGACAACTTTACCGCAGATCTTAAGAAAAACGATTTTGCCGTAAAAAGTCCGGGATCAAAACTTATTGTCCATGTAAGTAAAATGGCAAATAAAATAAGCCATAAAATAAGAAATTTTAAATCAAAAGTTTTTGTCCAATGTTCATTGTAGCTTCCGGCCACGTCTCCGGGCAGTAATACATCTTTTTGCATGTTTTTATTCCTTCTTAAATATTTTTATCTCAAGCAAGATTATAATATAAAAAAAACACTATGTAAATAAAATGCACTTTAAAATAAAGTCAGCTGTTCGTCGGACTTTTCGTAATTTGGATAAATAATTTCTTTTTCTTGTAACGGATACTTTTCTTCCAAAGTATTTAAAATGTTGTATATGTGCTTTTTATATGTGGAATTTACATAAGCACCTTTATAATGGGATTTTATCTTGTTGTACAGGTGCGGTAACTTGTTTTTAACAAAATTAAAAAAATTTGTTTTAGTTTCTCCCCTTAAGTTCAAAATGGTTGTAACTGCATAGTTTACATCATTTTCTTTTGCAAGTTTATACAACATGCTTAAATTATTATAAGAGTCTGTAAGTTCCGGAATTATCGGCATAATAAATATTCCGGTATTAACATTTGTTTTTGAAAATTCTTTTAAATTGTTAAATCTGTCTTTTGCAGGTGCAGCATTAGGTTCTATAAGTTTTCTTATATTTTCGTTTACCGTCGTAATAGTACAAGTAATATTTACGGGAACAAGTGTCGCAAGTTCGGCAAATAAATCAAAATCTCTTAATATAAGTTTGGATTTGGTCGATAAACTTATAGGAACTTTATGTTTTATACACAACTTCAAAATTTCAGGCATTATTTTGTATTGCTTTTCCGCAGGTTGGTAACTGTCGGTAACTCCGCCGATATTTATAACGGATTTTTTCCATCTTTTCGAAGATATTTGTTTTTCAAAACATTCCACAATGTTTTTCTTTACATATATCTCATCAAAAAAGTTTTCGGATTCCATATATTTATGAGAATACACGGCAAAACAGTATTGGCATTTGTGCTCGCAACCTCTGTAAATGTTCAAATCCCAATTAAAAGGTAAGAAATCACTGTTGATTCTGTTACATGCGGTTTTACAGTTTATTTCAATATACTTTGGCATAATAATTTATTGTTTATCTTTTTCATCATCTTTGTAAAAATAACTTGTTCTGGCGTCTGTCGATGTCCCGTCTTCATTCATTATTAAATACATGTATCTTTGTTTGCCTGTTCGTTCATCTCCCCTGCTTGGTTTTTCCCAAACTATAAGTTTTACATGTTTATTTCTGTCATACGAATCATCAATTAAAAATTTGTCTCTTTTACTCAAAGTTGTACAACTGAATCCGTTATAAAATATAGAATCGCTCATGTCTATACCAAGAGTATCATTACCGGTGTTTTTTTCTGTATAAAAGAAATTGTTGTTTTTTTCAAAATATTCGATTTGTGCCTGTCCTACTTTTTCTAATAAGGCTTTACCTTCATATTCCTGGCTGTCACTCAAAAATTTTGCAAAAAGAAACATTGCTGAAATGAAAAATAAAAAAGCTAAAACAATTATAAGAGAACCGAAACCAAACTTTTTTGTACCCGGTTCAACATCATATTTGTTTGGTCCTTGTGTTCCCGGAAGACACATAAAAATAATCATAATAATACCGCCTATATAAGGAAGTAAATATAATAAAAGCCACCAGGCACTAAAGTTTGCATCGTGTAATCGTCTAATAGCTAAATTTAAAAACGGAAAAACTAATAAAACAGGTACTATTATTGATAATATTGTCGGCAAAATAATTATAATAAGCGGAATTTTCGATAAAGAATCCGTTGTTGAAGCAAAATTGTTTTTAAGAGATATCACCAGAGAAGAGAAACCAAGAAAGTAAAGTGCCATTACAGTAAAAACAACAATGAAAGCGTTTAATGTAAACAACCAAAAAGTTTTTCTGTCAGCTCTGCCGGCGCAATTAAAATAGTTTTTAAAAATAATGTCAAAGAAATACGTCTTTAAATAGTTTTTCATTTTTACCCCTCTAAATTATAAATTGCCGTTTTTATCGTTAATTGTACATTATACATTGTACATTTTACATTGTTGTTCCGTTTGTCATTACGAGCAAAGCGAAGTAATCTATAAAAAATCCGTGCCGCAGACACTCCGAAATTATAAATTGTAAATTGTAAATTATAAATTGCCTTTTCGTCGTTGTCGTTAATTATAAATTGTAAATTATAAATTATAAATTGTCATTAAAGATACGGTGCCAACCTCGCCAATATTCCGTTAGTATAAGAATTTTCCCCTAAAAGAGTTTTCCTTATCGAAACAACTTCTTCTTTGGAAACAGGTTTTAAATGTGCAACTTTGTTTCTTAAGCTTCTGCATTTTTGTAAACTTTTATATTCTTTGTTGCTTAACCCGGCTTTTTCTCTTACATCTCTTATACCGTTATCCAATATCTTTTTCGGATCTATTTTGTTTTGTATGTTTTGTTGCTCGTCGGGAACTTTTATATCGTCTTGCTTTTCAAATGTTTCCGCCCCGTATGCGCTAACCATAACCACTCTTTCAAAAGCTTTAACATAACAGTTTGCTATTGCGGACGGTTCCATAGCATTTGTATCTTTATATTTGTTAAATAAAAATTCCCCCGTTGCAACATACTTAACCATAACGGAATCTTCGGTAAACTTCGTATATTCTTTAAAAGCAACTTTTATTTCGTCTTCAAGCTTGGTTATTTTTGAATTGAAATCGTTTTCTTCTTCCAAATGTTTTAATAAATCGTTATATTTGTCGTTTAACAACTTATGTTCCATATGATATTTCTTTATTACGGTTCTTTTGAAAAATACGGAAACAAAAATGATAATCAGTGATGTAAACACTAAATAAGAAAGAATAATATGCAAATTGTATTTTAAAATAAAGTTTAATGTTTTAGGACTTTTTGTAACTAACCCCAGCACTCTGTCTACCGATATAAAATCTTTGTTTTCTATTATCCCCAATATTCTTTCTTTTCTTCTTATTGAATCATAATCTTTATCTCTTGCCGGTATAAAAGAAAGTTCTTTATTATCTTCAAACAATTCCAATATTAAATTTTTTACATCCGTTATCAATTGCGGGTTTTCTTCTTTTGTTCTCTCGTTAGCCCATAACGGATCGTTAGGAATTTGCAGATTTATTTTAAAAGCTTTTAATAATGGATTTTTTTCGAAAAACGGATCATCTTCCAAAAGACCGTAAAAAGAACAACATGCATCCCATTTGCCTTCCAAAACATAATTGTAAACATCTCTTGCGCTCGGTGAACGGTCATCGGCAAAATCTTTTTCCGTAATTACACCTTTTTCAATTAAAAATAATTTGGGGTATAAATATCCAGATGCGGAATTAGGGTTTGTAAAATGGAAATTTTTGTTTTCCAAATCTTTAACGGTATTTATATTCTTGTCTGTTCTTGCAAGTATAACGGGAGTATAATCCTGTTGAATTTCGCCGTCAATTCTGTAAGCGGACTTCAATATAACGGTATCCGATAACGAAAGAACATAAGTAAGAGGAGAACCTTTATAAAAATCGCTGTTTCCCCTGTCCATATCAACTATGAACGTATCGTAATCCAAAACTTTTATTTTTACCGTTTTGTTTAGTTTCTCTTTAATTGCTTTTGACAACAAATCTTTATATTCGGAAAGGTTATCCCCTTTTAGAATTGCTATTGTAATTTCGTTATGTTCTTTTTCCTGTGCAAAAACATTTACACCAACAAAACAGCAAAATAACATTATGGAAAATAATAAAATTTTTATTGTTTTCATCGGAAACTATTTTACCAAATTCAATTGCTTTTATAAATATGAAGTTTTTGAGTTTGTTGTTGGTTGCTCTCAAAGGATTTTAAGATTTTGTCGTTGTCGTTAGTTGTTGTCTTTAAGGCCGCTATAATTTTTATTGAAATTAGATATACATAAAGGGAAATTAGAAGTGAAAAATTAATTTTCCAAATTATATTTTTTTCTCAAGTTAATTTTTACTTCCTCCGCAACAAAAGGAAGACGATTTTCTCTCGAACACTTTATTATAAACACAATCTTCGGATAAGTATTCGTATAGACCGTAGTATCTGCATAATGACGACCATAAAAGGTATATGCGCCGGTTTCGGTTTCTGAATTGTTGTTGAAGTTTACAACCTCAAATGTTTTATACCCGTTTTCCAAACAGGTTTCTGCAGCTCTTAAGAAAGCAAAATCTTGCGCCATTGTTACGGAAGTACTGGAGTTTCCGTTAAAAGTTATTTCGTACATATCTTTTTGTAAAAGAGTATCATAATACCCCACACCGGTAGGAGTTTTTGCTTTTCGGTAGGCTGTTGCTGTCGCACAAGAAGAAATTAACGTTAAACACAAAAACATAATAATGATTTTAAATTTATTCATATAAAACTCTAAAATTTATATTTTTTATATTTTATCAAATAAAGGCGAGTTTTAATAGATTTCGGATTATTGCTGTCATGTCGTTGCTGTTGTTTGCATCCAAAGAATTTAAAAGATAAATCAGTTTCGCCAAATATAAAAAAGTTAACAATAATTGTAAACTTTTCTATATTTCATGAAATAATAGATTGAAACTATAAATGCCAAAATTTCCGTAACCGTTAAAGAAAGCCATATTCCGTTCACATTGAAAACTAACGGCAATAAAAGTATCCCCGCACTTAAAAACACAAATGTTCTCAGGAACATAATTACGGCTGCAACTTTTCCGTTGGAAAAAGCGGTAAACATTGTTGACGAAAAAATGTTTATTCCTTTGAAGAAAAATGAAAATGCGAAAATAAAGAATCCTTTTAATGCAAGATAAAACACATGAGAGTTTCCTTTTACAAAGAAATCTATTATGTAAGGCGCGGTATATAATGCTAAACCGAAAATCATAAGAGAAGCCAAAATTGTAAAAACAATACTTGCTTTAAAAATCTTTTTTAAGTGCAGAGCATTCTTGCTTCCGTAATTATAACTGAATATGGGTGCCACTCCGGAAGAATATCCGTAAAATATTGATGCCAAAATAAATTCCGCATAAAGAACTATCGTTATTGCCGCAACACCGTCTACACCGATATATCTCATCATTTCTATATTAAACAAAAAAGTTGTTATGGATACGGAAAAATTGCCTATAAATTCGGCAGCACCGTTATAACAACTTTTAAGAACGGCAAGAAGATTATAAGACGGTTTAACGAAATATAATGTTCCTGTTCTTTTAAATGTAAAATATATTATTCCTATGGAATTTTGTGCAAAAAAGCCGGCAATTGTTCCGTAAGCCGCACCGGAAATGCCCATACCCATTACAACAATGAAAATGTAGTCGAAAATGATGTTTGTTGTTCCGCCCGTTAAAGTTGCAATAAGTCCTATTTTGGGTTTCCCTGCGGTAATGAAAAAAGAGTGAAATATCATTTGCAGTACACAAAAAGGCGAAAAGATTAACAACGGAACTATATAATCGTAACAATGCTGATAAATAGAATCGTCGGAACCCAAAAGATAAATTATAGGTTTTATGAATAACAAACATATTAAAGAAAGTATTAAACCGATTACGGCGGAAGCAATGACTATTAAAGAAAAATATTGTTTTGCCTGTTTATCTTTTTGTTCCCCCATCTTTTTTGCAACCAAAGCACTGCCGCCTGAAGCAAGCATGCTGGATATTGCAAACAACAAACTGAATAACGGGTAAACTATATTTATTGCGGCAAAAGCTTCCGTGCTGACAAATCTGGAAACAAAAACACCGTCAACCATCACATACAACGATATAAAGAAAATCATTATCATGGTAGGTAATGAAAATTTTACTAAAGTAAAGAAATTAAAATTTTGTGCTAATCTGTTTTCCATTTTATATATATTTCCCGGTTATACTGTTTTTGTTTTCTGCTATTTGTGTCGGTGTTCCGCAAGCAACAATTTTTCCTCCGTCTTCACCGCCGCCCGGTCCCATATCAATTATATAATCGGCGTTTCTTATAACATCCAAATCGTGTTCTATAACTATAACCGTTGCACCGTTATCTATAAGGGATGCAAACACTTTAAGCAAGGTTTGCACATCCAACGGATGCAACCCTATTGTCGGCTCGTCAAACACAAAAACGGAATCGGATTGTGTTTTTCCCATCTCGCTTGCAAGTTTTAATCTTTGCGCTTCTCCGCCGGAAAGGCTCGGTGTTTCTTCCCCTAATGTAAGGTAACCCAAACCTAAATCCTGCAAAATTTTTAACCTTTGATAAACGGTTTTCATATCTTTACAAAACGGAAGTGCTCTGTTTATATCCATATCCATTAATTGCGGAAGCGACAAACTTTCACCGGACTTATTTATATGTTTTATGTTGTATGCTGTTTTTGCATATCTTGAACCGTGACAATCCGGGCAGGCAATATCCACATCAGGCAAGAACTGAACATCAAGGCTTATACTGCCTGTTCCGTCACAAACGGGACACCTCAGGTTTCCTGTATTATAAGAAAAGTCGCCTGCTTTATAACCTGCTTTTTTAGCATCCTGCGACCTTGCATATATTTTTCTGAGTTCGTCGTGAACATCGGCATAAGTTGCCACCGTCGAACGAACATTTATACCTATAGGTGTTGCATCTATAAGTTTTATATGTTCTATACCGTCTGCCTGTATCGATAAAATATGTTCCGGAAGTTTTTTGTTTGAAATTTTTGATTCTATTGCCGGAACAAGACTTTCCAACACCATGGTAGTTTTTCCCGAACCGGACACTCCCGTAACCACGGTAAGTTTTCCTTTGGGAATATTTACCTCCAACGGTTTTACCGTATGAATGTTTGTCGTGGATAAACAAATTTTTCCTTTGGAAAATATTTTGTCCGTATCCGAACTGTTATTTAAATTTATACTTTTTTCTTGTGAAAGGAACGGACCTATTAACGATTCTTTTTTCTTTTTTATGTCGTCAATTGTTCCTTCGGCAATAATTTGTCCGCCGTTGGATCCGGCATAAGGACCGAGTTCAATAAGCCAATCGGCTTCTTTTAAAATTTGCATATCGTGGTCAACCAATATTACCGAATTGCCGTCCGCAACCAAATCGTGCATAACACCTTTTAATCCTACAATATTTGACGGATGTAACCCTATTGACGGTTCATCAAGCACATACAAAACTCCGGTAGTTCTGTTTCTTACCGCACGGGCAAGTTGCATTCTTTGTCTTTCTCCGGTGGAAAGAGTATATGCTGCTCTGTCAAGGGAAAGGTAACCCAATCCTAAATCCATTAACCTTTTTGCAACCGTTTGAAACGATTCGCATATACTTTTTGCCATAGGTTTCATTTCCGCAGGTACCCAGGAAGGAACTTCGTTTACCCAGTTCACAAGGTTTGATAAAGTCATTTTACAAACTTCATCAAGAGTTTTTTCCATAAGTTTAGGTGCTCTGGCAGCTTCGGATAACCTTGTTCCCAAACATTGGTCGCAGGGTTCTTCCTTTAAAAACTTTTCAACTCTTTTCATACCTTTTTCGTCTTTAACTTTTGCAAGAGCATTTTCCACGGTATAAACGGCATTATAGTATGTAAAATCAAGTTCTGTTGCAACATTTGTATTTTTTGCTTTATAAAATATATGTTTTTTTGTTGCAGGTCCGTTATAAACAATATCTTTTTCTTTATCGGTTAAATCTTTGAACGGAACATTTGTTCTTACGCCCATAGCTCTGCAAACATCCGTCATAAGACTCCACATAAGACTGTTCCACGGAGCAACGGCACCTTCATCTATTGTAAGTGTTTCGTCCGGTATAAGAGAAGCTTTATCTACTGTTCTTACGGTACCAGTTCCTTCACATTTTTTGCAGGCACCCTGACTGTTAAATGCTAATTCTTCCGCCGACGGTGCATAAAAGTGTGCTCCGCATTGCGGACAAACCAGTTCTTTTTCCGCTGCAACTGCAAGTGTTGGTTGTAAATAGTGTCCGTTGGGGCATCTGTGACTTGCAAGTCTTGAAAACATTAAACGGATACTGTTTAAAAGTTCGGTTCCCGTTCCGAAAGTGGAACGAATTCCGGGAACTGCGGGCCTTTGATGTAATGCAAGGGATGCAGGAACATACAAAACTTCGTCAACATCTGCTTTTGAAGCTTGTGTCATTCTTCTTCTTGTATAAGTTGAAAGAGAATCTAAATATCGTCTTGAACCTTCGGCATACAAAACACCCAATGCAAGTGACGATTTTCCCGAACCGGAAACTCCGGCAACGGCAACAATTTTGTTTAACGGAATATCCACATCCACATTTTTTAAGTTGTGAACTCTTGCACCGCGAATTTTAATTTGTTTAGGTTCTTGATGTATGTTCATACAGCATTCCTTTAATGTTTTAAGTATATCACTATTATTATATATTATTAGAACAGCAGTTTGAAAACGGCAGCACGGCAGAGGGATGGAGGTATAGAAGTATGGAAGGATGGAAACGGCAGGAACAACGAACAGCAGCTTAAAACTTAAAGATTAGAGCTTAAAGTAAAAAAATAATGTTTTTAGGAAAACAGATTCTCCCTCGAATTCGATGGGCTTGAAATAATATTATGTTGTTGATATATGTTTGTTTATTTTATACAATTGTATGTATGTAATACAACATAGAAAAAAGGTAATTTATGGCATATATATTCATGGATGAAAGTGGTGATTTAGGATTTAATGAGCAAAAAGAAAAGACAAGCAAGAATTTTATAATCGCTTTTTTATTCTCTCAAAATAAAAATATTTTAGATAAAATTGTAAAGAAAGTATTTAATTCTTTACCGCAAAATATAAAGAAAAAGCATTCGGGAACATTTCATTGCTATAAGGAACAACCCAAGGTAAGATTAAAGCTGTTATCTTTGTTGAAAGATAAGAAAGATATTTCCATTATGATTATCAGGTTGAACAAAGGTAATGTATGGACTGATTTAAGACAAGAAAAAAGTATTTTATATAATTATGTCGTTAATATATTGCTTAACAGAGTTTTTAGCAAAAAATTAATACCTATAAAAGATAAAATTGTATTTATTCAGTCTCAAAGAGAAACAAATAAATTATTAAATTTAAATTTTAAACAATATATTTCCCAACAAGTTAAAAAAAATCATGGAGTAGAATTAGTTGTTGAAATAAAAAGACCATCTGAAGAAAAAGCTTTGCAAATAGTTGATTTTGTTTCGTGGGGTGTATTCAGAAAATACGAACATAACGACGACACATACTATAATATAATAAAAAATTTAATAAAAGAAAATACTTCTCTATATGAATAAAAAAAGCGAGAAACCATATAAACTATTTAAGTGTTTAAACTCGAGGAACCATCCGGAACCCCATTTATAAGGATTTACTCTCGCAAGAAAATTCTAACATAATTTTTAAATTTTATCAATAATAATTTTTCAGTTAGTTCAAAAAAGGAACTAACTGATTCCTTTTCAAAAATGTAAAAGACAAAATATAATATAGAATTTAAACTGAATTTGAAAACAAAGTTTTATATTGATATATTAAATTTATGACTAAATCAGTGAAAAGTAAAATTTTTGATAATTGGATAGCGGCAATACTTATCTTGCCGGTAAATGTTTTAATTGTAATACCGGCTGTTTTGCTTTATTTAACAAGTTTTACTTTTACCCGCCCGAATATCCTTCAAATAGTTTTTGGCTTAATTACGGGCATTATCGGCTTATTTTTTGCCGGTTGGAGTATGAGAACTTTCAAATCCAAAGGGAACGGAACTCCGGCACCGTGGGCACCGCCTAAAAATTTTGTTGTAACCGGTCCTTACAAGTATGTAAGAAACCCTATGATAAGCGGTGTTATATTTATGCTCTATGCGGAATTTTGTTTAACAAAGTCGGTAGCACTGTTTTTATGGTTTTTAGCTTTTACATTTATAAATCTTTTCTATATTCATTATGTGGAAGAACCGCAACTTAAGAAAAGGTTCGGGAAGCCTTACGAAGAGTATCTCAACAATGTCCCCTGCTGGATTCCCAAAATTTTTTAAATTTTTTCAAAAATTTAGAAAATTTTAATTTATAGCGGCCTTAATATTTTGGTTATAATTTTGCAACTAACTCAATCGAGTATGCCCTTCCGGGATCCATATACACTTCATTCGTTAGTTGCTTCATTCTAACCTAAAATCTTAAGGTCTTTAACGACAACAACTAACGACAAACAACAAATCTTAAAATCCTTTGAATGTCAAAACGACAACGGCTAACAACAAACAGTAAAACAATTGAATTTTTTTTATTTTTGCAGATTGGAATTTTTGCTTTTTATGATTTTGGAAAATAAAATAATTCCCCAAACAAATATAATAAAGAGCAAAAGTAGAATATCTAAAAGGTTTATTGCATTTTGACTTGGTTTTTCCAAGACAAAGAGTCCAAATTTTAAATGAAGAAAAGTTAAGATAGCACAAATAACAAATATTAGAATAGTTTTTGCTTTAATGCTTAGAGGCCGGAAAAGAAATTCAGAGAAATAGATAATATAATATACAGATAAGAAAAACATTAAATAAATGTTTATTCCTATGTCCGGAAAATTTATCAGAAAAAGTATAGAAGCCAAAAGTATTCCAAAAAGTTGTTTAGTAAAACAACTAATTAGGCCAAGAAATATAATTAAAGCATCAAACTGCAATTTTTCCCCCGAAAAAAATTTTATAGTTAAAATATAATACTTTTATTGCTGTTTGTAAATGTGATTTTTAACTTACATCTTAGGGCTTATGCTTGAGGAACTTGTTTCTTTTTATTAATCAAGACGATTATCCACCCGAATATTACAAATGTCAGATCAACAAAATTTAAAAAGGTTATGTTGCTTAGTGCATCAAAGTAATAAAACCATTGATCAATCTCTGCAATAACAAATTTTCTATCGAGGCAAAACAAAGCAACAAAAATAAGGGAAACTATAATTGTTTCTTCTGTATAACTAAGAGGACGAATAAAAGAATCAATTAAATTGCAAAACAAGAATGCAAGGAATAACATAATTAAATAAATATTCATTCCTATATTCGGGAAAGTATTCGGAAAAGTCAAAAGAAACAATATGGTAGCAACAAGCATCGATAGCATCTGTACTTTTTTAGTAAAAATGTTAACTAAAACTAAAGCTATAATTAAAATTTGAACAAACAACAACATTATTTCCCCACCCTAACTTTATAGTTATCAAAATTTATTTATAACTTTCCATATTTTCGGCTGCCATAGGTATATCTGCATTGTAGTTGTCGGTTGGTTCGTGCATATCAGCATTATCCGTCCAAAGTTCACATTGTTGCATAACGGTTTTTATTGCATCTTCTTGTCCTTCGGGCGGATATTTATATTTTTTTAATAACCTTTTAATCATCATTTGCATTTTAGCTCTTGCAAATTCTTTCTTTTGCCAATCAATAGTTTTGTTTTTTCTTAAAGTTTCAGTTAATTCTTTTGTCATTGCAATTAAAACTTCATTTTTATAAAAATCTTTAACAGCTTTAGGTTTTGTTAATGCATCATAAAAAGCAAGTTCTTCCGGTGATAAACCTAAATTATCCCCTTCTTTATGTGCTTTAACAATTTGTTTTGCCAACTTTAAAAGTTCTTCTATAACTTCTGCATTGGTAATTAAACCGTTTATATATTTGTTCATTATTGTTTGTATAATTTCGCTAAACTTTTCCGACTTAACAATATTTGTTCTTTTATATAATCTAACCTGTTCGGCAATTAATTTTCTTAAAATTTCTACTACTAAATTTTTTTCTTTCATCTTACTTATTTCTTCCAAAAATTTAGCATCAAACAAAGAAAATTCTTGTTTTACATCCGAGAATAAATTAATTACGCCATCACTTTTAATACTTTGTTTTAACAATTCGTTTATTCTTTCGTTCATTTCTTTTAACGAAACTTTATTTTCGGAACCTTTATTCATCAACCTGCCGATAAGAACCCTAACGGCTTCAAAAAATGCTGCTTCTATTCTTGCCTGTTTTTTTACAATTGATGAACATAAAGATAATGCTTGATGTAATAATAATGCTTCTTTTAAAAACATTTCTTTCTTTTCTGTATTATCGGGAGCAATAATAAAATTTAAACCTGCCGTTATTGTTTTTGCTCTTTCCAAATCTGAACCGGTTATAAACTTTGAATAATCAAAACCATAAAACAAATCTTTACATACTGCCAACTTATCCATAAATTTAGGATATGCAACCTGTTCAATATCGGTATCACCGTAATTCTTTTTATCTCTAACGGTATAATCGTTCATTGCAAGCTTAAGTGCGGATGCTATACCGATATAATCAACTATTAAACCGCCTTCTTTATCTTTAAATACTCTGTTAACTCTTGCTATTGCCTGCATTAAGTTATGCCCTGCCATAGGTTTATAAAAATACATTGTAGCAAGTGACGGAACATCAAACCCCGTCAACCACATATCAACAACAATAGCAATTTTTAAAGGACTGTCTGCTTTTTTAAATTCTTTTGCAAGTTCTTCTTTATGTGTTTTATTACCTATTATTTCTCGCCAATGTTCCGGATCGTTGTTTGTAGATGTCATAACAACAGCAACTTTTTTATTCCAATTCGGTTTAAGTTCCAAAATCTTATCATAAATTTTAATTGCTATTTCTCGTGAATAAGCAACTATCATTGCTTTACCGGTTAATAAATGTTCTCTGTTATTTTGGTAATGGTCTAAAATATCGGTAACTAAAGAATTTATTGTGTTTTCGTTACCTAAAACAGCTTCCATTTTACCAAGTTCTTTTTTACTTTTTTCTATAACTTCAGGTTCTGCATTTTGTGCCATTAAAGAATATTCTTTGTCTATTAATTCTAATGTTTGTTTATCAAGTTTTAGTTTTATTACTCTGCTTTCATAATAAACAGGTCTTGTTGCACCGTCTTCTACGGCTTGTGTCATATCGTAAATATCAATATATTCCCCGAAAACTTCTTTTGTGTTTCTGTCTTTTAAAGAAATAGGTGTTCCGGTAAAACCTATAAAAGTTGCATTCGGTAAACTGTTTCTTATTATTCTTGCAGTTCCTGTTTTTATTCTACCTGTTTTTGTATCAATTTTTTCGGCTAAACCGTATTGCCCCCTGTGAGCTTCATCTGCCATAACAATAATATTTTTTCTGTCCGATAACATATCAAAAGATTCTTCAAACTTTTGCATTGTTGTAAAAATTATTCCGTTTGCTTGCCTGTCTTCAAGCAAATCTTTTAAATCTTTTCTGCTTTGTGCTTGTAAGGGAGTTTGTCTTAAAAAATCTTTACATTTACAAAACTGTTCGTAAAGTTGGTCGTCTAAATCGTTTCTATCGGTTAAAACAACAATGGTAGGGCTGTTTAATGCTTTTTGTAACAAATGAGCATAAAACACCATAGACAAACTTTTTCCGCTGCCTTGTGTATGCCAAAACACACCGCCTTTACCGTCTGTTTGTGTGGCAAGAGTAGTAGATTTAATTGCTTTTTTTACTGCAAAGTACTGGTGATATGCAGCTAAAATTTTATATTTTTCTATACCTTCGTTAGAAAAACAAATAAAGTTTTTTAATATATCAAGCAACCTTTCTTTTTGAAATATACCTTCAAAAAAAGTGTCAAATTGTGCATATTGTGTATTTTCATAGTTTCCGTCTTTAGTTTTCCATTCCATGTATCTGTCTTCGCCGGATGTAATAGTTCCCGCTTTGGATGTAAGTTGGTCACTCATAACCGTTATTGCATTATAAGCAAACATAGCAGGAATTTCTTTCATATAGTTTCTTATTTGCCTATATGCTTCGGAAACATCAGTTTCTTGTCTTGACGGTGATTTAAGTTCCATTAAAACTACAGGAATACCATTTAGAAAAATTAAAATATCGGGCTTTCTTTCACTATTTTCAATAAAAGTCCATTGATTAGCAACTATAAAAGAATTGTTATTTATATCATTAAAATCTACAAGATAAACTATTGCAGATGTTTTATTACCGTTTTCCAAATATTCAACGGTAATTCCGTTTTGAAGATAATCGGTAAAAGTAATATTTTGTTGAACTATATCACCATTTTCAAAATTTTTTAATTTAAAAAGTGCTTCTTTAATTGCTTTTTCAGGAACGGTTTTGTTTATTTTACGAATATATTCATTTAAAACATCTTCGTATAACGGACTGTAATAATTTCTGTTTTCAATATCAGGTCCGTAAATATGTTGGTAACCCATATTTTTAAACAGTTCTATGACCGAATTTTCGTAACTTTCTTCTGTATAGTTTACAGTCATTTCTGCTCCGGATTTACTTGTTTTAAAAATTTAGAAATTTCATCTTTTCTATGTTTATTATCTCTAATTAAAACACAAAATAAAAGTAATTGATACAATTCATCATACCATTTTTCTAATTCTTCAGGTTTCATGTTTATGATAAACTCTTTTTTCTTTTTACCTGTTTTATTATTATGGCGAATATCAAAATTATTCAACATATTATTTGCTTTATCAAAATAATCGGAAAAACCTTCAATTCCCTTTGATAAAAGAGCTTCGTACTCATGTGCAATAGAATATAATATTTTTCTTTTTTCTTCTAATTGTCCTTTTAATAAAGCATGATGATATTTTAAGATTGCCATTGCTGTTTCTTGTAAAGATATTTCAGCAACTGCCATTGCTGCAGGATTTTCAGGAACAAGAATTATTTTTTCTTCTCTTGGAAAAATACATTTTTCATAATTTATATGTTCTAACAATAAATCTATATTTTGGCACAATAATTTATACTCTATACCAAACTGAAAATTTACATTATTTTGAGGATTAATTTTTATTTGAATTAAATAAATTAAATTTGATATATATTCTAATAATATAATCCGTTCTTCTAAAGATTTATATGTTAATTTAACAAAGCCTAATTTATCTTTTATTTCTTCACAATTTAAGCATCCATTTCTTTGTTTCCAATTAACAAACAGAAATTTATTTACTACTTCTTCTATACTTAAATTTTCTTGTCTCATAAAATTAAGAGGATTTGTAAATGTAATATTTTTAAATTTAAACAACCAAATTATTTTATCTATTTCTTCTTTTATGTTATATCGCTTTGATAATATTTCAAAAATATTTTTTCTTGCCATTTGTTTTCCTAAATTTTTATTTTATCAACATCAATTTCACCGTTCATTAGTTTTGGTAAAAGAGTATCTCTTAATTGAATTAATTTATTATTTTCTGTAGAAACATGTTCTTTTAATAAAAACAAAGGTGATAGCAAAACAACTAATTCCTTTTGCTTAGTTATATTTGGAATCTTAAATTGATAGTTGAGTAAATAATTAATTTTCATATTAGGTCTTACAGATGTTTCACTTTCAATTCTATTTATGAAATTAAAAAAATCTTGTGTTTGAAATTGACGATATAATATTAGTGGAAAAATTTTATTTTTATTTACTGTTAATCTAATTAGTCCATTATTATATACAGCATTTAAATCTTGTACTATTAATTTATTTAATCCTAACATTGCAGTTCGAGTTATAAGAATATCATCTTTTTTTAGTTGGTATTGTCTAAAAACTTCATCACTGACTTTAGTATATCCCCAATGATAAAAATCTCTATTATTGCTCATGTCACCAACTCTAATACATTTAATACCTGTATCATAATCTACAATTGGAGCCTTTTGTATAGCATCTGCACCTGTATTTGCTTTGGAAGTAATATCAGAAACTTTTATCTCTTCTGTTTCACAATTTGAAATAAAATTAGAAAAAATAGCTTGGGCTTGTTGTTCCAAATTTTCATTTATTTTATTATTTAATTCAATTTTATCGTCAAAAACACTCAACACCTTCGCAATTTTTTGTTGTGTTTCAAGCGGAGGAATAGAAAATTCTAAATTCTTTACTTGTGTTCCTGAAATTTCTGAAAAAGTAGAACCGGAACTCATATTTTTAATATATTCTATGTTGTTTTTTAACAAATAATAAAAAAATTGAGAATCATTTCCTTCTTTTAATACAAGACTTTTAAATCCTTGATTTGTACATACTTCATTCTTTGCTATTGCAATATATCCTATCGGTGCACGACTTGTTAATAAAACAGAACCTTTTGGTAAAATTCTTGAACTACTATTTTTTAATCCTAACAGAGAAATATTACGACTACCTTTTGAAATATATCTTTCATTATAACCGGATAAATCTTTAGGTGTTATCCAAGGAATATCTCCTTCCCAATATTCAAAATTATTTGTACTTGGAGTTCCTCCACCAATAACATCTGCGACTTCTGATAATTTTTTCTTATTCCATATTTCCATTATTGGTATCCTTTGTATTTTATTCTTCAGGATCACTTAAAGTTACTTCATTAATTTTTACATCATAATAATATTTATCTTCAAAAATACTTCCATCTTTCCTTTGAACATCCGCATATACTTCTACAACAAAACTATCTTCTCTACCTATTATCTTTTTTGTAAAGTTTGGTAATTTTATAATAGATGGATCTTCTTCTTGAAATACTTCTAAAACTCTTGGATAAGGAATACTACTTTTTGCAAACATTTCTGTAAATATAAGCTTTTCTTCTAAAATAAAATCATCCCATTTATTAAAAATTTTTAGCTCTATTTTAGGATGCTTTTGTTGCCATTCCGGTAATAATTCATTAAAAGGAAAATCTTTTTCGTTTGCAGTTATAAGGAATAATTTACATATTCTAAATTTTTCATAATCGTAATTTAATAAAGTTTCCCATAACAAAACATCCTTGAATCCTTTATCGGATGCTTTTTTATTTTTTCCGTCCCCAATTGATTTAAAAGGAAGTTTTTTCTCTAATGCTCGTTTTATAATATCAGGAAAAACATTATTATTCGGATGTGGAAGTATTTTTATATTATATTTTTCTAAATATTCTTTTAATTCTTTTTCAAAATCTATAGAGTCTGGAATATTGATAGATATATTTATTTTTTTTGCAGATTTTTTTAACTGTTCTTTTGTTTCATTATAACATTCTATTCTTTGTTGAATAATTTCATAAAAAACAGATTCTGTTATGTAGTATTCTCCAAAAGTAATTCCAGGTCTACTTTTTTTATCTGAAAAAAAAGTATGACATTTATCGGATGATATATATGGAGTAATACTATTTGTTTCTGAATAATTTTCAAAACAATTAGTATCAATTACAACCATAAAATTATGACAAAGTGATAAACCTGTTTCTAGTGTCATTTTATTTCAACTTCTTCCATTTAGTTAGTCCATCTTTATAGCAGTCATATAAATTTAATTTAAATTCATCAACTATTTTTTGAACATTTTTTTCTATTTCATCATCATTTTTGAAATTCCACCAAATTTTCTTTTCAAATTTTACTCTCGATTTAAAATCTAAATTATCAGATTCATATAAAAGTTCTGCAGCTGTATTAATAGATACTATAATCTCATTAAGCTTATTAAATAAATCTAAAATATTTTTATCCCAATATAATTGAGCTTTATTTCTTAATTTAAAGAAATTATTTATTTCTTCTTTTTTATTGTAAAAACGATATTTTGCTGCCAAATAATGTATTTTATTTTCTTTAAATTCTTCTTTATCTTTATTAAAATCTTTTATAATTTTATTACTCTCGTTTGTGAAAAAAGCTGGATTTCGAGCATATCTAATAATATCTTGTATATTGCAAATCTGTTCTACAATATCACAAGCTAAATCTATTTTCTTTTTACCAATAAATTCCTTTTTCCAAGTTTTTAAAGCACTCCATGCAACCCAAACACCTGCACATGCAATTATTAATGTTAATATTTCTTTAACTACATTAAATATTTCCATAACTAAATTTTATATCCTAATTTATTTAAATTTTCTTTTATTTCTTTTTTAAGTTCATCGGACTTTTTAAACATATCCGAAAGTTCGGTTGTTAATCTTTTCATTTTTTGTTCAAAAGGTTCTGTATCTTCTTCTTGTTCTTCTATACCTACATACCTTCCGGGAGTTAAAATATAATCTTGCTTTGCAATATCTTGTGTTGAAACAACTGCACAAAAACCTTTTATATCTTTTAAACTGCCTTCTTGAAACTGTGTAAAAGTGTCTGCTAATTTTTTAATATCTTCTTCGGTAAAATCTCTGTGTTTTCTGTCTACCATATAACCCATTTTACGAGCATCTATAAACAAAGTTTTACCTTTTTGCTTTTTGTTCTTGGTTATACACCAAAGTGTTACCGGTATTGTTACACTATAAAACAACTTATCAGGTAAGGCAACTATTCCTTCAATTAAATCGTCTTCAATAATATTTTTTCTTATATCCCCTTCACCACTTGTTTGGCTTGATAATGCACCGTTTGCAAGAACTAACCCTATTTTACCGTTATGGGCTAAATGGTGTATCATGTGTTGTATCCATGCAAAGTTTGCATTACCTGCAGGCGGTAACCCGTATTTCCAACGAACATCATCTCTTAATTTATCTTGCCCCCAGTTGGAAAGATTAAAAGGCGGATTAGCCATAATAAAATCTGCTTTTAGTGTAGGGTGTAAATCGTTAAAAAATGTGTCTGCATGAGAAGAACCGAAATCAGCATCTATACCGCGAATAGCCATATTCATTTTTGCCATTTTCCAAGTATCCGCATTTGATTCCTGCCCATAAACGGATATTTTATTTCTGTTACCGCTATGTGCCTGTAAAAATTTTACCGACTGAACAAACATTCCGCCACTACCGCAACAAGGGTCGTAAACTCTGCAATTTTCAAAAGGTTTTAAAATTTCTACTAAAGTTTTAACTATGCTTGACGGTGTATAAAATTCACCGCCTTTTGTTCCTTCGTAAGCTGCAAATTGTGCAATACAATATTCGTAAGTTCTACCGAGCAAATCTTTGCTTTCTTCGGTATCGTCCATTTTTATGTTGTTTGTAAATAAGTCCACAACTTCACCTAAAACTCTTTTATCCAAATCTGGACTGCCATAATTTTTAGGCAACACACCTTTAAGAGTTTTATTATGTTTTTCTATTGCTATCATTGCATCATCTATAACTTTACCTATTTCCGGAGTATGTGCCGCTTGTGATATTACATTCCAACGAGATTGTTCCGGAACGAAAAAAATGTTTTCTGCCAAATAAGCAATAGGATCATTTTCAAAGCCTTCGCCTTCTGCAACAAGTTCCTGATACTTTTTATCAAATACACTTGATATGTAACGAAGAAAAATTAAACCGACAATAACTTTTCTGTATTCAGCAGCAGGAATATGCCCCCATAAAACACAGGCAGCATCCCACAACTGTTTTTCAAACCCTATATTTGTATTGTTATTTTGTTTATTTTTTGCCATATTTTTCCCTTTGATTAAAATAATATTTATATTATTTTAATTTTACCAAATTCGGTCAATTTTTACTATAATTTTATAAAAGGAAAATACTATTTTTAAGGAAATAAAAAATGAATTTAGATGTTTTAATTGCAGATACAAATAATAAAATTAAGGACAATAAAGAAAAAATACTGAACTTGTATAATTTTTTTAAACGATGTATTGGAACAAAGTACCGTGATTGGGCTCATGAAATTACATTTGGATTTTTAGTATCAGAATATGTTTTAAATTTAAAGATTGCTTCAAAAGATGATATTGTTGATGCTGTTCTATTGTTAGCTCGTAGATTATTAGAAGTCTTTATTGTTACTAAATATATTGTAACTACCAATCAGTTTGATGTTATGCTTGATTTTTGTGTCTATGATCGACACGAATATTTAAAGGGATGTATGACTAGAGGAGTTGCTGATGAAAAACTCTTTCCTGAATTAGTTGGACTAGATAATTACCTTTCAGACTTCCAGAAACAAGAGAAAGAATTATTCTCGCAACATGGTTCTGGTAAAAAAATGTTGCCTATAAGAAAGATGGCAGAACGAATTGATTATTTAGATGAATATAACTACTTTTATAAGTTTACATCTAAGCTTTTACATTTTTGCCCATTTACTTTAAACGGTGATGTAAATTTTGATAGAGAACTTGATAAGGTAGTCTTTTTATGTCGAGTGGCTAAATATATAGAGAAGATTCGTTATGAGTTGGAAAACATATATCAACGAATTCCTAAGATATAAAGTGTCGTTCAAGACCTTAAGATTTTATGTTATAATAAAAAAACAACTCTGCTTGTCGCATTCAAAGAGTTTCGGAGTTTTTACTTGTAATAAAGCATTTGCCGACTGCGGTGTACATAAATGGAAGTGAAACGGATGGTACATAAGGGAGGCAAATGCGAAATTATAAGTAAAAAATAAAACTCGTTTAGCTAAAAACATAAAATTAAAAAATTTTATATAATAATTATATGGAAAACTTAAAACAATTTATCCTAATAACCATCATCCTTCTAATAATCTTTTACCCCTTCTTAATTCTTTTTTCTCCAATCAAGGTTGAAATAATTCCTACAAAAACAGATATACAAGCAAACATATATAAAAGAACTATGCGTAATCCGTTTAATAAAGTATCTGTTTCAAACGTAAAGCGGGCTGTGACAACTACAAGAAAATATTCCAAAGGAGAAACTAAATACCGAGTAGAATTGGAAGATTTTAAAGGTAACAGATTCCCTGTTACATCATACGAAGCTTCTGGTTACAACTCTGAGAAAAGTATAGAAAACAAAATAAATAAGGCAATAACAAACAGAAAACATTTTAAACAAACAATTACATCACATTATTTAATTATGGTTATATTGTTCTCAATATTAATACTTGCCTGCTTACTGGAACAAATAAACTACTATAGACGCAGATTTAGATTTCTTAGATCCTAAATCGAGTCCGGAATGACAGAACAGATAGATCCCGCATCAAGTGCGGGATGACAAACGAAAAGACAATTTATAATTTTGGAGTGCCTGCGGCACAGATTTCTATAGATTCCGGATCGAGTCCGGAATGACAAACGACTGGATTGCCGCACTTCGTTCGCAATGACGGAAATGTGCAAAAAATGCACATTTCTTTTTTTGTTGTGGTCGTTTAAGACCTTAAGATTTTGTGTTTCCTTATTTGTTGCTCTCAAAGAATTTCAAATTTTTGTTCAGTTGTTTTGCAGTTATGTCGTTAAAGAACGAATAGTTTGAGACGAACTGAAGTATTTTAGAATTGCGGTGTACATTTCGCGTAAGCGGTACATAAGATTTTAAAATACAAAAGTGTAGTCCAAACTATTCGTTCGCTATAATAAGAATTTAGAAAAGTTTATATCGCAGCCAACCCTTTTTCCAAATCTTCAATTATGTCTTCGACATTCTCAAGACCGACAGAAAGTCTTACCATTCCCGGATTAATTCCGCAGGCAATAAGTTGCTCGTCGGTAAGCTGTCTGTGTGTAGCAGATGCAGGGTGCAATACACAAGTTCTGATATCTGCAACATGCACTTCGTTTGAAGCCATTTGTAAATTATCCATAAACTTAATTGCAGGTTGTTTACCGCCTTTGATTGTTATAGACATTACTCCACTTTGACCTTTAGGCAAATATTTTTGTGCCAAATCGTAATATTTGTTACCTTTAAGTCCCGGATAGTTAACATGCTCTATTTTAGGATGTTTTTCCAAATATTTTGCTACTGTTATAGCATTGGAACAATATCTTTCCATTCTGACTGCAAGTGTTTCAAGACCGAGATTTAACAAAAATCCTGAATGGCCCGAAGGATAAGCGCCGAAATCTCTCATAAGTTGCATTCTTGCTTTTATTATGTATGGCGCAAACGGATATTTTTTCGTATATATTGTTCCGTGATAAGATTCGTCCGGTTCGGTAAATTCGGGAAACTTTCCGCTTGTAAAATCGAATTTGCCGGAATCTACTATTACTCCCCCGCCCTGCACTGCATGACCGTCCATATATTTTGTTGTTGAATGAATAACGATATCCGCACCGTAATCTATAGGTTTACAAAGTATAGGTGTAGCAAATGTGTTATCTACAATTAACGGAATTTTGTTTGCATGTGCAACTTTAGCAAATCTTTCTATATCGAATACTTGTAACGACGGATTGGTTAATGTTTCACCGAAAATTGCTTTTGTGTTGGGTTTTATTGCTTTTTGTATTTCTTCTTCCGTTGCATCTACATCAACGAAAATACATTCTATTCCGAGTTTTTTAAGTGTAAAAGCAAAAAGGTTTATTGTTCCGCCGTAAATTGCAGATGCACTTACAAAACTATCCCCTGAATTACAAAGGTTCAAAATAGACATTAACGATGCCATTTGTCCCGAGCTTGTGCACATTGCTGCAGCACCGTGTTCAAGGTCTGCAATTCTTTTTTCCACGACATCCACCGTAGGGTTGGTAAACCTTGAATATATATGATTTTTTGTAGGATCATCAAAAACTTCCGCAATTTCCTGTGTGGAAGTATAACGGAATGTGGTACTTTGATATATCGGCATAACTCTTGGTCCGCCGTTTACGGGTGTATACCCGGAATGTAAACATTTTGATTCATCTTTCATTTCTTTTACCTCTTGATTTAGCTTACAACTTAAAGCTTATAGTTTAATGCTAAGATTATATAAAATTTTTAGCAAAAATTTATATAATAATAATATGGAAGAAACAGATTTAACAGTATATAAGATACTTTTTGTGATATTTATCTTAATAGTTGCTGCATATGTTTTTATTGAAGGCATTTCCGTAAAAACAATTAAAATAGTTCCTACAGAAACAGAAGTAACTGCGTATTTTAATAAAAAATCGGCATGGTTGCTGTTTAAAGAGAAAAAAGAAGTTATACCGGAAATAAAACAAGCTATACTAACCAAACAGGAGGCTTATAAGCTCGGGCTTTTTTATTTTCATTATGTAGGATTAGAAACTTATTCCGGAGAACGAGAACTAATTCGTGTTATATTCGGCTTTGAAGAGTCTTACTCTGCACTAAAATTACAAAATCAAATAAATGATTCAATACAAAACAGAACTCCATTTACAAAGACATTTAGACAAACAGAACAAATGTTTGTAGGTCTTTTTTTTATTATATTATGCATTTCTGTGCTGTTGTACGAATATATAAAAGCAAAAAGATATGAAGATCCGTCGGAACCATTTGAGTCTGAAAAAGAAAATGATGAATATGATAAAGATAAAAATAATTACAAGGATTATATTGAAATAGATGAATATGAGGAATATGAAAAAAAAGACAGTATCCAAATAAAAGATAAAGATACCGATGATTAAACAATGGATTGCTTCACTTCGTTCGCAATGACGACAAAACGGCAATTAGAAATTAGTAATTAATGTGTCCTGCGGACGAATATTTTATAGATTCTGAATCAAATTCAGAATGACAAACGGCTGGATTGCCACGGCGACAAGTCGGCTCGCAATGACGACAGGAAGACAATTTATAATTTATAATTTACAATGTATAATTATAAGAGTTGGAAAGGATTGAAGTCTTTGTCGTTTGCCGTTAAAAAAGAACGAATAGTTTGAGACGAACTGAAGTATTTTAAAGTTGCGGTGTACTTTACGCGTAAGCGGTACATAAGATTTTAAAATACAAAAGTGTAGTCCAAAATATTCGTTCGTTATAAAGAAAAATTTTATTTAAATATACTCGATTGAGTTAGTTGCAAAATTATAACCAAAATATTAAGGTCGCCATAAAACAATTGACAATCTAATAAATTAGCTATATAATGGTGAAACATTGCAACGGATTGGCTTGGTAACTCTTGAAAATCCCGGGGCCTAAAAATAAAACAAACTGTTCGGTATTTCCTGACAGTCGGTACAATGAATTTTATTTTGAGTCTCTTTTTGCAATGTGCAAAAAGAGTTTTTTTATTTTAGGGTAAAATTATGGTAAAAACCGACGAAATAAGAATAGCGATTATAGCAATAGTTATTGAAGATAAATCAAAATCCAATACGGTAAATGCTATATTGCACGATTATTCCGATTTGTTTGTGGGCAGAATGGGTATTCCGTTTAAAGAAAAGAAAATATCCGTTATTACACTTATTGCACAAGGTACTAACGATAATATTTCCGCTCTTACCGGAAAACTCGGAAGGGTGGAAGGCATTACGGTTAATTCGATGCTGACGAAAAAATCACAGAAGTGATTTTTTCAGCTTAAGGCTTATTAAAAAATTCTACGAATTTTTTGCTTATAGCTTATATGGTTTGTAGTTTATAGTTTGTGGTTGTTGGTTGGCATTCAAAGGATTTGCAGATTTTGTAGTTGTTAGTCGTTAGTTGTTGTCGTTCAAGACATTAAGATTTTAGGTTACCTTATTCTTGGCATTCAAAGAGTTTTCAAGTTTTTGCTTAGAATAAAGCATTTGCCGACTGCGGTGTACATAAATGGAAGTGAAACGGATGGTACATAAAGAAGGCAAATGCAAAATTATAAGTAAAAAATAAAACTCGTTTAGCTAAATATAAATTTTTATGGAGATTAAAATGAGTTTCTTAGAAAAATACAAAAAAGAATTAGAACAATACGATAAAATGGAAAAAGATTTTATCGACGATGATTTAATATGGAAACAATTAAATGCGGCAGAAAATCCTACAAAAGAACAAGTCAGGAAAGTATTACAAAAGGCAGACAACTGTATTCGTTTGGAACCTGAAGAAACTGCCATTTTGATACAAAATAAAGATCCGGAAACTATAGAAGAAATGTATCAATTGGCAAACAAATTAAAACACGAAGTTTATGCAGACAGACTTGTTTTGTTTGCTCCGTTATATTGCAGTGATGAATGTGAAAATAAATGCAGATATTGCGGATTCAGATGCGATAACGGTGTAATGAAAAGAAAAACTTTAACTCAAGAAGAAGTTGCCGAAGAAGTTAAAGTTATGATAAACGAAGGTCAAAAAAGAACCGTTTTGGTTTACGGAGAATCGGCCAACACTACCGTCGATTATATGGTAGATACAATAAGAACGGTATATGCAACAAAAACCGATAAAGGTGCAATAAGAAGAGCAAATATTAATGCCGCTCCGTTATCCGTAGAAGAATATAAGAAGTTAAAAAAAGAAGGTATCGGAACAATACAGGTGTTCCAGGAAACTTACCATCACGAAACTTATAAATATATGCATCCGCAGGA
This sequence comes from Elusimicrobiota bacterium, assembly GCA_017528425.1. Classification (GTDB taxonomy): domain Bacteria; phylum Elusimicrobiota; class Endomicrobiia; order Endomicrobiales; family Endomicrobiaceae; genus Ruminimicrobiellum. The sequence goes on along the minus strand of JAFXOV010000015.1, from coordinate 144,420 downwards.
TACAATAAAAGGTCATTACAGATGGAGACTTTATTGTATGGACAGAGCATACCGGGCAGGTTGCGATGATATGGGATTAGGCGTGTTGTTCGGTTTATACGATTGGAGATTTGAAGTTATGGGCCTTTTGTATCACACGATACATTTGGAAAAAACATTTAACGGTGTAGGCCCTCACACAATATCGTTCCCGAGAGTAACACTTGCAAACTCCACTCCGTTGAGCCAACACTTAAAATATAAAGTCAGCGACGAAGATTTTAAAAAGTTGGTAGCAATTATAAGACTTTCCGTTCCTTATACAGGAATGATATGTACCGCAAGAGAACCTAAAAAAATAAGAGACCAGGTTATAAAGCTCGGTGTATCTCAAATGGATGCAGGTACAAGAATAGGAGTAGGTGCTTATACAAGATCGAAAAAAGCAAACGAACTTAGCGATGCCGAACAGTTTACCATAAATGATGAAATATCGTTGGATGCTTGTTTAAAATCCATTTGCGAAATCGGTGAAATCCCCTCTTTCTGCACCGCATGTTACAGAGCAGGCAGAACCGGTGAAGAATTTATGAAATATGCCAAAACACAATTTATACATAATTTCTGTATGCCGAATGCCATTCTTACATTTAAAGAATATATTGTAGATTATGCGTCAAAAGAAACAGCGGAAATCGGTAATAAAGTTATAGATAAATATCTTAAACAACTTGAAGGAACCGAATATTACAACAAAATTCTCGACGGAATTAAACAGATTGAGAACGGAAAGAGAGACGTAAGATTTTAGCGACAATGGATTGCCACGGCGACAAGTCGCCTCGCAATGACACAACAGAATGACAATTTATAAAATTAATAAAAAAGAGCAGAAATAATGTTTTTCCTGCTCTTTTTCTATGTTAATTTCTAATTGCTTTTATGCTTTTTTTATGCTTAGTGTTATTCCTAAAGCAACTATTGCCAACGAAATTAAAACCAAAAACGGAACTGTGTATCCGCCGGAAACAGCCAAAAGATAACTTTCAAGAGATGCTATAAGTGAAGCTATTAACAAATTCAAATTAAATACGGAATAATTTAAGTTGTAATTTTTCTTGCCGAAAAAGTCTGCAATAAATGCTGCAGATATTGTCGGGCAACAACCGAAAGATAAACCCACTATACAAAGACCTGCAATACACAAAATAACGGACGAATTCATTACGGCAACCAATATAACTATTCCCGCAATTATTGTTAACACATCTGCATATATCATTGTTTTTTTGCAACCGAATTTATCGAATATCAAACCGCAAATAATTCTTCCCAACCCGTTACAAACGGATAATACTCCAACCATAGTTACAGCTAAAGTTTCTGCCAGTCCGCTTGCAAGTGAAATGTCTTTTGCAATGGAAATTACCGTGTTTCCGCAAGCTGCCAAAAAGGTTATTACAAGCAAAGCTTTCCAGAACGAAAGACTTTTAAGCATTTCTGCCAAAGTATAATCTTTAACCTGTAAAGCGGCTGTATCTGCTGTTTTATTTGTGTTATCGAATACTCTTGTTTTTAATATTAATGCACAAGCAAACAAAACTATAAACAAACAAATACCGATAGATAAATAAGTGTTTCTCCAACCGAAATTTGCATTTGCTATTGTTTTAGCTGCAATAGAACCGATAATTAAAGAAGATGCTCCGTAACCCATAAGAAGTACGCCGGAAGAAAATCCTTTTTTATCCAAGAACCATTGATTTACCGTCGATATTATGTTGTTGTATGCAATACCGATACCAAGGCCGCAAATTATTCCGTACCAAACATACAACATGGATATACTGCTGCCGGAAAGGAACGATGTAAAAATAAAACCCGCTCCGGAAAGAATTGCGGAAATTATTAATGTGTTTCTTAATCCTATTTTTTTGTTAAGCAAACTGCCCAAAATTCCGCCCAAGCAGAAAAAACTCATTGTAAGTGTAAAGTTTACCGTAAGTTGCGGAACCGTCCACCCGAAATTTTGTGCCAAAGGAACTTTTAATATAGACCAAGCATAAACCGTTCCGGCAAATAAAAGTGCGATTGTTCCGACAATTAAATACAAATACCTTTTTGAATTACTCATTTTCCCTCACCTATATTTAAATTTGTTGTTTTTTCTTCCTTTTTACCTGCAAGAGACCAAATTAAAGCTAAAACCCAAAAAACATATCTTGCAATATGAAGTACAAAGTTAAGCCAAAAAATTGACCAAATTGCAGAAACCGGCAAAACAAGCAGGAAACTTAAAAGAAATATTAACCATCTGCTTTTAGCTTTTCTGACAAAAGCGATTATTGTAGGAATAAAAAATAATAAAAGTGCTGCAATGGTTGTAATTCTCATAATAGTTAGAAATTGCGGATCAGCCATTTGTTAGTCTCCTTTGTTTTTATTTAAAATTATTTTTCCGTTCTACCTTCACAAGCCCAAATTAATGCAACAAGCCATATAATAAACGTCCAACCCAAAAATAAGTTTACAAGAAAAATTACCCATCTGCTTGCAGCACCTCTTTTAAAAGCGATTATTGCAGGAATGAAATGGATTAATGTTACAATAAAAGCTATAACTATTACGGCAATAATTACTATTTGTGTTTCATCCATAAATTAATCCTTATTTATAAAACATCGTCCTGCTTTTCTTCTATTTCTGCTGAATTTGAAAAATTATATTCGAGTATAAGATATCCATCATGATAATCCGCTTTTACAGATATTGCTACACTGTCTAATTCTTCCGGTAAGTTTGTGTCTTTTTCTCCTTTAATCCAACCTGCCGCTAATGTTCTTGCCCCCTGCCCTAAAGTATACATCCAATGTTTATCTTCTTTAAAATGTGAATCTGAGTTTATTTTATCAATTATTTTAGGCTTGCCATATATTTTTGATAGTCTATCTACCATATCAGAAAAAACATTTTTTAATTCTGTTCCGTAATCGTTAGTTTTTATTTCTTCACTTACGGCTCTAATACTATAAAGACCTTTTTCTTGATCGATAAAAGCAATATAAATCTTAAATACCTCATGTTTCTTTTTAGGAACAAAAAGATATCTGTCATCGTTATCAGGACTTGTAGGTTCATATCCTTTTTCACTGAGTTTTGAAATTTCTTCAACGGACATTCCTTTTGATAAACCGAATGGTCCTGCAAAAGTTGTAGATGCTATAAAGGTAAGCATTAAAATCGGGAATATTATTTTTTTCATTGCTTAAAATCCCCCTGCAAAAAATTATGTTGTTACTTGTTATTATATAAAAGAAATGTTTTTTAACACAAATAAAGTTGCTGTAAATGAAATTATTTCTTTGCAATAACAGTAATCCAATGTTTTTGCTCGTCGTGAAACAACATAATTCCCGTAAAACCGACTTGTTTTAAATAATTCATTAATTCTTGGTTGGAATATAGTTTTAACCCGTCTATAATTTTTTCGTACTTTTTTTCCCGTTCACTTATTCCGTCAAACTCGTTAACTATCATAAAAGTTCCGCCGGTTTTTAATACTCTGAAAACTTCTTTAAAACTTGTTAAAGGTCCCGGCCAAAAATATATGGTTTCAAATGCGGTAAGAAGATCAAACTGTTCATTTTCAAAAGGCATATTGGAAACATCACCCTGCACTATATTACAAATACCCGCCTGTACGGCATCTTTATTTTCTTCTTTGGATTTTTTTACGGAAACGGAAGAATAATCGAACCCTGTTACTTTAGCACCAGGAAACAACTTTATGAGTTTTGCAACATTTATTCCTCCGCCGCAGCCTAAGTCCGCAATTGATACCGGGCTAACACTTTTTAAATGAGAAAGCCCCCAATCGGAAAGTTTTGCATGTCCGATATTCATTTTGTTTATCATAATGTTACCTAAAAAGCCTTTAGGTTTTCTTGTATTACTGTAAAAAAGTTTTTTAAACATTGTTGTTACTCCAAATAAGGTGATAAAGTATTATATCAATTTTTTGTATAATAAATTTGTTATGTATAAAAAAATAAGACAAGATTTATTGGATTTACAAGACAAAAAATATAAAGAGTTTCACTCCTCGTTATGTCCCGGAACGGACAACATTATCGGAGTAAGAATCCCCGTACTGAGAAACTATGCAAAAAAACTTTCTAAACAAGAAAATTTCAGAGAATACATTTCTTTTAATAAAACTGTTTATTATGAAGAAGTTATGTTGCAGGGTATGCTTATAGGGTTAATAAAGAATTGTGACATAAAAGAAATATTAACAATGCTAAAAAACTTTGTTCCTAAAATAGATAATTGGGCGGTATGCGACATTTGTTGTGCGGGATTAAAGGTTGTAAACAAGAACAAAGAAACTGTTTGGAACTTTATACAGAAATATTTGAAATCAAAAAAAGAGTTTGAACTCAGGTTTGCAACAGTTATGATGTTGGACTATTTTATAGACGACAAATATATAGATGATGTTTTAAACATATTAGATAACATTAAACATGACGGTTATTATGTTAAAATGGCTGTTGCCTGGACGATATCTGTAGCATTTGTAAAGTTTCAAGATAAAACAATGAAGTATTTAAAAAAGAATAATCTTGATGATTGGACATATAATAAATCGTTACAGAAAATATGTGAATCGCTGAGAGTTTCAAAAGAGACAAAGAAAGTTATAAAAGCAATGAAAAGATAGATTAGAGTTTACAGCTTATTAAAAAATTGCTCCGCAATTTTTAGTTTATAGTTTATGGTTTGTGGTTTATAGCTTAACGATAAACAGCAAACGACTGAGGCAATAGAGGCATGGAAATTTTAGATAGGTTGGCAAAATCTACATTTAGGGCCAGTTTCAAGTTAAAACAGAAAGATATTGACTATATAAATCAAAAAGGACTTGAAACAATAAAAAAACATGCTCAAGATTTTATTTCTAAAAGAGTTGCCCCCGCCTATGTTGCCAATGACGGTAAACAAACTCCCATGAGAGGACATCCCGTATTTATTGCACAACATGCAACAGCGACTTGTTGCAGAAAATGTATAAATAAGTGGCACAAATTTCCTATAGAAACACAATTAACTCAAGAACAACAGGATTATATTGTTGAACTGATAATGAAATGGTTAGAACGGCAATGTATAATGTACAATGTATAATTTACAATGAATGTGTCCTGCGGACGAATATTTTATAGATTCCGGATCGATTTCAGAATGACGGCAGAAAGATAATATACAATTAACGGCAACGACAATGGATTGCCGCGTTCCGCTCGCAATGACAGAAAAAAGAAATTTATAATGTATAATATAAACAAAAATAAGGAGTAGGTTATGTTAAATATAGGTTGTCATTTATCTGCATCGGAAGGCTATGTTGCAATGGCAAAACAAGCCATTGAAATAGGTGCAAACACATTCCAGTTTTTTACAAGAAATCCGAGAGGATTTAAAGCAAAAGATATAGACGAGCAAGATGTTAAAGAGTTTTTGGAAATTATAAAAGAAAAAAAGTTTGTTAAAATACTTGCTCATGCTCCATATACATTAAATCCTTGTTCTGCAGATAAAAGAGTTCGAGATCTTGCAAAAGAAATATTTATTGATGATTTAAAAAGAATGGAATATACTCCCGGTAATATGTACAATTTTCACCCGGGAAGCCATGTAGGACAAGGTGTGGATACCGGAATAAAAATAATATCGGAAACATTAAACGAAGTATTAAAGAAAGAACAAACGACAACAGTTTTACTTGAAACGATGTCCGGGAAAGGCAGTGAGATAGGTTCCAAGTTTGAAGAATTAAAACAGATAATGGATTCGGTTGAATTAAAAGATAAAGTCGGTGTATGTTTGGATACCTGCCACATTTACGACGGCGGTTACGATATAGTTAATAATTTGGATGCTGTAATAAAAGAGTTTGATAATATTATAGGCCTTGAAAAATTAAAAGCAATACATCTAAACGATACTAAAAACCCTTTTTCTTCTCATAAAGACAGACACGAAAAAATCGGAGAAGGACATTTGGGCCTTGATGCAATAAGTAAAGTAATCAATCATCCTAAATTAAAAAAGTTACCTTTTTATTTGGAAACACCGAACGAAATTGAAGGATATGCAAAAGAAATAAAAATGTTAAAAGAAGTTTATAAGTAAAAAGTTATGGAAGAAGAAATTTATAATTTACAATTATCCGAAAATAAAATTGTTCCCGTTCATATAGAAAGGAAAAAAATAAAGAATTACTACATAAAAATTTCCCCCGACTTAAATATAGTTGTGCCTGTTCCGTTAAATATGAACATAGAAACCATTTATAAATTCTTAAATTCAAACAGAACTAAAAAGTGGATAGAAAAAAATATAAACAAATTTCAAAAAGCCAAAGAAGAAAACATAAAAGATGAATTGGTTAACGGCGGAACGGTAAAAATATTGGACAGCCAATACATTGTTTATATTTACGACAGTATTGAAGATAAAGTTGTTTTAGACGGATTTAATTTGTATATTTATTCAAAAAATTCAAAAGATAAAGATTATTTACAGAAACAATATAACGAATTTCTTAAAGCCGAAGCAAAACCGTATTTTCAAAAAGTTATGGATAAGTTCTTACCGATATTTAAAAAATATAATGTTCCCCAACCTACACTAAAAATAAAACCGTTAAAAAGTAAATGGGGCAGCTGCAAAATTACCACCGCGGAAATTACATTAAATTTAAATTTATATAAAGTTTCCGCCGAATGTATAAATTATGTTGTACTTCACGAACTTACACATCTCGTTCATCCCGGACATAAGAAAAGATTTTATAACTTCTTAGAAAAATATATGCCGAACTATCAGGAGATAGAGAAACGCCTCGACATAGAAGCGGGCCAAGTTCTTTACTAAATTTTAGCTAAGCAACTTTTATTTTTGAATTATAACTTTGCATTTAACTCCTTTATGTACCATCCGCTAATGCTTTCATTTCAGTACACCGCAGTCGTTAAATGCTTTGTTCTAATTCAAAATGTGAAAAGCCTTCAAGAGCAACCAACGACCACGACAACTACAAAAATCTGAAAATCCTTTGAATGCTAAAACAAGGTATTTATATTTTGATAGATTCCGTGTTGTAGCACGGAATGACAGATAAACAAATGGATTGCCACGGCGACAAGTCGCCTCGCAATGACACCAAAACTACAATGTATAATATACAATTTACAATGTATAATGAAGGTGTCCTGCGGACGAATATTTTTATAGATTCCGGATTAAGTTCGGAATGACAAAGAAAAGAGTTGTCTTTGGGCCGTTCAAGACCTTAAGATTTTGAGTTTCCTTGTTCTTTGCTCTCAAAGGATTTAAAGATTTTAAATTATAACGAAGTATTTGGCGAATGAAGTGTACGTAAAAGAAAGCGATAGCGGTTGGTACTCGATTGAGACAAATACAAAGTTAGAATTTAAAAGATAAATCCGTTTCGCAAAAAAAATAATAAAAAAATTTTATTATTTTTTTGCTATAATCTAACCATTATGAATTATATAGTACTTTTATTAAACAAAATCGGTTTACCGCAACAATATGTAGAAACTGTAGCAACATTAACGGCAATTTTACTTTTTATTTTGCTTTTATATTTCATTTGGTATTTTTCAAGAATTATTTCAAAGGCATATATAAACAGTAAATATTTTAAATTAAGAAGTAAAAAGTGGGTTTATGCAATAAGAGAAGCAAACATATTTTCCGTTATCGGTTATGTTGCCGCCGGTTTTATTGCAAACTTTGTTTCGATTCTTTTCTTTCCGGAAGAATATGCCCAGTTACAACACACAATAAACAAAATCATAAATGTTTACTTTTTAATATGTATAATCCTTATAGTTAACAAAGTATTAACGGTTATACAAATTGTTCACGATACCGGCAGAGAAATTCCTATTAAAGGTTTTATTCAGTTCATAAAAATATTTATAAACTTTTTCGCTTTCTTAATAATATTCGCGTATGCAATAGGAAAACAACCGTTGTATTTTATTTCGTCACTCGGGATAATGGCATCCGTTTTGATGATAGTATTTAAAGATACTATTGTCGGCCTTACTGCAGGTTGGCAACTTTCAATGAACAAAATGATAAGACTCGGTGATTGGATAGAAATGCCTGCTTACGGTGTAGACGGAAACGTTACAGATATATCTTTAACAACCGTTTATGTTAAAAATTGGGATAACAGAATAGTTACAATCCCCGCTTATGATTTAATATCGAAATCTTTCCAAAGTTGGAGAGAAATGCAAAAAGTAGGTGCAAGAAGAATAAAAAGAAGTTTCTATATAGATATGCAGAGCATAAAATTTGTTGATGAACAAATGCTTAAAAAATTACAAAAATTTGAACTTTTACAAGAATATATCGACAGAAAAGAAAAAGAAATTGCAGACTATAATGCCAAACATAACACACAAGATACAATGTATAACGGCAGATATTTAACAAATATCGGTATGTTTAGAATATATTGCCAACAATATATCAAAACAAGACCTTTCATAAATAACAACTTTTCCGCATTTGTAAGACAATTGGATCCTACTCCTGAAGGTTTACCTTTAGAAGTTTATTGTTTTACTAATACTGCAGATTGGTTGGTGTACGAAGCATATCAGGCAGATGTTTTTGATCATTTGTTATCCGTAATAGGTGAGTTTGATTTGCACGTATTCCAAAATCCGTCGGGAAGAGATTTGAAGAGTATAAACTTACAATCCAAGATCAATAAATAAGCGGTGTCTGTAATAAATAATGAAAGTATAAAATATCATTATTAAAGCAGATACTATAAGAATTGTAATTAAACACCCCCACTTTCTTTTCTTTTTTTGAGGAGTTTCCATGTTTTCCCTGGAATGCTGTTCGGCTTCTTTTAACAGTCTATATTGTTCTTGATCAATCATTTTTTTATTTCTTTAAAATTGTTCCGAATAAAATCAGTAATGTTAAAGCTACGGGAGTAACAAACCTTAATAAAAAGTTAAATATTGCATATACGGTTTTGTTACGAAATGCTCTGATATTTCTTAATTTAACAAACCATCCTATAACAATACATAGTATGATTGTGTTTAAAGGCAACAATATGTTGGATGTTATATAGTCGAAGAAATCAAATAAATTTAAACCGAATAATTTAAATCCTCCGAAAATTCCCATAGATAAAGTTACCGGAACAGCCAATGCCAAAACAATAACAGAAACTATAGTTGCAGCTTTATTTCTTGATAAATGAAAGTTTTCTATTAATGCTGCCGTAGGAACTTCCACAATACTTATAGAAGATGTAAATGCGGCAAAAAACAGCAAAATAAAAAATAATACGGCAAATACATTTCCGTAAGGAATTTGTGCAAAAATGTTGGGTAGTGTAATAAATGCAAGTCCCGCTCCGGAATTAACATCCAAACCGAACGAAAAAGCCGCAGGAAAAATCATGACGGCCGCAAGAAGAGCAAACATTGTATCGGAAAAAATTATCATATAGGCGCTTCTTGCCGTATTTTCTTTTTTTGTCATATAACTGCCGTAAACAAGTAAAATTCCCATACCGATACTTAAAGTGAATAAAGATTGGCCGAGTGCCGCAAGCAACATTTCTCCGTTTATTTTCGAAAAGTCCGGCATGAACATAAATTTAAGTCCTTCGGCAGCATTAGGTAATGTCATTGAAAAAACACACAAAATAATTATTATAAGTAAAAATAAAGGCATCATAACTTTGTTTATAAATTCTATACCTTTATTTACTCCCCTGAATATAAAAAACATAACCATAAAAAGAAAAAGCGTTGTTAGTATGCACGGAAGAACAGGTGAAGAAACAAAATTTCCGAAATAAGTGCCGTAATCGGTTATAACGGTGTTTGCTACATTGATGTATATGTAATTAAGTAACCAACCGCCTATAACGAAATAGAAAGATGCTATTATTGTAGCGGTTATAACATTTGACCATCCGAAAATTTTTAATTTCGGGTTCACCGAACCGTAAGCACCGATACTTTCTTTTTTTGTTCTTTTTCCGAAAGCTAGTTCACAAATTAAAGGTAAAGAACATACAAAAAGGATTATGAGTAAATATACCAAAAGAAATGCGGAACCGCCGTATTTGCCCATAATATAAGGAAATCTCCATATATTGCCTAAACCTACGGCTGAACCTACCGCTGCTAAAATAAAACCTATTTTTGATGCCCATTCGGGCCTGGTTACATTGTTTTCCATAATGGTATATATTATACAATTTACAATTTATAATTTACAATTTATAATTTATAATTAACGACAATGAGAAAAGACAGGTGAATAGGTGAAAGGGTGAAAAGTTTTCGGTGTGCTTGCGGCACAAATTTTTATAGATTACTTTGCTGTGCTCGTAATGACTACCTTTTGTCATTGCGAAGGGCTCCGGCCCTGTGGCAATCCATGTTTTTTCTATACATCTATACATCCATACATCTATACGTCAAAATTGCAAAGCAATTTTTATAATGCTAAAATATATAATTCCAAAGGTATTATTATGCCAAACATTACTGAAATAAGAAAGTATCCCAGGATAAAAGATTATTTTAAAATCTTTTTTGATAATGAAACGGCAATTTTAATTGATGCCGAAACTATAGTTAGTTTCGGTTTAAAAAAAGGTCTGTTTATAGACGAAGATACTTTCAACAAGGTGTTGAAACATAATAATTCCAACAGAATTACAAGTTATGCTCTTTATTTGATATCGCATAAATTTTACAGCAAAAAAAGTTTGTCAGATAAACTGTTATCAAGAGGTTTTGATAAACCGGATATAGAAAAAGTTATAGCAAGATTTGTTGAACTTAACTATATAAACGACGAAGTTTTTGCACAAAATTTGGTTGAATATTTGCAAAGCAGAGGCAAAGGACCTTTTTATATAAAAAACGAGTTAAAACAACACGATATAGATAATGAAATAATTTCAAAAGTAATGGAAAGTGACGAAGAAAACGAACCTTACATGCAAATTATAAATATAATGAAAAAGAAATTTTCGAAATTTGACGGTAAGGATAAGAACGAAGTAAGAAAAACGGCTATGTTTTTTCAAAGAAGAGGTTTTTCTTCGGAAGATATTGCAAAAGCTTTCAGAAACTTTGAAGAAGACTAAAACGACAATGTATTAATGTACAATTTACAATGTACAATGTCGGAGTGCCTACGGCACGGATCTTTATAGATTCCGGATCAAGTCCGGAATGACAAACAAAACGACAATATACAATGTCGGCAAAAATTGCTAAAAGCAATTTTTGATTAAATATCAGTTTTTTGCGAAGCAAAAAACATTAATTATAAATTATAAATTACTTAAATATAAGGAGAACAAAAATGGCAACAGCATTGTTAAGCGTATGTGATAAAACGGGAATAGTAGAATTTGCTAAAGAGTTAAAATCTTTAGGTTATGATATTATATCCAGCGGAGGAACCGCAAAAAAATTAAAAGAAAATTCAATAGAATGTAAAGAAATTTCCGATGTTACCGGATTTCCTGAAATGCTCGACGGCAGAGTAAAAACATTGAATCCTAAAATTCACGGCGGAATACTTGCAAGAAGAGATATTCCAAAACACATGGAAGAATTAAAAAAACTCGGAATTAACACAATAGATATAGTAGCGGTTAATTTATATCCTTTTGAAGAAACTGCAAAAAAAATAGCAAAACCTGCAGACAAAAACATATCTCAGGATATTATCGAAAATATAGATATCGGCGGTGTAACTCTTATAAGAGCAGCCGCAAAAAATTATAAAGATGTTTTAATAGTTTGTTCCCCTGCAGATTATTCCGTAATAATAGAAAACTTAAAGAACAAAACCGTAGATAACGATTTAAGACTTAAACTTGCCGGAACAGCATTCAGACATACCGCATATTACGATTCGTTAATTTCAAATTATTTATCTTATGAAGATTTTCCCACACAACAGGCAATTCCGTTAAAAAAACTTGCTTCTTTAAGATACGGTGAAAATCCTCATCAAAGAGCAGCATTGTACAGTTTCGGTAACGAAGAAAATTCTTGTGCTGCAATTTCCGCAAAACAATTACACGGTAAGGAACTTTCTTATAACAATTATTTGGATTTGGAAGCTTCGTGGAGACTTGTTCACGAGTTTGATAATCCCGCTTGTGCAATAATAAAACATAACAATCCTTGCGGATGTGCCGAAGGAACGGATGTTAAAGATGCATATTTAAAAGCCCTTGCTTGTGATCCCGTAAGTGCATTCGGCGGAATACTTGCTTTCAATATGGTTGTGGATAAAGCCGTAGCCGAAGAAATAGCAAAACTTTTTGTTGAATGTGTTATTGCTCCCGACTATTGTCAGGATGCCTTGGATGTTCTTATGACAAAGAAAAATATAAGAATTTTAAGACAACCCAACCAATATGTAAAGAAACCGTCAACGGAATACAGAATGATGGCAGACGGTATGCTTGTTCAAGACAGAGACGAACAGCTTTTAAACGAAACAAAAACAATAACAAAAAGAGAACCTACAAAAGAAGAAAGAGAATCTTTGGAATTTGCATGGAAGATTTGTAAGCATGTAAAATCAAATGCGATTATCCTTGTAAGAGGAAAACAAACCGTCGGTGTAGGCGCGGGACAAATGAGCAGAATAGATTCTTTAAATATAGCAATAAAGAAAATGAAAGAAGCAAAATTCGAAATAGATGAAAACAAATATCCGTTGGTACTTGCTTCCGATGCATTTTTCCCGTTCCCTGATGTTGTAGAAGGTGCATCAAAAGAAAATGTTACGGCAATTATTCAACCGGGAGGATCTATAAGAGATAATCTTTCTATAGATTTGTGCAACGAGAAAAATATTGCAATGATATTTACATCTATGAGACATTTTAAACATTAATAACGGCAAGGTTATAAGGTTATAGGGTTATAGGTTTAATGACAAAGAAACAACCAATAACCTTATAACCCGATAACCCCATAAACTAAATTAATATGTCGTTTAAATACTGCTTATCATTAATTTTTACTGTCTTGTTTGTATCGGTATGCTTTTGTTCTCAAAAAGAACAAATTGATTTGGCCGGTATCGCAAACTATTCAATAATTCCTTCAAATGTTTTTGTGATAAAAAATAAACTCTTTTTGGATTTCGGTGCAAAAAATCTTTATCTTACATTAAGAATTCCCAAACAACATAAAAAGAACGAAATAAAGAGATTAAAATTAGATGCGGAAAAGATAACAAAAAAGGAAGAGCTGATTGAAAATGTTGAAATTTTGCCGACGGCAATATATCAACAAATAGTCAGTGAACTTGTTATAGAAAACGATATAAAAAAAGACAGCGGTTTTTTTGAATATCAGTATGAAACGGATTTGGGAACGACTATAGCGCTCGAAGCAAAAATAATCGTATCCGATACAAAAGAAAAAGGTACAAGTTTAAAAAAAGAACTGAGAACGGAAAAAAAAGCAGATAAAGAGAAAGAAAAGAATGCAAGAGAAAGTTTTGTAAAAGCTTTAAAAAAATATTATGAAGAACAAACCAAATTTTTGGTTTTGGCAAAAAATATTGAAGGTATAGTATATTTATATGTTGATACGGAAACGAATGTTGTGATTCCGTTAATTTTGCCCCCATACCAAAAAACCGAAAGTGACAGAAATTTTCTTGTTACAAGCGGTGACTTTTTATATTCTTTTGTAGTAAAAAATCATGTTGTTCCCATAATAAAATCTCCGTTTACATCGGGTTACAGGTTATTTTCAACGGCATCTTCTTCTCTTATGACTTTTGCACCGAACATGACAGAGAATTTTTATCCCGATAATAATTGTGATCACTGTATGATGGATATAAATGATTTTAATAAGTTCTTGGATGAAGATTTAGGTACAAAACAGTATAAAGGCAAAATAAAACTTCTTATAGACGGAGAAAGTTTTTTTGAAGATTTTATAGAGTCTGCAAAACAGGCTACACATTCCGTTTTTATTCAGATGTATATTTTTAAAACCGATAATTTTTCCATGGGTATAATAAGCCTTTTAAAGACTCTTGCAAGAAATATTGATGTCAGAGTATTGATAGATTATATCGGCAGTCTTACAAATTCCAAATCAAATCAAGATCCTATAATAAAAGATTATAAAAAACCTAATGATGTAATTGATTGTCTTGAAGAAGATTCAAAAATAAAAGTAAGAATGCATCCGGATACTTGGCTTATTTCCGATCACAGAAAAATTTTCCTGATAGACAGAAAAAAAGCATATATCGGCGGTATGAACATTGCAAGCGAATACAGGTACACATGGCATGATTTAATGGTGTCTTTGGAAGGGCCTGTTGTTTCACCTATAGTAAAACTTTTTTACAAATCCTGGTCTTTTGCGGGGATTGGAGGCGATTTTGCGGTAGCATACAGAAGTTTGTTCACGAAATCTACAAGAAGAGCAAACAAACCTACCGATGATATGATAGATATAAGATTGTTGTTCACGGACTCTACCGATTACCAAATTTACGAAGCGCAACTCGAAGCTATAAGAAGAGCAAAAAAGAGAATATATATAGAAAACCCTTATTTTACGGAAAAAGTTTTGGTTGAAGAACTTGTTCTTGCTAAAAAAAGAGGAGTAGATGTAAAAGTTGTTTTCCCCGCCGTTAACGATATTGTTATGTACGATAGGATAAATTTAAAGATAGCAAACTATTTTATAGAAAACGGTATAGAAGTTTATTTGTACCCTAAAATGACGCATGTTAAAGCTGCCGTTTACGATAATTGGGCATGTTTGGGCAGTGCGAACTTTAACAAATTGAGTATGTTTAAAAACAGAGAAATAAATGTTGCTTTTTATGACGATAAATTAGTAAATGAGTTAATAGAAACCGTGTTTATGCCCGATTTTGAAGTATCGGATAAATACGAGAAAGAAGTAGATATACCGTTTATTTACTACCTGATATAAAAATTGCCTTTGGCAATTTTTATGTAATTTATAATGTATAATTTACAATGTACAATGTCGGTAAAAATTGCAAAGCAATTTTTGTTAATTTATCAGATTTTTTGCTTTGCAAAAAACACATTAATTATAAATTATAAATTGTAAATTATAAATTAAAAAACACGGAGTGTTTTGTTGTGGAAAAGAAGAGGATAAGTTTAGCGGATTTGGATTTATTAAAGAAAAGCTTTAAACAAAGCGGTTTGCATACCGTATGCCAAGCTGCCAAATGTCCGAATATCGGTGAATGTTTTAAAAACAAAACCGCTACATTTATGATATTGGGCGATATTTGTTCAAGAAACTGTGCTTTTTGTGCCACAACGCACGGTAAACCTTTGGATATCGATGAAAAAGAACCGCAGAAATTGGCAGACACAATAAAGAATTTGGGTTTAAAATATGTTGTTATAACTTCCGTAACAAGAGATGATTTGCCCGACGGCGGAGCAACACATTTCAAAAATGTTGTGGATACGATAAAAAAAGAAATTCCCGATATAAAAGTAGAATTGCTCGTTCCCGACTTTAAAGGTGATAAAAAAAGCATAGATATTGTTTTATCATCCAAATTTGAAGTTTTCGGACACAATATAGAAACTGTCCCCGCTTTATATAAATTCAGAAAATGGGCCGATTATAACAGATCTTTGGATGTTTTAAGCTATGCAAAGCAAAAAGGTTTTATTACAAAAACCGGAATAATGTTGGGACTCGGCGAAACAGAAGATCAATTGGTGGAAGTGTTTAAAGATTTAAATAGAATAAATTGCGATATATTAACGATAGGGCAATATTTAAAGCCGTTAAAAGATAATGCCGAAATGGTTAAAGAATATTCTCAGGAAGAATTCGATTATTTGAAGAAAAAAGCATTGGATACGGGTATAAAAGTTTGTGTGTCGGGCAAATATGTAAGAAGCTCATATTTTGCGGAACAAACTTTTCAAATTGCCGAAGGCAATTTAAATTTATAATTTACAATTTATAATTTATAATTTCGGAGTGCCTACGGCACAAATTTTTAATAGATTACTTCGCTCCGCTCGTAATGACGAATATTGTTGTCATTGCGAGGCACTGCAAGCGCCGTGGCAATCTATAATATATTTTCCCTTAATTACTAATTGTCGTTTTGTCGTTAATTACTTCAAGAATTTGGCAAACATTCTTTGTCGGTAAGATAAATCTGAAGGGTTTTACATTTGTATATTTCTTCACAACCTTAAAATCTTTGTCCAAACAATAAACGTCTATATTGAACTTCATAAAACAAGTGTGTATTGAATTACATTTCTTGATAAGCAAATTAACGGATTTTTCTTTAGGTAAAAACATTAACCCTTTAAATCTTTCAAAAAAAGAGTCCGCTATATAAACATCTTTAAATGTTTTACTATCGATAACCAAATCTATCTTTTTCATTGGAAGACAAATTATTTAGCGGTGATGTATTTTGCTACCAACGAGTTTAACTCTTCTTTTGTTAAAGGATTTCTTCTGTCACCTTTAAAAAGTTCGTCGATATACTCTTTTATTTTTACAACACCGGGATGATTTTTATCCAACTTCTTATCGTTATCTTTAAAGTCGGGATGTTGGGTGTTTATCCAATAAGCAATACCCGCAAGACCTGCTCTGTCTGTAATTGCAACTTCGGGAGGTCTGTTCAAAATTGCTTTTGTATCGAACACATTATAAATTTCCTGTTCCTTTAATAATCCGTCCGCATGAATTCCAGCTCTTGTGGAATTAAAGTGTGCACCTACAAACGGTTGCATGTTAGGAACATCATATTTCAATTCTTTCTTGAAGTATTTTGCTATTTCGGTTATTGCGGATAAATCCATACCGTTATGGTCGCCTCTGAAAGCAACATATTCTATAGCTAAAGCTTCTATAGGAGTATTTCCCGTTCTTTCCCCTATTCCGAGCAATGTTCCGTTAATTCCGGAACATCCGTAAAGCCAAGCAAACGTGGAGTTTGTTAATGCTCTGTAGAAATCGTTATGACCGTGCCATTCGAGCCATTCCGAAGGAACACCCGCATGGTGATTTAATCCGTACATTATACCGTTAACGTTTCTCGGTAAAGCAACACCCGGATATGCAACTCCGAACCCCAACGTGTCGCAAGCTCTTATTTTTACCGGCATTTTTGCCTGTTTTGAAAGTTTCATTAACTCTTTTGCAAAAGGTATAACAAAACCGTAAAAATCGGCTCTTGTGATATCTTCAAAGTGACATCTGGGAACGATACCTTCTTCCAAAGCTGCTCTTACGATATCCAAATACATATCGAGAGCTTCTCTTCTTGTTTTCTTTAATTTTAAAAATATGTGATAGTCGGAACAAGAAGTTAAAATACCTGTTTCTTTGATTCCCATCTCTTTAACTAACTTGAAATCGTTTTTGTTGGCTCTTATCCAGGATGTTATTTGAGGAAACTCGTAACCTTTTTCCTGACATTTTCTTACGGCTTCTTTATCTTTGTCGGAATATAAGAAAAATTCCGTTTGTCTTATCATTCCGTTAGGACCGCCCAAACGGTGCATTAAGTCGAATAAATGAGAAATTTGATCTACGGTAAAAGGCGGAAATGCCTGTTGACCGTCTCTGAAAGTTGTATCCGTCATCCAGATATGTTCCGGAGGATTCATCGGAACAACGGTATTATTAAAAGCGATTTTCGGAATATCCGAATAAGAAAAAGTTTCTCTTAATAAGTTGGGCTCCTTGACATCCTGAAGTTCGAACTTATATTCTTCAGGTTCAAGCATTTTTTTCTCTTTGTTGTACACTAACATTATATTTTACCCCCTTATTAAAGTGAAACTATATTATATTAAATATTGGGGATTAAAACAATACAATATTATTTCTTATATTATTGCTAAAACGATTTTATAAATTAAAATGCATAGCGGAAACCGATTTTCGGCGCGAAAGTGTTTGTTTCCGGTTTGTTTATATAGTAATAATCAAAACCTAAATCTATAAAGAAGACTTCTTTTATTATGAAAGTAAGACCGGTATATGCGCCCAATATACAAGAATATCCGCTGTCTTCATAAAAATCCGACCATGTTTTCATTGTTAAATCGTAATAAGCCAAACCGACACCCGTACCTACATACATTGCAAAATGTCTTGTTGTAAGATAGTCGTAAAAAACATTTGCCATACCTGCTCTAACGGTTAAAGTACTTATAAGTCCCAACATTGTTTGTAACATTTCGGAAACTTCCGCTCTTTCCTGATACGAAATTTCATATCTGAATCTGTTAAGTTGAAGGCCGAAAGCGGCATTTGCCATAAAGCCGATGCTTACCATACCTCTTTCATCGCCTTCTTTATCGTAAGTTTCCGTTGAGCCTGCAGATAAGCAAAGATCTAATTTAGCATACTTGTATAAAGTATCCTTTTCCAATGCGAAAACATTTGTACTGCAAAAGAGAATAAACAATATTAATAATGCTGTTTTTTTCATTTATTTTTTACCTTCTTCCCTATCGTACTTTATTTTTAAAATAATTTGTGTAAGTGCCAAACAGAATATAACCGCATTTGCTATGAGTACCGGATAAGTGCTTGTTAAAATACCGTAAACTATCCACAAAAAAACTCCCGTCGTGAACAGCACAAACATTCCCATAGAAACATCTTTAGCGGATTTTGATTTAACCGTTTTTATAATTTGCGGTAAAAAAGCTATTGTTGTGATAGTTGCAGCTATATATCCTAAAAAATCTATAATTATTTTTTCCATAACATATCCTTTAAATTTACGGCTCTGTAAGTTTTTAAAAGTATTTTGTTACTTAATGCCTGTTGCGGACAATAAGATACACATCTTAAACAAAAAACACATTTATCTTTAAATTGCGGAATATCTTTTATTTCAATATTTTCCGCAGGACAGAGCATTACACAAGATCCGCATCCGTTACATTTTGTTTTATCGACTTTAAATTTCATTATTTTTTGTGCAAGTTTGGTCTTCCATAATTTTGTTGTAACAAGACTTGTAACAGAAAATGCTATCGAAGAAAGAATGTTGGTTTTTCTTATATATCCGTTACCGTTAATAATACCCTTCGCATATTCTTCCACTTTTAATAAATTTTTTTCTATTCTTGCTATGTTTTTATCGTCTTTTAATACAAGCAAAAAGTTATTCGGCATTATAAAACCTTTTGCGCCGATAATTTTATAATTTTTCTTTTCCAATATTTTTGCAATGTGTGCTATCATTCCGAAAGAACAATCTCCCATGGATGTAAAAAGAAAAGTTTCTGCTCCGTTACCGTCGGGAAGATTGTCTATCCAAGTTCTTACAAAAGGAAAAGTGTTCCAACATGCCGTGGTAAAACCTATACCTATCGTGGAATTTAAATCTATTTGGTTGGGTTCAACCGATTCCATTTTCAAAACGGTTGAGTTATAAGAATTTTTGTTAAATGTTTCCGAAATTTTATTTGCAACGATAAATGTATTGCCCGTTCCGGAGAAAACATAAATATTTATTTCTTTATTCATAAAACACTCCGTGTTTTTTAGCTAAGCGGATTTATCTTTTAAATTCTAACTTTGTATTTGGCTCAATCGAGTACCAATCGCTTCGCTTTCTTTTACGTACACTTCATTCCCCAAATACTTCGTTATAATTTAAAATTTGTAAATCCTTTGAATGCAACCAACGACCACGACAAAAACTTGAAAACTCTTTGAATGCAACCAACGACCACGGCTGGATTGCCACGCTTCGCTCGCAATGACAAAAAAAACAATTATAAATTATAAATTGTAAATTATAAATTGCCTTTCTTGGCTTTTTCAATCGCAATATTCAAAAACAAAATATCACTCGGTTTTATGCCCGGTATTCTGTTAGCTTGTCCCAACGTTAAAGGTAAAACTTTTTTCAACTTTTCTTTTGTTTCCGCCGACAACGTGGAAATAGAATCGTAATCAAAATCTTTCGGTATCTGTTTGTTTTCGTATTTTGCTAACTTCTTTGCCGATTGTTCTTGTATTTGAATGTATCCTTCGTATTTCTTTGTTATTTCAAGTTCTTCGTTAACTTTTTCCATAGACCACGGCGAAAGTTCTTCGTCCGTCGGTAACGGTGCACCTGTTTTTTCGTACAAGTCAACTAAAGCTTGTCTGTACAATGTGAATTTTTTGTACATTGCATCGGATATTAAACCGATATTATGACCTAATTCCATAAGTCTTAAATCCGCATTATCGTTTCTTATACTTAACCTGTATTCCGCACGGGATGTAAACATTCTGTAAGGTTCATCCACGTTTTTTGTTACCAAATCGTCTATCAAAATACCGATATAAGATTCTTGTCTGTGAAGTATCAAAGGATCTCTTTGCAATATTTTCAGTGCGGCATTTATTCCTGCAACTATACCTTGTCCCGCGGCTTCTTCGTATCCTGTTGTTCCGTTAATTTGCCCTGCAAGGTAAAGATTTTCTATGTTTTTTGTTTCCAAAGTGTGTTTTGTTTGAGTAGGCGGAATATAATCGTATTCGATAGCATAACCGTATCTTATTATCTTTGTATTTTCCAATCCTTCAATGGAGTGCAAAAGTTCCTGCTGAACTTTTTCTCCCAACCCTGTAAAAAGTCCGTTAATATAAACTTCTTGTGTGCTTAAACTTTCCGGTTCCAAAAACAATTGATGTCTTGTTCTTTCGGGAAATCTTACGATTTTATCCTCTATAGAAGGGCAATATCTCGGACCGTGAGCGTTTGCAAGACCGTTATATAAAGAAGACTCTTTAATGTTGTCTCTGATTATCTTGTGTGTTGTTTCGTTGGAATATACCAAATAACACGGAACTTGTTTTTTTGTTTGTTGCCAAACTTTTGTATTGGTAAAATGTGAAAAAGGTATAGGAGGGTTATCTCCCGGTTGCGGAGTCATTTTGGAATAATCTACCGTGCTTCCGTTAACTCTCATCGGAGTACAAGTTGTAAATCTTGATATTTCAAGACCGCAATCTTTCTTTAATGATTCCGATAAATCCGTAGAAGATTTTTCGCTGAATCTTCCTCCGTTAAATACCGTTTTACCTACAAATATTTTACCGTTTAAAAATGTTCCCGTGGTTATAATAACCGCTTGTGCATATATATCTTCGTCTAAATTTGTTTTTACACCTGTAACTTTATTGTTTTCAATAATAAGTTGTGTGGCGGTTGCCTGTAGCAAATCCAAATTCTTTTGCGATATTATGGAATTTTGCATGAACATGGAATAAAGTTTTTTATCGCATTGAGCTCTCGGTGACCAAACTGCGGGACCTCTTGATTTGTTCAATATTTTAAATTGGATACCCGCCATATCGGTTATCCAACCCATTTCACCGCCCAAAGCATCTACTTCCCTGACAATTTGACCTTTGGCTATACCGCCTATTGCAGGGTTGCAAGGCATATTTGCTATCAAGTCTATATTTTGAGTTATAAGTAATGTTTTTAAACCTATTCTGGCAGGGGCAAGGGCTGCTTCGCAACCTGCATTACCGCCGCCGATAACAATAACATCGTATTTGTTCATTTGTTTTTCCTAAAATTTAATTCGATATATTATATAAAAAAATTAGGCAATTAGTAATTAGAAATTAAAACGCTGAGTGTTTTTAAATTTTGTCGGAAGGATTAACGTTTTTTATAAGAGATATTATTACACAATTATAATTAAGATCTTCGTTTTTTTCTATTCCTCTGCCGATGGCAGCCATTGTGTTTTTTACTCTGTATATATCTCTTAATATGGATGCTACAAACAAAGCATGTTTTTTAGACATAAGAAGATTTTCTCTTCCCGTAAGTTCTGTGTTTCTAAAACCTTCAACAATGACAATCGTGCCGGGACGTTTCCTTATTTCACGGGCAACATTTTGAAGTTTTTGTATCCAAGCGGCACTGTATTTTATATCAATTGTGTTAATTTCTTTTGTAAATATTCTTTTATACTTTAACAAGTCGTTAAATCTTTTCTTGTCTATTATATTTATTTCGTCTTGTTCCAAAGACGCTCTTGTATCAAGCCCCACAACAGGCGGAATATAAATTTTATAATTTTCGTCTTTTTGTATTACTCTAACATTGTTTTCATCTTTGGAATTTGCTGCAAAACAAAAACCGCTCAAAACAAATAAACATATAATAGTGATAAGGAATTTATAAATTTTGTTCATACCCATATTATAACAAAAAAAACAACTTAAAAATATTTTTTTGATATAATAATACTATTATGAACAGAAAACTTTTATTAGTATCACTTATTTTAAGTTTGTTTTTAACAACAAATGTTTTTGCAAAACCTGCAAAAAAAAGAACGGAAACAGGTATTGATTATATTTCGGTAAAAGTATCGAAGAAAAACGTTGAGATAAAAAATCCGGTTTCTTTAATATACAGAAAAACTTCCGATAAGGTTGTGTTTGAAGATACCACTCCAAAACAAATGAAGACGGAAGGTTATTGGATATCGAAGTTATTGGAACCAGATAAAATAATTTTGGATAAAAAACAAATAGCACAACTGAACGAAGATATATCCGATATGCATCTCGGTATAGTAAATATGAAAGGATACCCCGATACGGTGTCTAAAGAAAGACTTAAAAAAACTTTTAAATCGACATCTTCGTTTTTATCGAAAAAAAATTATCTTAACGAAAACGGAGAACATTTATTCCCCGACTTTTTTATTACTTTAGATGAAAGTATAGATATTCCCGAAGAACAAGATGATGTCGCCGTACGTTTTGCCATAACAACAAAATATAATGATGTAAGATTGTTACCGACATCAAAAAAAATAATTTCAAGTAAAAATTCCAAGGATATAGACAGATTACAGGAAGAAAGTATAGATTTGGGAACTCCCGTAATAGTGTTATGCCAAACAAAAGATGAACAGTGGTGCTATGTGGCAACTCCTACCGAGGAAGGTTGGATACAAGCCGAAAATTTAGCATTTACCGACAGAAAAACTTTTAATAACTGGGTGAACATGAAAAAACCGGTGGTAATTACCGAAGACAAAGCGGACATTTTTACCGATAAAGAAAGAACCGAATTTTTGGAATATGTAAGAATGGGCACAAAACTTCCTTATGTAAGTAAAAAAGGAACAAAGACAATATGTGTAAATATTCCTGCGGCCGATGAGTACGGGAATTTGGTGTTGCAAAAAGGATATTTGAATTTTAAAGAAGCGAATATAGGTTATGTACCATACACTCAAAGAAATGCTTTAAATTTGGCGTTTAATCACTTAAATTCCCCTTACGGATGGGGCGGTTCAAACGGAGAACAAGACTGTTCCGGATATCTCGGACAAATATTTAATTGTTTCGGAATATTACTTCCGGAAACTTCGGTACAAAAAATAAAGTGCGGAGAAGTTACAAAACTGAACAAAAAAGATGATGATACGATAAAAAATGCTGCCATAATAGAAGATGCCGTTGCAGGCATATCTTTCATTTATTTATCGGGACATATTATGCTTTATATCGGCAGTGAAGACGATAAACCTTATGTGATACAATGTATTTGGGGTGTAACTTCATATACGGAAAAGAATGAAAAGACGGTCAATTATATAAACAAAACAATCGTTTCCAATCTTGAGATAGGTTCAGAAGTTGCAGGAAATTCTCTTATCGATAGGGTATCAAAATTTAATGTTATCAAATAATATTAAATTTTGAACTTGAGCGGATATGTACACTGCAGTCGGCAAATGCTTTATTCTAAGCAAAAACTTTGAAACTCTTTGAAAGCCAAGAATAAGGAATGTATATTTTAATAGATTCCGAATCAAGTTCGGAATGACAGACGGATGGATTGCCACGGGACTTTGTCCCTCGCAATGACAAAAAAAATGGATGTCATTACGAACGAAGTGAAGTAATCTATAAAATATTAGTCCGAAGGACACATTAATTATAAATTGTAAATTATAAATTGTCGTTTGTCGTTCTGCCGTTAATTGCTGATTTCTAATTGAATTAAGCGCTGGCCAAGAGTTCGTTAATATAAGTGCTTGAATTTTCATTAATGAACATATCATCAACCTGCAATTCTTCATCGGTAAGTTCCGGTAGTACGGGTTCAATTTCCTGCATTGTATACACCATGGATAAAGTTCTTAACAATATTCTTGCTTCATATAAAGTCGATTCTCTGTTCGGCAGATATCCTACCGCAATATTTGTTAATAAAGGAAAGCCCTTTTCGAAAACCATCATTACATGGCTCATTCTGTCTCTTCCTTTAACTTCTCTTATAAGAGCATTCAAATAATTTTCCTTATAATTTTTCCCTTCATAAAAATCATAATCATTCTCGTCTATTGAGAAAAGATCTTCGATATTTGTTACGTTTCTGTATAAAGATATATGTGCCAAAGCACGATAAAACAAATCTTGTCTTTGATCTACGGCTTCCTGAGTATCGTTATAAATAAGATTTTTATCAAGAACAAATTCCAATACTTTACCGAATTGTCCTTCTTTATATTTTCTTATAATGTTTGCTTCATATATACCGAACAAGAAACTGTCACTTATTTCTATTCTTGTTTGTCTTGATTCCACAAAATAGTTAAATACAAAAGGATAATGTTTCCTTACATAACTGCCGGCAGTTCCTTTACTTTCTCCTCTTAAAATTTGGGCTATTTCCTGTTCTTCTTCAGGCGTTAAATTTACTTTCTGCTGCAAACCGTACTCATAAGCAAACTTTCTTCTTTCCGCCATACCTTTGGATTCTTTAAATAATCTTATAAGGTTGGATACAGCTTGTATAACGTTTGAATTTTCGTTGTTTTCCAATCTTTTGGCATAAAGCATATTAACGGGAAGAATTAATTTGCCTATCGAATCGTTAACAACAACTTTTTGAAAAATATTTTCCAATCTGTTATCGATTATTTGGTCTGCAAATTTTTCTTCTCCCAAGTCAACCAAAGCTTTCATTTGCGGTGAAAGACGTTCGGGATCTTTATCCAACATTCTTTCTCTTTGATTGGTTAAACTGAAAACTTTCTGTTCATATTCCTGCTGATTCTTGTATATTGATATTTCATAATTTACATCGGCAGAGTCTGATAAATCGTGTTCTCCCCAAAGAAGTTCCTCTTTACTTGATACGGTTCTTGTGATTTTTAATTCTTCAAAGAACGGAGAATGTTTTTCCCAAGCTTCGTTTGACACCTGTATAGATATGCTTAAATCGGGAAGCGCTTCTCTTATTGCTTTAAAATCTTTTATTGTTTTTCCGATATCTCCTATAGGACAATCCGCCAAATCGAGCTTTATTCCGTCTAAATCCATATCCGTACAATCTTCCTGTATCGATCTTACAAAAGAATCAAAGAATTCGTCCACAAATCTGAAAGTGTATTCCAAAACTATTTTTTTGTTGTTTTTATGGAGATTTTCCGATAATTTCGTTAAATTTTCCTTTACCGTTGTTGTTCTGTTTAAAACGTGGACACCCAAATCATTATCTCTTATAACTACGGTAACAAAATCTATATCCGTTCCTTTCAATATTTCTATAAATTCGTTTTCTTCCATTTCACTGTTAAAGATGTGCTCGTCGGAAGCAATTTTTACACCTACATAAGAAGTTTTATAGTCGGAAAAATTTCCGAAAAACGACTTTCTTTTTAATGCTTTTATTACGGTTATTGCTTCTGAAATTTCTTTCATATCGGAAGCGACATGCGGATATTTTAATTGCGTGTTTCCTATTCTTGATACAATTTCGGAAGTATCAACGATATCATCGTAGCCTAAAGATTCTATTTGTTCATAAGTTTCTTCGTCGGAAGTTAATACAACCGGAATATAGTGAACAAAACTGTCCGAAAGAATATAATTCAACCTTAATAATGTTAATTGAGGAACACCTTCAAACGAAACAATATTGTTTCTGTAATCTCTTAAAAAGTCCGATATGTAATTTAAAACACTGTCCTGCCAGGCAGTGTTCGGATTATCTATCCCGACAAGATAAATTTTAGAACCTTCGAATTCCAAAGTGTACAGTTTTATTTCTTTACCGTCCTGTTCCAATATTTCCGGTTCACCGTATTCAGTTTCATTTAAAGCATTTGCATTTACCGGAATAACAACAGTGGATTCAAAACCCAATTTTGATTTTGCGGATACAGCTTCCTTTATTTGAGTCATATCTACGGTTTCTCTGACTTCACTTTCAAAGGAAATCCAATTTCCTTTCATGTATTTAGGTATTACGGCTTTGAAAAATTTGTTCATATTTGAATAAAGGTCTATAAAAACTCTTTTTAAATTATCATACACATAAGAAACTTTACCTGTTTTTATGGACGGATTTTTTAACAGTTGTGCTTCCATGTCCAAGTTTTCCATTTCTTTGCCTTCATAAACATAAACTGTGTTTGCTTTCCATGAAAAACCCGCCTGCGTGAGCATACTGTCAAAACTTTCTTTTCCGAAATTGTATGTCGCCATTAAAGTTTTTAAATATGCCTGTTCGTTATGACCTCTGTTTCCTTCCGGATACATAACGATTGTTAAGCCGTCCAACTTTAAAACTTCTATTTTTTCTATTTGTTTTGCATCTTGTTTCTTGTACCAAATACTGAAAGGATTTGTTTCTTCACTGTCGCCGTATGTAATATCTGCAAATTTATCACCGATATTTTTGTCACCTAAATACAATGAAAGTTCACTTATTAAATAGCCGGGCATAAATACTATTGAATTTTTGCCGTCTGCGGTATACTTTTTTGCTTTATCCATAAATTCTTTAAACGGTTCGAACGCCAAAATTCTTTGCTCCGGTGCGCCGCCGTCGGAATATTTCGGGGTAAAATATGTGTATTTAACGGATTCCACCGGCCAAACAAAAACGAAAGTTTTTTCCGTAAAAGCAGGCATATATTTTTGTAATACCGATTTTAACCAGTTACGATCTTTATAAGGATATCTCTTGTATGTTCCGTCCGGATTTAAATAAAAATGAGTGTTGTTTCTGTTAAAAGAATGTGTAGATTTTACAAACAAAGAAAAAGGAATATTTGTGTTTAAAAAAGTTGCTCCGTTTGTTTGTTGAGACCAAATATCACCGAGTGTTGCCAAAGGCTTTGAAAAACGTTCTTCTATTAAAGAAAGATCCAAACAAACATTTTTGCCTTGCAGGTTATTCTGTTCCAAAATTCTTATTAATCTTTCTTTCTCTATTTCTCCTCTCATGGAAGTAATATCGGATACATCAATATATATTACTTTTTTACCTTTGTATATAAGGTCGGTTCTTTTATTTATATCTTCCTGTCTTGTCCAAGAACCGTATCTGCCGTAAAAAACTATAACGGGATCTGTTTCTTTGTATTCCCAGTCGGATTCATTCGGCAAAAACAAACTTCCTTTTTTCAGTACGGAAACAAGTTCTCTTTTTTGTTTTGTCGAAGAAGAAAAATCCGTCTTTAACACTTTATAAACTTTCACTATACCGTCTTCGGAAACAATTTCGTAATCGCCGTTATCTTCTATGGTAATATCAAGGTCTCCTGTTTCACTTAAATCCACGTTTTTCATTGTTATGGAAGTGTTTGTACCGGCTCTTAAAGTAAGAGTTGTACCTTTGTTCACAAAAACATTATCAAGCTTTATTTTTCCTTCCAAAATCGCACGTGCACCATCTTCCACAACGGTATCAATATATTCAAATGTTCCGTTAATAGTTTTAACTTTCGGTTGCGGTTGTTTCCCGGAAGAACGAAATCCGCCGCCGCCGCCGCCCATAGCCATTAACAAAGGAAATGCCAAAATAAAAGTTATAAATCTCGAAAGTTTTTTTAATATTCTTTTTATTTCACTTTGTTTTTTTTCTTTTGTTAATCTGTTCAATGTTTCAATATCCTGTTGCATGGTTGATATATCGCTTTTATTCTGTATCTCACCGGCAACATTTTGAGAAATATAAAATATTCGTTCTTTACCGTTATCCGAAACGGTTATAATGAAAGAATTCCCTTCCGCAATTTCTATGTTTTTTATATTTATATCGGACTTTAATCCTTTTGTTTGAAGTATATCCTTAAAATGTTGTTGTATAAGGTCTATAACGGAATTAAATTCCTGTTCGTTATTTAAGTTGTTTGAAAGAGATTGTAAAACAGTATAATCCAAAAATGTTCCGATAATAACTTTTACCGGATCTTCCCATTCCATATTCATAACGGAACTTCTTATAAATTTTTGGTATGTATTGGATAAAATCGAATATTGTTTTATGTAATCTTTATAGAATTTGTCTTCACTGGCTTCGGTGTCGGCAAATTGAACATTCGGCATAATAACCGCATAATTTATGTTTGATTTTGTCATTAACTCCTGCAACCCCAAACTGTGGTATCCTCCGGTTACCATAATATCTATGGGTTGTTTGGTTCTCTGCAAAATTTCTTCAAAAGGTTTTCTCCCTTCGTTTTTAATAACTAATTTATTTACAAAATCTTTTTCCGATATTTTTTTATTGAGAATATTTTCCAAAAAGAATAAATTTCTTTTTTCGTTGTTTGAATAAAATCTGTTAACGAGTTTATACCATTGTTTTATTTCCGTTATATCCGTATTTGAAATATAATTTTTAAGTAAAATACAGTATCTGCCGAAATTTTCTTTGATATATTCATATTCAAAAGACGGAATGTTGTTTGTAAGGAACAACAAAAGTTTTTCGGTGTAAGAATTCAAAAATATCAAATTTTTTTCTGTTGTTGTTTTTGAATATTCGTCGTACAATTTGTCCGTTAAAAATTTTTCTTCGTTTAAAATTTTTGTTGCATCCAACATGTTTCTTTGTTTTAAGCATTTTGAAAACTTTATAAACTCGGAATAATTTTTTTCCAACTTGTTTGCTAAAACAAAATTTAATAACTCGGTACAATATTTGTCCGGAAAAGCTTTTGCCGTTTTTTGTATCTTTGTATATTGTTCGAAAGGCAACTTTTCTTTAAGAAGAACAGTTATTTCGGAAATTTCGAGTTGTAGTTTCTTTGTGTTTACCGACTTAAAATTTTGTTCTAATTTTAAGAAATCGATAATATTTTTATAATCGGATTCAGGAACGGATTTCGGTATCAATTTAAGTAAATATTCATAATATTCGCTGCGGGAAACATTTTTTGCGTTATAGTCCGTAACCAAATCGTTAAAAGTTTTTAATCTGAAATTGTATATATCTTCGGCAGCCTGTTCCAAAACATTTGAAATATTTTGCATTTTTATGTTTATCGCGGCTCTTTTTTCAAACATCTGTTCCAAAATATAAAAATTTTCTTTATATACTTGTTCTTCTTCCAAACCTTTAAAAAGAATATTTTTGTTTTGTTCGAAAAGTCCGAAATATTCCGTACCGGTAATTTTACCTTCCTTTAAAAGGTTGTCAGCTACTGTTTTTTTAAGTTTTTCATCTTTTATTGCATTCAGCCAACCGAAATCCAAATTGCCGTAGGCACCTTCAAGATAAACGTTTTTAATGTTGTAATTATCAGAAAGGAACTCAAGTATGGAAATAATGTTTTTTTGAGTATTTTCATCGGAATGCAAATCTTGAATATTGATTATTGTTTTATCACCCAAAACATACATATCCCGAACAAATTTCCCTATATCTTCCGGAAGCATGTTATAGTTGACCGTATTGTTAACGGCAACAGTTGCGGCATTCGGAATGAAAGCGCCGTAAATATCGGTTATTATTAAGTTAATAAAACATAAAGAAATAACTGTACTCAGTATTTTTTTCATACTTTTTCCCAAATATATATAAATATTATAATAATATAATAGTTTAATATCTTTTTGTTTAAGTTTCAAGCCGATAATTTTAACACATACAATGTTGTATCTATTTAAGTAAAAAATTAGTATAATATTTAAGATTAAATTTGTTTAATAAAAACATAACTTATTGAGGTACATAAAAATGATGGTTTCATCTGTCAGTAACAAAAAAGGATTACCTGAAGGATTGTGGACGAAATGTAAGAAGTGTGAACAGATAATCTTTCAAAAAGATTTTGAAGAAAATTTTATGGTATGCCCGAAATGCGGCTACTATGTAAGATTAAATTCAAAAGAAAGAATAGCTTTTTTAACCGATAAAGGTTCGTTTAAAGAAATAAATGCCGATTTGAAACCTGTTGACGTTATAGGTTTCCCGGGATACAAAGTAAAAAAAGATTCTTATAAAACAAAAGATGCAATTTGTACCGGTGAAGCAAAAATGGGCGGATATCCCGTTGCTATAGGTGTTATGGACTTTGAATATATGGGCGGAAGTATGGGCTCCGTTGTAGGTGAAAAGATTGTAAGACTTATAGAAAAAGCCATAGAAAAGAAGATGCCTGTAATTATCGTTGCCGCTTCCGGCGGTGCAAGAATGCAGGAAGGTATTATTTCTTTAATGCAAATGGCAAAAACTTCTGCGGCTTTAGCCAAATTAGGTCAAAAGAGATTGCCGTTTATTTCCGTATTAACCGATCCCACTACCGGCGGTGTTGCGGCATCTTTTGCGATGTTGGGTGATGTTACAATCGCAGAACCGAACGCTTTAATAGGGTTTGCAGGCCCCAGAGTTATAGAACAAACCATAAGACAACAATTACCGAAAGGATTCCAATTATCCGAATTCCTGTTGAAACACGGTATGGTTGATATGGTTGTTGAAAGAAAAAATTTGAAAGATACAATAATAAAATTAATAAAGTTCTTTGTATATAAACCGAAAAAATAAAAATGATTTCAATTGATGCCGGAAAAGAATATAAAACTATGTTGCTCGGACTGGACAGAATAAAAAAATTTTTGTCCGATCAAAATATAGAATATAACAAGTTAAAGTATATTCACATAGCAGGAACCAACGGTAAAGGTTCCGTCGCAAAAACTCTTTCGGAAATATTGATAAGTTCGGGATACAAAACGGGGTTGTACACTTCTCCCCACCTTATTAAAATAAACGAAAGAATACAAATAAATTCTTTACCGATAACAGACAGACAACTGAAATCGTTAGACAAAAAATATTCCGATATATCGAAAAAGTATAAACTTACATACTTCGAATATATTACGGCACTTGCTTTTATATATTTTGTTAAAAGTAAAGTTGATATCGTTGTACTTGAAACCGGGCTTGGCGGAAGACTTGATGCAACAAATATAGTTTCTCCGTTGGTTTCGGTTATTACAAGTATTGATTTTGATCATACCGAAGTTTTAGGTAACACATTACAAAAAATTGCTTTTGAAAAAGCTGGTATAATAAAAGACGGTGTTCCGGTAGTGTGCGGAAATATAAAAAGTTCTGCTCTTTCCGTAATAAAGAAAGTTGCAAGACAAAAAAAATCGAAGATATATATTTTTAACAAAAATTTCGGTGCAAAATATAAAAGTTGTAATTGGAAAAATTTAACACAGAAAATAGATTATTCCGGTATAAACAAAAATTTAACCGTTGAATATTCCTTGTTGGGCAACTCGCAAGTGTACAATTCGGCAATGGTTTTGGCTGTTTGCGAGATATTAAAAAAAGATTTAAAAATAAGTTTTAATACTGTAAATAAAGTTTGTAAGAATATAAAGTGGCCTGCACGATTTGATTTCAGGAAAGTTAAAATAAACGGTAAAAGAAGTTCTTTTATTATAGACGGGGCACACAATATACAGGCAATAAACAATTTTTTTGAACTGTACAAAAAATCCCCTTTTTATAAGAAGACAACAAAGTTGCTTTTTGCCGTTATGCAGGAAAAAGATTTTAAAACGGTAATTAAAAAAGTTGCAAAAAATTTTAATAACGTAAGTTTGTTAAAAGTTGAAAATTCAAGAGCCGTGGATATAAACGTTTTAAAAAAAGAATTTTCGAAATATATTGATAACAAGAATATTTATACTTACGATACCGTAAAACAATTTTTCGGCAACATAAAAAACAACGATGTTTATATATGTTTAGGTTCCTTTTATTTGGCGGGAACCATACTAAAATTTACAGAGGAAACAAATGGCTAATTATTATCTTGGTGTAGATATGGGCGGAACATTAATAAAGATAGCGATAGTTGACGATAAAGCTAATGTTTTGGAAGAAGCTGTTGTTAATACGGATATAACGGCAAGTCCGAAATCAGTTATAGAAAATATAACCGAAGTGTTTAAAAAATTTAAACACTACAACAAGGTAAAAACCATAGGTATAGGTATTGCGGGTGATATAGATTTTAGACAGGGTATTGTAAGAATGTCCCCCAATTTGCCGAAATGGAACAAAGTTCAATTAAAGAAAGATATTGAGAAAATTACGGGTAAAAAAGTTTTTGTGGACAATGATGCCAATACTGCCGCAATCGGCGCTTATTGGCTCGATATTAAAGCCAAAGCAGACAATATGGTATGTGTTACCCTGGGAACGGGTGTAGGCGGCGGAATAATAATAAACAAAAAACTTTTCAGAGGTAATAACGGAACGGCAGGCGAAGTAGGCCATATTACGGTAGAGCCCGAAGGCAGAAAATGTAATTGCGGTAATTACGGTTGTGCCGAAACTTATATCGGTGTAAGACATATAGTAAAAGAAACCATCGATTTACTTAAAACAACAAAATCGAAATATATATTGAAGTTGGCAAACAACGATATAGAACAAATTACACCCAAACTTTTATCTCAGGCTGCGGAAAAAGGCGATTTGGTTGCAAAGAAAGTTTGGAAAAATGCCGGTGAAAAGTTAGGAATATTGTTATCCGACATTATAGACTTTTTTAATCCCGACTGTATCGTATTGTGCGGCGGTATAAGTAATGCCGGCGACTTAATTATTAAACCTGCTAAAGAACAAATAAAAAAGAGAGCATTCAAAACTGCTGCCAAAGCTTGTAAAATAGTTGTATCTAAATATACAAGCAAACTCGGTGTCGTCGGTGCTGCAATGCTTGTAAAAAACTAACAAATGTTTCATAAAAAGATAATCTTCTTATTATCAATATTTTGTTTGTTATTTATATTTGCTTCAAGTGCATTTTGTGCTTATGAAGTTACTATAAAAGCGGATTCTTTAACATATCAACAGGACGACGAAATTATTACCGCTTCCGGAAATATCGAGCTTGAATGGACCGGCAAAATAATAAAAGCCGACAATATAGAAATGAGAATAAAAGATCAACATCTTCAAGCGGAAGGCAATGTTGTAATTTCCGAAGAAAAAAGCCTTCTTATGTCGGACAAAATTCAATACGATATGGCAAAAGAACAAGGTGATCTTGAAAACACTTTCGGAACAAGCTCGTCCATATTTTTTAAAGCGGAAAAGATGGTAAAACTTTCTTCCGATACATACGAAATAGAAAATGTAAAACTTTCCAACTGCGATTTGGATAATCCCCACCACTATGCTTTTGCGAAAAAAGGTGTGTATGTGGTAGATAAAAAGATAACAATATATAAAGCAACTTATTATGTAGGTAAAGTTCCTGTTTTCTATTTTCCGAAATATACAAGAAACTTGGCAAGTTCCGACAGCAAATTCAGTTACGAAATCGAGCCGGGTTATACCAATGACGGCGGGTTATCCGCAAAAGCTAAATTGAAGTATAAATTTACCGACAAATTAAATTCCGCCCTTTTATTGGATTATTTGGGAACCAGAGGAGAAGGTGTAGGCCTTGAAACGAATTATTACGATAAAGAGAAGTTAAAAGCAACTTTATATGCTTACGGCACACAGGACAGGAAAGAAGATTCCCAAAGATGGATGATAAAGCCGTCTTATTGGCAAAAAATAAACGATTTGTGGACAATCCAATCTCATGCGGAGTTCGTAAGCGATTCTTATTTCAATAACAGATATTCACTCGACGATTGGGACAGGGTTTTGAACAGAAGAAGGTCGTATGCCTCCATTACAAGACAAAGCAATAAATCGAATTTAAGAGTAATGTCGGAATTGTACCAAATATATAATCCTATAACAGATAAGATTCAAAACGGTTCTTATTTAATATTACCGCAAGTTTATTATTCGTTGTACCCCACAAAAACGTTGGGAGCATATAGCAGTTTTACTTTTAATTTTGAAAACAAAACAAATTATGAAATGGAATTTTCTTCAAATACTTACGATTACAGAAAAATAAGCGCTTATGCCGACTATAACATAACAAAAGATTACAGAATATCCAAAAGAATGACCGTTAAGCCGACTTTGGGCATAAACGGAACTTTTTCCGACAGCGTAAATCCCGAAGACGACGATAAAAACTTTACAACAAGATATTACGGCTCTTTAAATACAAGATACAGACCTACCTGGTGGATGGATTGGAACTTATCTTACAATGCAAAGTTAAGGTCCGATATTAACAGGTTAAATATAGATACCGACGAGTTTGATAAAGGTGTGGAACAAAATGCAATATTGTTTAATAACTACATTTATACAAACTCTAATTTAACGGTAAGAAACACTACCGGATACGATTTCAGAGATTTGGAAGGGTTAGGTTATATAGATTGGTATCCGTTTATTACGGAATTAACTTATGTTCCGTCGTCTAAAATGACATTATATTTGAAACAAACACAAGATTTGCACCCGTTTAAATTTAATTCTTTACAATTCGATTCAATGTTCGGAAGACTTGAAAGGTTTTATTTTAAATTTTCCGCTTTCTATTATCAAACAAGACCGGAAGAAGTTGATTTGGTTTCCGGTATAGGCTTTTGGTTAAATTCCAAATGGAGACTTGATTACCTTATAAGAATAACATGCAACTACGAGGACGATATTGAATGGTCTAAAAGAGACCAAGAGTTAAAAGTATATAGAGACCTGCATTGTTTCAATTTAGGAGCAAGTTTTAGACTTAGAGAAGAATATTTTGAATTCTATTTAAAGTTTGAAATGAAAGCAAATGTCCCCACCTTAAAGAAGAAAGACGGAACCAAAGAGATTGACGAAGAATTCTATCCTTGGAGATAACTTTTCTCGTTATTGAGCTAAACGGATTTATCTTTTAAATTATAACTTTGTATTTGGCTCAATCGAGTACCAATCGCTACCGCTTTCTTTTACGTACACTTCATTCACCAAATACTTCGTTATAATTTAAAATCTGTAAATCCTTTGAATGCCAAGAGCGCAGTCGGTAAATGCTTTATTCTAAGCAAAAACTTGAAAACTCTTTGAGAGCAACCAACGACAACGACTTTAATTCATTCACCAAATACTTCGTTATAATTTAAAATCTGTAAATCCTTTGAAGGGCAAGAACAGCTGGATTGCCGCGCTTCGCTCGCAATGACACGGCTTCTTTGTTGTCGTTATGTTGTGGTCGTTAGAGAACGAATAGTTTGTGACGAACTGAAGCATTTTAAAATTGCGGTGTACATATCGCAAAAGCGGTACATAAGATTTTAAAATGCAAAAGTGTAGTTTAAAATATTCGTTCGATATAAGGTTTATCGTTTTATTTGACAATAAAACGATTAGTATTAATATGGCAAATCGCCATCGCCAACGCATCCGCCGCATCATCCGGCTTGGGAATTTCCTTCAATCCCAACATAGTCTTTACCATGTGCTGCATTTGATATTTATCTGCAAGTCCGTAACCGGTTAATGCCATTTTTATTGTTCTGGGGTTGTATTCGAATAAAGGGAGCCCTTTTGTCACTACGGCGGAAATTAATGCTCCCCTTGCTTGACCGATAGTAGCTATGACTTTAGATCCTTTTAAGAAGAATATATCTTCCATAGCAACTACTTCGGGTTTGTATGTATCTACGATTTTTTGTGTTTCAGTGAAAATGAATTTGAGTCTGTCGGCTAAAGAGTCTTTCGGGTATGTTTTCATGCACCCGTAAGCTAAACAGGTAAGTTTGTCAGTTTGTCCTTTATAAACAACACCCCAGCCGGGCATAGCCAAGCCGGGGTCTATTCCTAATACTATCATTATGCTCCGTATTTTTCCATATCTTCTTTGGATATATCAAAATTGGAATAAACATCTTTTACATCGTCGTGTTCTTCCAATTCGTCCAACAACTTTAACATATGTTCGGCATTGTCGCCTTCAAGTTTAACATACGTTTGAGGTATCATTGTTATCTCGGATTCTGCAACTTCTATGTTTTTAGCTTTTATTGCATCCAATACTGCATTAAAGTCGTTAGTTGTTGTATATATTTCGTAACTGTCGTCTTCCGCAACAAAATCTTCGGCACCTGCTTCCAATGCTATTGTCATAATAGTATCTTCGTCGCCTGCTGATTTATCTATGGAAATAAAACCTTTTTTGGAGAACATCCAACCTACACAACCGGATTCTCCCATACTTCCGGAATGTTTTGAAAATATCTTTCTTATTTCGGAAGCTGTTCTGTTTTTGTTATCTGTAGTTGTTTCAACTATCAAAGCTACTCCCGCAGGACCGTAACCTTCGTATGTGTTTTCTTCGTAAACTGCACCCGGAAGTTCACCTGTTCCTCTTTGAATAGCCTTTTTAATGTTATCTTGAGGCATATTTGCTTCTCTTGCATCGTCAACTGCCTTTCTTAATCTTGCGTTGTTTTCGATTACTCCGCCGCCTTCCTTGGCTGCAACAACAATTTCTCTGATTATCTTTGTAAAAATTTTGCCTCTTTTAGCATCCGTAGCTGCTTTTTTGTGTTTAATACTTGCCCACTTATTATGACCTGACATAATAAAACCCCTCTATATTTTTTTAATATTGTATTTTAAAAATTTGTTCGCCTTTACTGCTGAAAGCTTTTCTTACTTTCTTTTTTCCGTTTACATAAGTATCTATATATAACGGAATTTCAGAGTTATTGCTGCTGTAAATTTTTGTGTCACCGTTCAATTTGTTGTTTTTATATTTTTCTATTCTGTTTATGCTGCCGTCTTCATAATATATGTGAGAATCGCCTTCCAATTTACCTTGAGAATAGTTATATTGAGTTTTTAATATACCGTTGGAAAAATATTCTTTACTGAATCCTTCTTTCAAACCGTTATAATATTCGGTTTCTATTTTCGGTGTTCCCGTAACAAAATATTCTTTATATAAACCTTCCAACTGACCGTCACTGTATTATGCACTTGATGTTAAAGTTCCCGACATGGAATATTTTTTTACGGCACCGTTTAATATACCGTCTTTATAGTTGGAGTCGAGTTTTTTGTTACCGTTTTCGTAATATTCTATAACTTTACCTTCCAAAATGCCGTTTCTGTAATTTTTTACGGAAGCAACTTGTCCGTCGGGATAAAACGTTTTCGTAACTCCTTCGAGTTTTCCCGCATTATAGTTCATTTCCGAAACAATATTGTTTTTTGCATCGTATTCTTTTATTAAACCGTTAGGAATTTCACCTTGGAAGAAAATAACTTCCCCTTTTGTATCTACAATTTCGGTTGCTACGGTCTGTCCTTCCAAAACGTAAGCATAAGTTACCGTTTTTATATCGGATTTAGTTACTTTTTTTGATGTAAATATAACTTGTTCCTGCGCTACTTCGTCTCCTTCTTCGGTTGCTTCCATAGAAGAAACTTTTTCTTTCTGTGCGGAAGAACATGAAAACATAACTACACTGCAAATAAATAAAGTTGTTAAGAATAAATTAATATTTTTCAATATTTTACTCCTTTACTCTTTCTTTTTAGTTTATTATGTTCAAGCACCTTTAGTGCCATTATAGCTTTTTGTAATTCTCTTTCCGCCATTTCGCTGTTAACGTTTTCTTTTTTCTTTCTTTGTTCGTCCGCATATTGTTTTGCTTTAAGTATAAGTTCGTCGTTAATATCTTCGCTTCTTACGGCAAAGTCGGCAACGACACTTACCATATTTTCGGACACTTCCAAAAATCCGCCGGATATGGTGATATTTCTTTTTTCTCCTGTTTCAGGTTCTACTTCAATATCACCTTGAGAAAGATTTGTTACAAGTGCGGTGTGCCCCGCAAGTATTGTAATTAAACCGGACATTGTAGGAAATGTTGCTTGTTTAACGTTCCCGCTGAAAACACTGCCTTCCGGTGATAAAATATCTAATTTATAAATATTAGCCATTATTTGTTAGCCCTTTTTACAACTTCTTCTATTGTTCCTGCCATATAGAAGTGCTGTTCGGAAATATGATCATACTTTCCTTCAATAATTTCTTTAAATCCTTTAACAGTATCTTCTATTTTAACATATTTTCCTTCAAGTCCGGTAAATGTTTCCGCAACGAACATAGGTTGCGTTAAGAATTTTTGAATTTTTCTTGCTCTTGCAACGGTTAATTTATCTTCATCGGATAATTCATCCATACCCAAAATTGCGATAATATCCTGTAAATCTTTATATTTCTGTAATATCTTTTTAACACTCATTGCAACTTCGTAATGATCTTTTCCCACCGTGTTGGGATCCAAAAGTCTGGAAGATGATGTTAACGGGTTAACCGCAGGATAAAGACCTTGTTCAACGATTGCTCTGTCCAAAGTGATTGTTGCATCCAAATGAGAGAAAATCGTTACAGGTGCAGGATCTGTGTAGTCGTCGGCAGGAACATATATTGCCTGAACCGATGTTACGGAACCTTTGTTTGTTGATGCGATTCTTTCCTGTAATTCGCCCATATCTTGTGCCAAGTTAGGTTGATAACCTACGGCAGAAGACATTCTGCCGAGCAAAGCCGAAACTTCACTGCCAGCCTGTGCAAACCTGTAGATGTTATCGATAAACAAAAGCACATCTTCGTTTTTCTTATCTCTGAAATATTCTGCCATTGTTAAACCGGTTAAAGCAACTCTCATTCTGCTTCCGGGAGGTTCGTTCATTTGTCCGAACACTAAAACTGTTTTATCCAAAACGTTGGATTCTTTCATTTCCATCCACAAATCGGTACCTTCTCTTGTTCTTTCACCTACTCCGGCAAATACTGAATGTCCGTCGTGTTCCATAGCTATGTTTCTGATAAGCTCTTTAACAACAACGGTTTTACCTACACCGGCTCCGCCGAATATACCGATTTTACCGCCTTTTGTGAACGGTGAAATCAAATCTATAACTTTTATACCTGTTTCGAGAATTTCAGGTGTGGTTTTCTGTTCCGAAAGTTTTGGTGACGGTTTATGTATAGGTGCAAATTCACTTTCTTTTTTACTTATTTCGCCTAATCCGTCTACGGCTTGACCCAATACATTGAAAATTCTGCCCAAAGTTTTTTCTCCCACCGGAACTGAAATCGGAGCATTGGTTCTTAAAACTTTATCCCCTCTTTTTAATCCGTCGGTAGAACCCAAAGCTATTGTTCTTACTTCGAAATTGTCCATTTGGAACATTGTTTCCAAAACAAGTTTGGAACCGTTTTTCATTGTTATATTAAGAGCTTCATAAACGTCAGGTGTTTCATTGTTGAATCTTACGTCAACAACTGCTCCTTGAACTCTTATAACAAAACCTTCACCTTTATTAATCTTTTCCATACCTATATCCTCTAATCTTTAATTTACAATTTACAATGTACAATTTATAGTTTCGGTGTCCTTCGGACTATTTTTTATAGATTCCGCATCAAGTGCGGAATGACAACGACATAGATTGCTTCGCTTTGCTCGCAATGACAATTTTTGTCTTTAATTATAAATTGTCAACTATAAATTATAAATTGCCTCTAGTGTATCTGTCCGTTTGCCAAATCAAGAATTTCGTTTGTAATCTTTTCCTGTCTGGACTTATTATAAATTATCGTCAACGATGCCGATATTTCTTTTGCATTTTCGTTTGCATTGCTCATTGCAGACATTCTTGCCGCCTGCTCGCTTGCATAAGCATTCATTAACATATTATAAAACGATGCCTCAAAATAGTAAGGTATCAACTTATCCAACACTTCTTTTGAAGACGGTTCAAAAACATGATCGCCTTTGTTTACAAAATTTTCGTCTCTTTCCACCGGAGAAAGAACTTTTGTTACCGGTTCCTGTACCAAACGATTTTTAAAGTTTGTATAAATAACTTCCACAGACGATATTTCTTTTGCTTCGTACAAGTTGTTCATTATCTTTAACATAGGGAAAATACTTTCATATTGAGGAAAAGAAGATCCCATATGAAAAGATGCTTTTACATTGTAACCGTTCTTTATACAAAAGTTTTGTGCTTTTTTACCGATGGTAACAACATAATCGTCTTTGGTTACCGTTGCAGCAACCTGCTTATATATGTTTGCAAGTAAACCGCCGCACAAACCTTTATCGCTTGAAATAACATAAACTAATTTTCTGTCAGCGTTTTTGCTTATTCCCACAAAAGAAGAATTTAAAGCCAAGTCTGTATTTTCCGCCAATATCTTTTGAACGATAAATTTAACTCTGTCGGCAAAAGGTTTGTTTTTCTCAACGGCAGATTGAGCTTTTTTTATTTTGGAAGCGGCAATCATTTCCATAGCTTTTGTTATTTGAGCTATGCTGTTTGATGTCCTTATTCTTTTTTTTACCTGTTGTAAATTTTCCGCCATTTTATATTATCTCATTAAATTGTTTTTTTGCATTCAAGTATTGCATTTTTAAGTTCGGTTAAAGTTTGCTCATCCAATTTTTTGTTTTCGTTCAACTTTTTAACCAAATCTTT
Source organism: Elusimicrobiota bacterium (assembly GCA_017528425.1). Taxonomy (GTDB): domain Bacteria; phylum Elusimicrobiota; class Endomicrobiia; order Endomicrobiales; family Endomicrobiaceae; genus Ruminimicrobiellum. The sequence continues at coordinate 103,587 of JAFXOV010000015.1, read as the reverse complement.
ATAGTTAAGTTTTACAAATTCCACTATCTTACTTTCTACCGACATAATGTTATCTACATTAACATCATCCAAACAACCGGATGTTGCCGAATAGATTGCAATTATTTCGGAAGCTTCGTCGTAAGGTCTGTACTGAGGTTGTTTCAATATTTCGGTTAAAACTTTACCTCTGTTAATTTTCTTTAATGTATCTTCGTCCAAATCACTGCCGAACTGTGCAAAGCTTTGTAATTCTCTGAACTGTGAAAGTTCAAGTCTTACAGGGCCCGCCAACTGTTTCATAGGTTTTGTCTGTGCGGCACCGCCCACTCTGGATACCGACAAACCTACGTTAAGAGCAGGTCTTACACCGGCATTGAACAAATCTCCTTCGAGATAAATCTGTCCGTCGGTAATTGAAATAACGTTTGTAGGAATATATGCGGAAACATCGTTTCCCTGAGTTTCTATTACAGGTAATGCTGTAAGTGTTCCTCCGCCGTTTTTGTCGGAAAGTCTTACGGCTCTTTCAAGTAATCTTGAATGTAAATAGAAAATATCTCCCGGATATGCTTCTCTTCCTGCCGGTTTTTTAAGCAACAAAGATATTTGTCTGTATGCCCAAGCATGTTTTGTTAAATCGTCATATACAACAAGAACATCTTCGCCTTTTTCCATGAAATATTCACCGATTGCGCAAGCTGCAAAAGGTGCGATATATTGTAAGGATGCAGGATCCGAAGCGGTTGCCGAAACCACTATTGTGTAGTCCATTGCACCTGCTTCTTTAAGTTTTGCAACGATTGATGCAACATTGGATCTTTTCTGACCTATTGCACAATATATACAAATAACTCTTTTTAATCCCAAATCCAATTTTTTTTGGTTGATTATGGTATCAATTGCGATTGCTGTTTTACCGGTGTTTCTGTCACCGATGATAAGCTCTCTTTGTCCTCTTCCTATAGGAATCATGGCATCGATGGCTTTGATACCTGTTTTGATAGGTCTGTCTACAGGGCTTCTTTCAATGATACCCGCAGCAATTTTTTCCAAAGGATAAAGTTTTCCGTCGTCGATTTTAAGTTCTTTTTCGTCTAACGGTTTACATGTAGGATCAATTACTCTTCCTATCAATTTATCTGAAACGTTGATACCGAGAATTTTGCCCGTTGTGGAAACTTTCATTCCTCTTGTAACTTCTATTTCCGACAACAACACTATGTATACGGCATCTTCGTCCAAATTTAAAACTAACCCCTTAGCTTTATTTTCAAACTCAACTTCTTCCCCGTAACCCACACCGGAAAGGCCTGTTGCTTTAACGATACCGTCACCAACGGTTTCAACAATACCGTAATTAACAAGTTCCGGATTAATGTCTACGGAATTAAGTTTTTCTTCAATTTGTTTTATAAGTTCTTCTGGTTTCATAGACTCTCTCTTATATCTTTCATTATTTTTACAATCATATTTGTTACGGTGTAATCCAAAATATAATCGCCGAATTCAAATTTTATTCCCGCACCGATTTCTTTGTCGTCTCTTATATACACAATTTTTTTGTCGGGAAACATTTTATGTATTTTGTCTTTAGTAGCTTGTGACGGATTTCCTGCATATTTTACCGTAACGGTAGCATCTTTTAATGCTGCCGACAAATAACTTACAAAAAGTTTTAATTCACTTTTCGATAAGTTGCTGTTTATCCATTTTGAAACTTCTTCGGATATTTCACCCGTTTCAACTACGGATAATGCTAATTGCTTAATTTGTTGTTTTTTCATATCCGCCTTGTTCTATCTTTTCCACCGCTTTTGCCAAAACCGCATTTTTGTCGTCTTCGGTAAAAATTTCAGACAATATTTTTGCTACTATTTTTTTAGATAATTCTACAGACATTGAACCCACTTGTTTACTTGCTTTTGCAAACTCGTCTTGAGCTTGTTTTTTTGCATTGTCTACAATTTCGGTTGCCTGTTTCTTTGCATCTTGTGCAGATTGCTGTTTTAAACTTTCGGAAGAAGCTTTTGTGTTTTCCAAAATTTTGTCGGCATCAACTTTTGCTTCTTTCAAAATCTTTGTTTTTTGATTGTCTGCGTCTGCCAATGCTTTCTTTGCATTTTCGGCATCGTCGAGACCTTGTTTTATTTTTGCTTTTCTTTCTTCTAATATTTGTGCAATCGGTTTATATAAGAATATCTTTAAGATAATCAACAATATAGCAAAGTTTATTACTTGTGCTATAAAGAGATTACCTTCTAATCCGAATAAATTTAATATATAGTTTATTGTTTCCATAAAATTACTTCATGAATGCAAATATTAAGCAGTAAATAGCGATAGATTCCGCGAAAGCCATAGCTATAAGCATATTTACCATTATTTTTCCGGATGCTTCCGGGTTTCTTCCGATTGCTTCAACTGCTTTTGCACCTATAAAACCGATACCGAGAGCCGGTCCTAATGCTCCTATTGCAATAATAATACCACCACTAAATGTAACCATGTTATACTTCCTCCTTAAAACTACAATTTATTTTTTAATTAATGTTTTTCAACCATTATGCTCATAAATGTCATTGTGAGCATAGCAAAAACGATTGCCTGAATAACGGCAACCATAAGTTCCAACATCATAAAAGGTACAGGAACAGCAAAGAACGGTAACGGAATACTGATACCGAATATTTTCAAACTCATGGATGAAATTGTTCCCATAACACTTTCCCCCGCAAAGAGGTTTCCAAACAACCTGCAAGACAAGGATATAACTTTTGTAAATTCACCTATAAATTCCAAAAGACCTACAAATAAGAAAATAGGACTTAAGGAAACAAATCTGCCTATATAACTTTTTAAACCCGTATATTTTATTGAATAGAAATGACACATAACTATTGAAATCGTAGCAAAAGCAAGGGTGACATTTAAATCGCTTGTTGCTGTTCTAAATAAAGGAACACCTTCTTCTCCCGAACCCGCGGCATAAAATCTTATTGTTTCAAAACCGGGAAACTGTCCCAATACATTTGAAATGACTATGAAGATAAAAAATGTTATAACCCACGGAGATATGATATCAACTTTGCTTGAAATTTCTTTGGTTGAATTATAAAAGTATTCGTAAACCATTTCCAAAAAGTTTTGAATACCTTTCGGATAAAGAGAAAGACACCTGTTAAATACAATAACAAGTGCAATTATTATTACATCTACTACGAGAGTTGTAACTAATGTGTTTGTAACTGGAAAACTGCCTATATGAAATAAAATACTTGGTGCTAACGTCATATTATAAAATCCTTCTTATTCTTCTAAAAATACCACTAAAATAACACTACAATTTTACAACTTATTAGTCTTAAAAGTCAATAAAAAAATGGAGCTAGGGGGAGTTGCACCCCCGGCCTCTTGTATGCGATGCAAGCGCTCTGCTAACTGAGCTATAGCCCCATTCTGCAATTATTAATTAGAAATTAGTAATTAATAACAAATTTATTTGTCTTTTTTGCAACAGGCACAATCTTTGCCGTTCCAGCAATAAGTACATAAATTTTCTTTAGGCAAACCTATTGCTTCTATCATATCTTCCAAAGTTTGATATTTCAAAGACGTAATATTCAAGTACTTCCTGATCCACTCTATCATTTTAGCATATTTTTCGGTTTTTGGGTCAAGATATTCGGAAACATCCTCTATATCATGCCCTTCTATTTCCCTTATAGCTCTTCTTGTTATAAGTTCGCTGTTAGTTCTTGTAGAGTTGCAATATGTGCAAGGGAACATTAACGGAGGACATGCAGGTCTTACATGTATTTCTTTTGCTCCGCAATTCCACAACTTTTCCACCGTAAAATTCTTTAACTGTGTTCCCCTGACTATAGAATCTTCCAAAAGAATAAGACTGTTGCCTTCTATAACTTCTTTTATTGCTATAAGTTTCATTCTTGCCGTTAAATCTCTTAAATGTTGTGACGGAGGTGCATAACTTCTTCCGTATGTTGGAGTATATTTTACTAACGGTCTTCTAAACGGAATACCGGATTCCATAGAGTAACCGATTGCATGTGCAAGACCGGAATCGGGAACACCGGCAACCAAATCCGCTTTTATCCCCTTATCTCTCTTTGCGAGGATTTTTCCGCTTCTTTCTCTTACAAGTTCGGCATTTAATCCTTCGTAGCTTGATGACGGAAAACCGGTATATATCCATAAGAAAGTACAAATTTTTCTGTTTTTGTAGCCGGGTTCCAATACTTTAACTTCCGTATCGCTTATTAAAAGAATTTCCCCCGGATTTAAATCTCTTATTGTTCTGTAACCTAAATTTGCAAAACCGCAAGTTTCCGAACATACCGCAAAAGAGTCGGAATCCTGACCTAAAACAAGAGCCGTCCTGCCGAAATAATCTCTTGCGGCATAAACACCTTCTCTTGCCAAAATAAGCAAAGAACAAGAACCTTTGATTTTGCCAAACATCAATTTTATTCCGTCGGGTATTGTCTTTCCCAAGGAAACGATTCTTGCTACAAGTTCCGTCATATTTACATGAGATTTGCTGAATTCGCTGAAACATATTCCCGAATCCATCATTTCTTTTGCAAGTTCTTCCATATTAACAATTCTGCCCGACGTAACTATACAAAATTCCCCTACTTTCGATTTCATATAAATAGGTTGTTCTTCCAAATCGCTTATTACACCGATACCGCTGTGAACTTCATAATCTTTTATACTTTCAAAAAATTTATCTCTGAAATTTGCGTTGCTCATTCTGTGAATAAATCTTGCAAAGCTGTTATTGCCGAATACGGCCAACCCGCCGTATTCCGAACCCATGTGTGCCTGATAATCAGTTCCGTAAATTAAAGAATCTATACAACTGTCTTTCTTTTTTGAAACTACACCGAATAAGCCACTCATTTTTTTCTCCTATATAAGACCGTTATCTTTAAAACTGTAATAATCCGAACCGGTGACAATTATGTGATCTAACAACATAACGTCCACGGTCTTTAAAGCTTTCTGTATTGCTTCTGTTGCTATTATATCATTTTGTGAAGGTTTGCAAACACCCCCGGGATGATTATGAGCAACAATAACACTTCTTGCATCGGTTAATACTGCACTTTTTACTATCTTTGAAGGATACACTGCTGACCTGCATACCGTTCCTTCGCTTATCTTATCAAAATCCAAAATTTTATTTGATGCATTTAAAAAAACAGTATACATCTGTTCTTCTTTGCAAGTTCCTATTTTATTTTTTAAAAATTCAACAACTTCCTGAGGAGAAGAAACCTTTTGTTTATCTTTTATTTTGAATTCCGAATATTTAATCGAAATCTCTTTTAAAAAACGAAAGAAAAAGGCAGTGTTTGGGCCGACTCCGTCTATATCTTTTAATACTTTTAGCAATTCATTATGGCCCGCATTCATTAATTCTTTTAAACTGCCGAACTTTTTTATAAGATCTTTAGCGATTTGTTTTGTGTCTTTTCTCGGTATAACATAAAACAATACGAGTTCCAAGATTTCGTAATCCTGCCAACCGTCAAATCCGGTATTCAAAAATCTTTTTTTTACTCTGTTTCTATGCCCTAAAACGTCTTTCTCTTTTATTTCCATTTGTATCCGTTGCTCATTGGTAAAGTAATATCTCTTGAAAAAGCGGTTTTAGAAACTCTTGTTCCTAACGGAGATTGTCTTCTCTTATATTCCGATGTGGATAACAGTTTCCAAACTTTATCCAAAACTTCTTTTTTTACACCGCTTTTGATTATTTGAGAATAAGTTTTTTTCTCTTCCAATATTTTTATTAATATATCGTCTAAAATATCGTATTCCGGTAATGAATCGGAATCTTTTTGATTGTCTCTGAGTTCCGCCGTCGGCGGTCTCGTAATTATAAATTCCGGAATAACATTTGAAATTGTATTTCTGTATTTTGAAAGTGCGTAAACATCTTTCTTTAACAAGTCTCCTATAACGGAATATCCGCCGGTTGCATCACCGTAAAGAGTACTGTAACCTACGGCATCTTCGGACTTGTTACATGTGCACAAAATAAAATAACCGAACTTATTTGATAATGCCATTAAAATATTGCTTCTTATTCTTGCCTGCAAATTTTCTTCCGTTAAATCTTTTGGCTTTCCTTCAAATAACGGAGTTAGTTGATTGATATATGTGTTATAGACATCGTTTATGGGAACTGTTTTAGATTGTATATTTAAATTTTTGCATAATTCCAAAGCACAATCTATAGATTCTTTGGAAGTATATTTCGAGGGCATAAGTACACCCAACACATTTTCCGCACCTATTGCATCAACCGCAATTGCGGCAACCAAAGCGGAATCTATTCCCCCGCTTACACCCAAAGCACATTTTTTGAATTTGTTTTTTACCATGTAATCTTTTAGTCCAATAACTAAAGCATCGTACAATTCTTTGTTTCTGTCGTTTTGTTCGGTTTTAACATTTTCTCCGTCGGTATCTGCTATTATTAATCTTTCTTCGAAAGATTGGTCCGTTAACTTAAAATTACCGTTTTTGTCTGCATATATTGCCAAACCGTCAAAAACATATCCGTCGTTACCGCCGAGCATATTCAAATAAGAAAAATCGGCTTTATTTTCAACGGCAAGTTCTTTGAAACATTGTTTAAATTCTTCGATTTTTCCGTAATAATAAGGACTGCAACCGATAACAAAAACAATGTCCGGCTTAACGGTAGTTTCTTTAAAAATTGTTTTAATTGTCTCTTTAATAGCGGTTATATTGTCTATGGAAACAAACAAAATATTTTTGTTTGCAAGTTTGACGATATTGACGATATTGTAATTCTTAAAATATTTCATATCGTTAAAAGCGGAATCGTTTAAATTATCTTTTGCACCTGCAAGACCGGAAACTTCTCCGTAAAATAAAGAAACGGAATTTAAAAGACCGCCTTTGCCGTCTTTTGTGACCGTTCCGCAAATTACCGGTATTTTACTTTCTTTTATTATTTTGTCGGCCGCTTTAATGTTTTCTTCGATAAAATCTTCGTTTAATAATAAATCTCCGCAGTACCCGCCGCAAATTGCAAATTCAGGAAACACGATTAAATCACATTTTGCTTTTTCGGCATCGGATATATATTTTGAAATATTTAAAAGATTTTTCTCGATATTTCCGGCGGTTTGGTTTATTTTTGCCAATGCTATTTTCATTCTATTATAACCTTCTTTCTGTTTTCTTTCTTCTCGGAATTCATTCTTTTTAATTCCAAAATTTTTTCTTTGGCTCTTTTGCTTCTTTTTCTTTTTTGTTGCCTTATTTTTTCGATTTCTCTTTGTTTTTTGCTTTTTTCACCCAAAAGTCTGCACTCTATTTCTTCCGCTAACATTCTCCTTGCATAATATCTGTTTAAAAGTTGAGTTCTTGCTTTTTGGCATTTTATTTCTATGTTTAAAGGAAGATATTTTAAATATACACAAGTTGCAACTTTGTTCACGTTTTGACCGCCTTTACCCGACGAGTGAACAAATTTTTCAACGATATCGCATTCTTTAATGTTTAACTTAACGAATTTGTCTTCAAGTTCTTTTTGTTTTGATATTGTTATTCCGAAATTTATCATACTTCTATCCCGAAACTTTCCAAATCTTGTCTTAATTTTATTATATTTTTAAAAGAAAAAGCTTTTATTCCGCAAAGCATGGCGGAATAAACGTTTTCTTTATTATCGTCCGTAAAAAATATATTGTGCGGTTCGACATTATGTTCTTTTATAACCTGTTCGTATATTTGAGCATCCGGTTTTCTTTCGTGCATTAAATAAGATAAATGAAGTTTTTTAAACTTTAAAAATATATCCGGATACTTTTCATACAAAAAGTTAAAATGAAGTTCGTTGGTATTTGATAACATTGCAAGATCGTATCTGTGAGATAACGAGGTTACCAAGTCGATAACATCTTGTATGGGTGTAAAAATATTGTTCCAAATATCGGAAAACTTTTCAAAAGGCAAATTTTCCAATACCAACAAATCAACCATTGTTTTATAAAAATCACGGGATTCTATAAGACCTCTTTCATATTTTGCGAATATATCTATGTGAGAAATAACAAATTGTTCCATATTTTCGAACAATTCTTTTTTCGGTGAATATTCGGACAAGGATTTAGATATTATGCTCAAATCGTAATCAAAAATAACTTTACCTAAATCAAAAATAATAAGTTTGCCCGACATTCTAAAAACCTCAAGATTATAGAAAAGGTTTAAGGGTTTATCCTTTTACGGCACCTGCAGCAATACCTTTAACGATATGTTTCTGCATAAGAAGATAAATTATTACTATAGGAACTGTTGCTATTGTAAGACCTGCCATCAAAAGAGGATAATCCGTCATGTGTGTTCCCTGGAACACCATCAAACCTCTCTGTATAGGCATTTTTGAAGGATCCTGTAAAACAACCAAAGCCAACAAGAATTCGTTCCATATTGTTAAACATTGAATGATAACAAGTGTTGCAACGGCCGGTTTTGCAAGAGGTAAAGCTATTCTCCAGTATATACCGAACCTTGAACATCCGTCTATTAAAGCTGCTTCTTCTATTTCTCTCGGCAATTCTTCGAAGAATGCTTTTAACAAGAACAATCCGAAAGCAATACCGCCGCTTATATAACATAACAAAAGACCGGTTCTTGTATCCAATAAATGTAAACTTTTAAGTAAAAGATATAACGGAACGAAAGCGCCCGGTATAGGAATTAATAATGTAGATATCAACAAATAGAATAAAATCGTTTTTCCCCAGAACTCAAGTCTTGCAAAAGCATAAGCAGCCATTGATGTTACAATAACAATTGCAGAAACTCCTACAACGGTATAAATAAGGCTGTTTAAGAAATACATACCGAATTTTGCTTTTAATAAAGCTTCAGTGTAGTTGCTCCATTGCCATGCTTCAGGAAATAAAGTAATACTTTTGAATATTTCTTCGTTTGTTTTTAATGAAGAAGATAACATCCAAAAAACAGGGAATACACAAGTGAGTGCCACAGCTATCAAAATAACATGTGTAATAACATCTAAAATTTTCTTTTTTACTTTAAATGAGTTCATTTTTATATCCTATTTATATCTTTACTTATTAAATTTTTTACTTGCGTAAAGCTGACAAATACTTGCTATCAATAATACTAAACCGAATATAACTGCCATGGCGGTAGAATACCCGAATTCTCCGTTATTCATGTATTTATAAATCATAGTGATAGGCACATCCGTATGACCTGCAGGTCCGCCTTGTGTCATAGAATAAATCAAATCGAATATCTGCATAGCACCCAAAACGGTTAATACCGTAACCATTGTAAATACAGGTATCATGGATGGAACGGTAATATGTCTAAACTGCTGCCATTTGTCGGCACCGTCAACTTCCGCTGCTTCATATAATTCGTTAGGAATTGTTTGAAGACCGGCAAGAAGTATTATGAAACCGTAACCGAAACCTTTCCACATGTGAACTACGGCTACCGAAGACAAAGCCGTTTTAATTTCGGAAAGCCATGCAAAATCTTTAAATTGTTCGAAACCGATTGATGCCAACCAGCTGTTCAAAATACCGAAATTACCGTCGTACATAAATTTCCATATCAAACCTACAACTATACCGGAAAGTACGGGCGGCAAGAAAAATATTACTCTGTATATATTTTCCCCTTTTATTTGTCTGTTAACCAATATTGCAAGAAGCAATGCCAATCCGTTCTGCAAAGTTAAACATAAAAGAGTAATATAACCGGCATTTAACATGGATTTCCAATATGCGGGATTGTTAAATATAATATGTTTGTATTGTGCGAAACCTACAAAAACCATATCCTTATCTATACCGTTCCACTGGAAAAAACTCAACTGTATTGTTCTTAGTAAAGGATATAAATTAAATACCAAAAACAACAACAACGCCGGCAAGATAAACATCATATTGAATGTTTTTTCTTTTGGGGATGCGTTCATCATTTTTGCACCTTCATCTGTCTTAATTTTTCTTCTTGAATTTCTCTAACTGCTTTAGCAGGATCTTTTTCACCTATTATTACAGACTGTAAGTTAATATTTATATAATTTGTAACCTGCCATGCTTCCAATTTAGGCAAGTTTTCAAATGTTCTTGTGATACTCTTGGAAAACTCTTGTAATATTTCAGGTAAATCCTGAGCACTGTCTTTATTTGAAGGTATATTTAATGTTTCTTTTGCCAAGTAAGCTTGTTGATCTTTTTCGGTAAACCATTTTAAGAAAGCGATTGCTTTATCTTTTCTCGGAGATTCTGCATTAACAAACATTGAAGATCCGTCTCCTCCGAATACCAATAAAGGATACGGTGCATCAGGTAATGAAGGCGGGTACATAAGACCGTAGTTTAATGCAGGATTCATGGATTTATAAACATTTACGCCCCATGAACCGTTAAATGTCATTGTCGCTCTTCCCGTAGCAAATGTTCTTTCGGAATCTTTGTTTACCATAGTAACAATTCCGGATGCGAACATTTTGTTATCTTTCATTTCTTCAAAAAGTTGGAATATTTTTAACCATCTCTTGTCATTGTAAGGGATTTTTCCATCGATAGTGTCGATTATTCCCTGTTTACCGAACAAAGACCACTGATAAGAAGAAGCAAATGCACCTATGAGCCAAGCTTCACCGAAACCGCTTACGAAAGGTTGAATTCCGGCTTCTCTTAGCTTTTTACCTGCTTCTATAAATTCCGGCCATGTTTTAGGAGGATTTTCAGGATCAAGTCCTGCTTGTGCAAATAAGTCTTTGTTATAATAAATCATTAAAGAACTTACATCCAAAGGAACTCCGTAAATACCGGGTTTAACGCCCCACTCATTATTTTCTTCAAAAGAGTTTGCTATTAAAGATTTTTCAAAGAATACATCTTTCCAACCGGTGTTCATTTCGTCGGTTAAATCTGCAATGTATCCGGCATTAATGTAAGATGCCAATTCTTTCTTATCGCTTTGAGGATTGTAAATATCAGGTAATAAATGTCCGCTTGCCGCTGCCGTGATTTTATTTTTATATACGTCGGTAGGGGCATATGTTTCGAAAATAACTTTTACGCCCGTTAATTTGTAATAATCGTTTGCCAACTTTTCAAATGCTTCTTGTCTGTCTGTCATCCAATGCCAAATTTTTACGGCATCTTCATTCTTTCCGCTTCCGCCACCCGAACAACCGGCAACCATAAATATTGCAAGACATAAACATAAGGATTGCAGAGCAATGATGAGATTTCTTTTAGACATTTATTATATTCCCCCATGTAAAATTATTTTTCTGATTAGTGTTTTAACTTGTGTATTTTATCAAATTTTATAAAATATAGTCAATTATACATTTAAATGTAAAATTTGTTAAAATAATAAGCAAAATATATTCATAAAGGTTATATATACATATGAGAAAAATTTTTTCGTCAACGATATTTTTTGCAATTGCGGTTGCTGTTGTTGTTTTTATTGTGTACGGTAAGTCCGTGAATTTCGATTTGTTATCTTTGGATGATAAGACAACAATAACAAACAATCTTGAAAGAATATCAAAAGCAGAAAACATTCCGGAAATTTTTAAAACAAATTGTTATGATAAAGATCATGCCGATATTCCGTATTACAGACCGATTTTTGTTTTGACTTTTGCTTTGGAAACTATTTTGTTCGGGTTTAGCAGTAAAATTTACCACTTCGGGAACTTACAATTATTTTGTTTTGCCATATACATAATGTATTTTTTGCTTTTAAAACTTGATTTTAACGAGACTATTTCAAAATGTGTTTTACTTCTGTTTGCCGTACATCCGATAATTTCATCTAATGCGGCTTATGTTTCCACTCGTGCTGAAATTTTGATAGCAATTTTTATTTTACTTGCTTTCTTTGTGTTTATAAGCTACCTGGAAACAAAAAAAACAAGATATTTAATACTTCAAGCGCTTTTCTATACCATAGCATTGTTTACTAAAGAATCAGCACTGATATTTTTCCCTTTGTTCTTTGTTTTCAGTTTCCTCTTTAAATACAAAGTGACAATTAAAGAGTATATTAAACTTTTTATATATCTTCTTGTACCCACCGTTATATATTTTATATTAAGAAGTAAAGCTGTTCCGTCATCGGATTTTATTTATTTCTTAACAAATCCCGATACGTATATAAACTTTTTCAATATAATGGTGTTATATATAAGAAAGTTTGTTTTCCCCGACCATATACATGCAATTTTATTCGACGTGGATATATCGGTAACAGATATTATCATAAGCGGTCTTTTCGTGATATTGTTGTTTATAATTTACTATAAAAAACTTGCAGACAGAAGATTGATGATTTTTTCTTTCCTTACCATTGTCGGTATTTTGTTCCCTACGGTTTTTTTATATGAAAATCAAGTGTTTTATCACAGATTATTCTTGCCTTTGTTCTTTTTGGCAATGATTTTTATACAGGCCACAGATAATATTCTAAAAAGAAAAAAAGGTTTGAAAAAATCGTTTATTACATTGTTTGTTATTATACTGATTTTGTTTTCTTTTAAATCTTTTATAAATATAGATAAATATATTAATTCCGACATATTTTGGCTTAATGCGTACAAAGATGCTCCTAATTATCATTTATGTTCTTCAGGACTTGCAAAACAATATTTCTATGCCGGAGAATATGATGAAGCTTTAAAATTGTTTAAAAAAACCCGAGCTTTGAAAGATACATACGAAAATTCTTTAAATATAAGTGCAGCACTTATAGCCAAAGATGATTTAAAAGAAGCCAAAGAACTTTTATTAAGTCTTTTGGAAGAAGAAGAACATTTTGTAACAATATTTTATTTAAGTGAAGTTTATTATTATGAAGGAGATATGGAAAAAGCCATAAAGTTTGCAAAACAAGCTTATGCAATGAAGCCAAACGATAAACTTCTTTTAAAACACATTGAGAGATTACCCGGGTTTTAAAAGTTTTTTAGGAACTGAACATGGAAAATAAAACGGAATTTAATACTCCGAAATCTTTAAGAATACATATAGGCGTTTTCGGAAGAACAAATGTAGGTAAATCCACACTTGTAAATTATATTTCGGGACAAGATACTTCTATAGTTTCTCCGGTAGCAGGAACGACAACGGATTCCGTTTATAAAAGCATGGAACTTTCCCCTTTAGGACCTGTAACACTTATTGATACGGCGGGAATGGACGATATATCCGATCTGTCGAAAGAAAGGATAGAAAGGACTAATAGAATTTTTGATTCGACGGATGTTGCGATTATCGTTTTAACTCCGAATCTTTGGACGGAATACGAGAATAATATTATAGAACAACTAAACAACAAAAAAACACCGTTTTTGTTTGTTATAAACAATTATAAAAAAGAACAATTAACCGCAGATTTTATTAGAAGTTTTTCGCAATATAAGTTTATTGAAACGGAATTATTAAATGATAAAAAGTACAGAGAATCTTTTTTATCGGGACTGAAACAAAACCTTCTTTCCGTAATTCCGGAAGAAAGTTTAAATTTACAACCTCTTACACAAAACATAATAAAAAGTTTTCAAACGGTTGTTATGGTTGTTCCCTTGGATTTGGGAGCACCGAAAGGAAGACTTATTTTACCTCAGGTACAAATGATAAGAGCATGTCTTGATATAAATGCTGTCGTTATAATAACGAAGGAAACGGAACTTAAACAGACATTGGAAAAATTAAAAGATAAACCCGATATCGTAATTTGTGACAGCCAGGTTGTAAAAAAAGTTTTGGATATTATTCCCGAAGATACAGCATTTACAACTTTTTCGATAATTTTTTCTTCCAACAAGTCGGATTTTAAAACCATGCTTAACGGAATTAAAGCAATTAAAAATTTAAAACCTACAGATAAAATTCTTATAGCCGAAGCATGTTCTCATCATGCAAGTAAAGACGATATCGGCAGAGTAAAAATTCCTAAAATGTTAAGCAAATATTTAGGTTTTGAAATAAAATTCGATGTTTCTTCAGGAATAGACTATCCTAAAAATCTGGAACAGTACTCTTTAATTATACATTGCGGCGGATGTATGATTAACAAAAAACAAATGATATCCAGATTAAATTATGCCGCAGATAAAAATATACCTATAACAAATTACGGTATGGTAATATCTTTCGTAAACAACACTTTAGACAGAGTAATACAACCTTTCATAAAAAGTTTATAAAAAAATTTAGCTTGTAACGATAAACTCATTACAAGCTAAATTCATTTTTAAGTATTTGTTAACAATTAGAAATAATATCTTACACCTGCTTGAGGTAACCATTCTGCATATATTGCAAAATCAGAAAGAGAGTTTCCTCCATCCGGTTTAACACTGATATAACGAAGACCCATTTCGGTAAGAACTGATAAACAAGGAAGAACATAGTATTCGGCACCTACACCGCCATGAATTGAGAAGAGAGAGTAATCTTGATCTACAGGGCCGGTCTTTAATGTAAAACTACCGAAAGCAAGACCACCGAATAAATAAACATTTAAATTGTTAAGAGATACAACATTACCTAAAACTTTACCACCAATCAAAAATCTTGATGTTGCATCTCCGCTGCCGAATCCCAACTGAACATCTATAGCAAGCTTGTCATCAAACCAATATCTTCCCGCAACTTCATCAAAAGCAAAACTTATGTTTCCAACTCCGTTAATAGATTGATTAAAATTTACTTGAGAATAACCTAAACCGAAACTACCGCTTGATGAACTTGAACTGCTTGATGATTTCTTTTGAGAAGAACTGCTGCTACTGCTTCCCCCTCTTGCAGCAAAAGACATACTTACACAAAGCATTAACGACAATACTACTGCTGACAACTTCTTCATTTAAAACTCCTCCTTTTTATACTTTTTCTTCAATATTATTAAAGTTCCCCTTTAATATCCATTTGTTCTATTTCTGTTGCAGCTATTTTCCCATATAAACTGCCTTGTTCCGATGCTTTTCTATACCATTCAAGAGCTTTTGTATAATTTTTCTTTACATATTCGCCTTCATAATACATATCACCGAGCTTTTCCTGAGCATAAAGTTTTCCGTCTTCAGCCGCTATTAAAAACAACTCAAAAGCTTTTTTATAATCTTTTTTAACAAAAATACCGAAATAATACATTGAAGCTAAAACTTCTTGAGCCTTTTTATTACCGTTATCCGCATATTTGGTTAACAATGCTGTTGCTTTAGGATAATCTCTGTCTGTTCCCTTACCGCCGAAGGACATCCAAACAGTTTCAAGTTGTGCATCAATATCATTGTTTTCCGCAGCTTTAGAGTAGTACTTGAAAGATTCTTTAAAGTCTTGCTTAACTTTATCATTACCTGAATAGTAAATTCGGGCAAGTTTTATTTGAGCGGACACATCATTATTATCTGCCTGTTTTTTTAACTTGGATATTTCATCACCGCAACCAATCAAAAAGAACATACAAACAGACAAAAGTAACAAATTAAATTTTTTCATATAACCACCTGCTTTTAAATTTTGCTTATTCTATAAAATTGTCATATAAATTACAACAAATCACTCGGATCGAGTTCTATATTGATAAATGTTCCCGACGGTAACTTTATTAAAGACTGTAAATATTCCAAAATTTCTTTTAATTGTTTTCGGTCACCTTTTAATATTATTTGCCATCTGTAAGTTCCGTTTAATTTTGAAATGTAAGATTGTGCCGGCCCCAATATTGATACCGGATAAGATTTGTTGGAAATTTCTTCTTCTGTAATCTTATAGATCTTTTCGGTAAATTCCAACGATTTTTGGTTGTCCTTATTCCTGACGGTAATTTTAGCAATATTACAGAACGGAGGATAAGACAATTCTTTTCTTATTTCTATTTCCTGCTCGTAAAACTTCTTATAATCATATTTTTGCGCAAAATCCAAAGCATAATTTTCGGGATATTTCGTTTGAACCAAAACTTTACCTTTAATATCCGCCCTGCCGCACCTTCCCGCAACTTGTGTAATAAGTTGAAATGTTCTTTCGGAAGATCTGAAATCCGGGAGATATAAAGATGTATCGGCATCCACAACACAAACTAAAGATACTCTCGGAAAATCGAACCCTTTTGTTACCATTTGCGTACCTAAAAGAATAGAATATTCTTCGTTTTTTATTCCTTCGTAAACTTCGGTATAAACCTGTTTGGATGTGGCAGTATCTCTGTCTAACCTGAAAACTTTTGTGTGCGGAAATAAATTTTGTAAGTCTTCTTCTACTCTTTGCGTAGCCATACCGATAACTTTATATTCTTTATTTCCGCAATGCGGACATTTCAACGGAAACTTCATTTGTTTTCCGCAATAATGACATTCAAGATGTTCCGGATGTTTGTGGTATACCATTGCAACCGAACAATCGGGGCATTGTATTACCGTATCGCACTTTTTGCATATTATGGACGGAGAAAATCCCCTTCTGTTTAAAAAGATTATTACCTGTTCTCTTCTTGCCAAAGCTCTTTTTATTGCCTGTAACATTGGTTTTGAAAATACCGATACCGTTGTTTTTACGTTTCTTAAAGAAAGCATTTTTATTGACGGCATATCTTTTTTATCTATTCTGTAAGGCATTTCAAGTAATTCATATTTGTTTGTTTTAGCGGAATAATAGGTTTCTATTGATGGTGTGGCAGAACCTAAAACAGTAACGGAATTGTTATATTTCGCTCTCCACAATGCAATTTCTTTTGTATCATAGCAAGGTTTATTGTTTTGTTTGTATGTGTTTTCGTGCTCTTCATCTATTATTATTAATCCGAGATTTGTGAAAGGTAAAAATATTGCCGATCTTGCACCGACAACAATTTTTATTTCTCCGGCACGAATTGCATTAAAAATTTTGTATTTTTGTATGGTTGTTACTCCGCTGTGCCATAAAGCCACAATATCGCCGAATCTTTTGTTTAATATTGAAATAAATTGCGGAGTTAAAGATATTTCCGGTAATAAAAATATGGCGGATTTGTTGTTGTCTATAGCAGTTTTAATGCTTTTTAAATAAACTTCCGTTTTCCCGGAACCCGTAACACCGTGTATTAAAAAAGTTTTGTTGGTGTTTTCTTTTATTGCCTTTTCTATTTTTTCTACGGCCGTTTTCTGATAGTCGGTCATATTAAAGTTCGGATCAGATATTTTTATCTTTTTCTTTTTTATTTTTGAGTTCTTTTTGGGAACTTTTAATGATATAGGAACTATGGTTGCAAGTGCTTCACCTATAGAGCATAAATACGTTTGTGAAAGCCATTTTGCAAGCTCTGAAATTTCATTCGTTAAAATTTCAGCATCGTCTATAATATTTTTGATATTTTTTAATTTAATCTTTTTATCTTGTTGATAATTTTCAATTACGGATATAACATAACCGTCGAGATTTCTTGTTCCGAAAGGAACGGAAACTCTTCTGTACTTAAGTTCTTTTTCTTTGAATTCTTCGGGAATTGTGTAATAAAAAGATTTATTTAACGGAACGGGTAAAACTACTTCTGCAACTTTCATTTTTAACCTTTTTTGTTGACTAATACCATTACTTTTTGCATATCGTGCCAAACATCCCTTTTCAATTTGGGATTTCTCAACAATGCGGCAGGATGATATGTAGGCATTAACGGTATACCCATATATTGAGAGAATTTTCCTCTGAGATTACTTATGACATCATCCGTTTTCAATAATGCTCTTGTAGAAGATGCTCCCAACGTTATAATAACTTTCGGCGAAATTATTTTTATTTGTTCATCGAGGTAAGGTTGACATGTTTGCATTTCTTCGGGTGTAGGAGGTCTGTCGTTTCCTTTTAATTCCGGATTCTCCGGGTTTTTCATCGGATGACATTTTACTATATTGGCGATATAAACGGTTTCTCTTTTATAACCCATTGCTTCTATGATTTTGGTTAATAAGTCTCCGGCTCTGCCGATAAAAGGTTTTCCTTCATGATCTTCTTGAAATCCGGGACCTTCTCCCACAAACATAATATTTGCATAAGGGTCCCCGCTGCCGCAAACGGCATTTAATCTGTATTTACCTAAATTGCATTTTTTACATTCTGCAATCTGTTTTTTTAAATCTTCCAACTTCTGTTCCGCATTTTTTGTTTGCTTTGTTTGTTTAACTGTAGGTTCTTTTTTTTCTGTTGTTTTCATTTGTATATTTTCTTGCTTTGTTATTTTTGATTCTGTCGCTTTAACGGCAATTTTTTCTTCTTTTATAGGTTCCTGTTTAGCTTTTTTTGACAACATAGAGTTGTCCAAGACAAGTTCATCTTCTCCCCAATTCTTATATTCTTCTATTGAGGTTCTAACGAGTTTTAACAGTTTTATATATTCTGATTGATTCATCGATTATCTCTTTTGCGGCTTTTTCTTTAGATCTCATTTTTAACTTTCTCATATTGCCGTCTTTGAAAATAATTGTAGGTGCCGAATTTTTTGAAGAAATTGTTTTTGCGGCATTGGCAACAATCATATCCAAGTTTTTTTCTTTTAGTTTTGCTTTTGCATAAGACAAAAGATTTCTTGTTTCCAATGCGAAACCTATAACCACTTGTTTTTCTTCTTTATGAAAAGCAACATATCTTATAATATCGGGATTTTTTACAAGTTTTAAAGTTATTGTGTCACTGCCGATATCGGTTTTTTTTATTTTTGTTTTTGCGATTTCAATCGGTCTGTAATCGGAAACAGCAGCTGCACCTATAAAAATGTCTGCGGATTTTAGATTCTGTTTTACGGCAGACAACATATCTTTTGCACTTACCACATCTATAACTTTACACTTTTTGCTTCTTGGTATATCAATATCAGAAGGACCTTTTACGACGATGACATTACATTTCTGCTTTAATGCCTGTTCGGCCAAAGCTTTACCCATTTTACCGGAAGATGCATTTGATACAAATCTTACCGGATCTATATATTCTCTTGTAGGACCTGAAGTAATAAGTATTGTTATAGCCATTTTATTTTAATTGATCTTTTATTGTTTCCAATATTGTTTCGTTATCGGCAAGACATCCGTCGCCTACGGTTCCGCAGGCAAGAAGTCCGGGCCTTGCATCGACTATTTCGTATCCGTAACTTTTTAAAGTTTCTATATTCTTTTCAACGGCCTTATGATGATACATGTTGTGATTCATGGCAAGGCAAACAACAACCTTTGCCGTTGTCGCTATTGCGGTTGATGTTACCAAATTGTCTGCCATTCCGTTAGCTAATTTTGAAATTGTGTTTGCCGTTGCGGGAACTATCACATAAATATCCGCTTTTTGTGCAAGAGAAACATGCTCTATTTCAAAATTAGAAGTGTCGAACATATCAACAAAAACTTTGTTTTTAGACAAAGACTGAAATGTCAGCGGTGTAACAAATTTTGTTGCAGCTTCGGTCATTATGCAGGTCACATTAGCTTCCGATTTAATAAGAGATCTTACCAAATCGCAAACCTTGTATATTGCTATTCCGGCACAAATGCCGATAACTACGTTTTTACCTTTCAAATTAGTTTGCTGCATTTTCTTCCTGTTTTTCTTCTTTTGCCGCAGCTTTCTTCTTCATGATTTCTTCTATCTTTTCATAGGTTGCTTCACCGGACAAAACGTCTCTTACGGCTTTATCCAACAAATCAGCCTGAGATAACTTTCTATACTCATCTTCATCTTTTTTTACTTTTATCCAATCTATTGCAAGTTTTGTAACTTCATATTTTCCTTTGCCTGATGCAAAGAATAATTCTTCTATTGGTCTTTCTTCGTTAGTCATTTTACTTTCCCCCACTTATATTTTTATTTCTTTTTATTGATAATCTTTCGGCACAAATTACGGATTTAGCTTTTTCTATACTTTCATCCAATTTATCGTTCAAGATTAAATAATCATATTTAGGTAAATATGTTAACTCTTTTTTTGCGTTTTCAAGCCTTGTTTTTATAACGTCCATTGAATCTTTGTTTCTTTTTATTAATCTTTCTTTTAATATTTTCAAAGTCGGTGTTGTTATAAAAATCATTAATGCGTCTTTATACTGCTTTTTTATTTTAACTGCACCCTGAACATCTATATCAAGCAAAATATCTTTACCTTTGTTTATTGTTTGTTCCAATACTTTCTTTGATGTTCCGTAAAAATGGTCGTGAACTTTTGCCCATTCAACAAACAAGTTTTTCTTAACCATTGTTTTGAAAGTCTTATCATCAACAAAAAAGTATTCCCTGCCGTTTCTTTCACCTTTTCTGGGTTTTCTCGTTGTTGTAGATACGGAATAAACTATATTTTTGTCACTCTTTATCAAAGCGTCACAAATACTTGTTTTACCTGCGCCCGAAGGAGCAGAAACAATTATTATCATACCTTTCTTTTTCATAATCTTATATTTTATTAAAAAACTAACAAATTGTAAACAACAAACCGCAAACCATAAACAAAAAAAGCCGTGTAGAATTATATCTACACGGCTCTTTTTTATATCTGTATTACTTTATATCTGATGTACAATGCGGACATTTTGTTGCATTTATATTGATTTCAGAAAAGCAATAAGGGCATTTCTTTGTTGTAGGTGCTGCAGGTGCAGGTGCCGGTTCTTCTTTCATTTTGTTAATAGCTTTAATTATTACGAATATTGCGAAAGCTACTATTAAGAAAGAAATTATGCTGTTAATAAAGAAACCCAAATTCATTGTTACAGCTCCTGCTGCTTTTGCTGCATCCAAAGAAGCATACGGTGCTGCGGTTTCCGCTCCGTCTCTTAATACGATAAACCAGTTTGTGAAATCAACATTACCCAACAAAAGACTGATAGGAGGCATTATGATATCTGCAACCAAAGAATTAACTATCTTTGTAAATGCAGCTCCTATGATGATACCTACTGCCATATCCATCACATTTCCTCTTGCGATGAACTTCTTAAATTCACTGAAAAAACTTTTCATTTACTTTCTTTCTCCTTTTTTTTAGATTTAATAATTCACAATTTGTAAATATACAAAATTATAACTTTTAAAGCAATTTGTTTGACTTAAGTTAGATGCTCTTTTATAAAAGATAATATTTCTGCCGTGTTTTCTCCGAAATACGGTTTACCTAATGCAGCTTGATAAATCAAACTCCATCCTGCAGGGTTTTCCATTTCTACTATAACGGGGTTTCCTTCACAGTCAATCGTAATATCCCAATTACAAAATTTTATCCACGGGATTACAGAATGAAGCTTTATTACCGATTCACGAACTTTCGGGAATAAATCTATTTTGTAATTTTTAAATACAAATCCGGTGTCGGGATGAGCATAATATTTTTTCTTTTCTGCAGGAGAAAATGCAAAATCATATAAAGATCCATCTTCTTTTATACCTATTACCAAGCTGTTGCTTGTTAATCCTTCCCAATCAACAGTTTTATTTCCTCTTCCTATTTTGAGTACATGCATCGGTGTATTTATTTTATCTTTCCATATTAAAGAAGAAACAGCAAAAGTATTTGCCGATTTAGAATAAATATCGGAAATACTTTTATGACAAACTATTTTTTCCTGAACAACAAAATTCGTATAATGATATTTTTTTAGCAAGGTCTCTATGTTTAACCCGGAATAGGCATCTACATTATTTGCCATTTTAATAATTTTGCAATTTTTCGCATTTCCGGATGTATTAAGTTTTGTCGGTTTGATAAAAACTTCACCAATATTTGCCATTTTTTTATAAAAACTTTCTTTTGAGATGATATTGTTATTGGAATCAAAAAAATTATTATTTATTGAATAGAAAAATCTCTCAGGTATTTTTATTCCCGTAAAACTTGCACATAAATACATAAAGTTTTTATCTTCCAATATGCCGAAATAATTGTGAGTTGTGTTCATCATATCAATAAATTTTAGAAATATATCAAAAGGAATATATTTTACGTCAAAAATGCCGGTATATTTTGTAAATAAATTGTGCCAGATATACGAAACTCTTTTACCATAATGTTTCTTGTAGAAAAGATCTGTTTCCTGTTTTTGTTTTTTTGTCAAGATATTTTTTGTAATATCTTTTTTCAACGGATCAAAAAAATATTTATATGTTGACTCTCTTCTAAGATATACAAAAATTTTGATAATAAATTGTCTTGTTTTAAAAAAAACTAATGAAGAAAAAAGTTTATTACAAAAGAAATATTTCAAAATATAATTCCTTTAACAGAAAAAACACTTGTTGTTTTTTTATTTATATTAGTCTTTTCGTCTTCTTAAAGAAGACAATATATCTTCGGTATATTCTCCGAAAAAACCGTCTTTGTATAAAATCTGTTGTTGCAACATTTCACTTGGCCATTCTACTTCAAAAAAAACCGGTTCTCCGTCAATATTTAGAGTTACATCCCACCTGCAAAAAGTTATCCACGGGATACAATAATGAAGAAGTTTTGTTGTTTCCAACACTTTTGGGAAGTTTATTATTTTATGATTTTTGAATATTACGCCTGTATCCGGGTGAGCATTATACCATTTATCTTGTTTTATACACAGGGCAGAGTCGAACAATGTACCATCATTGTTTATACCCATAATAAGACCATCTTTTGCTATTCCGGAATAATCTGTAAAATTACCCCCCATTCCAATTTTAAATATAGTCTTTAATATCTTTACTTCATTATTCCAAATGAAAGTGTAAACAGAAAAAGTATTTGCCGAGTTTGGATAAATATCGGAAATACTTTTATGACAAACTATCTTTTCTTGGACGATAAAATCTTCGGTGTAATGTTTTTCTATTATATTTTTTATGCTTTTATTAGAATAAGTATCTACACCATCAACCACATTTATTATTCTGCAGTTTCTTGCATATCCGGAATGGTACAAAGTTGAAGGCTTAATAAAAACTTCGCCTATGTTTGACATTTGATTGTATAAATTTTCTTTCGAAATTTTATTGTTTGAAGAATCAAAAAACAAATTGTTTACAGAGTAGAAAAGTCTTTTGGGTACAGATGCTGTTGTTTTTGCGGCAAAATTATAAAGTAAATTTTTATCACAAACAATATAATTGTTTTTAATCTTTTTGTTTAAATTTTCTATAATTTCCAAAAAAACATTGGGAGGAATGTAACGAACGTTCAAAAATTTATTATAATGCACAATTAAATTGTGCCACATATACGGAACTTTCTTACCATAATATTTTTTATAGTATTCGTCTATTTCTTTTTTTTGTTTTTTTGTTAAAATATTTTTTTTGACATCTTTTATTTTAGAAATTTCTTTAAAAACATTAAGATAATAATTGTATCTCCAATGTTCCATGAGCATATTATATAACCATAAACGAATACGCCAAAGCGGTTTGTAATAGAACCAAAAAAACAAATTTTTCATAACATTAAGTATTTTACATTATTTTTTATTTTTATTCATTATTCTTTTTTTATTTGTTTGATTATATATATAAAATTAATTATAATCAAAAAAAAGACTTGGGAGATAAAATGAATATTTTAAAAGAGACAAAACAGCATTACTTTTTTGTTATGATAATCGAATTTATATTTTTATCTTGTGTTTATTGGCTTTTTTTCTCATTTAATTTTCCCGCGGTATTAGCCTATTTGTTATTTTTAAGTTTTTATTTTACGGGTTACAGATTTTGGATAAAAATACTTAACAACAAAGAAAACTTATTGTTTGGCGCATCGGAACAAGCACAAATAATAAGTTTTATAGTTTTGTTATCGGTTTTGATTTTAAATTCGTTATCCTCCAAAAATTTTTCCGGTTCAATGATTTATGTCTATATAGCACTGTTTATAATTTTTGTTTCATATTACATATACCGACTCAAAAAACAGAAAAAATCTCCCATTCCTGTTTCAAAGATATCTTCAACATTAAAAGCAACTATTGTTTTAAGTTGTATATTCTTATTGTTTGATTTCTTTGTTTACAGGGCAGACAAGCTCACAATACAATTGATTTTATATTTGCCGTTTTTGTTCCTGGTACTTACTTTTTTACTCTTTATTTATAAAAAAGTTTTTGAGCTTAAATCTTTTTTTGCGGCAATTTTGTTTTTCAATATTTATATAATGTCAACAATTTTTCTTGTTTTAAATTGCTTTTCCGAAAATATCTTTTCCTTTACCGTGTTTTTTCATTTTATAATTTTTCTTTCGGTTATATATTTAATGAAGTCAAATTCCACATTGAGCAAAGAACATGATTTTGTATACAGTAAAGAATTTATGTTTTTGTTGCTTGCTAACATAATTTTAATTTTCCTTTTGCTTAATAATGTTTTTTATTTTGTCTTCCCTGAAATATTTGTAAGTTATACTTATTTTATCGCAATTTCATTGATAGCATATATCATTTATTACAACTATAAAATTTACATAAATTAAAAATATTGATTTTTAAGAATATTTTGTTTAGAATTACAATAACATTATAAAAAAGAGCTTTTTATGCACGAAAACAATGAAAAAGACATAAAAATTGACAAAAGAATATATAAGTGGAAAGAAAAGCTTATAGATTTATCTAAAAGAAACAGATTATTAAATTTTAAATTTTCAAAATCATTAACTTTAAGAATTATCGATGAACAACCGCCGGAAGTATATAAAGCTTTAGTTCAGGAATTGCACTCCCTGGAATTTTTACCGATAAAGATAAATAATGAAGATGTTCCCGAGCAAGAAAAGAAGTCATTGGAAGAATTAAACGAAGGGATAGAATTTAAAGCACAGGAATTCAAAGAATACGATCCGAAACAATTAAGCAAAAAACATTCGGACAAATACTTACAAACAAAACTTTCCCTTCAAGACTTAAACAAAGTTTTAAATAAAATAAGTACAACCGCAAGATCCACCAACGATGATTTAGGTTATAATGTTTTGTTTTTGGCTTTGGGAAGTGTAATTTGGTATGAGAAAGATAACAGTAACGAACCTATGGAAGCACCTGTTCTTTTAATTCCTGTTGAGATGAAAAGAAAAGGTATCGGACAACCGTTTGCGGTTAGATATAATGAAGATTCCGTTATATTAAATCCCGCACTTGTACTTAAACTAAAAAGAGATTTTCAAATAAATTTAGAAGATATAAATATTGACGAAGATGAATTAAATCCTGTTGATGTTTTTGTTAAAGTTCAAAACAAAATAAGCAAGAATCCCCGTTGGAAACTGTTAAACAATATTTATATCGGTTTGTTTTCTTTTGCAAAGTTCGTAATGTATAAAGATTTGGAAGAACATCAAAATATAATAAAGAAAAACAACTTTATTGAAACAATTTGCGGGTTAAACGATAACAAACAAATCTCTTCGGAAGACATTTGTCCTATGTCGGAACTTGATAATATCGTTCATCCTCACGGAACTTACCAAATTTTGGATGCCGATTCTTCACAGCAACAAGCAATACAGGTTGTAAAAGCAGGAAATAATTTAATTATAGAAGGTCCTCCGGGAACAGGTAAAAGTCAAACCATCTCAAATATGATTGCCGAACTTTTGGCACAAAACAAAAAGGTTTTGTTCGTAAGCCAAAAAATAGCGGCTTTGGAAGTGGTAAAAAACCGTTTGGCAGCAAACGGACTTGCTCCGTTTTGTTTGGAACTTCACAGCAACAAAACAAACAGAAAAACCGTACTTACGGAACTTGCCAAAACTCTCGACTACAAATTTACAGGAAATTACGACTCGCAAAGTTTAACCCAAATATTAACCGACATAAAATCTTTAAAGATTTACTCGAAAGAGTTGCATACTCCCATGGGGTTGGTAAAATTTTCCCCCTACAAAGCAATAGGAATTGTTTCAGACAATAAAAATATCCCCGACTTCAGATACATATTTGATAATTATGATAAGTGGACGGATAAGGATTTATCGTCAAAAAAAGAACTTTTCAACAATATGACGGAAACGATAAAAAAATTAGGTAATCCGAAAGAGTTCGCTTGGTACGGTACACAAGTAAGAGAATTGTCTCTTAAAGAAAAAATAGATTTAAAAAATGAAACGGATTCTCTTATAAAAGATATTAACGATATTGAACAAAGTGTTAATATCTTATGTGAAGAACTTTTGTTGAAACCAACCACAAAATTTGCACAACTTGAAGATTTTATAACTGTTACCGACGCTGTTTCAAATATTCCCGTTTCGGCACTGCCTTACATGGAAAACGAAGATTTAAAGTTGGAAGAAAATGTTAAGTCTGTTCGTGATACGGTAAAACAGTTTAATATTTATAACAACAGGGTTAAAAATAAATATAATTCGAACATTTTAAGCCAAGATATTGATGATTTAATATCTAAGTTGTCTCTTTGCGGTTTTATATCGAAATTGTTTTTTAAATTTAATAAAGATTATAAATTCTTTGAACAGTTTTTTATCAATAAACACAGGCCGGGGTTTTATGAACTTTTGTACGATTTAAACAATGTAAAGGAATTAAAAAAATCAATAACCAAACTTGATGAATGTGACAGTATAGCAACAAAATTATATTCGCAATTTTGGAACAAGAATAATCCCGATGATAACGATATAGACATACAAAGTACTCGTTTATTAAAATTCAAAAAAATTATAAAAGAAGACGGTTCGTTTAAAGAAAATATTACGGAAAAGATAAAGAATAAAAACATAAATTACGATAAAGTTAAGACGGCAATAAATACAATAGTACAACTTAAAGGACCGATAAAAAATAAGTTTGATATTATTACCGACATATTGAAGTTTGATTGGAATAAAGCTTTCTCTTGTGAATATACCGATATTGATTTCAATATATTAAAAAATAAATTCTCGGCAATTTCACAAAAAGCAGACGATTTAACTTTATGGATAAAATATTTGGACTTAACAGACGAAATAGAAAAAGAAGGATTAACCGAATTTTGGAATAAGTGTTCCGATGCAAAACTGCTTTTAGATGATTATGCCGCAGCATTGGAAACACAATTTTTGAGAATATGGCTGAGCGGATATGTCTTTGAAAACAACGATGTTTTAAAAAATTTCAATTCTTTGGAACAAAACGAGTTGGTTAAAGATTTTAAAAATCTCGATAAAGGTCAAATCGTTTCTGCAAAAGAAAGACTTGTATCCAAACTTTCTTCCAATGTGAATTTTGCAAAACAACAATATTCAAAAGAAGTAACCGAACTCAAGAGATTATGTAAATTACAACGAATTAGAAAATCTTTAAGGCAAATTATTCATTCTATTCCAAACTTGTTTTTGGAATTAAAGCCGTGTTTAATGATGAGTCCGTCAACGGTAGCTCAACTTTTGGATCCTAACCTGTTTTATTTTGATGTGGTTATATTCGATGAGGCAAGTCAATTAACTACCGAAGATTGTATCGGTTCAATAATAAGAGGATCAAAACTCGTTGTTGCCGGTGACACAAAGCAGTTACCGCCAACATCTTTTTTCAGAACCGTTGTTGAACCGGAAGACGAAGAATTTGACGAAGAACAAACACAAGAACCGGAAAGAGAAGATTTGGACAGTATTCTTGACGAATGCACAACATCGGGATTTCCGCAATGTATGTTAAAGTGGCATTACAGAAGTAAACACGAACATTTAATTGCTTTTTCAAATAAACATTTATATCAGGATTTATATACTTTCCCCAACTGTATCGAAACTTCCGATACTTTGGGAGTAAAATTTACTTATCATACACCGACACCGGCAACAAAAGAAGAAATGTGTTTGGAAGAAGCAAAAATCGTGGCAAAAGCGGTTATGCAACATGCTAAACAACATCCGAATATGACTTTGGGAGTTGCAACATTAAACATTAAACAAAAAGGTTTGATTGAAAATGAAATTGAAAAATTAAGAGAAGAAGATTCTTCCTGTGAAGAATTTTTTAATACAGGCGGGCAAGAATATTTCTTTGTTAAAAACTTGGAGTCGGTTCAGGGAGACGAAAGAGACGTTATAATGATAAGCGTAGGGTATTTCAAGAATAAAAACGGTATTCTTTCAATGAACTTCGGACCAATCAATCAAGACGGCGGAGAACGCAGGCTTAATGTGCTTGTTACACGAGCAAGATATAAAATAGAAGTTTTCAGCGGAATAAAAGCTTCCGATTTTAATTTAGAGAAAACAAACAGTACCGGTGTAAAACTTTTACAGGCATATCTGGATTTTGCAGAAAAAGGTGAAAGTGCCTTAAACAAAAAAGAAGGACATACCGACAACAACAATTTTGTTTCCCCTTTTGAAGAATCTGTTTATAAAGTTTTAAATGAAAAAGGGTATTCCGTATCTTCTCAAGTAGGTTGTTCAAACTATAAAATAGATTTAGCTGTAAGAGATAAAAACAATCCGAATAAATTTTTGGTAGGAATAGAATGTGACGGTCCTACTTACAATTCTTGTGCAACAATCAGAGACAGAGACAGATTAAGGCAAGAGGTATTGGAACGATTAGGTTGGAAAATGTATAGAATTTGGTCAGCCGATTGGTTTAAAAATCCTACGGAACAATTGGAAAAGCTTACAAAGTTTATTGAAACCGTAAATAATTAAGAATCTTTATGAATATCAGAAAAATTATTTTAAGTATATTATTGGTTATATCCGTTACATTACCCGTGAATGCGGATCTTGTATGGCCGTCGCTTTATATTGCAAAAGGCATGTTGAGTATAAAAGTGATTCTTTTAGGGTTCATTGTTGAATTGTTCTTTGTAAAGTTTTTCACCAAAACCGATTGGAAAAAATCTTTTATTGTTACGTTTTTAATGAACTTAATTACAACCGTATTGGGAATTATACTTATTCCCCTGTCAGGATTAGGTTCTGAAATTGTTTTTGATTTTGTTTTCCATGCTTATGATAAGTTCGGTATAGGAACTTTTCACTGGAGCCATTGGCTTGCAGCATATTTGTTGGTAATTCTTATAAATACATTGATTGAAGGTTTATTTATAAAATTCATGTTAAAAATAAAATTACTTAAAACTTTTTGGTGGTTACTAATCGCAAACGCTATAAGTGTATTTTTATGTTTTGTGTTTTATGTTATTAGTTTATAAAAAATAAAAGATCTTGTATGATTAATCATATATTTTTTATATAATATTTTTATGAAAAATAAATTGAAATTTTTAATCTTAAAACTTATAGTTCTATTCTTTATGATATATTTTCTGATATCAGGAATGATATTTTTGTTACTGACAACAATTCGTGTTGATTTTGAAACAACTGTAACCGATGATGTTTTTGTTCCTAAGTTTCATATAACCAGCATGGTTCCTAAATTTAAAGACATATATTTTCCCTTACCAAAGTTGGAAAAAGTAACGGTAACAAAACAAACAGACGGATTGTTATTACAATCAAAATCCTATATTTTTAATTTCGTTTTCAAGAACGAACAATCTGACAGTAAATTTAAAAAGAGCATATCTTTTTTTATGAAGAAAAAAGAAGATATTAACATAGAGCAACTGCAAGAAGAAATAAACGATGCTTTACAAAACAACAAAATTTTCAAATATGAAGTTTTTTCAGGCAAAAACTTTTCTTTTATTCGTGATTATTTAATATGGTCTTTGTTTTTTCTCTTTATAATAATATTTGCTTTTATAAAGATACGACAGGCAGAAAAAAAGAGTATAGAACAAAACAAAAAGATTACATCTGCAAAAGAAAATTCTTATCCGAACGAAATAAACGATTCCATAATAAAATAGAATTTAACAAAAGGATATTTTAAATCATGAAAAATATAGCAATAGTTACGGGTGCAAGCAGCGGACTTGGAAAAGAATTTGTGAAATCTTTAATTAACGACAAAAAGTTCGACGAAATTTTTGTTTTGGCAAGAAGTGAAGATAAATTAAATGAATTAAAGAACGAATACGGTAATAAAATCAGACCATATCCCACGGATTTATCGGATATAAACAACATAAAAACCTTCGGTAAATATTTGGGAAAAGAAGATATTAATATTAAACTGTTAGTCAATAATGCGGGTTTTGCAAAGTTTTGTTCTTATGAGGATCTTTCGATAGACGAATCTTTAAACATGATAAATCTCAATATATCCGCTGTTGTGGCAATGGGATTGGTTTGTATTCCGTTTATGAGTAAAAACTCTCATATTATAAACATCGCTTCACAAGCAGCATTTCAACCTGTTCCTTATCAAAACATTTACAGTGCCACAAAATCTTTTGTAAAAAATTATTCCAGAGCTTTAAACATAGAATTAAAAGAAAAAGGTATTGTTGTGACTGCCGTTTGCCCCGGATGGATAAAGACAAATTTGTATGACAGAGGTTGTATAAACGCAAAGAAAGCAACAACAAATTTTGTTCATATGGTTACACCCGATGTTGTTGTAAAAAAAGCATTAAAAGATGCTTATGATAACAAAGATATTTCCGTTTACGGTTTATATGTAAATGCTTGCGGTATTTTATCTAAACTTTTGCCGGAAAAACTGATAATGAAAATTTGGCTTTCACAACAGAAAATTAACCCTGAAAAGAAATAAAGCACTATGAAAAAATTTTTTATTTAATTTCTCCCCTTTTTTTATATCCTTATTCTGGGCTTGAGACAATAGGTTAACATATTCTTTTTATAAAACTCAAAGAGAAAAGGTACACAATGAGAACCTATAGCATATCTTTTTTCTGCAGGGTTGAAATAATAATAAACATCGATAGCTTTTTTTATTTTATCTTCTATTTCTTCTGTTATGTCTTCTTTTTTGATGTCATAAATGATATTGTTAATAATTCTTTTGCTAAATTTGCCAAGACGATTTGATTCTAAAAAAAATTTTGTCTTTAAAATTTCTTTCTTTTTGGCTAAAATTTTGGCTGCTAAACCGAGATTGTAGTGATCTTCGTGTTGAAATTGAAAAAATCTAAACGGAGTAATTGTGCAAATTTCGGCATTTTTACCATATATTGATACAAAATGTTTAATAATTTCTTGAGCATATTCAACGGATAACTCCCCGTCAACGGCTCTTTTTTCATATATATGTATATTTTCGGAATGTACTCCTAGGGCTTTACAACTTGAGACAAACTCAAAATCTCTTGCTTTTACAAAATCTTCTACAGATAAATTACATTTGTGAATTTGATTGTGTTTTGGACAAACATCTCCGCTGTTTAATCTTTGCCTTGCAGGAGATTTAGAACCGTCGGTGCATAAAATTATATGAACATCTTTGTTCTCCAACAAACATGTTTTACTTATATCTACTCCCATTGTTAACAATTCATCATCCTGGTGAGGTGAAAAATATAAAACGATATCTTTTTTCGGCATAACAAACTCCAAAAAGAAACAAAAGATATTATAAATATTGTTAATTATTACATATACTTCAAAATTAGTCAAACATATCATTGACATACAAAACTTTTTGTAGTACACTTCCGTATGTGACGATATTTTTATTGCGACAAGTTGTTTTTTTGTTGAATACAGGGTACTGTTTATCTTATTTATAACAGATTGCTTTTTATATATTTGATGAGAAAGGTTTTCGTTTATGGCAAAAGTTTCGATAACAATTCCGGTATATAATACGGAACAATATTTAAGACAATGTCTTGACAGTGTAATAAATCAAACTTTTCAGGATATAGAAATAATAGTTGTTAATGATGCATCCACGGATAATTCCGTATCGATTATAAAAGAATATCAGCAAAAAGATAACAGAATTGTTTTAATTAATGTTTCAAACAACGGCGGTTTATCAAAATCAAGAAATATAGGAATAAAAGAAGCAAAAAGCAAATATATAGCTTTTGTGGATTCTGATGACTGGATCAGGAAAGATTATGTGGAATTCTTATTTAATAACATAGAAAAACTTGAATGCGATGTGTTTGCCGGATGCTATTCTCTCTATAATGATAAAACTTCTCAATATAAAATAAGGCAATACTCATTCCTTACAACAAAAAGCAAAAACAATAAGTCTTTGATTGTGATACCGAGTATAAATTGCAGTCCGTGGTGCAAAATATACAACAGAGAGTTTTTGTTAAAAAACAACTTGTTTTTTAAATTAAAAGGCAGAGAAGATTGCTTGTTTTTATATGAACTCGTGATGCATAAAGTTAAAATTATATATATTAACGAACCGATTTATTTTTATAGAGTTAACAGAAAACAATCAATTACATCTTTCTCTTATTTTATACTGCATGATGCCATTTTTCTGTTAAAAGCAATAAGAAAAAGTTTAGACAATAAAAATCTTTTCGGAGAATATTTCAGAGTTTTTTATACATATAGTTTTATATTTATAAGCTTTGCATTAATTTACAGTAACATTGCAAAGAAAAGAACTCAAAAAATGCTTATGGTGGCTAAAAAGTTCTTGTTTTATAATAGTTCAAAATATACAAATTTGTTCGACAAGTTTGCTGTATTTATCTTCAAGTTTTTCCTGAATCACGCTTCCATATACATAACTGTCGCAAAAATTCTAAAAAAGATAAAACAAACTTTTGAAAAGTATGTCGTCTAAATTATTAATATGAAAAAAATCTTTTTGTTGACACAAAAAATATAAAAGAGTATAATCGAAAGAACATTATTACGAACATATAATTTTTAGCAAAGGTGCTGGAAAAATTTAGGTTAATTGCCTTATTTTTTTGCGTCTTTTTTTTTACAATAATAAAAATTTAATATATTAAGGAGCCGTTATGAAATTAGGTATTGTAGGTTATGGTAATTTGGGTAAAGGTGTTGAAAATGCAATTCAACACAATCCGGATGTAGAGCTTGTTGCAATTTTTACGAGAAGAAATCCGCAAGACTTAAAAGTAAAATCCAATGCAAAAGTTGTAAACGTGTCCGAAATCGAAAATTGGAAAGATAAAGTTGATGTTTTAATTTTGTGCGGAGGCAGTGCAACGGATTTGCCTGTTCAAACTCCGAAATATGTAAAAATGTTTAATGTTATAGACAGTTTTGATACACATGCAAGAATACCGGAACATTTTGCCAATGTAGATAAAGCAGCAAAAGAAGCAGGTAAAATAGGAATAATATCCGTAGGTTGGGATCCGGGACTTTTTTCTTTAAACAGAATGTATGCAAATGCTATTTTGCCTAACGGTAAAGATTATACTTTCTGGGGTAAAGGTGTAAGCCAGGGACATTCCGATGCCGTAAGAAGAATAGAAGGGGTATTGGATGCAAGACAATATACCATTCCTGTTGATGCTGCCGTTAAGGCTGTAAGAAACGGTGAAAATCCTACTCTTACAACAAGACAAAAACATACAAGAGAATGTTTTGTCGTTGCAGCCGAAGGCGCAGATAAAGCAAGGATAGAAAAAGAAATAAAAGAAATGCCAAACTATTTTTCCGACTACGATACTACAGTTCATTTTATTTCAATGGATGAAATGAAAAAGAACCATTCCGGACTTCCTCACGGAGGATGTGTTATAAGAACGGGACAAACCGGTAAAACAAAACATGTAATAGAATACAATATAAAACTTGAATCCAATCCCGAATTTACTTCAAGTGTTCTTGTTGCTTTTGCAAGAGCAGCTTATAAATTGAATAAAGAAGGCCAAAAAGGAGCTAAAACGATATTTGATATTCCCCCTGCATATTTAAGCGCAAAATCGGCAGAAGAACTCAGAAAGACAATGCTATAAAATTTGCTTTGCAAATTTTAGTTTAAAGGGTTATAAGGTTATAGGGTTATAAAAAAAACAGGAAGAATTTTATCTTCCTGTTTTTTTATGTTTATATTATTTTTTCCAATTATACATTGTACATTATAAATTGTCGTATTAGTTTTGCATTGAAGTGTTTTTTACTATAACATCGTGAGCAGAACCTTCACTGATAGTCGTTTGGCTTACCAATGTAAGTTTTGCTTTTTTCTGCAATTCCGGAATTGAAAGAGCTCCGCAATTGCACATTGTATGAGTTACTTTTCTGAGTGTAATGGAAACACCGTCGTGTAAATGTCCGGCATAAGGAACATAAGAATCCACACCTTCTTCAAAACTTAAAGATTTTTTACCGCCCAAATCATATCTTTGCCAATTTCTTGCTCTGTTTGAACCTTCTCCCCAATACTCTTTAACATAATTTCCGTTAACAACAAGTTTATTTGAAGGAGATTCATCGAATCTTGCGAAATATCTGCCCAACATTACGAAATCGGATCCCATAGCCAAAGCCAATGTTATATGATAATCCTGAACGATACCGCCGTCGGAACAAATAGGAATATATATACCGGTTTTTTTATAATAAGCATCTCTTGCTTTTGCAACTTCTATAGTTGCGGTTGCCTGACCTCTTCCTATACCTTTTTGTTCTCTTGTAATGCATATAGAACCGCCGCCGATACCTATCTTTACAAAATCCGCACCGGCCTTAGCGAGAAAATTAAAGCCGTCCGCATCGACAACATTTCCCGCACCGACTTTAACTTTATTACCGAATTTCCCATGTATATCTTTAAGGGCTTTTGCCTGCCAATAAGAATAACCTTCACTTGAATCCAAGACAAAAACATCCGCACCTGCTTTAAGTAAAGCAGGAACTCTTTCCATGTAATCTCTTGTGTTTATTCCGGCACCGACAATGTATCTTCTGTTGGAATCAAGCAATTCCAACGGATGCGATTCATGTGTTGCATAATCTTTTCTAAATACGAGAGCAACCAAATTTCCCTTTTTATCCACTATAGGTAATTGATTAATTTTTTTATCCCAAATTATATCGTTTGCTTTATTAAGCGTAATTCCCTCTTGCCCTGTTACCATTTCCGAAAGAGGTGTCATATATTCACGAACTTTTGAACTCGGTTTACAATGAGATATTCTGAAATCTTTCGATGTTATAATACCTACGAGTTTTCCGTGAGCGGTTCCGTCTTCGGTAACGGCACAGGTAGAATGTCCTGTTTTTTGACTTAAAGCAATAACTTCCTGCAATGTTTGATCGGGACGAACATTTGAATCTGATGTAACAAATCCGGCTTTATATGATTTTACTCTTGCTATCATTGCTGCCTGATTTTCAATACTTTGGCTGCCGTAAATAAAGCTTACTCCTCCTTCTTTTGCAAGAGCAATAGCCATTTTATCATCGGAAACAGCCTGCATAACGGCAGAAACCATAGGAATGTTCATGCTTAAAGCAGGTTTTTCTTTTTTCTTTTTATTGAATTTTACAAGCGGTGTCTTTAAACTTACATTGTCCGGAATACAATTCTCGTCCGAATATCCCGGAACTAAAAGATACTCGTTAAAAGTGTGAGACGGTTCATCAAAATAAAAAGCCATTTTGCTGCCTCCTTAAGAAATCGTATATATTATATATTTAAGCTAAAAGTATAATATTTAAGTATACCAATTTTTAAGTTATCTATCAATTGATTTTTTATTATTATTAATTTAGAATTAATATATTATGAAAAATATTTTAAAAGTTATTATTATTTCTTTGTTTTTTTGTGTAAGTATTTATTCTGTTTCTTTTTCTGCAGATAAAGCAGAAAACTTGTATCCGATAAATGATGAATCCGGAGGCGGATACATAAATAAAGACGGCGATATTGTATTAAAACAAAAATATAATTTTGCCGGTAGATTTGTCGGTGATTATGCAATAGTTCAAAACAAAAATTTAAAATACGGAATTATTGATAAACAAGGAAATCTTATTGTTAAATTTGATTATGAAGAATTGAACAATTTATCGGAGAATTTTGTATTCTACAAAGAAAATAACAAATATGGTTACATTGATATTATAAACAATAAAAAATCGAAAACACGATATGATGATATAAAAATTTTTAAAGAAGGTCTTGCCGCTGTTTGTATTGATGAAAAATGGGGCTTTATTGATAAGGATGGTAAACCGGTAATAGAACCCAAATATTACTACGTAAGTAATTTCAGTGAAGGTTTGGCGGCGATATCTTATTCAAAACATAAAACCGCAGGCTATATTGATAAAAAAGGAAATGTCGTAATATCTTTTAAAGATAACAATTTGGAACCTAAAGAATTCAAAGAAGGACTTGTGCCGGTTATAAAAGGTAAAGATGAAGCATGTTCTTATATCGATAAAAAAGGTAAAGTTGTAATCGATAAAAAAAAGATATTTCCAATACAATCTTTCTGCAGCGGTTTTAGTGAAGGTCTTGCCGTAATTTATATTTATAACGAGTCAAATGAAATAATAACCGGATATATGGATAAAAAAGGTAATCTTAAATATGTAATTTCTTTTTTACTTCCGACAGATTTATTAAGAGAAGAAATCGGTGTATTTGATAATTTCAGTTCGGATATGGCACGATTTACAATCGATTATAAAACAGGTTATATAAATAAAAATTTTGAATTGGTTATTCCCCCTGTTTATGAATTTGCAAGAGATTTTGAAGGTGATTTAGCTTATGTAAAGCACGAAGAAATTGAAGGGTATATAAACAAGAAAGGACATTGGGTTTGGTCTAAACCCCGTGAAGGAATGTAACAGGAAAAAATTTATACATCTTTTGGAGAAAATATATGTTAAATATTGTAGTATCATTAACGACGTATCCTGCCAGAATAAGTACCGTGAATCAAGCTATTGAAACTTTGTTAAATCAATCCGTAAAGGCAGACAAAGTTATATTGTGGTTGGGACTAGAACAGTTTCCCAACAAAGAAAAAGATTTACCGGAAAATTTATTAGCTTTAAAAAATAACGGATTAACTATAGATTGGTGCCGCGATATAAAACCATATAAAAAACTTATTCCTGCATTACAAAAATATCCCGATAAAATTATTGTAACGGCTGACGATGATGTTCTTTATCCTTCAGATTGGCTTGAAAAATTATATAAAGCTTACAAAGATAACCCCACATATATACATTGCCATAGAGCACACAGAATTCTCTTTAAATTCGGCAGGAAAAAACTGGTTCCTTACAGGAAATGGCTACGGTGCATTAAAGATGTTAAACCTTCTTTTTGTAATTTTTTTACTGGAATGGGCGGAGTACTTTATCCTCCAAACTGCTTACATAAAGATATCTTAAGGGAAGATTTATTTATGAAACTTTGTCCGAAAAATGATGATATTTGGTTTTGGGCAATGGGTGTTTTAAACAACAGGGAAATTAATATCGTAAAAGACAATATTCTTGACTTCGATTATATTGAAGATTCCCAGCAAACATCGTTGTATGAATTTAATTATTATAACAATGATGCTTCTATTAATGAAGTTTTAAGTAATTATCCTCAATTAATAAAAAGTTTATTTAATATTAAAAATAAGCGTGAAAACATTGAGTTCTTTTTAAAAACAAAAATAAAAAAATACATATAAAAATCCATTTTATAAAAAGATAATAAAGAAATTTAACAATAAGGAAACTTAAATGAATTTTGAATTTAATCTTTCAATGGAAGAATTGGAAAAAAGAACGAACAAAGAATATTTGGCAACAAAAAAATTTTTAACTCCCGATTCTCCCGAATATGTTGCACTTAAAGACGGTGACAAACAAGCACTAAAGCATCTGGTTAAAGCCGCTGCCGTTATAGAAAAAATAAACATGCAGTTGGACTGCAAATACAATTTACCTTTTAAACAATTTCTCGAAGAAGAAATAAAAAAAGGTAACAAGCAAGCCGAACTTACAAAAATTCTTTTTGATGCACAAAAAGGTATTAATGCAATAGATTCTTTATCCAACAAAATAAATCTCGCAAAAGGCATACAAGAAACTCCCGGTAAAGGAGTTTATCCCGAAGATTTATTTAAAGAAGAATTTCATACAATTCTTACACAAATGATTAAAGACGGTGAAATAAATGAAGTAAAAAACATTTTGACTCAAAGATCTGTTGTTGTAAGATTTGAAGATAAGCTGAATGGTATAGATTATATAGATTATTTTAAAGAAGATTTTTCTGTTGTAGCCGACGAACTTGAAAAAGCAGGCGAAGTTTCCACAAACAAAGAATTCAACAAATATTTAAAATTACAGGCAAAAGCTTTACGAACTGCAGATCCTATGCTTGATGCTTACGCGGATAAACAATGGGCAACATTACAAGATACACCGTTAGAGTTTACAATAACAAGAGAAAATTATGAAGACGAACTTACGGGAACGATATTTGAAAATAAAGAACTTACTGCTCTTTTAAAAGAAAATAATATTTCTCCCATACCGAAAGATTTTTTAGGCGGCAGGGTAGGAATTGTTAATAAAGAAGGAACTCAAACCCTTTTAAAAATAA
This sequence comes from Elusimicrobiota bacterium, assembly GCA_017528425.1. Lineage (GTDB taxonomy): Bacteria > Elusimicrobiota > Endomicrobiia > Endomicrobiales > Endomicrobiaceae > Ruminimicrobiellum. The sequence continues at coordinate 65,165 of JAFXOV010000015.1, read as the reverse complement.
AAGAGTATCTTCCGATACTTGCAAAAAACATGCCTTACAATAATGAATACGAACAAACTATTTCTTCAACGGAAGAGGCTAAACAAACCATGGCTGATGTCGATATGGTATATGCATCCGGTGATTCCGGAGAATACAGAGGCGGTATAACTTTGGCCGAAAATCTTCCAAATGCCGACAAATTGTCTTTGACTATCGGCGGCGGTTTAAGAAATGTTTATCACAGACAAATTCGTTTTATAAGTGATAAAGAAAAATTACAAAAAATGCTTGATGAAATCTTAGATAAAAGCCAACACAAATATTATCTTGACGAAGCTGATCACTGGTTTACCATAGGACATGAAAACTTACATTCTTTAGGACCTAAAAAAGGAAACGAAAAACTCGGCAAATATCTTAATATTATCGAAGAAAACAAAGCGGATATGGGCTCACTGGCTTTTGTTGATTTATTGACGGAACTCGGAATGTACACACAAGAACAAAGGTTACAGATTATAGTGACGTTTATTACAGACAATTTTTTAAAATCCAAACCGACTTTATCTCAAGCTCACAGAGTAAGAACAGTTATGCAAAACAAGTATATGTTCGATAACGGAGGTTATACATTAACCGAAGACAACAAAATTTTCGTAAATACAGATAAAGTTGTTCCGACAGCAAAAAAAATGCTTTCTGAAATTGTCAGAATACAAATAGACGGAGATATCGAACAAGCAAAACAATATATAGAAAGAAATTTCGTTTGGACCGACCAAATGGAAACAATCGCACAAAAGTTGCAAAAGGTAAGCAAAACCCTTAACGGTAAACTTGAAACACAGCTCGCCGATTTCTTGTTAAGAAAATAAAATTCATTTATTTTTTTATTTAATCTATTGTAGAAAATGTGAGTATTGATAGAAAAATTTAAAATTTGTCAGCGAAACGAAATATTTTTAAAGTGTAGTGTACATAAGCGAAGCGGTACATAAGCTTTAAAAATATGAAGTTGTAACTAAAAGTTTAAATTTTTATCGTCAAAGAAGCTTATTTTTTTATAAATATACAATCCAAATATAGATTGTGCTTAGAAGAATTACCATAACCGTTGCCGGACCTGAAATCTTGCAATATCTTGCCCAACTTATAGGATGGCCCGACTTTGCAGAAACGGAAGTTCCTACAACGTTTGCACTTGCACCTATCGGTGTTGCGCTTCCTCCGATATCTGTTCCTATTGAAAGAGCCCAACTCATAGTTGCCAACGGTAAACCGCTTGTTACGGCCAAAGATTGTATTACAGGTATCATTGTTGCGGCAAAAGGAATATTATCTATAAATGCGGACGCTATTGCACTTACCCATATAATAATTGCAATTAAAATATACGGATTTCCCCCTGAAGTGTTTTCAATTAATCGTGCAATAAGTTCAAGAATTCCTGTTTGTTCAAGACCGCCGACAACAATAAAAAGGCCTATAAAGAAGAATAAAGTTTTATAATCTACCCTTTTAATTATTTCCATAACATGTTTGCCGCTTGTAATAAGAGTAATAAAAGCAATAAAAACACCGATGGTTGCAACACTTAAATGTGTTTGTGCATGAGTTATTAACATTATGACGGCACATCCGAAAATAATGCAACTTATAACAAATCCCGTTTTATCCGTAATTGCAGATTCGGGTTTCGGGAATTTTCTTCTGTCAATATGTTGCCCTGCCGTGGAATATTCTTTTCTGCAAACAAAATAGAAATAAGCTAAAGTAAAAACCAAACCGATTAATGCGATTATACCGGTATTGCACAAAAAATCCATAAAAGTATAACCGAGTTTTGAACCTATAATTATGTTCGGAGGATCACCGCACATTGTGGAAGAACCGCCCAAGTTTGCACAAAATATTTCCGCAAGTATCATTGATATAGGATTAAAATCCAAAAGGAACGATAATTCAACGGTAACAGCCGCTAAAAACAAAATAACCGTTATGGAATCTATAAACATTGATAGCACTGCGGAAAGTATCATAAAAGCAAAAAATATCGGTAATACTTTATATTTAACGGATTTGGCAAGTCGCATACATAACCATCTGAAAAAACCTACTCTTGCCATACCTTCAACCATTACCATCATACCGGCAATGAACAATATTGTTGCCCAATCTATACCTTTTGAGCTTAAATGAGCATCTTTAGTGTACCAAAACCCTAAAGTGAATAAATCCTTTATATTTAATGTTTCGATTGTTGCAATAAGAGATTTTTCACTAAAGCCGAATCCTATCGCAAAAACCAAAACCAAGGTTAACCCGCCGCAAACAAGTGTAACCCATTGTCTTTCATATTTTTCCGTAATGATAAGTGTGAACATTACAAGGAAGATTATAACTGCAAAAATCTGTGCTAACAACATTTTCTATGTACCTTTTTATTGTAGTATTTGTTTCAATATTGCAGAAATTCTTTTGCCGTCAGCTGCACCTTTAAGAGCTGACATTGATGCTTTCATTACCGTACCGAAATTTTTATCTTCGCAGGAGGCAACAACTTCTTTAAGTTTTGCCGTCAATTCTTCGTCGGACATTTCCGCAGGAAGATATCCTTCTATTATTTTAAGTTCTTTCGTTTCTTTTTCTGTTAAATCGGTTCTGCCGGCTTTTTCAAATGTTTCAATAGATTCTTTTCTTTTTTTAGCTTCACTTCTGAGAACTTTTATAACTTCTTCCTCATTAATCTTAATGTTTTTCATTTCCCTTATATTTATTTCGTTGAGTATTCCTCTTACAGTATTCAAACTTACCATATCTTTTGCTTTCATATAAGTTTTTAAATCTTCTTTAAGTTTTTCAATTGTTGACATTTTTTTTGCTCCCTGATTTTTTTTATAAATTGCTGTTATTATACAAAATTTAAATGATAATTAGTAATTGGAAATTATGATTTTATAATTGAAAAAAAAAAGATATAAATTTTCATTGCATTTTTCTTGCATATTTTATAAACTTATTCAACTTGAAAAAATATCAATATGGAAAGGCGAAATGAAGATACAAACCCCTTACTATTTTATTGAAGAAAAAAAATTGTTGGAAAACATGAAAAAGATTGCCTTTATAAGAGAGCAGTCCGGTGCGAAATTTGTGTTGGCTCTGAAATGTTTTTCTACATGGTGTGTATTCGATTTAATGTCTAAATATATGGACGGAACAACGAGCAGTGCTTTGTACGAAGCAAAACTCGGTTATGAAAAATTCGGCAAAGAAGTTCATGCTTATTCTGTTGCTTATCCGAAAGAAGAAATTTTGGAACTTAAGAAATTTGCGGACAAAATAATTTTTAATTCGATATCTCAATTAAACAGATTTTATCCGTTGGTAAAAGGTAAGAATTTAGGAATAAGAGTTAATCCTAAAATAAGTTACAGCCATTTCGATTTGGCCGACCCGGCAAGAAAAAATTCAAGACTCGGTGTAATAAACAAAAAAGATATTTTGGCAAATTTAAACAAAATAAACGGACTTATGTTTCATTTCAATTGTGAAAATGAAGACGCGGATAATTTAGAGCAATCTTTGAATTATATAAGCAAGAATTATTCAACAATGTTACAAAAAGTCGAGTGGGTAAGTTTCGGCGGCGGAATTTATTTCACAAAAGCTGGTTATAATATCAAAAAATTTTGTAAAATATTGAAAGATTTTTCAAAGAAACATAATGTGCAGATTTATTTGGAACCCGGAGAATCTTCCATAACGATGAGTGCAAAACTTGTAACGAGTGTTTTGGATATTACGCATAACGGAAAAGATATTGCAGTGATAGATTCTTCCATAGAAGCACATATGTTGGATTTGTTGACTTATCATACTCCAGCAAAAATGGCTAAACAAAAAAATGCGAAGTATGAGTATATAGTTGCCGGAAGAACTTGTTTGGCAGGTGATATTTTCGGTACATATAAATTCAGCAAACCGTTAAAAATAGGCGACAAAATAGTATTTGAAGATGCCGCGGGATACAGCATGGTAAAAATGAATTGGTTTAACGGAGTACCTATGCCGTCTATAGTCGTAAAAAGACTTAACGGAAAAATCGAAATCGTAAAAAGTTTTACATATAAAGATTTTGTAAGTAATTTATCTTGAGGAGGCACTGCTTGAAATGAAAAGAAATGTTTTAGTTATCGGGGCCGGAGCCGTAGCACACGTGATTTGTCATAAATTGGCACAAAACAATGATGTTTTCGGAAAATTGTATATAGGATCCAGAACACTTAAAAGTTGTGATGCAATTTTAGACAGTATTAAGAAAAAGAAGAACTATAAAAATCCTGATAACGAGTTTTCTTCCAAGCAGATAGATGTCTTTGATGTTCCTGCCTTAATAGAACTAATAAAGCAATTAAACATAACAATAGTTATTAATGTTGCAAGTGCTTTTTGCAACATGTCAATTTTGGAAGCTTGTATTCAAACAGGCTCGGCATATATTGATACCGCAATCCACGAAGATCCTAAAAAAGTTTGTGAAAATCCCCCCTGGTATGCAAATTACGAATGGAAAAGAAAAGACAGATGTACGGAAAAGAAAGTTACCGCTATTCTCGGATGCGGATTTGATCCGGGTGTTGTAAATGCTTATTGTGCATTGGCCGTAAAACATCATTTCGATAAAATAGCAACAATAGATATTATGGACGTAAATGCCGGAAGTCACGGAAAATATTTCGCAACGAATTTCGATCCTGAAATAAATTTCAGAGAATTTCATAAAGTTTGGACGTGGATAGATAACCAATGGGTACAAAAACCCGTTCATGCCGATAAACTTGTTTATGATTTCCCTGTTGTAGGAGAACAGCCTGTTTATTTAACGGGACATGATGAACTTCATTCTCTTTCAAAAAACATTAAAGCAAAATCAATAAGATTTTGGATGGGGTTCAGCGATCATTATATAAATGTGTTCACCGTGTTAAAAAAGATAGGTTTGTTGTCGGAGAAACCGGTTAAAACCGCAGAAGGGTTGGAAGTTGTTCCTTTGAAAGTTGTTAAAGCTTGTCTTCCTAACCCTAAAACATTGGCACCGAATTATACCGGTAAAACATGTATCGGTTGTTTAATAAAAGGTAAAAAAGACAAAAAGAATAAAGAGTTGTTTATTTATAATATTTGCGACCATAAAGATTGCTATAACGAAGTTGAAGCTCAAGCAATAAGTTATACAGCCGGAGTTCCGCCGGTAGCAGCTGCAATGCTTATTGCCAACGGAACATGGGATGTAAAAACAATGGTAAATGTCGAAGAGTTGGATCCTGATCCGTTTATTGAATTATTGGGCAAAAACGGATTATCGACAGCTGTATTGGAAAATACACCATCTAAAAAGTTTATTTAATATTAAAAATATTGTATATTAAAAGGACAGCTATGGATAAACAAAGTAAAGTACCAATTTTTGACACACTTTTAGGACATGCAAAAAGAAATGTTACTTCTTTTCATACTCCCGGACATAAAAACGGAAAAGGGATAGACCCTGTATTAAAAGAAGTGACAGGTGACGGTCTTTATAAATTTGATGTAACGGTTTTTGATGAAGTAGATTCCCTCCACGATCCCGTAGGTCCGATAAAAAAAGCCGAAGAATTAATGGCTCAAGCTTACGGAGTAAAACATTCTTTGTTTTTAGTTAACGGAACTTCCGTAGGAAATATTGCAATGTTTTTATCCGCATGCGATCCCGGAGACTCTATTATAGTTTCAAGAAGTTCACATAAATCCATAATGGGCGGAATTATCCTTTCCGGAGTTTGGCCTATTTGGCTACAACCTACAATAGACCAAAATTTAGACATTATTTTTAATTCTACTTATGAAGAAATAAAACAAGCTCTTGAGATGTATCCTGAAGCAAGAGCGGTGTTTCTTACAAGTCCTACATACAACGGTGTTGCAACCGAAGTTAAAAAAATAGCAGACTTGTGCCACAGAAAAGGTAAAATCCTTCTCGTAGATGAAGCACACGGTCCTCATTTGAAGTTTAATGATAAGTTGCCGATGTCCGCAGTTGATGCCGGCGCGGATTTGTGTGTTCAATCCACGCATAAAATTCTTTCTGCGCTTTCTCAGGGTTCTGTTCTTCACCATAATTCAAAACTTGTTGATATTAACAGAGTAAAAAAGATTGTTTCAATGTTACAAACAACAAGTCCGCAATATTTGACTCTTGCAAGTATAGATTTGGCAAGAAGACAAGCTGTTTTGCACGGAAAGGAGATGTTTGATAAAGTTATTGAAGCTGCAGAATGGGCAAGAAAAGAAATTAATGAAAAAATTCCTAATATGAGATGTTTGACGAAAAGCGATATCAAAGACAGAAATTTTGATTTAGATTTAACAAAGCTTACAATAAATGTTACAAAGACCGGTCTTTCCGGATATGAAGTAGACGAAATCCTTGCGAAAAAATATAATATCCAAGTTGATTGTTCCGATACATTTAACTTAATAGCAATTATGGGTATAGGGTCCGATATGGACGATGTTCAAAAGCTTGTAAGTGCATTAAAGGAAATAAGCAAAAATTATAAAGGAACCCAGAAAAATTGGATTTTGAAAATTCCTTCTCTTGCAACGGAAATGGTTATGACACCGAGGGAAGTATTTTTATCTCACGATATAAAAAAGATTCCTTTGGCAAAATCCGTAGGACATGTTTCCGCTCAGGTATTAACGCCTTATCCTCCGGGTATTCCCGTTGTTATTCCGGGTGAAAGAATATCAAAGGAAATTTGCGATTATTTGGTTGAAATGGCATCTAAAGGTATAAGAATAAGCGGCCAGGAAGGCGATGTTTTAAAGATGGTAAAAGTGTTTGCAAATTAATTAAAATACAAATATATGGAGATTAAACATGAACAAAAAGTTATTGGCAAAATTCAAAAAAACTTTAACTCAAAAAAAAGCATCCATAACAAACAAAGTTAATTCCAGAAAATTAAACGAGCATGAGCTTGAGACAGGCGGAGACGAGATAGATACAGCAACTCAAAGCACCGAAAGAGAAATGCAATTCGAACTCGGCGGAATGGATACGAGAATGAAACAAGACATTGATAATGCATTGGCCAAAATAGAAAAAGGAACATTCGGAAAATGTGAATGTTGCGGAGAAGATATTTCTCAAGCAAGATTAGAAGCTTTACCTTGGGGCAGATATTGCAAAAATTGTCAGGAAGAAGCTGAAAAAAATTCGAAATAACGTTTGGAGATATTAGAAAAATGAGATTTGTATTAAGTTCAAAAATTTTTCGTGCCACGGTAACGGAAGCGAATCTTGAATATCAAGGCAGTATTACGATAGATTCCGACTTGATAGATAAAGCAGGATTATGGGTAGGCGAAAAAGTTTTAGTTGTAAGTAACACTTCCGGGGCAAGACTTGAGACGTATGTTATTCCCGGAAAAGCCGGTTCCGGAACTGTTTGCATGAACGGAGCGGCAGCTCATTTAATAAAAAAAGGTGAAATTATTATAATTATGGGTTTCGAATTATCTGATAGACCCATACAGGCAAAGTTTGTTTTTGTTGATGAAAACAACAAATGTATAAAGCAATTATAAGATAAAGAAGGATTCTTTAAAATGTCAGATTTATTACAATCGTATTTTAAACAATTAAAGACAATAAAGCCGGCGACAAAAGAAGAAGTTGATGCTCTTTGGGTAAAAGCAAAAAAAGGTAATAAAAGAGCAATCAAAAGGCTTGTTGAATTGAACTATTGTTTGGTTATACCTATAGCAAAAAGATTTACCAAAAGAGGCGTGGATTTGATGGATTTAATCTCCGACGGTAATATAGGTTTAATGAAAGCAGTAGAAAAGTTTGAACCGGAAAAAAACATAAGATTTTCGACTTATGCCACATATTGGATAGAACAATTCATAAGAAAATCCATAGAAGATAATTCCAAAACAATAAGAATCCCCTCTTACATGTATGATATAATAAACAAGTGGAAGAAAATAAGAAACACTTTAATGGCAAAACTAAACAAGGAACCAACCGTAAAAGAAATTGCCAAAAAGATAAAAATTCCTCTTGATCAGGCGGAAGAAATAAATTCAACGATATATTCCGTTGATAATATATCTTCTCTTGACGTTGCAATGAGTGATGATTCCGATACATTAAAAAAAGATAATATTAAAGATAATATTACCAAAACCCCGGAAGCGATAACGGAAATTATAAGAAATGCACAAAATGTTCAAAAGGCTATAGATTGTTTGCCTGAAAGAGAAGCCGAAATTCTTAAAATGAGATTCGGAATAAACAACACACCTACTTACTCTTTAGACGAAATAGGTAAAAAGTTTGATTTATCGAGAGAAAGAGTAAGACAAATAGAATTAAAAGCTTTCCAAAGATTGAAAAGCATATTTTTAAGATTAAAATATGCAGATCCGAAAGTAATAGATACTTTGATATTGGATCAAAGAGGTACTCAACCCGACAGAAGGCAACAAAATAACAATCCTAACTCTAACGAAAGAAGACGTACCGACAGGAGAAAAGCATGGAAATAAAAGATTCTATAGTTAAGGCTGTTAGAGATATTCCTGATTTCCCCGTAAAAGGTGTAATATTCAAAGATATTACCCCTATTCTTTCAGATATGGATTTATATAATAAGATTGTTGAAACAATAGTTGATAAATATAAAGATAAAAATATAACGAAAGTAGCAGGATTGGAATCCAGAGGATTTATTTTCGGTATATCGATAGCACAAAAATTAAACATTCCTTTTATTCCTATAAGGAAGAAAGGCAAATTACCTTATAAAACGGTTTCTGCCACTTATAGCCTGGAATACGGCACATCCACCATTGAAATGCATATTGATGCCGTTAATGAAAACGACAATGTTCTTATTGTTGACGATTTGCTTGCTACCGGCGGAACAGTTTGTGCAGCCATAGAATTGGTAAAACAATTGAAAGGTAACGTTGCTGCATGTGCTTTTGTAATAGAATTAACATTTTTAAACGGCAAAGATAAATTAAAAGACATAGCATACTCTTCGATAGTACAATATTAATTTAGTGCCCTGATAGCTCAACTGGATAGAGCAGATCCGTCCTAAGGATAAGGTTGGAGGTTCAACTCCTCTTCAGGGCGAACAGAGTGGTTACGATTATGCTATTCAAAATAAATTTTATCCTAAACTGTATAATTTTTAAATTTTATAAAAAGAATATAAAGGAGTTTTTATGAAAAAGGTAAAAATGTTGTTAAGTTTAGTAGTAATGTTAGGTTTAACAGCTTCTTTGTCTGCGGAAGTTCCGCAACAGGACGAAAATGAAGATTTTGTTCTCCCGCAACCACAAAGGAGCAGTGTTTACAACGATGATATTATGGTTGTTTATGATATAGAAATGCCTCAACAGGATTTCGGATTTTATGAACGAAATTTCCCTGAACCGGAAGTGGATTTCAATAAAAGATTCTTAGAAAGCAAACTTGACAAACTAAAAGTTACCGATAAACAAAAGGAAGATTTTAAAAAACTGCAAGAGGAAAACAGTAAAGAGATTAAGGATTTGACAACAAAATTCAAGACAAAGATAAAATCTTTAAACAGTGAATTTTTTAAAGAAAAATTTAGTTCAAAAGAAATAAAAAACTTGACCAAAGAAATAAAATCCATATCGGCAAAAATTATAGATTCTACTGTAGAAAAGAAAGAAGAACTGAGAAAAATTCTAACATCCAAGCAATACAACAAACTGTTCAAACCTAAAACAAAATATGATATGTTGGCGGACAGATTAGGTTTATCCGATGAGCAAAAAGATCAGTTTATAAAAATTATTGAAACTAAAAAAGAAAAAGAAAAACCTTTAAGAAAACAATTAAGAGAAGATGAACTTACAATAAAGCAAGAATTTGAGAAAGACGAAATCGATATGGCTGTTATAACAAGATTGTCCGATGAAATTTCAAATATATCAAAAGAATTGCTTAAAATTGATCTTGATTCAAAAGTTGAGTTAAAGAAGCTGTTATCTCCGGAACAATATAAAAAATGGACAAGACCGACTCGTCCTAATCCTACGAAGCCTATAATATATGAACCGACGGCTTTAGAAAAAAATATTGACAAAAAATAATTGATGGCCTATATATAAATATGTCGGGTGCTTTGGTCATAAATCCTGCGGGAAAAATCACCATCACCCGACTTTTTATTTTCCGTATCTTTTTCTGAATTTTGTATAGTAACTTCTTCTTGCACCGGATTTGTGTTTTGATGGTTTATTGCTTGTGCCCATGGTTTGAGTTATTACAAGTTTTTGCTTCATTCTTGCATTTCTGTCTTTCTCAACAAAAATATCGTTGCCGTCCAAATCCTGTTCGGTATAGTACATCATTGTTGAAAAAGTGGAAGGTGTAGGTGTAAACACTTGAACCTGCTCGGGATGAAATCTTAAATTTTGATTAATAAAAAGCAATAAATCTTCCGTTTCGGACAAACTGCAACCGGGATGAGCAACCATAAAATAACAAGTTAAAAACTGATTCAACGGTTTATTTATATAATCGAAATCATTCATAAAATCAAGGAATGTTGTTTGTTTGGGCTTTCCCATCATATTTAAAACAGTATCTGATGTGTGTTCCGGAGCAATTTTCAGTTGTCCGGATATATTATGTTCCGATATATATTTTAAATATTTTTCCCCGTACTGATTATCTGCAATTATTAAATCGTGTCTCATGCCGGAAGATACAAATACTTTTTTTATTTTGTTGTTTTTAGCAACTTCCGACAATAAATCAATTTGTTTATCATGTGAAAAAATGATATTCTCACAAACTTTCGGATACAAACATCTTTTGTTTTTGCATTTACCTGTTATTCCGTGTATTTTACAACCTATTTTATACATGTTTCCCGTAGGACCACCTATATCGGAAATATATCCTTTAAAATCGGGTTTTTGAACCAATTTGTCTATTTCTTTTATTATAGATTCTTTACTTCTTGATATTACGGATTTGCCCTGATGAACCGCAATTGCACAAAAATTGCATTCCCCGCAACATCCTCTGTGAGATACAACCGAAAATTTTATTGTTTCCTGTGCTTTTACTTTACCTTGTTTTGCGTAATAGGGATGAACTTCTCTTGTAAAATCCATATCGTAAACTTTATCTAACTCTTCTTGAGTAAGTTGTTCTTGCGGCGGATTATGTATTAAATATCTTGTATCGTGTTTTTGGTTTAATCCCTTTGAATTTACATATGCGGAATTTTCATAAAAGGTTTTAAACATCTCTCTAAACAAAGATTTATCTTGAACACATTCTTCAAAAGAAGGTATATCTATATATCCGTCTCGCGGAGTTTTTGAAATGTAGCACAAACCTTTTATATCGTGATAATCTTTATTGCTTTTTAGGGTATAAGCTAATTCCAACATTGTCTTTTCCGCCATACCGTAAGCTAAAATATCGGCTTTGGCATCAAACAACAAGGATCTTCTTAATTTTTTATCTTTTATATCATAGTGAACCACACGCCTTAAACTTGCTTCAATACCGCCGAGAACTATGGGTTTTGTATTTTTGAAATATCGTCTTATAAGGTTTGTATAAACCATACAAGCTCTGTCCGGCCTTCTGTTGTTTATTCCGCCGGGAGTTAAATCATCCTCATTTCTGAATTTTTCGGTAGCCGTATAATTGGCAACCAATGAATCCATAGCACCGGCACTAATAGCCCAATATAAAGACGGTTCCCCTAACCTTGCGATTTCGTCTGTTTTTATATCAGGTTGAGAAATTATTGCAACTTTAAACCCGTGAAGAGTTAACCAGTTGCCTATAACGGCACTTCCGTTAAAGGGGCTGTCAATGTAGACATCTCCCGATATCAGAATTATATCGGGTTTATCCCAATTCAATTTATTGATTTCTTCTTTAGTTGTAGGTAAAAACATTTATCACCATTTATGAAATATGAAAAATACTGCAAGAACTATAAAAACAAAACCTACAATATAATTCCATTTCATAGATTCATGCAAATATAAAACGGAAAAGAAAGAAAATACCACCAACGAAATAACTTCTTGTATTGTCTTTAATTGTGCAGCATTAAACTGGCCGTATCCTATCCTGTTGGCAGGAACCATAAAGCAATATTCCAAAAAAGCTATTGCCCAACAAATAAGAATTAACTTCCACATTTTTATATTGTTGAACTTCAAATGCCAATACCATGCAAAAGTCATAAATATATTTGAAAAACCTAATAATATAATCGTTTTCATAACGCCAAATATTATAGCAAAATAAATTAAAAGTTTTACAAAAAAGTCAGGAAATATTAACTTTTAGCTATTACTGTTATTATTAATACTGCTACAAGGAAAATGAGAACGGCTATTGATATTAAAATCCATTTTGCCAACTTAAATAACTTATCAAAAGTCTCATTTGTTTGAAAAAACTGTTGTTGAATAAGATTGGTTAAAGCTGCTGCTCCGATTGTAAAGTCGTCTATCCAACCGATGACCGGCATATCGGGAACTAAATCTATCGGAGAAATTCCGTAAATTACAGCCAAAATAAAAAGTATCCATGCCCATACTTTTTTACTGTGGCTTTCTTCAATATTTTTGTTTTCTTGTTTGTTTAATTCGTCAACTATTTCAGGTTCTATATATTCTTGTTCCTGAACCATTTTTTTTGCTCCCTGTTTTTAGGAAATAAAAAAAACGGAGAGAGAGGGATTCGAACCCCCGGTAAGGAAACCCTACGCTAGTTTTCAAGACTAGTGCCATAAACCAACTCGGCCATCTCTCCATCTGCTATAAAATAATGAAGTTAATTATACATTTTTTTTGAATTTGTATCAAGCATTTATATTTTATAAAATTATAATATGTTTATAAAAAGAAATTTTATTTTCAGTATGTTAATAACGGTTATATTTATAACTTTATGTGCGGTATATTACAAGCAACAAAATCAGAAATATACCGCTGACGGTTTCATACATAAGGCAACCCATTATTTTAAAAACGAAGAATATATTAAAGCAATAAGATATTACAGAAAAATTATTTCTATGGGTGAAACCGATGAAAAAACTTATATAAATGCGGCAACGGCCTTAATCCGCACAGGTTACTACGAAAAAGCCGTTGAACTTTTACAACAAATGGAAAAAGATCTTCCCCCTTCTTCCGAAATGTATTATCTGCTTGCATATTCCCACTATTTAAAAATAATAAACAGCGTTAATAAAAAAGATTTTATAGTTCCTATAGAATATTTGAAAAAAAGTATTGAATTAGATCCGAGAAACAAACTCTCTTATAAATTTTTAGGCTCAATTTATGAACGAAAAAGGCAATTTGAATATGCAAGACAATGGTATAAAAAAGCCTCTTTGGAAGATATTGATAATTCTTGCGAATTCTACGGCTTTATAGCAAATACCTATTTTAAGCAAAGAAGATTTGAAGAAGCTATGAACTATTATGAAAAAGCTTTAAAAGAAAACAAAAACTATATATCCGCATATTATAATATCGCAGAAATATATAAAGAAGAAAGCAATTTTGAAAAATCGGAAGAGTATTATAAAAAAGCAATAGAAATAAGTCCGGATTATATTTACCCTTACTATCAAATAGGTAATTTATATTTTGAGAATAATGAATTCACTACCGCAATCGAATGGTACAAGAAAGCATTAAATATAGAGCCGAATGAAGAAACGGTTAATTTTTATATAGGAATTGCCTATAAACAATTAAACGAAAAGGAAAAAGCAATCGAATATTTACAAAAGGCCGCTTACTGCGGAAATGATGATGCTTTAAGAGAATTAAAGGAATTATCCGGAAATGTTTTATAAACACAAATTATTATTTTTTATAATACATCTTGTTTTTTGTATGTTTTTATTTTATTTTATAAATCAACAATTTATTTTGGTAGGGATTTTTAGTAATTTTGTTGTAGATTTGTTTATTCTCTTTATATCCGTTATTATAGTTTCATACATATTATCAAAAACCGCTACACTGTTTTATATTGTTTTTGCAAAATTGACAAAATTAAAAACTTACAAAAGGTTTATATTTTGGTTACTTTTTACAACTTTGTGCTATATATTGGATTTTATAATATTTGCCGCTGCTATTGAATACTAAATCTTTTTTTTAAATTGAAAATTATCGATAATATTATCACTTTATAAAAAATATCACATATAGCAAAAAACAAAATATTTGCAACTATCCGGTTTTCTATTCCGAAAAACAAAACAAACAGCACAAATACGGATTCTATTAAACCGCTAAGTTTAGAAAAGTTTAGAATAAAAATTTTACCTTTCTTTTTATAAACAAAAAAAGCAATTGTATACATAATGATTACAACTAAACTCAACATAGAAGAAACAAAAAACTGCTGTTCCGCAACAAAATTGTTATTTACGAAAACAAAAAAAGACAATACCAATAAAAAAAATCTGTCAATCAAAAGAGTAGCAAAATTATTTTTTAAATAATTTAAAGCTATTGCTGCGGTATAAAAAGCTAAAACACATAAAAGATACCCGTTAGATATTGTAATTTCATTAAACAAAAAACTTACAATAAATACAGGTAAAAGCCATATAGTTAAACTTCTCTTTAAGAGTATCCAAATATTATTAATTTTATGTACTCCGGTATTTATTTGTTAAAGCAAAAATGATATAATTCTTCAAAGTTTAATAATATTCTTTTTTGCAAGATTTATCAATACAAATCTTGTATTATTGCTTTTTTGTTTTTAATATATTAAAGGAGTGTTGTAATGTTAACATTGTTTCTTCAGATTATTGCTGTCCTTTTTGGATTGGGATTTTTAATTTTTATACATGAACTGGGACACTTTTCCGTCGCAAAATTTTATAAAGTAAGAGTGTTAAGGTTCGCTTTCGGTTTCGGTAAAGAATTGTGGGGCTTTACAAAAGGCGAGACACGATATTCTATTTGCTTATTCCCGTTGGGAGGACTTGTTGCAATGGCAGGCGAAAATCCCGATGAAGCAACCGGTAAAAAAGACGAATTTCTGTCTTTGCCTTTTTATAAAAAGATAATGATAATTTTTGCCGGACCTTTTATGAATTATGTTTTTGCAATTCTTTTGTTTGCTTTCATATTTAATTTGTGGGGTATAGCTTCAATATCCGATGAAGCCAAAATAGGTGCTTTAGCAAAAGATTCTTGTGCTCAAAAAGCAGGACTCTTAATAAACGATAAAATTCTTTCTATTAACGGTGAAAATATAGAAAATTGGGAAGCATTAACAACTTCTTTAAAAGATAAAGCAGAAAAGGAAGTAAGTCTTAAAGTTTTAAGAGAAGAACAAGAATTAGATTTCAGTTTTATATTGGATAAAAACCCTACAACAGGTTCGGGTATGCTCGGAATACAACCGTTAATAACAAAGGAAAAAGTGACTTTCTTTAAATCTTTTCATTTGGCATACGGAACTGCTCTTTATCAAACGACATTCACACTGCAATACTTATGGGATAAGTTAATAAAATGGGAAAAGCCTGAAGTCGCGGGACCTATCGGTGTTATACAATTTATGGCAAATTCGGCCAAGTCCGGTTTTGAAAGTTATTTAAGATTGGTTGCCGTAATATCCGTTGCTTTAGGATTATTTAATTTACTCCCCATTCCTTTAGTGGACGGAGGAATGATAGTTCTTTTCTTGGTAGAAGGAATTATAAGAAAAAAAATAAGCACAAAAGTAATTTCAATATACAATTACATTGGTTTAGGATTAATATTATTGATATTTTTATTTGCAACATACAGTGATTTGATAAGATTAGGATTAGGCAAATTATTCAAATAAAAGGTATAAAAATGTTTACAAGAAAAGATACGAAAGTAATAAATATAGGCGGCGTAAAAATAGGCGGCGGAAACCCTATAGCTATTCAATCGATGACAAACACAAACACGAGAGATTGGAAAGCAACCGTAAGACAAATAAAAGAGTTGCAGGAAGTCGGTTGTGAAATAATAAGAGTTTCCGTTCCGGATATGGAATGTGCAAAGAATATAAAACTTATAAAGAAAAATATTAAAATTCCATTGGTTGCCGATATTCATTTTGATCACAGACTTGCAATAGAATCCATAAAGCAAGGTGTAGATAAACTCAGAATAAATCCGGGAAATATCGGTTCTAAAGAAAAAGTTATGGAACTTGTAAAAGAAGCTAAAAAAGCACATATTCCCATAAGAATAGGTGTTAATGCCGGCTCTTTAAAAGAAGTTCACGACTTTTCAACTACAAAAGATAAAGCAAAGGCTCTTGTAAAAGCTGCAATAGAACATGTGAAGATATTGGAAAATTGTAATTTCGACGATATAGCTGTTTCTCTTAAAGCTTCTGACGTGGAAACCACGATTGAAGCATATAAACTGTTTGCTTCAAAAAGAAATTATCCCACACATTTGGGAATTACGGAATCGGGTTCTATTTTCAGAGGAACAATAAAATCTTCCGTAGGTTTAGGCATAATGCTTGCTCAAGGAATCGGTGATACCATAAGAGTATCACTTACGGCAAATCCCGTTGAAGAAGTAAGAGTAGCTTATCAAATATTACAATCTTTAGGCTTAAGAACAACAGGGATAGAATTAGTATCTTGTCCTACATGTTCAAGGACTAAAGTTAATTTAATAAAAATTGTTGATGAACTTGAAGTTGCATTATCAAAAGTTCAAAAAAAGAATGCAAAAAAGAATGTAAAAATAGCCGTTATGGGTTGTGTCGTAAACGGTCCCGGAGAAGCTAAAGAAGCTGATTTCGGTATTGCCGGCGGAATCGGAGAAGGAATTTTATTTAAAAAAGGTAAAATCATCTGTAAGGTTCCGGAAGAGCAATGGGTAAAGAAAATCGTTCAACTTTATAAAAAAAGTATTTAACATACAGGAGAAAACAAATGGGTGAAATTTATTTAACCAGAGAAGGAAGAAACAAATTAATTGAAGAAATAGACAGATTACAAAAAAGGAAACCTCAGATACAAGATGAAATAGCAAGAGCAAGAGAACACGGAGATTTAAGAGAAAACGCGGAATATCATGCCGCAAAAGAAGCTTTAACAAATCTCATGCAGAGAATTGCGGAAATAGATTCAAAGCTTTCAAGAGCAAAAATTATAGAAGAATTAAATATTGATCCCAACAAAGTATTTATAGGCGTTACCGTAACATTAAAAGATGAAGACGGAGACGAATATGAATATTCTATCGTAGATGAAGAAGAAGCAAACCCCGATGAAATGAAAATTTCTATCGGTTCTCCCCTTGCCCAAGGTTTGCTCGGACACGGCGCAGGAGACAAGGTTGATGTAGAATTACCTGCGGGAACAATGAAATTCGAAATAGTAAAGATTACACGATAAAAACAATAATTTATAATTTACAATTTACAATGTATAATGTCGGTAAAAATTGCATTGCAATTTTTATTAAATAAGTGTTTTTTACTCTTCAAAAAAACAACCTTAATTATAAATTATACATTGTACATTATCAATTGTCTTTTAGGAGTTCTTCAGCATGTTTTATGGCATGTTCCGTTACTTTTTCACCGGATATTATTTTGGCTATTTCTTCTACTCTTTCCTTGTCGTTTAAATCTTTAGCTTTCGTTATATTTCTGCCGTTTTCGGCTTCTTTATATATTTTTATATGGTTATCTGCAAATGATGCAATTTGAGCCAAATGAGATATGGAAATAATCTGTCTTTGTTTTGATAAACTTTTTAATTTTTTACCGATTTTTTCCCCTGTTTTCCCGCTTGTTCCCGTATCAATTTCATCAAAAATAATGGTATCAACATTATAACTGTTTGATATTACCGTTGATAATGCAAGCAGTACTCTGGATATTTCTCCGCCGGAAGCAACATCAGCTAAAGGATACAATTGTTCCCCTTTATTTGCACTAAACATAAATTCTAAGTCGTCGAATCCTGTTCTCGATATGTCTCCCTCTTTAATCTCAATTTCAAATTGAGAATTTTTCATATTCAAATCTGAAAGTTCAGACACAATTTCTTTAGATATTTTTTTTGCTGTTTTTTTTCTTTTATCGGAGATTTGTGTGCAAATTTTTATAATTTCCTTTAATACAGCTTCGATTTCATTTTGAATTTTATCAATATTTATCTCGTAATTTTCAAGATTTTTTACTTTCTCTTCCAATTCTTTGCCGTAATCGATAAGTTCTTCTATATCTTTACCATACTTGGATTTTAATTTTTTTATCAGTTGTTGTCTTTCCTGCATACTATCCAACTTTTCGGGAGAAGCATCCAGGTTGTTTGATAAATCTTCAATTTCTTTGTAAGCATCATCTATTTCACTGATTGCCGAACTTATATTTTCCGAAATAGATTCAACATTTACGCCGTATTTTTCCAAAAGAGAAATTTGTTTGTTTATTATTGAAAGGTTATCCGTAACAGAATGATCTTGTTTATATAATATAGACAACATTTCATTAGTAACGTTCTTTATTTTTTCCGCATTTTTTAATTTAGGCAGTTCCTGATCGATTTGACCTTCTTCATCGGAATTTAAATTCGCTTTATTTATTTCATTTATTTGATATTTATATAAATCCAACAACCTTTCTCTGTCGGTATTGGCTTTTTCTATTTCTTCTTTTTGTTTTTTTAATTCTTCAAACTTATCATACTTTTCGGACAGTTCTTCCAATAAAGAATTGTTATTTGCCATTTCATCAACTATTTGTCTTTGATAACTTTGTTCAAATAACATGTTGCTTTTGTGCTGAGCATAAAAATCCACCAAGTATTTTCCTATATTCGAAAGAGTATTTACACTTACCGAAACGTCGTTAATAAAAGCTTTGTTTTTTCCGGCAACATCTATTTGTCTTCTTATTATAATTTCATCGGAAATATCTATTGATAAATCGGTAAGCATTTTTTTGACATTGAAATTTTTTGAAATATCAAATTCTGCAACAACCGAGCAAAATGTTGCTCCTGTTCTTATGATACTTGTACTTGCTCTTGCTCCCAACAATAAATCAATTGAATCCATAATAATGGATTTTCCCGCTCCGGTTTCGCCTGTTATAACGGTAAGCCCTTCTTTAAAATTTATAGTGATATTTTCTATAAGAGCGTAATTTTTAACGGATAATGCGGTAAGCACTTAATCTAGACTCCCCATTTTAATTTTGTTTTTAGTGTATCGAAATAAGAGTAGTTTCTGTCTCTTATAAGTTTTGCTTTTTTTGAGAACATTTTTATTTTAACTTTTTTGTTTTTATCCAATATATAACTTTCCTGCCCGTCGACAGACACTATTAGATCGGATTTTTTACTATCATCAGTGGAAGTAAATTCCAAAACTGTATTACAATCTAAAATCATAGGTCTGTGAGTTAATGTGTGAGGCGCTATCGGTGACACAATAAACAAAGATAAAGTAGGATAAATTATAGGTCCGGAAAGCGCTAACGAATATGCCGTCGAGCCTGTTGGGGTAGATATTACAATTCCGTCCCCTTTATAACTTGATAAAAACCGTTTGTTTATAAATGCATCTATCGATGTGAGTCTTCCGTTGTATATTGATCTTATAACACAATCGTTTAATGCCGTTGTTTTTACAATTCCGTTTTTTGTTGCAATTTCAATATCAAGCATCATTCTTTCTTCGTATTCAATACCGTTACTTAAAATATTTTCTAACGAATCAAAAACATTTTTTATGTCCGTATCGGTTAAAAAGCCCAATGTTCCTAAATTAACACCCATAACAGGAATAGAATATTTCGAAACAAGTCTGCTTATTCTTAGCATTGTTCCGTCTCCGCCGAGAGATATTATAAAATCCACTCCGGGATTTCTGTTAAGTTTATATGAAATATTTTTAACTTTTATCCCCTTATTTTTTAACCATTGAGAAATCTTATCGCAATATTGTTGTGCATTAGGTTTTAAATGATTGTATATAATTCCTATTACCATTTTATTTATGCCTTTTTCAATTTAAATGTGCTATAATTATTTATTATATTAAAATTAAATGCTTTTTAAAATATTTACTTAAGGAGACTTGATAAAATGTTTTGGCAAAAAGACATTGAAACGATGGACAGGAAAGATTTAAGAAAATTTCAGTTGGACTGTATCAACAAACAAATTGCTCTCGCAAAAAAATCACAATTCTACAAGGACAAACTCGCAAAAATAGGCGAACTAAAATCATTAGATGAAGTAACAAAACTTCCTTTCACGACAAAACAAGATTTAAGAGATTCTTTCCCCTACGGTTGTTTGGTAACGGATTTAAAAGATGTTGTAAGAATGCATTCTTCTTCGGGAACTACAGGTAATCCTACAGTTGTATTCCACACAAAAGACGATATAGCAAATTGGGCAAACATATCTGCAAGATCAATGTATTGTGCAGGTGCAAGAAGCACCGATGTATTTCAAAACACAATGGGATACGGTTTGTTTTCGGGCGGACTCGGATTTCATTACGGCGGAGAAAGATTAGGAATGATGACTATTCCTATAGGTCCGGGAAACAGTAAAAGACAGCTTTGGTTTATGCAACATTTTAAAACGACGGTTGTACACATTTTGCCGAGTTATGCATTAAGATTATCTAATACCGTTAAAGAACTCGGTATAGATGTAAAAAAAGATTTAAATTTAAGAATATTTTTCATAGGTGCAGAACCTCATAGTGAAGCGATGAGAAAGAAAATTGAAGAATTGTACAATGTTAAAGCTTACAATTCTTACGGATTATCGGAAATATCGGGACCGGGAATAGCTTTTGAATGTCAATGTCAGCAACATTTACATATTTGGGAAGATTACGTATATCCCGAAATCGTAGATCCGAAAACATTTGAACCTTTGCCCGACGGAGAAGAAGGCGAACTTGTATTAACAACATTACAAAGACAAGCAATGCCTTTAATGAGATACAGAACAAAAGATTTAACAAGAATAATATCGGAACCTTGTGCTTGCGGAAGAACGCACAGAAGAATAGCAAGAATTACGGCAAGAACCGATGACATGATGATTATCAACGGAGTAAACATATTCCCGATACAGATAGAAAAAACAATATTATCCATACCTGAAGCAGGTAAAAATTATGTTATCGAATTGATTGATCACAATTGTATGGACAAATTAAGAATAAAAGTAGAAATAAACAATGATACGTTTAAAGGTACATTAAAAGATTTGGAAATATTACAAAACAGATTGATCAACGAATTAAAACAAGAACTTGATGTTACACCTATAGTTCAATTCGTTGAAGCAGGAAGTTTACCTGTAAGTGAAGGTAAAGCAAAAAGAGTAATAGATTTGAGAGCTAAGAAATAAAAATACAACAAATCGCGAAGCGATTTCGGAGACCTTAAGATTTGATATGAAACAAAGAATTTGCCGACCGCAGTGTGCAAAAAGTATAGCGGAGCGGCAAGCACATAAGGAAGGCAAATTCAAAGTTACAGAGCAAATATTAAGGCCGATATAAAAAAGGAGAAAAAAATGGCATATCACATATCAGTATTTTTAGAAAACAATCCCGGAAAATTGGAAAAAATAACAACAATTTTATCCGAAAACAACATTAACTTAAGAGCAATGTCTCTTGCAAGTTCCGGTGATTTCGGTGTAATGAAATTGTTGGTTGATGACCCGGATAAAGCTTTTGATGTTTTAAAAGAAAACAAAATAGCCGTAACAAAAAGACAAATTATAGGTGTTGTCGTAGATAATGTTCCGGGAAGTTTCAACAAATTATTGTTAACATTAGCTTCAAGCAAAATAAATATCGAAGATTGTTACGGATTTTTATTGAGCAACGGAACAACGGCAGCTATTGTTTTGGAAATAGAAAATTATCCTGATACCGCAAAATTATTGTGTGATAAAGGATTTGATGTTTTAAGTTCGGAAAAGATTTACAAATATTAATTGAACATACAAAAAAAATAGCCGCCGGAACAAAATTCCGACGGTTATTTTTTTATTCATATAATACTAACAAAACATTGATATATATTCTTCATAGTCATCGTTATCAATATCTATGTCTCTATCGTAATAGTTGTTATATCCAAAGTAATATTCAATACCTGTCGAAGCATAATTATCCTGATTCTGTTGAGTCACATTATTTCCATGCATAAAAAAGAAAGAAGAAGATGCAACGATAAATAAAAATCCCGCAGCCATTACCAGTTTTTTCTTAAAAGAATTAAAGAAAGAACCGAACATTACAACATTATCATCTTTTTCAATATTCTCACTTTTTATTTTATTCATAACAGAAGCCGTAAAATCGGAACTCAATTCTTTTTTCGGAGCTTTGGACAAAACCGCTTTTATATTTTTAAGCATAATGTAGTCTTGTCTACATTTATCACATTCTTCAAAATGTTTCAATAATTCGGAAACAGATTGAGCGGATAATTCATTATCTATGTATTGAGAAATTAATTCTTGCGCTTTATTGCAGTTCATTTTAAATTACCCCCTTCCGTTAAAATTTCTTTCAATCTGTTTCTTGCTCTGAAAATCCAAATTTTTACATTTTCTACCGATGCATCCATCATTTTTGCTATCTCTTCGTAAGAATAATCTTCTATATCTCTTAAAGTTAAGACCATTTTATAATTATCTTTCAGTTTTCCAAGAGCTTCTTGTACCATTTTCTGTGTCTCTTTTTGCATCAACTCTCTTTCCGTATTATCATTAGACTTCAAAAAATCAATTAAGTTACTCTTTTCTTCATCTTCGCTGTTATTTATATCTAAAGGAACAACATTATGCTTCTTTTTCTTAGATATCGTTATCGTTTCGTTTATAACTATTCTGTACATCCAAGTAGAGAATTCAGACTCGAATTTGAATTTCGGTAAAGCTTTGAAAATCTTAATAAAAACATTCTGAGCTATATCTTCACAGTCGCTTGTCTGCCCGCAAAACGAATAAATTATGCTAAAGACCTTGTTTTTATACTTGTCTATTATAATACTGAAAAGATCTTCTTGACCTTGAATAATTTTTTCAATCAGCTCTCTGTCTTCCATAAACTATAAATTAGACTCCTTAGTATTAAAAAAAGTTACACCTATTTTTTTGTTACGGTTTTAGTACTCTTTTTAACAGTGTTTGTTGCCGGTTTTTGTGCCGGTTTTGTTGTTTTGTTTGCAGAAGTTCCGGCAGGCTTTTTTACGGCACCGTTATTTGCCGGTTTATTAACATTATTTGCTCTTGTTTGCATTGAAGCATTTGGATCTTTATACTTTAACAATTCTTTTATTTTTTCATCCGAAGTTTTTGTATAAGAATATTGATCTTTTTTAGATTTTAAGCCACCTTTAGTATACTTACAAGCGGCATTCCATAATAACCACGTTTTTACACCGCAATCATAACAGGCTTGAATTTGAGCCCTTACCTCTGCAGGACCATAAGGAACACCTTTCATGGAAAAGTCTTGTAACCATGGTCTCAATTTTTCAACAGGAATTCTCTTTTTTGCACCCTGCAATGCAATATAAACCGTTCTGTAAGGTTCTTTGTTCGGATTAGGTATTCCATATTCTCCGTTATTATAATGAGAAGGATATATCATAGGGCTTACATAATCAACCTGTTCCGTCATTTCCACGATTTTTTGTCCTATTCCCATATCCGTTTTTTCCGTAGTTGTAAGACCGAATACATCTATAGATACTTTTACGCCTTTCGGAGCCAATCTTTCTTTTGCCTGTTTCAAAAAGTCTACTATTTTTGCGGATGCTGTCGTAGAAGAGTGCTCAACTCCGTATCTGCAATTTTTCGTATTTCCGTCTGAAGGGAATCTTATATAATCAAACTGTATTTCATCAAATCCCATATCTGCCGTTTTTTCTGCAAGTTCAAGAATATAATCTACGGCTCCCTGTTTATAAGGATTCAACCAAGTAAGCTGTTTTCTGTCCTGCCAAAGAGAACCGTCGGGATTTTTTACTGCAAGTTCAGGTCTTTTTCTCGGCATAACATTATCTCTGAAAACGACAATTCTTGCTATTGCATACATTCCCTTTTCTTTAACTGCTTTCAAATATGGCAATACACTGGGAACACTTTTAGAATAAGTCACCCCGTCCGCAACATCTTTAACGGAAATATCACCGTCAATTTCTTTTATATCGATAACAACGGCATTCATTTCCGTATTGTCCAATAAATCGTTTGATCTTGTTTTATGAGTTTGAGAAGCTGCAGCATAGATGGTTAAATGCATACCTTTTGCCTGATCGGCTGAAACCTGTTCTACCTGCGGTTTTTCTTCTTCCTGTTTTTCTTCCTGTTGATTTTCCGATACTTGTACTTGTTCCTGTTTATCTTGTTTATTAACGCTTTCACCCTGTTCTACAAGTATTTCAACGGATTCTATTTCCGGCTCTTGCGCGAAACAGCTTGTTGATATAAAACAAATTGATACTAAAATTGAAAGCAATATTGTTTTTTTCATTTTTTATTTTCCTTTACATTAAGTTTTTTATTATATTTTCAGCTTGTTGTCTTGCCCACAAATCTGCTTTTATATATTTTGAAATATCTTTTGTTTTTATAACTTTATGCTTTTTTATAACTTTCTCTACTACAAAAGGAATCATATCAAACCTGATTTTTCCGTCAAGGAAATATCTTACCGCTATTTCATTTGCGGCACTCATTACCGCAGTCATCGTTCCGCCGATTTTTGCACATTTATATGCTATGTTCAGGCATTTAAACTTTTTAAAATCGGGTTTAAAAAACTCCAATTTTGCAACATCGGTTAAATCCAATCTTTTAATATAGCAGTTTGTTCTGTCGGGATAAGATAATGCATATTGTATCGGTAAAGTCATATCCGGATTTGATAACTGTGCCATAACACATCCGTCGTTAAATTCTACCATGGAATGAACTACCGATTGAGGATGAATAATAATTTCAATTTTATCTATAGGAATATCAAATAAAACGGATGCTTCTATTGCTTCAAGACCCTTATTCATTAATGTTGCCGAATCTACGGTTATTTTTCTGCCCATTTTCCATGTAGGATGAGCAAGTGCATCTTTTACCGTAATATCTTTAAAATTTTTGTTTGATTTATAAAACGGACCGCCGGAAGCCGTAAGAAGTATTCTTTTTATTGATTTTTTATTTTCTTTACCTATACACTGAAATATTGCGGAATGCTCACTGTCTACCGGAAGGACTGAAACACCTTTTTCTTTTGCTTTTTGCATTATTAGATGTCCTGCCATAACCAAAGCTTCTTTATTTGCTATTGCAACATCTTTTCCGCTTTCTATGGCAGCAAGCAAAGGAGCTAAACCTATTGAACCTACCACCGACGATAAAACCATGTTTACATTTTTTATTGTTGCAACTTTATTCAAACCTTCTTTACCGAAATACACTTTTGTTTTACACTTTTTTGCATTACACCATTTTTGTATTTTATCGGCATCTTCTTTAGAAAAGACTGATACAACGGAAGGTTTAAATTTAATTATTTGTTTTTTTAAAAGTTCTGTATTTGAATGAACGGATAGTCCGCAAACTTTAAATTCATTTTTTGTTCTTGAAATAAGCTCAAGTGCTTGTGTACCTATGGAACCCGACGACCCCAATATTGAAATATTTTTCATGTTGTTCCTTCAAAAATAAATTTTATTTATTATATCATTTTAGAATTTTATTGTATATTGTTTGGTATTTCTATTTTATGTTTATCGGTATAGTTTTTAAATATGTTTATCGAAATAAATAACAATACCGCTATCGTTATCATTAAATATCTGCTGAAAATTACAAAACCGAAAATATTTAAAAGTGTGTTTGTAAGAACAATCAAAGTAACAATCGCAAAACTTTTATTTACATACTTTCCGTATCCGTTAGCAAGTATTGTATTATGAATTTTTATTCCCATAGGAAAACCTATCATTCCCCCCGCGGCAATTATTAAAGACATTATTATTATAGTCCAATCAGGTTTACCGTCGGCAAAAGTATAATACATACCGCCTGTAAAAGTTGTTACAAGCAACAGTATTCTTATCGATTTTGCCGTTATCATTTCGGGAACTTTAAATATATTGGCAAGTGTAGGTCTGAAAAATATTGCCCCGCCAACACCCATAATGGAACTGCAAACACCCACAACCATACCTATAAAAAATGCTATCACGGATTGTGTATTTGAAATTTTAGGAACATCCGTTTCATATTCCGTAGTTTTACCGAAAAGGACAAGAGAACCCAACGTAACCATAAATATACAGAATATTACAAGCAAAGCAATAGAACCGAATCTTTCATAAAAGAATCTGTTCACTATTTTACCGCTGAATGCAAGTAAAAAAGCTCCTACACCCAACGGAACCACTAATTTTACGGCAACGGATTCTTTGTGCCACTCTAAACTTTTTATATCATGAACGGTAGTCATAAGAATTGAAGGAACCATTTGCAACAAACCAACACCGACAGCTTCGTTCGGAGTAAAGCCGAAAATTAACATGGTAGGAACAATAAGCCAACCGCACCCTACTCCCCAGTAACCGCCTGAAAACATTCCTATAAAACCGATTAAAGGCATTAAAAAATAAATATACATAATGGTTGATATTGTACATTTTTACCGAAAACCGTTCAACTATAGTTAAATTAAAGGTTGTTTAAAATTAGGTTTAATTCGAAGGTTATCAAAAAAAGAAGTTCCGTAACAAACATCGAAAACTTCTTCTTTAAGTTTTGATGTTATTTTGTTTATAACGGACACATCCTGAGGTAATGAAATGTTTTTATTTTCTTTATCGGAAATATACAAAGTAAATACGGATAAGGGATATTTTTGTTTTAATTCGTTTATTTTTGCTATACAAGTGTTTATATTATTTTTACACTTTATAAATATTTTAGGTTTCGGATGATGACTCAAATATTCGTTTATATCTTTAGACCAATAATATTTATTCGCAAATTCACTTAATTTATTCAACTCTTTTTCAACTATCAAAGCTTTTTCTTCCAAATTATCATCTTTTCCTATCACTATAGGGTTACCGTAAACGGCAACCGTCTTTGAAAAAGGTAAAGGAACCTTAAATTTATCCCATGCTTTCTTAAATGTTAAAGAATTTTTTGATATTGCGGATATCGGTATTAATCTTATACCTATTTTTTGAGATACCAAAAGAAGGCCGGATTTTACTTTGTGTATAGGACCTCTGGGGCCGTCAACGGTAAATGCAACAAAATGACCTTTTCTTGCATATCTTATTGTTTCTATTAATGCTCTTTCCGCTCTTTTCGACGAAGAACCTCTTACCGCTATAAAGTCAAAATCTCTCAATACTCCGGCTTGAATTTCCCCGTCTTTAGACATACTGCACATGGCAACAATTTGTCTTCCGGAATTAAGACACAAAGGAAGAATTTGTTCTCCGTGCCAAAGCGCATATACACTTTGTTCTTTGAATCTGCCTACCAAATCTATACTTCTTACTCTTAATGTCATTTTGGTAAAAGCAATATAATAATATGCTATTTTTGATAATATTTTTCTTGAATCCATTTTTGTATAAATGCCCGAAAAGTTTTGTTTACCGCTCGGTAGACAATATAACATAAAACTAATTTATTGTCAAACCTAAATCCACCCTGTATTTCTTTGACTATTCTCGTAAAAAATAATAAAATCTTAAATTGAAATTTTACTAAAAAGGGTGTATTTAAATATGAAAAGATATATAGCAATATTACTCTGTATTTTTTTTAGCTTTAATGCTTCTTTATATGCGGAATATTCTTTAACATTGTCGGAAGCTTTAAAGTGCGCTCTTGCCAATAATGAGTTGATAAATGCCGCGGCAAAAACAAAAGAAGTTTCCGAATACCATTTAAAATCGGCAAGAGGAAAACATTATCCCAATGTTTACGTCGAAGGTTCGGTAAATAAAATAAACGATTCAATATCGTTAAATTTAAATGATGCAAGATCGGCAATTATAGGTGCAAGTGTAGCAACATTCCAAGCTGCAACAACATATTCCGAACATCCTCAACCTGACCCGGTTGTTGCAGGATTCAAGCAACAACTTGAACAAGGATTACCTGATTTCGATATGAAATTTCAAGACGATCTTTTTTATAAACTTACCGCCGCTGTTGTTTGGCCTTTATATACCGGCGGAAAAATCGCGGCAAATTCCCAAGCAAAAAAAGCGGAACTTGCCATTTCCGAAATGGAATATACAAAAACACTAAATTCCACAATAACATCAGTAATAGAAAGTTATTTCAGAGCAAAACTTGCACAAGAAGCAAGAAACATCAGACAAGATTATTTGGATGATATTATTCAACATAAAGATAATGCGGAAAAATTATTTAAAGTCGGTATGATATCAAAAGCAAACCAATTGAGAGCGGAAGTTGCTCTTGCCGATGCAACAAGAGAATACCAAAAATCAGAAAGAGATTTGGAACTTGCACTGGTTGTATTATCAAATATCATAGGCGTAGATCTTGAAAAAGTAAATCTTATAACGGATTTTGAAAAAATAGATTATGTCAGAGAAACAGATTACTACGAAGATATCGCTTATTCAAACAATATAACACTAAAAGATATGCAACAGAAAAAAGATATGCTCAACCAAAAGAAAAAAGCTATCAGAGGTAATTTTTTACCGACAATAGCCGCTTTCGGAAAATATGAAATATATAAAGATGATCTTACACTCTTTGAACCTGAATGGGTTGCAGGTTTGAATGCCAGACTTGATATTTTTAAAGGCGGAGAAGATTATGACGAGTATAAGGCATATTCAAAACAAATTGAAGTGTTAGATTTATATATCCAAAATGCAAACAAAATGATTGATACCGCAGTAAAAAAATATCATCATGAAGCACAAGCTGCTCTTGAACAGTATGAAAGTTTAAAAAGTTCTCAAGATTTAACCGAAGAAAACTTGAATCTTTATAAAAAATCGTTTAAAGAAGGTCTTGCGACATCAATAGAAGTAATCGACGCCGAACTTGCTTTGGAAAAAGTAAGATTGGAGCAGTCTCAAGCATTATTTGACTTTAATGTTGCTTATGCAAAACTTATGGATATATGTGGTAATTCACAAATATTAATGGATAATATTATAGGAGAAGCTGAAAACAATGAAAAATAAAATTTTATTATTTTTGTTACTATCTTTTACGGTATGCATGGTTTCTTGCTCTAACAGGCAAAAACAAACTATTTCGGGAGAAGTTGATGCTACGGAAATTGATATCGGAGTAAAAGTTCCGGGAAGAATTGCCGAAATCTTTATCACAGAAGGACAAGCAGTTAAAAAAGGTGATATATTGGGAAGGCTTGAAGGAAAAGAGCTTGATGCAAAATTAAAAACGATTAACGCGGCATTAAGCGAAGCCCAAGATCAATATTTACTTGCGGAAAAAACATATAACAGAATAAAAACTCTTTATAATGACGGTATTGTTCCAAAACAGCAATATGATGAAGTTGAATACAAATATAATGCCGCATTACAAAAAATAAATGCAACTCAAGGACAAAAAAACGAAATTATGGCTTATTACGACGAACTTACAATAGTTGCACCTATCGATGGTGAAGTAACACAGGTAATATCAAATCCCGGAGAACTCGTTGCTACGGGGTATCCTATTATTACTTTACTTAACACAGACGATATGTGGGTTGTTTTTAATATCAGAGAAGACCTTTTAAACGATCTACAAAAAGACAAAGAAATAAAAGTTTATATTCCCGCAATAAAAGAAACATTAAACATGAAAATAAGTTATGTTTCCGCTATGGCAAGTTTTGCTTCATGGAAACCTACTAACCAACAAAACAATTACGATTTAAAAACTTTTGAAGTAAGAGCAAAGCCAAACGAAAAAATAGAAAATTTAAGACCGGGAATGACAGCAGTATTAAAAGACTAGAAGATTGTAATGAGTTATCTTGTTGATGTAATCATAAAAGAACTAAAACACATATTTACGAGCAAATATTATTTATTTTTAATATGTTTGTGGCCTTTCATAGATTTTATTTTCTTGGGCGGAATATATTATTACGGTAATGTTCAAAACATGCCTATTGCCATAATAGATAAAGATCATTCCAAAATATCAAGAACGGTTTCAAGATTTTTTGATACTTCTTACGCTTTTGATGTTAAATACAAATTAGACGATGTAGAGGATTTCAGATATTTGATTGCCGAAAACAAAATATATATGGGTGTTTATATACCCAAAGGCACCCAAAAAAATATAAAAAAATCTTTACCTGCGGAAATAAGTTTTTATATAGACGGATCAAATTACCTTACGGCAAACCTTTCGGAAATAGAAGGTGCAAATATACTCGGAACAATAAATGCCGGTCTCAAAAATACAATGATGAAAAAGAAGGGTATTCAATCCAAACAGGCAAAAGCAATGATGTTGCCTATACAGAATGATACTTCAAAGTTATTTAATCCTACATATCATTACGGATATTTCTTAACACCGGGATTATGGATTTCAATTTTAGGGCAACTCTTTTTAATATTCGGAACTTTAACCATAGGCAGAGAACTCGAGAGAAAAGAAAAAATTTCAAATTCTATATTTTTATTTATATTGGGAAAACTGCTTGTTTATACAGTGATATCGGTTATATATTTTGAAATATTGTTTAGAGTCTTTTTCCCCGCTTTTCAAATTCCTTTCGACGGAAACACTTCAGGTGCAATAATTTTAAGTGTACTGTTTATAATTTCAACAATCTTACTCGGTATGCTTATGCCTGCAGTGACGGGTAACAGACTTGATGCTTTAAAAGGTTGCCTTTTAATAGGTGCTCCCGCATTTTTGTTATCCGGTTATACATGGCCTTTGGAACAAATGCCGATATTAATGTCAACTATTGCAAAATTTATTCCCCTGTCCGCTTATTTGGAAGGTTTCAGAAAAATATTTCAACAAAATATGCAACCCGAATATATAATACCCTTTGCTAAAATATTAGTAACATTACTTATTTTATATTTCTTGATTACTTATATATTTTTGAGAATACGAAACAAGACGATAAAAGCTACCGGCAAACAGGTTAACGGGTAAAACAAATTATGAGATTGTTTAAACAAATATTATTACGGGAATTCAAAAGATTTTTCACATCAAAAGATTTAATTTTGATATGTATTATCGCTCCTATCATATATTCGTTCGGTATAACATACATATATCACAAACAAAATCCGAGAGATATAAAAATCGCACTTGTAAACCAAGACAATTCCGCAATATCAAGACAATACGGCAGAATGATAGATTCTACCCCAGAACTTAATATTGTTGATTATTTTCCGTCAACTTATGCAGCTTATAATGCAATTTTTACAAACAAGATTGATTTGTTTTATTTTATACCGAGCAATTTTTCAATAAACTTAAAAAGAGCCAAAAGTACTTTTGCTTTTATCGGTGCAAATGCAAGTAATTTCATGGTTTCAAGTACGGCAATAAAAACGATAGTTATGACTTCACAATTTCTGGCAGCTCAAGTGTCCGCAAGTTTTTTAATAAAGAACGGTATTTCAAAAAATTCGGCGATGCAAATGATACAACCCATAAAAGGTAATTTTAAGTGGATGTTTAATCCTACAAAGACTTACGCAAACTTTTTTATTCCTTTTGTTTTATTTGCAATATTTCAACAAATTCTTATAGTAGCTGTTTGTCATACCATGAGCTTGGAAACTCAAGAAAAAACGTGGACGGACCTGTACAAAATAACGAACAATAAAATTATGCCTATTCTGTTTGGAAAAGCTATACCTTATGTATGTGCCGCTCTTGCTATGGTGTTATTGTTCATATTTTTTGTTTTTCCGTTCAATTCCATATTTCAAACATCAATAATAAATCTTTTATTATTATCGTTAATATATTCTTTTGTAATAGTGTTTTTTGCCATGTTAATATCCCACTTATTCAAAAGTCCCGTAGTGTCTTTATGTGCATTAACATTTTATTCCATGCCTGTTCTATTAATTTCCGGTTTTGCTTGGCCGATATATATGTTACCTTCATATTTAAAGATAGCAGCTTATATTTTCCCTTCCACATATTTTGTGAACATTTTTAGGATTTATTCTTTAAATACCATTTGGATAGGTTATGCTACATATTGTGTATTAAGTTTAACTGTCTTCTTTTTGATTTGTCTTATATTAAACTTTGTTATATTTAAACTTAAAATCGCATACAATAAAAAAAGACAGATTACAATAAAATAATCTGTCTGTATTAAACCGATATAAAATATTTATTAAAAACTATTCCGCAAACAAATCTCTTTCATCGAGAATACCGATAGGTTTTCCTTTTTCATCTACCACAGGTATATTATCAATATTCTTTTTCTGCAATATTTTTTCGGCTTCCGCAACGAGCATATCAGGCGATAAAGTTGACGGATTTTTTGTCATTACATCGGATATTTTTTTATTTAATAAATTGTCATGCAACTGAATTTGTCTTCTCAAATCTCCATCGGTAAAAAATCCCACAAGCTTTCCGGTTTCGTCAACAATACTTGTTGCACCGACTCTTGTTCCGGTCATAATTAAAAGAGCATCCTGAACGGTTGCCGTATCTTTTACTATAGGGTTTGCTTTACCTTGTCTCATAATTTCTTTAACTTTCATTGTTAATCTCTTAATTTTGTTACCTATAGCACCCAAAGGATGAAATATAGCAAAATCTTCCTTTTTAAAACCTTTTCTTTCAGATAAAACAAGAGCTAATGCATCACCTAAAGCAAGTAATGCCGTTGTTGATGATGTAGGTGCCAAATTATAAGGACAAGCTTCTTTTTCCACCGAAGAATCTATAATAACATCACAATTTTTCCATGTAGGAGAATCTGTTTTGCCGGTAATTGCTATAATTTTTAAATTCATTTTTTGCAATACCGGTAATACTTGTTTAATTTCTTCGGTTTCTCCGGAATATGATAACATTATTACAACATCATCTTTCATTATCATACCCAAATCACCATGCAAACACTCTGCAGGATGTAAATATATTGCGGGAACACCGATAGATGCCATTGTGGCAGCTATTTTTCTTCCGATATGGCCGGATTTTCCAAGACCTATAATAACGACCCTGCCGGAAGATTTTTCTATTAAAGAAACCGCTTTTACAAACTGATCATCTAAATGATTTATTTGATCTTTTACGGCTTTAGCTTCCAAATTTAATGTATCTATAGCTCTTTGTATATTTATTTGTTCCATTTTATAATTACCTTAAACTATGAGCATTTTTAATAAAGTCTGCCATTTTATTAAAATCTTTTCTTCTTTGTAATCTTTCTATACTTGTATCTGCTTCAACACCGAACGGTTTTGCCTTTTCCATAACTTCGCCGACATTTTCGGAAGATATATTGCCTGTTATAAAATAAGGAACCGCTACTTGTTCAAGGCCCGAAAGAGCTTCCAAAGCAAGAACATCGTTTCCTTGTTCGTCTTTAGCGGCAATATCCAAAACGAAATAATCTACATTTCCTACATAAGGTTGCAATTTTATTACATCCGCTATACTTGTAAACTTCATATACTTAAAAACTTTTACGCCTAATGCGACAGCCAATGCTTTACAAAATTCAGGTGTTTCATTACCGTTTAACTGAACGACTTTTATTCCTGTCTTTTTTACAACCTTTGTTATGGCTTTGCTGTCTTGATCGACGAATATTCCAACCGCCAAGACAAAAGGCGGAAGTTTTTCGTTAACTTCTTTTAACATTTTATCGGAAACTTTTTTAGGAGAATCTTTTATTAACTGAAACCCTAAATAATCTGCTCCCAAATTTGTTGCATTTAAAGCATCGTCGTAATTTGTTATACCGCAAATTTTTACTTTAAGCATTTTCTATTTCCCGTATATTTTTTTTGGATCAAAAACTTTTTTACCTACAATTCTTGTATTTCCCGTGAAAGACAATTTTCTGTAGAAACAACTTCTGTATCCGGTATGGCAGGCAGAACCGCCTACCTGAATAACTTTCAACAATATACAATCAGCGTCGCAATCATAATAAATTTCTTTTACTTTTTGTATATTACCGGATTCTTCACCTTTTACCCAAAATTTTTGTCTTGATCTGCTCCAATATGTAGCTTTCTTCGTTTTCAATGTTCTTTCAAACGATTCCGCATTCATATATGCAACCATCAAAACCGCACCGTCGTTATAATCCAGAACAACAGCCGGTATCAATCCGTTTTTGTCGAATTTTAATTGTTTTGTAATTTCCAACATATTTCCCCCGCAACTACTTTTTATTTTTTATTTAAAGTTCTTATTGCTTCTTCCAACTTGAAATCTTCTGTATATAATGCTTTTCCTACAATTGCTCCGGTTACGCCGTATTTTTCAAGTTTAGATATTTTTTTAACATCGTCTATTGTTGTTACTCCGCCGGAAGCTATAACATTCATCTTACTTGCTTTTGCAATTCTCTTTAATCCATCGATATTAGGCCCTTTTAACATTCCGTCTTTTGATATATCGGTATAAATAATTTCGCTAACACCCATATTTTTTAATTTTTCTATCATTTCTTCTGTTGTTACCGGAGTAATTTCTTTCCATCCGCCGATAGCGATTTTTCCCTCATAAACATCAAGGGCAACTATAATCTTTTCCGATCCGTATTTTTCTATGGCTTGTCTTACAATGTCGGGATTATAAATTGCTACCGTACCCAATATCGCATAAGATGCACCCAAAGTAAAAATATCGTCTATTCTTTTCATGTTTCTTATTCCGCCGCCTACTTCAACCGGAATATCTACGCTTAAACAAATATTTCCTATAATTTGATTGTTCGATTGATTACCCGAGAAAGAACCGTCCAAATCTACGACATGCAATCTTTCCGCACCTTTTGCTTTCCAAAGTTTTGCCATAAACACGGGATCTTTCGAATAAATTGTCTCGTCGGCAATTTTACCCTGTTTAAGCATTACACAATTTCCTTGTCTGATATCAACTGCAGGTATTATTATCATGTTATATTTCCCTCTTAAATAGAACCTTTTGTCGAAGGTATCTTATTTTTTATTTTTTTATTTATACTTATCGCTATTGCCAATGCCCTTCCGAACCCTTTGAATATAGATTCTGCAATATGATGATTGTTTCTTCCTTTCATCATTTTTATATGGAGTGTTATTGCGGCATTGTTAACAAAAGCTATAAAAAACTCTTGTATTAAATCGTAATTAAAGCCTGTTTTCTGAAACTCTATTTTTGCCTCATAGCTTAAAAACGGTCTTCCCGAAATATCAAGAGCTATGTAAGCAAGAGCTTCGTCCATAGGCAATAAAAAGTGTCCGTATCTTACTATGCCTTTTTTATCCCCCAATGCCTGTTTAAACACCTGCCCTAAAGTAATTCCCATATCTTCAACCAAGTGATGATCATCTATTTCGGTATCACCTTTTGCCTTTATATTAAGATATATTCCGGCATGAGCAGAAAACAACGTAAGCATATGATCCATAAACGGTATCGTCGTATTGATTGAAGATTTTTTGCTTGAATCCAAATTCAATTCAATATCAACATCCGTTTCAAATGTTTTTCTGTGAATGTGTGCTTTTCTCATTTTTTCTCTCTAATTTAAATATTTTGTTTTTTGTATATCTTTATCTTCTACAATTTTATCTAAATCTTTTAATTTTAAAGCTTGGTCTAATTTTTCCAACAAAACAATTTCATCAACGGAAAAATTTAATTTCGCTTTGCCGTCGTTAACTTTTGTTACTTCTTCGGTAAGCATATGTATTATCAATTCTATTTCTCTTTCAGAAAGTTCTACTCTCATTATATTTTTCTTACCTCTATTGATTTCTTATGATTTAATAAACCTTCCGCTTCAGCGAAATCGGCAATCTGTTTTTTTACTGTTGGAACAACTTTTTTTAATTCTATATAACTGCTTCTTTTCATGAAAGTCATAACCGAAAGTCCGCTTGAATATTTTGCGGATGCATTTGTCGGTAGCACGTGCGAAGGTCCCGCCCAATAGTCACCGACAGCTGTTGCCGTATTATAACCTACAAATATCGCTCCGGCATTATAAATTTTCTTTACAATTTGTTTTGCATTTTTAGTTAAAAGTTCCAAATGTTCGGGAGCTATATCATTAACCATATCTACTGCTTTTTTTGTATCTACATTATAAAACTTAACTTGATTTAATTTTTCTTTATCAAAATTTTTCTTTATATAATCTATCGTTTGTTTTGAACTGCATAGTAAATAAGATTTTGC
Source organism: Elusimicrobiota bacterium (assembly GCA_017528425.1). Lineage (GTDB taxonomy): Bacteria > Elusimicrobiota > Endomicrobiia > Endomicrobiales > Endomicrobiaceae > Ruminimicrobiellum. The sequence continues at coordinate 28,611 of JAFXOV010000015.1, read as the reverse complement.
CATCGTATCGTGCTCGGATTGTGCCAATAAATCGTATAAAACATAATCTTTATCTGCTCCGCTGTCGGCAATAACGGCAACTTCACTCGGCCCTGCCAATGAATCTATACCGACTTTACCGAAAACAAGTCTTTTAGCTTCGTTCACATAAGCATTTCCGGGACCTACTATCATATTTACCGGCTTTATTGTTTTTGTTCCGTAAGCAAGAGCTGCTATAGCAACCGCTCCGCCTATCGTATATATTTCTTTTATTCCGCAAATTTTTGCGGCAAAAAGAACTTCGTTGCTCATTTTCTTGGGAGGAGTCATCATAACTATTCTTTTAACACCGGCAACTTTAGCTGCAACGGCATTCATAATAACAGACGACGGATAAGAAAATCTTCCGCCGGGCACATATATACCTACCGATTCTATAGGTCTGTATATTTGTCCTACAGACTTTACTTTATCAGTTAAAAGCCACTCTTTTTTTATATTTGAATATTCTTCCTTATGAAAAGCCAAAACATTGGCATAAGAAGCTTTTATTGCTTTTTTTAAAGCAGGACTAACCTTTTTAACGGCATCTTTTATTTGTTTGTCGGTAACTTTTAACTCTTTAGCTGCTTTAAAAGTTACTCCGTCAAACTTTTTAAGATACCCTATTACGGCACTGTCCCCTTTTGTTTGTATATTGCTTATAATATCTGTAACTGCATTAATTATATTTGTATTCATTGTCTTATAATTTTACCAAAATAAAATTGAAAATGCTATTTTCAATTAGAAATTAGCAATTACTAATTTGTTTAAATATTTCGTACAGAATTACTGCACTGGCACAAGAGACATTTAAAGAAGAAATTGTACTCTTTTGCGGTATGGTTATAATAAAATCACATTTTTCTTTTATTTTTTGATGTATTCCAAACCCTTCGCTTCCCATAACCAAAACTGCGGGAAAAGGAATTTTTGTATCAGTTATTGAATTGTTTCCGTTTTCGGCACCGAGAACCCAAAAACCGTTATCTTTTAATTTTAATATTGCCTGCGACGAATTTGTAACTCTTGCTATTTTTATATGCTCTACAGCACCGGCAGATGTTCTTTCAACCGTTTCATTTATCGTTGCACTTCTCCATTTGGGTATAATTACCCCGTCAACACCGAAACATACGGCATTCCTTATAATTGCACCTAAATTGTGCGGATCTTCTATAGAATCAAGAAGTAATAATAAACCGTTTTTTTTGTTTTTTACGGTATCTATTAAATCTTCAAGTTCAACATAATTTGTTGCCGAAACTTCGGCAACAACACCCTGAGTATTTTCTTGTTCGAATTTATCAAGCTTTTCAGGAGGAACATTGTTTATAACAATACCTTTTGCTTTGGCAAGTTTAATAATTTCACTTATACTGCTGCCGTGAGCGGTTTTAGAAATAAGAATTTTATTTATTGTTCTGTTACCGGACTTTATTGCTTCAAGCACGGCATTTCTACCGAATAATTTATCCATGTTTCCCCTATTTATATTTTTTTAACAAGAGTTGAACTTCCGTCTTTATTATCTATAATTTTGTAACCGAGTTCGGAAAGTTTGTTTCTGCACTCGTCGGCAACCACCCAATTTTTTTCTTTTCTTGCCTGATTTCTTTTATCTAAAAGAGCCTGTAAATCGGATGATGTTGACTCTTCTTTTAAAACTCTTACACCTAAAGCACCTTCCAAAATATCTTCAAAAAGCCATTTTGCCTGTTTTAATAAATCTTTTTTATCATCGGATAAGTTGTTTAATATTATATTTTTAAGTTCGTGCAAATAAGATAATGCTCTTTCAAAATTAAAATCGTCGTCTAACGAATCTTTAACTTGTTTTTGTATTTTTATTAAACTTTCATCTTTCAAACTACTATCGTTATCTTTAACTATTGCAACAAGTCTTGAATATGCTTCGTCAAGTCCTTGCAATGCGGCTTTTGCACTGTTTAAATTATCGTGTGAAAAATCAAGCGGAGTTCTGTAATGTTGTGTAAGCAAATAGTATCTTACTACTCTGGGATCATATTGTTCAAAAATATCCTTTAATGTAAAAAAGTTACCCAAGCTTTTAGACATTTTTTCTTTGTTTACCGTAACAAATCCGTTATGTATCCAATAGTTTGCAAACTGTTGTCCCGTGCAACTTTCACTTTGAGCTATTTCGTTTTCGTGGTGCGGGAATATTAAATCTTGGCCTCCGCCGTGAATATCTATAGTGTTACCCAACAATGTCGTAGACATTACCGAACATTCTATATGCCAGCCGGGTCTGCCTTTCCCCCAAAAGCTGTCCCAAGAAACTTCCTGAGGTTCGTTTTCTTTTGTTTTTTTCCACAATATAAAATCATAAGGATTTTTTTTCTTCGAATCTTTTTCTACTCTTGCTCCTACCCTCATTTCTTCGAATTTTCTTTTCGAAAGTTTTCCGTATTCTTTAAATTTATCAACGGAAAAATAGACATCTCCGTCAACATTGTAAGCATAACCTTTTTCTTCAAGTTTTTTTATGAACTCCACTATTTGAGGTATCATTTTAGTAACTTGCGGATAAGTGTTTGCCTTTATAACATTAAGTTTATCCATCTGCATAAAATAATCGTCAATAAACTGTTTTGCCAAATCTATCGGCGAAATTTGTTTTTCCAAGGATCTGTTTATAATTTTATCGTCAACATCGGTAAAATTCTGAACATGGTTTACGGTATATCCGCTTCTCATAAAGTGTCTTTTTATAACATCGAAAGTTACATAAGCTCTTGCATGTCCCAAATGACAAACATCGTAAGGTGTAACACCGCAAATATATATCGATACATTATTTTCTTTTATAGGTTTAAATTCTTCAACTCTGTTTGTTAATGTGTTATAAAATTTTATCATCTTGTTTTCCTTAAAAACTTTATTTTACTATTGCTACCGCAGGAACTATCTTTTCAAATTTTTCTCTAGTTGTGTATCTGTAAGTTCCAACTTGAACTAATTTATATCCTTTTGGAATATTTATAATTTGATCATCATAAAAAGCATCAGACTCCTTTCCCAAAAGAAACATAACAGGTTCAGAAGCAAGTAGTTGGTTTGGTAAAACCAATGCTGTATTTTGTGAATGTGCTTGTATTATTTTAATGCTTCTATACTCAAAAGTTTTTCCTACCTGTTGTTCTGAAAGATATGTAAGACCTGGAACATTACCTTCTCCTAAAAAATATTCGTTATACATACCAAATAAAACCATACCTACAAACATAGTAATCATACCGGCAATAAATATAAAAAAACTCTTCATTATTTTATCCCCTTTTTCAACGAAGCCACTGCCATTGCACAAATACCTTCGCCTCTGCCGATAAACCCCATTTTTTCGTTAGTGGTTGCTTTTATTGCTATTCTTGTTTTAGATATACCCATTGTTTTTGAAAGAATATCTTTCATTTGGTCTATATACGGATATATTTTCGGCTTTTCGGCAACAATTGTCATATCAGTATTTATTATTTTAAATTTCTTTTTCTTTAAAGTTTTAACTACAATTTTTAAAAGTTCTATACTTGATATACCTTTATATCTGTCGTCATTTGTAGGAAAAAAGTGTCCTATATCGTTTTCCCCCGCGGCACCGAGCAAAGAATCCATTAAAGCGTGAACCAAAACATCAGCATCGCTGTGTCCGTCAAGACCGTTGGTATCAGATATTTTTACTCCGCCAAGAAAAAGTTTTCTTGATTTTTTAAATCTGTGAACATCATATCCGAATCCTACAAACATTTTTCTATACCTCTATTCTTCAAGATATATTCCGCCAACTTAAAATCTATCGGTTGTGTTACTTTAAAATTCTCGTAACCGCCGTCAACCAGCATTACCCTTTTACCGAACTTTTCTACAAGTTGTGCATCATCGGTAATATTTTTCGGTATTTTATTCGAATAAACTTTCTTTAATATTTTAGTTTTAAACATCTGAGGAGTCTGTGCCTGCCAAATATTGTTTCTGTCTATAGACTTTGTTACATTCTTACCGTTTTTGGAAAACTTTATCGTATCTCTTGCAACACTTGCCGCTATCGCTCCGCCGTATTTAATCGCACTGTCGAACACTTCTTTTATTATTTTAGAAGTTATAAGCGGTCTTGCCGCATCGTGAACGGCAACAATATCAATATTATCTTTAACAACTTCCAGTCCGTTCTGAACGGAATTATATCTTTCTTTGCCGCCGCATACAACATCAATTTTATATAACTTTTTATACTTTTCCATTTCGGAAAGTTTGTATTCGGGAACAACAAGTATAATTTGTTTACATTCTTTAACTTTTTTAAATGCAAGTATGCTCCATATAAACATTTTCTTTTTGTTTAAAAGCAAAAACTGTTTCGGTTCCTTTGAACCGAATCTTTTACCTGCACCGCCTGCAACAATAACAGCTGCAAAATTCATATTATAGTTTTCCTTCCAAAATATCTTCGTTAGGTATTTTACCGAATAACATCTTATTATCGGACGAATGCAACATAGATGTTATTTTTAAACTTACTCTTTTACCCACAAAATTTTTCCCGTTTTCGGCAACAACCGTTGTTCCGTCATCCAAGAAACCGATTGCCTGATTTTTTTCTCTGCCTTCTTTAACTAAAAATATTGTAATTTTATGTCCGGGCAAAATTGTAGGTTTTAATCTTTCATACATATCGTTCAAATCTATAACTTTTATTCCTTCCAACACAGACATTTTGTTCAAACTGAAGTTTACCGTTACTATTTTCGCATTCAAACTTTTTGCCAATTTAATTATTTTAAAGTCACTGGACTTTATGTTACTGTAATTCCTGTACAGGATTTTTACTTTTTTATTTTGTTTTATTTTTTCTAAGTTCTCATCCAAATGTTTATCTTTTAAGTTTTCTATTTTATTCTCTACTTCTCTTATTACAAACCTCGGTAATAAAAACTGTTGGTATACATTGGAATTGATAAAATCTATAATTCTGTCATCGTTTATAACGGTTGTATCAAGCAACACTATTTCTTTTCTGTTGCTTCTTCTTATAAAAATAAAAAGAAGAATCGCCAAGCAATAAGAAACGATTATTGCATTTATAGTATTAGATACTAAAAAAAATATAACTGCAGGAAACAATATAAATAAAACCAATAATATTAACAATTTTTTTACCTCATAAATTTTTTGATAAGCGGTAACGTCTTTTCAGTATCGGGAAATATTCCTGCCCACTTATCAAAAGAAACAGCGCCCTGATATATTAACATTCCTTCACCGGAAAAATACTTTATTTTATTTTTTGCGGCAAACTTTTTAAACGGTGTTTCTTTGTTGTATATAATATCATAAAAAACAATTTTTTTATTAAATTCTTTTATTGTAAAAGGAAGTTTATCTTCTTTTTTCATTCCGCAAGTAGAACAGTTAACCAAACAATCAATATCCTTAAAAAAGCTCACAGGAATTTTGTTTATATCAATAACGGAAATGTTTTTATATTTTCTTGCAACAAATTTGGCTTTATCAAAAGTTCGCGATGTTAAATAAATCTGTTTAACTTTTAATTTTGTTAAAGCATAAAGAATTGCTTTTGCCGCTCCGCCCGCACCTACAACAAGTATTGTTTTGTTTTTTAAATTTATATTTTTAGATTTTAAATCGGCAATAAAACCTTGCCAATCAGTATTATATCCGTACAGCTTGCCTTTTTTATTAACGATTGTATTAACACTGCCTATAGCTTTTGCGGCATCATCTACAGTATCAATATATTTCATAACATCTATTTTATGAGGCACGGTAACATTTACACCTAAAATATTTAAAGTTCTTATTGATTCTACGGCCGACTTCAAATTTTTAGGCAAAACATCAAATGCAACATATAAATAATTCAATTTATATTTTTCAAACCAAGTATTGTGCATTATCGGTGATAAAGAATGGTTAACAGGGTTACCGAAAATGCCTAAAAGTTTTGTATCTGCTGTAACATTTTTATTCATATAATTTCTCTCTAAAAAATAACAGATTTATTTTATTAAATATACACTAAAAAGGCAATAAAACTACAGAAGATCGGATGATTGGAAGATTGGATGATTGGAAGATTGGTTTTATTTTAGTATAATGCTTTTTATTCAATTTACAATTCTTTAATTTATAAAGGAGCAATTTATGATTTTGATTTTAGATTTCGGTTCACAATATACTCAAGTTATCGCAAGAAAAATAAGAGAATCACATGTTTATTGTGAAATTTTTCCGGGAAACAAGAAACTTGATGAAATAGAGAATTTAAGCACGGTTGAAGCAATAATTCTTTCCGGTGGTCCTGCAAGTGTATACGAAAAAGATGCTCCCAAGCCGGACTCAAAAGTTTGGCAAATGAATGTTCCTATTTTAGGTATATGTTACGGTATGCAATTAATTGCTCAACAATTGGGCGGAAAAGTTCAACATTCAAAGAACAGAGAATACGGTTTAGCCGATATCGTTATAAAATCAAAATCATTACTTTATGCAGGTTTAAAGAATAAGATGCCTGTATGGATGAGCCACGGCGACAAATTAACAAAACTTCCCAAAGAATTTAAGGTTGTTGCAAGTTCAAAGAATTGTCCTAATGCAACAATAGTAAACGATAAGGGAACGATATACGGAGTTCAATTCCATCCTGAAGTTCACCATTCACCGTTCGGAAAACAAATATTGGATAATTTCTTGTTCAAAGTTTGTAAAGTAAAACAAGATTGGACAATGAAAAATTATATAAAAGATGAAATTGCAAGAATAAAGAAACAAGTAGGTAAAGGTAAAGTTTTATGTGCATTGTCCGGCGGAGTAGATTCTTCCGTTGCGGCAATAATGATGCACAAAGCCATAGGTAAACAGTTGGTAAGTGTTTATGTTGATCACGGTTTACAGAAACTCGGTGAAACGGAAAGAGTAAGAAAGATATTCGGCAAAAAGTTCGGCAAGAATTTAATAATAGTGGATGCAAAGAAATTATTTTTAAACAAATTAAAAGGTGTTACCGAACCTGAACAAAAAAGAAAAATTATCGGTCACACATTTATAGACGTTTTTGAAAAAGAAGCAAAGAAAGTAAAAAACATTGACTTTTTATTACAAGGTACAATTTACCCTGATGTTATAGAAAGTGCAAAAATAGGCAAAGCCGTAACGATTAAGAGCCATCACAATGTTGGCGGATTACCCGAAAAAATGAAGATGAAATTGGTTGAACCTTTAAAATCTTTATTTAAAGATGAAGTAAGACAGTTGGGAAGAGAATTAAACATTCCTAACGAAATTATAGACAGACAACCTTTCCCGGGTCCCGGTCTTGCAATAAGAACACTCGGCGAAATAACCGAAGAGAAGTTAAGAATAGTTAAAGAAGCGGATGCAATAGTTGATCAAGAAATAAGAAAAGCAGGATTATACGAAAAAATTTGGCAATCTTTTGCAATAATACTTCCTGTAAAAACGGTAGGTGTTATGGGCGATCAAAGAACTTATGAACACGTTATCGTTATAAGAGCCGTAAACTCGGTAGATGCAATGACTGCAGATTGGGTAAAATTGCCTTACGAAATTTTAGGAAAAATATCTTCAAGAATAATAAACGAAGTTAAAGGTGCCAACAGAGTTGTTTACGATATTTCTCAAAAACCGCCTGCGACCATTGAATGGGAGTAAGACAACAATTTATAATTTACAATGTATAATTTATAATTAACAAAAAAAAACATTATAAAATAAAAAGCCAAGGTATAAATTTATACTTTGGCTTTTTTATTGAAGAATAATAGAGAAATGATAAACAGTGTTACGCCTATACATACACAAGAGTCTGCAACATTGAATGCAGGCCATCTGTAAACTTCTTTATAACCTACATCTATAAAATCCACGACTGCACCTCTGAAAAGTCTGTCTATAAGGTTACCTATTCCCCCCGCCAATATCAAAAGCAAAGCATGGGTTTGTAATTTTGTAAGTTCTTTTTTGTTTTTATAGAGAAAAAATATTAGGAACAATATTACTAAAGATACCAAACATATAAAAAATATATTGTTATTTTGAAACATACTAAATGCTACACCGGTGTTAGATATGTTTACAAGGCTAAAATAATCGTTAATTTTTATAAAAGAGCCGTAAGGGATATTTTTTATAACAAGAAACTTTGTTATATGGTCCAATGCTACATAAATTAAAGGTAATAAGAAATACAAATATTTTTTCATGATGTTTTATTTTACTAAATTGTAAGCCACAAAAAAACAGGAAGATTTTTATCTTCCTGTTTTTATATTTATTAAGTTTATTTTATTTAGTTGCATCTGCACATCTGTGGCATAAACCATCTTCGTTTATACCGTCAATATGTCTCCAACATCTTTCACATTTGCCGTAAGAAGATTTTCCCGCAACAACGGAAATTTCTTCCGCATTATCGGATTTTTCCAACTTAATATCCCAACTGCCGAATACAATGTTTATCAAATCGATATCGTTCAATGCTTTCTCATACTTTGAACCATACTTTATTGTTAAACTTGATTCCAAGTTGGAACCGATAATTTTATCTTTTCTTAATTTTTCCGTTTCTGCCAAAACTTGTTGTTTTATTTTTACAAGAGTTTCCCACTTTGCAAGAACATCTTTTTCCAACTTATATTCTTCATTTACCGCAGGGAAATCCACCAATGTTACAAATTCAGGTAAATCTTGTTTTATTTTCTTTATTTCTTTCCATGCTTCATGCATTGTAAAAGTTAATATCGGTGACATTACTTCTACCAATGCAGTAACTATTTCAAGCATTGCAGATTGTGCACTTCTTCTTGCTTTACTGTTAACTTTATCGCAATATAAAATATCTTTTAATGCATCAAGATAAAATCCGCTTAAAAATACCGTGCAGAAATCGTTTATAACTTTAACTGTTTTATGGAACTCGTAATTTTCAAAACCGGTTTCAGCCTGTTTTACCACTTCGTTTAATGTCCATAAAGCATATTTATCTATCTCGTTCATATCTGCAAATTTTACTACATCTTCTTTTTTCATATCACTGATATTTCCGAGCATAAATCTTATTGTATTTCTTATCTTTCTGTAGGTGTCGGTATGACCTTTTATAATTTCGTCTGAAATTCTTACATCTTCTCTGTAATCGCAAGATGCAACCCACAATCTCAAAATATCCGCACCGTACTTATTTATTATTTGTAAAGGATCAAGTCCGTTACCTAAAGATTTAGACATCTTTCTGCCTTGACCGTCAACCAAAAATCCGTGAGTAAGAACGGTTTTGTAAGGTGCTCTGCCTTTTATTGCAACTGCCGGAAGCAACGAACTTTGGAACCAACCTCTGTGTTGGTCGCTGCCTTCAAGATATAAATCCGCGGGAAATTCCAAAGAATCATAGTTTCCGCTCGACAATACGGCTTCACTTGATACTCCGGAATCAAACCAAACATCAAGAATATCTTCTTCTTTCTTAAATTCGGTTTTGCCGCATTTCGGACATTTTACATCAAAACCTTTTAACCAATCTTCTGCGGATTTTTCGTACCAAATTCCCGCTCCGTGAACTTTGAATTCTTCAACAACTTTATCTATGATTTTTTTATCAAGTATAGGTTCACCGCACTCTTTACAATAGAATATCGGTAACGGAACACCCCACAATCTCTGACGACTCAAACACCAATCTGGTCTTGTTTGTATCATTCCGGTAATTCTGGATTCTCCGTATTTGGGAACCCAATTAACATTCTTAATTTCTTTAAGAAGATTTTGTCTTAAATCGTTCAAATCCACACCCATAAACCATTGAGGAGTTGCTCTGAATATCACAGGTTTCTTACATCTCCAACAATGAGGATAAGAGTGACTTATTTTTATACTTGCAAGAAGTGTTCCTTCTTTTGTAAGTTTTTCAATTATTAAAGGATTTGCTTTAAATACACTTATTCCTTCAAATTCGGGAACTTCTTTTGTAAATTGTCCTCTGTCATTTAAAGGTGAAATAATATCAAGTTTATATGCTAATCCCGCCTGATAGTCTTCCTGACCGTGTCCCGGAGCAATATGAACTATACCGGAACCGTCTTCCATACTGACATAATCAGCCAAAATACCGAGCGATTTTCTGTCTACTATAGGATTTTGACATTTGATATATTCCAAATCTTTACCGTCAAATTCCGCTTTTACGGTAAAACTTTCCGCAGAGATTTTGTTCTTAACATTTTCCGCCAAATCTCTTGCAACAATTATTTTTTCAACTTTGCCGTTTAATATATATTCACAGGCAACATATTTTGCTACAGGTGAAAATGCAAGTGCCACGTTGGACGGTAATGTCCACGGTGTTGTCGTCCATATTAATACGGAATAATCTTTCAATAAATCTTGTTTATCTTTTAATGCATCACTCAATTCAACAATTTTAAATTTTACAAATATTGAATCGGATGTAACATCCGCATATTCAACTTCAGCATCCGCAAGAGCTGTTTCGCACGATGAACACCAATAAACAGGTTTTTTCTTTCTGAACAAATAATTTTTTTCTACAAGTTCACCGAAAACTTTTACTATTGATGCTTCATATTTAGGATCTAATGTAAGATAAGGTTTCTCCCAATCTGCAAATACTCCCAATCTTTTAAAACCTTCTCTCTGTATAGAAACGAATCTTTTTGCAAAATCACTTGCCTGTTGTCTGAAAACTTTTTTATCCACTTTATGTTTATCGGTTTTTAATTCTTTTAAACATTGTGTTTCTATAGGAAGTCCGTGACAATCCCAACCGGGTGTGTAAGGAGTGTCAAAACCTTTCATATTTTTATATTTCAAAATAAAATCTTTTAAAATTTTATTCAAAGCATGTCCGCTGTGCATATTTCCGTTGGCATACGGAGGTCCGTCGTGAAGAATAAATTTTTTCTTACCTTGATTTTTTGCTCTCATCTTCTCGTAAATTTTAGCGTCGTATAACTCTTTTAAAAAGTCCGGTTCTCTTTGAGCTAAATTTGCTTTCATTTGAAAGTCTGTTTTAGGTAAATTAACAGTTTTTGAATAATCTTTTTTTTCGTTTTCCATTTTCTTGTTTAACCTTTTTTATATTTTTATTTAATTTTTTTCAGTGTAGAAATTTTGTTTGGCTTGAAAACACCTTTTTCCGTGATAATCATTGTAATGTTTGATGCCGGAGTGATATCAAAACCGGGATGTCTGACGATTGTTCCTTTAGGAGCAATTTCTTTTCCGTTTATTTTTAAAACTTCCTCGGCAGATCTTTCTTCTATTTTTATTTTTGTACCGTACAAAGTAGAAAAATCTATTGTAGAACTCGGAGCTACAACATAAAAAGGTATCTTATGATATTTTGCAAGTATCGACAACGAATAAGTTCCTATTTTATTTGCAACATCACCGTTTGAAGCAATTCTGTCCGCACCGACAATAACGGCATCTATTTTTTCCGTCTTCATTATATATCCTGCCATATTATCGGTAATTAAAGTATACGGAATTTTTTCTTGTTGAAGCTCCCAAGCCGTAAGTCTTGCACCTTGCAAATAAGGCCTTGTTTCATCAACAAAAACTCTTTTTATTTTCCCGTTCTTATAACCTGTTCTTATCATTCCGAGTGCCGTTCCGTAACCTGCCGTGGCAAGTGCACCGGCATTACAATGAGTAAGAACTACGGAATTCTTTTTTAAAAGTCTTGCTCCGAAATCAGCCATAACTTTATTACATTCTATATCTTCGTCATAAATTTCATTTGCCGCTTTTTCCAATGCAATAATGAAATTTTCAGGATTTAATTTTAAAGAACTTTCTACAACTAAACACATTTTGTCTACAGCCCACTTTAAGTTAACGGCTGTAGGTCTTGCCTGTATCATTTCTTCTGAAACTTTTTTAATGAACTTAATTTTTTCTGTAGGTGATAACTTTGCAGTCTTTGTTCCCGCAAGAACCATACCGTAAGCGGCCGCAACACCTATAGCCGGAGCACCTCTGACAATCATATTTTTGATTGACTTGATAACATCCGTATAAGTTTTACATTTTCTATATATAACTTTATTCGGGAGTTCCAGTTGGTCCAACAAAAACAATTCGCCTTTGTCCCAATATAACGTTTCCGGCATTTTATTGTTCATTCTTCTCTCTTGAAACTAATTTAATCTCTACGGTATCGTATCTAAAACTTCTTCCAATTCTTCTTCTGTTCTGCCTGTAATTTCTATAGTTTTTTCTCTGCCTCTTTCACCTTTTCTCAAGAGAACATGAGATCTATTAACATCGAAAAAGTCCGATAAATATTCACATAATTCTTCGTTTGCTTTTCCTTCAACAGCAGGAGCAGCAATTTTTACTCTTAAAATAGACCCAATTCTGCTGACAACATCATTTCTTTTTGAATTAGGAATTACTCTTACCTTAATAATCATTACTTTTACCTCTCTACTTTACTTATTATATATTAAAGTTCTTCTGCTCTTTGTTTTGCTTTTTCAATAGCAGAAAAAACGACTTGTTTAAAATCGCTGTTTAAAAATTCTTCCATAGCTTTTTCGGTTGTTCCTCCCGGAGAAGTAACATTCTTTCTTAAAACGGTATCATCAAGGCCGCTTTCGATAAGCATTTTTCCGGAACCGAATATTGTTTGATAAACCAATTCTTTGGCCATATCGGAAGGAATACCTAAATTTTCGGCAGCTTGTCTCATAACTTCGGAGAAATAAAACACATAAGCAGGTCCCGAACCGGAAACAGCGGTGATTGCATTTATTAATTTTTCTTTTACAACAACAACTCTTCCGATAACGGAGAACAAGTCCGCTATATCGTTAATATTTTCTTTTGTTGCGTTTTTCCCGCCGCAAACAGCCATAGCACCTTTTCCTACAAGTGCCGGAGTGTTAGGCATAACTCTTATAAGAACGGATTTTTTTGAAAGATATTTTTCAACAAATTCCGTCGTAATACCGGCTGCAATGGTAACAACCATTTTTGCTTTTCCGATTTGTTTTCCGTATTCTTCCAATACCCCTTTAAAAGTTTGAGGTTTTATTGTTAAAAAAACTATATCTGCTTTATCTAAAGCTTCACCTTTATCTTGTTGAGCGGATACCGCATATTTTTGAGACATATATTGTAATCTGTCTCTTGAAATATCGTTACAAACAATGTTTGCAGCTTTTATAATATCGTATTTTACAAAACCGGATATTATGGCTTCTGCCATATTACCTGAACCGATAAAAACGACCTTTTTGTCGTAAAACTTTTTACTTATCATAATTTCTCTCCCCGAATATGGCTGTTCCTACTCTTACCATATTCGAACCTTCTTGTATTGCAATTTCAAAATCATCGGACATTCCCATTGATAGAATATTGAAATTGGCATCTTTTTTCGTATTTTTTATATTTTCAAATACTTCATAAGCTAATTTAAAATATGGCCTAACCAACTCTTTATCATCAAAAAAAGGTGCTATTGTCATTATTCCGCAAACAGAAATATTCGGACAATTTAAAGCACAATAATCGTATATTTCGTAAACTTTTTCTTTTGATGCACCATACTTTGTTTCTTCGGTTGAAACTTTAAATTCAATTAAACATTTTTGAACTTTGTTTATATCTTTCGCATGTCTGTTTATATCTTTTGCCAAATCTATGCTGTCCAAAGACTGTATCAAATCAAAATTTAATACCGCTTTCTTGGCCTTATTTGACTGCAAATGTCCTATAAAATGTTTATTTATACCGTTTAAACTGTTAGAAAGAACTTCGAATTTAGGTAATGCTTCCTGTATTTTACTTTCGGCAATATCTAAAATTCCCGTATCTATAGCCTGTTTGGCACATTCCGCAGAAAAAGTCTTAGTAACGGCAAGTAATGTTATCTTCCTGCCGTTTGATGCTTTTTCTATTCTATTTTTTATATCATTAATATTTTCAGCTATAGTATTCACAATTTATCTGTGTATTATACCATATTTTGTGGCAGTTGTTAATAATATTACTAAATATCTACCCTTTTATATAATATTTTTGTATAATATCGGAATGAACTTATCTACGGATATCAAATACATCAAAGGTATAGGCCCTAAAAGAGCTTTGGCATTATCAAAACTTTCTATAAATAATGTTGAAGATCTTATAACATTTTTTCCGAGAACATACCAAGACAGGACCGTAATAACGAAAATATCAAATATACTTTTCAGTCAGCATTACTGTATATTCGGTAAAATCATAAATACTTACACAAAAAAGTTATCTATGCACTTATCCGTATTTTCTGCGGAAATAAATGACGGTTCCGGAACAATTACTGCAAACTTCTTCAGAAAAGTTAACCCTTACTCAAAGTATGATATATTTGAAACAATAAAAAATGCTTTTAAACAAAACTCTTTTGTCTATATATACGGAATATGCGAGTTAAAGTTCGGACAAAAACAAGTTTCCGTTGAAGATTATGAAATAGTGGAAGATAAAAACTCTGTTCCGGAACAATTTAACAAATTAATACCTGTTTACGATTTAACGGCGGGCATAACTCAAAAAACCATATCATCCGCATTAAAACTTGTTTTAAACGATATGGCAAACATTTACCCGGACATAATATCGGGCAACGAAAAATATAAAACAACACTTATGCCGATATCCAAAGCAATAAAAACAATACATTTTCCCGACTCTTTACAAGAAGCAGAACTTGCAAGGCAATCGTTTGCTTTACAGGAATTTTTGTTATTACAAATAGTTTTATCTAAAGCTAAACAGAAAAATGCCATAAAGCCAAAAGTCAGCAAATATAAAATAACGAAAAAGTTGTTAACTCCTTTTAAGAATCAATTAAAGTTTGAATTTACAAGAGCACAAAAAAAGGCAATAAACGAAATATTTAACGATATGATGAGCAAAAAAGCCATGAACAGAATGCTCATGGGTGATGTCGGTTCCGGTAAAACCGTAGTTGCACTAAGTGCAATTCTTCTTGCTGTGGAAAACGGATATCAAGCTGCTATAGTGGCTCCGACTGAAATTCTTGCCGAGCAACATTATCTCACATTTAAAAATATGCTTGAGGGATTAAATGTTAATATAGAACTTGTTACTTCTTCAAGTTTAAAAACAAAAAAGAAACAAACGGAAATATTACCGTTAATAGAAGACGGAACTACAAACATTATTGTAGGTACACATTCGGTAATGCAGGAAAGAGTTAAATTTAAAAATTTAAGTTTGGTAATAATCGACGAACAGCACAGATTCGGAGTGTTACAAAAAGCTACAGCTCTTGCAAAGGGCAATAATCCCGATGTTTTAATGATGACAGCCACTCCTATACCGAGAGGACTTGCAATGACAATATACGGTGAAATGTCCGTAAGTGTTTTGGATGAGTTACCGCCAAACAGAACACCTGTAGCAACTTATTGCTTATCGGAAAACATTGCTTACGATTATGCTTTGGAAGAAATAGAAAAAGGAAACCAAATTTATATCGTTTATCCCCTTGTAGACGAATCCGACAAAGTAGAGCTGAAATCGGCCACTCAAGAAGCCGAAAAATTATCAAAAACAGTTTTTAAAAACAATAGAGTTGCATTATTGCACGGTAAAATGAAACCAAAAGAAAAGAATGATGTAATGATAAAATTTAAGAATAAAGAATTTGATATATTGATATCAACAACGGTTATTGAAGTCGGGATAGATGTTCCCAATGCAACAATGATAATTATTCAACATGCAGACAGATACGGTCTTGCAACTTTGCATCAGTTAAGAGGCAGAGTCGGCAGAGGACAAAAAAAATCTTTCTGTTTATTGATATCCGATGCAAAAGGGCAAACAGCCAAACAAAGATTACAAATAATGACGACAACTACCGACGGATTTAAAATTGCATCCGAAGATTTAAAGATGAGAGGTCCCGGCGAATTTACGGGAACTTTACAACACGGATTTCCCGAATTTAAAGCAGGCGATATAATAAAAGATGTAAAACTTATCGAGTATGCAAAACAAGTTGCCGCAGATATTATTGAAAAAGATCCGGAACTTATTGCACCGGAAAATGCAAACATAAACAACTTGATCAACACTAAATATTCTCAACTTTCAAAAATTATTCAGGTAGGTTAATACTTTATAAATTAATACATTTAATATCTTGAAGTTTGTCGTATTCGTCGAGTGATTTCAAGTATGCAATAACTTTTTCCATATTGGTAAGTAAAGAGCAACCGCACTTAATTGCAGCTTTTCTTATAATTGCATTTTCTTTTCTTTCGGAAATATCAAACGTTTTATGTATATTAATTACAAAATCAACTTTACCGTCTTTTATAACATTTATCGCTTTAGGATTTTCAGTCCAATTAACCATATGGACATTATATCCCCTTGCTTTTAAATAATTTGCCGTTCCCGTTGTTGCATATACCGGAACATTCAATTTATATAAATTTTCCACAACTTCCATAAATTTTATTTTATCTCTTTCTCTGCCTGAACTTACCAATATACCTTTAACCGGTTTTTTAATTTGTGTCGCTTCAAGGGAAAGAATCATTGCCTGATTAAAGTCCGTTCCCAAACAACCTACTTCTCCGGTTGATCCCATTTCAACACCTGTTACGGGATCTGCGCCGTCGAGTCTTTGGTAACTGAACATAGAAGCTTTCATTCCCACAAACGGAATTTCACTTTCATCTATCATTATTTTGCTTATCTTTTCGTTATTCATAACCTTGCACGAAATTTCCGCAAGGTTTTTACCTGAAACTTTTGATATGAAAGGGAACGACCTTGATGCTCTTGAATTACATTCTATAACCTTAACATCGTTATCTTTTGCAATAAACTGAATATTGAACGGTCCGTTAAGGTTTAAACCTTTAGCTATTTTTCTGACTATATCTTTTATTGTATTTACCGTTTTTACATAAAGTTTTTCCGGCGGGAATACAAGTGTTGCATCTCCGCTGTGAATACCTGCATTTTCAACGTGTTCGCTTACCAACGAAATTATTACTTCACCGTTTTTGGCAACTCCGTCACATTCAACTTCTTTTGCGTCGAGAATAAACTTTGAAATTACTACAGGATAATCGTCCGAAATATCTTTTGTTAACGAAAGGAAATAATCCAAACTTTTTTCGTCACCGGCAACGTTCATAAGTGTTCCCGACAACACAAAACTCGGTCTTATTAAAACAGGATATCCCACTCTTTCTATAAATTCATCTATTTCTTTTCTTGATGTTGCAGCTATCCATTCGGGTTGATCTATGCCCATTTTATCAAGCAGTGCAGAAAACTTGTTTCTGTCTTCCGCCATATCTACCGTTTTTGCACTGTGTCCCAAAATTTTAACTTTAGCATCGTTCAACGACGGTATAAGGTTGTTGGGGTTTTGTCCGCCCATACAAGCTATAACACCTTTCGGCTTTTCTATATCCACAATATCCAACACTCTTTCAAAAGAAAGTTCTTCGAAATACAATCTGTCTGAAGTTGAAAAGTCCGTCGATACGGTTTCCGGATTACAGTTTATAATTATACTGTCTTCCCTTTTTGTTTTGAAATATTTACTTGTCATTACAGAACACCAATCAAATTCGCAACTGCTGCCTATTCTGTAGCTTCCGCTGCCCAACGTAATAATTCCGGAGTTTTTCTTTGTAAGTGTTATATCATTGTGTGTTCCGTCGTAAGACAAATATAAATAGTTTGAACTTGTAGGATATTCGGCGGATGTTGTATCTATCTGTTTTACTACGGGAACAATATTTAATTTCTTTCTTAATTTTCTTATTTCAAGTGAAAGTTTTTTAATATCTTTCTGTGTATGTTTTTTGTCAGGTTCTTTTATTGTAAGGTAAAATTTAACTAACTGATAGTCGGAAAAACCGAGTCTTTTTAAGTTTCTTATATATTCTTTACCTAAATCTTTAAATGCGTCATAAACTGTTTTCTTTTTACTCTTTTTCAGTAACTCAACAAGCTCGTTTTCGGTATCTGCAAGTCGTTCTATATGTTCCAAAAACCATTTTGAAATTTTTGATAAATCTGCAACTTTGTCTATGGAATAACCTCTTTTAAATGCTTCATATATTGCAAACAATCTTAAATTTGTAGGATTTGCTATTTCGTATTCGAGATCTTTTTTAGTTGCATTTTTAAATATTCCCGTCGTTATACCTTCATCATTTTCATTTACCATTCTTATGGCTTTTTGTGTTATTTCACAAAAATTTCTGCCGATAGCCATAACTTCACCGACGGATTTCATCTGTGTTCCCAAAAGTTTTGAAACACCGGTAAATTTTGTTAAGTCCCATCTTGGGACTTTTAATGTTACATAATCAAGTGACGGTTCATAAAATGCCGATGTTGTTTGTGTTACGGGATTTTTGAGTTCAAGCAAATCAAAACCCGACACAACTTTTGCAGCGATATATGCTATAGGATATCCTGTAGCTTTTGATGCAAGAGCGGATGATCTTGAAAGTCTTGCATTTATTTCTATTACATAAAACTCTTTTGTGTAAGGACTTAATGCAAACTGAACATTACATTCCCCTATTACTCCGATATTATGAACAATCTTTATTGCGGTATCTCTTAACATGTTATTTTCAATATTATCTATTGTTTGGCACGGGGCAACAACTATTGAGTCACCGGTATGTATTCCCATCGGGTCAAAATTTTCCATATTACAAATGGTTATACAATTACCTTGTCTGTCTCTCATTACTTCGTATTCTATTTCTTTCCAACCGTATAAAGATTTTTCTATCAAGATTTGCGGTACACTCATTAAAGCTGCAGATGCAAGCTGTTCCAACTTTTCTTCGTTTTCCGCAAGACCGCTGCCGAGTCCACCCAAAGCAAATGCTGATCTTGTTATTACCGGATATCCGATTTCTTTTGCAACTTTAAGAGCTTCTTTAACGGAAGACACAGCTTTACTTGCTGGAATAGGCACATTTATTTCTTTCATCTTTGCGGCAAACAAATCTCTGTTTTCCGACATTTCAAGAGAAGCAACGGATGTTCCTAAAACTTCAACTCCGTATTTTTGTAATACTCCGCTTTTATAAAGATCTATAACACAATTCAATGCTGTTTGTCCGCCGAAACTTGATATTATACCGACGGGCTTTTCCTGTTCTATAACTTTTTGAACCCAAAACGGTGTTACAGGATAAAGATAAACTTTTTTATCTGTATCTTTGTTTGTTTGAACGGAAGCAATATTAGGATTTACGACTATAACTTCGAGATTTTCTTCCTGGAGAGCTTTTACGGCTTGCGAACCCGAATAATCAAATTCTCCGGCCTGGCCTATGGATAATGCTCCCGAACCGAGAAGAATTACTTTTTGTTTTTTATTTCCTTTTGGTTTTAAAAAATTTAGTATCATAAAAATTTTCTCCGAAAATTTTTGATGTATGGATGTATGGAAGTATGGATGTATGGAAACTACAAAAGACTGTTTTTTTTCGTTATTGTTTTTTCTATCCTTCTATACTTCTATTCCTCTATACCTCAAAATTGCCTTTGGCAATTTTATAATTTGTTTATAAATTCCGTAAGTATCCAAGCGGTATCGTTAGGACCGCTCGACGCTTCCGGATGAAACTGTACCGACATAAACGGTTTTGTTTTATGTTTTATACCTTCAACACCTTTATCGTTTGCATTTTCAAACCATAAAGACCAATCTTTTGCAATTGTTGACGGATCTACCATATAACTATGATTTTGGCTCGTCATAAAAGCCTTTTGCCCCGGTATAATAAAGACAGGTTGGTTATGACTTCTGTGACCGTAAGGCATTTTCTTTATTTTTGCACCGCTTGCCAAAGATATTATTTGATGCCCTAAACAAATACCTAAAACCGGTTTATCACCTTTTAATAACACTTTTACTCTATCTACAAGGTCTCCGGTATTTCTCGGATCACCGGGACCGTTACTTATAAGCCAACCGTCCGCTTCAACGGTTGAAAAATCAGTATCCCAAGGTACCAACTCTATTTGGCAACCTCTGTCTACAAGCATTCTTAATATGTTCCATTTTACACCGCAATCCACAACGGCAACTTTTTTCCTGCCTGTTCCGAATACTTTTCTTTCTTTTGTTGATACCGTCGGCATCAAATTGAATTTTGACGGATCAATATATTCATCTTTTTTGAAGTTTTCTATGAAAGGGAATTTTCTTATTGTGTTTTCTTTTTTGCAACCTTCGGGAACAATCCATCCGAAAAGGTTTCTTGTGTTTCTTATTGTCTGAACTAAATATCTTGTGTCTATTCCTGCAATTCCGGGAACTTTTTGTTCTATCATCCACTGTTCGAGAGGTATCATACTGCCGTAGTGATAACTCTCGTCGAATATTTCGGAAACTATAATACCTTGTGTTTTTATCGATGAACTTTCGTGACCGAGAGCCGTTAAAAAGTTATCGTTTTCTAATTTAGGAACTCCGTAATTTCCTATAAGGCAAAAGCTGAAAACAAGAATTTGCCCTATATAAGACGGATCCGACATTGATTCGCTGTAACCGAGCATTCCGGTATTAAAAACCATTTCCCCGCTTACCGCAGCATCATATCCTATAAGTTTACCTTCAAACTTCATACCGTTTGAAAGTTCCAATACCGCTTTCTTTCTTTTCAAGTTATTAATCATTTTAAAAAATACTCCGTATTTTTTGGTTGTAAGGAAGCATGGATGCACGGATGTATGGAAATGACTTGGATTGCTTTATTTGTAATGACGACACTTGTCATTGCGAAAAGGTTTAGTCGTATTGCAATCTGTTGTCGTTATCTTTTTCTATCATTCTATACTTCTATGCCTCTATTCTTCTGTATCTCAATCGTTAAATTTTTCAAACATCTTTATTATTGTCTTTGCTATATCGTTTATCGTTCTTCCGGAATCCATAGCTTTTTTTCTTATATTATTATATGCACTGCTTTCGTCCATCTTGAACTTTTTCATCAAAATTCCTCTTGCTCTGTCAACGTTCTTTCTTTCTTCTATTTGATATTCAAGATCCGTAACTCTTTGTGCTATATCACGAAATTTATGTGATAATCTTACTGCAAGTGCAGTAGTATGAATTAAAACCTGTTTATTTATAGGTTTCGTTATACAAAATATATCTAAAGAATCTTTTTTAAGTTCGTCTATATTATCGCTCTGAAAAGAATTTGCAAGTATTATTGTAGGACAAATTTTCAATTCTTCTATTTTTACCGCAAGGTCATAACCTGTCATATCTTCCAACGAATATTCCGTTATAACAATATCCGGAACTATCAGATTAACCTTTCTTAAAACTTCATTTCCCGATTTTTCTATATGAGTAACTGCAAAATCGTTTGTAGAAAGAGATAGTAAAGCCTTTATTTCGTCTGCTTGTTTCTGTGAACATACCAACAATAAATTTGTCTTGTCCATAAAGGGTACCTCCTTAAAACTTATAAAACGTATCGTTTATAAGTTTAAAACTAAACTTAATATTATGCTTTTGCAAAAAATCTTGTTCGTTCACAGATAAAGGTGCTTAAAGAAATTTTCTCTAAGCACCTTTGCTCAATATCTTTATTTAGTTTTTATTAATTATATTCTTTTTTTTTGTTACTGTCAACAAGAAAGTTATCGAGAACAATTTTTAGTTTTCAGTTTGTGGTTTATAGTTTAATGATAACAACGAGATCCCGCATCAAGTGCGGGAAGACAAAAGAAAGACAATGTACAATTAATAACGACAAAAAAAGCAGTTCAAGTCCTTAAGATTTTGTGTTACCTTTTTATTGGATTCCAAAGAATTTCAAATTTTTAAGCTGTAACAAAAACCTTTGCGATGCAATATTTTAAATTTAGACAAGGCAACAAGGAAATAGGAAAAAGTTTATATTTTGTGTAGTTTGTCGTTGTTGTTGTCGTTAGAGACCTTAAGATTTTGTGTTACCTTTTTCTTGGCATTCAAAGAATTTCAAAATTTTAAGCTATAACAAGATATTTGCCGACTGAAGTGTACTGAAATGAAAGCGAAGCGAGTGGTACTCGAAGAAGGCAAATATAAAGTTATAGCTTAAAAGAAAAATTCGTTCAACTCGAAAAAGCTATATAGCTTTTTCGCCTTCTTCCCCTGTCCTTATTCGTATTACTCTCTCTACCGGATAAACAAAGATCTTTCCGTCGCCGATATCTCCTGTTCTTGCGATGTTAATTATAAGATCTATAACTTTATCAACCATATCGTCTTTAACAATAACTTCGATTTTTGTCTTCATGATAAAGTTTACACTATATTCCTTACTTCTATAAATTTCTTTATGTCCGCCCTGTTTACCGAAACCTTCGACATTAGACTTTGTAAGTCCGTTTACACCGATTTCGGTAAGAGCATTTTTAATATCTTCTACAATATATGGCTTTACTATTGCACAAATTTTTTTCATTTTTTCCTCCAATCTTCTAGAATCTGTATCCGCTTTCTCCGTGTTGCGATAAATCCAAGCCCTGCAATTCTTCCTTATGTTCTACTCTTATTCCTACAAACTTATCAATTACTTTTAATATTATAAACGATACTATAAACGAATATGCTATTGTAGAAACAACACTTATCGTCTGAATTTTTAACAATTCTACGCCACCGTCCGCTCCGGCGGGATTAACCAATGTTGTAGCAAATATTCCGGTAAGTAAAGCACCCAAAATACCACCTACACCATGAACACCGATAACATCCAAAGAATCGTCGTAACCGAATCTTTCTTTCAAGTTAACGGCAAGGAAACAAACTATTCCACCGGCAAAACCTATAATCAATGCCGATATCGGAGTAACGAACCCTGCAGCAGGCGTAATTGCAACAAGTCCTGCAACTGCCCCCGATACTGCACCCAAAACGGTAGGTTTTCCTCTATACAACCATTCTGCTATCATCCACGAAAGTAAAGCAGCTCCTGCGGCAATATGAGTTACAACAAAAGCCGATACAGCAAGTCCCGAAGCTTCCAATGCACTACCTGCATTGAATCCGAACCAACCTATCCACAATATTGTAGCACCTATAAATGTTATAGGCAAATTGTGTGGCGGCATAGCTTCCTTCTTGTATCCGGATCTTGTTCCCAATACTAAAATTGCCGCAAATGCCGACGTTCCCGAAGCTATATGAACTACAAGACCGCCTGCGAAATCAAGTCCGCCCAAGTTTCCTATCCAACCTCCTTGTCCCCATACCCAATGAGCGATAGGGCAATAAACTATTGTAATCCAAACGGCAATAAATATTATAAAAGCTTTAAATTTAAACCTTTCTGCAAAAGCACCTGTGATAAGAGCAGGTGTTAATACCGCAAACATCATTTGAAATGCCATATACAATTGATGTGGCAATGTAGACGAATATGTCGGATCAGGTTCAAGTCCTACACCGTCTAAAAATGCCCACTTTAAACTACCGATTACATGTCCGATATCCGGGCCGAATGCCAAACTGTAACCGTAAAGTAACCATATAACGGTAGCAATACCTAAAACAACAAAGCTTTGCATCAACATACCTAAAACATTTTTTCTTCTAACCATACCTCCGTAAAACAATGCAACTCCCGGAGTCATAACCATAACAAGCGCAGCACAAATAATTATAAATGCGGTATCTGCTCCACTCACGTTATTTACTTCTTGAACGACAACCTCTTCTGTTACTTGTTCAATCTCCTGTGCATATACGGGAGAAAACACACAAAAAGAAATTAAGAACAAGAACATACCAATCAACAACTTTCTCATTTTCTTCCTCCTATATTATTTTTTATCATCTAAGCGAGTTTGTTTTTTTACTTCTAATTTTGCATTTGCCTTCTTTATGTACTATCCGTTAGCACTTCCATTTATGTACACCGCAGTCGGCAAATGCTTCATTATAAGTAAAAACCTGTAAACTCTTTTATTGCCAATCACTACCAAAAAGAAAGGAGTCCGAAAGATATTTCTTCCGGACTCCTTTGCCCTCAACAACTATAACCGCTCGGCGGTATCATCCCGTATTTGATACGGAATCTGTAAAAGAACTTTTACTATAAAAAAAGAGAAAGGCACTTAAAGAATTTCTTCTTTAAGCGCCCTTGCTAAAAGTTTGTTGCAATATTGTTGTGACTTAATTGTACACCAAAAAAATTTTTTTGTCAAATATTTTCATTTATCCTTTTAATTTCTTATACAGATCACTGACTTCTTTTAAAAGGTTAGGAATATCAAGTTTCTGAGGACATTTCGGTTTACATATTCCGCAACTGATACATTTATCAGGCCTGTTTTCTTCTTTAATACCTTCGTAAGCTGCAATGAATTTATCTTTTTTGTTATCGGATTTATATTCGTTGTATATATTAAAATTTTTCGGGATATCTATTCCTATCGGACAACCGTCACAATATTTGCAATATGTACATGTAATTGCTCCGGAAGATTTATATACGGCAATAGCATTGGAAAGTATTTTTTGTTCTTTTTCGGTTAACGGTTTAAAGTTTATAAATGTATTAACATTGTCTACCATATGTTCCATTTCCGTCATACCGCTTAACACACAAAAAACATTTTCTAAAGATGCAACATATCTTAAAGACCATGACGACGGTGAAGCTTCCGGATTTTCTCTTTTTAATAACTCAACCGCTTTTGAATTAAGAGTAGATAGCTGTCCGCCTTTTAACGGATTCATTACCACAACGGGAATACCGGCTTTCGTCACTATTTCATATTGTTTTTTTGCATTTACACCGTACCAACCGCTACTGTCTGTTTTTTCCCAATCTATTAAGTTGATAGGAAGTTGAACAAAATCCCATTCATATGTACTGATAACTTCTTCCAAAAGTTCCGGTGTGGCGTGAAAGGAAAAGCCTAAATATTTTATTTTACCTTCTTTTTTCTTTTGTGAAAGTTGTTCATAAATATTGTATTCTTTTACTGTTTTCCATTCACTTTCATTTATGCAATGTGCCAAATAAAAATCGAAATAATCAACCTGACATCTGTTTAGTTGCTCGTTAAAAAATTCTAAAACACTATCTTTTCCGGTTAAACGGCTTAAAGGAAGTTTATCTGCCAAATAATAACTGTTTCTCGGATATTTTTTTAACACTTTACCTGCAGTAAGTTCGGACTTTCCCCCATGATAAAACCATGCGGTATCATAATAATTGATACCATGTTCCATTGCATAATCCACCATCGCTTGTGTTGCTGAAACATCGGGATCACCAAGTTTTGTCGGAAGTCTCATAAGACCAAAGCCGATAGCAGAAATATCGAGATTTTTAAACTTTTTTGTGTAAACTTTTCCTATAACCTTTTTTGTTTCTGCGGTAACTTTCTTGCTCGCAGATAATACAATTGCCCCTATAGTAGTGAACAAAGCCGACTTTAAAAATTGTCTTCTGTTCATAAAAAAATCCTCCGGATTTTTTTGTTGAATGGTTGAACAGTTTAATAGTTGAATAGTTTAATGTGTTTTTGTATAACAAAAGATATACTATTTGGTTTTTCTTCAACCTTTAAACTGCCGTTCCTATACTTATATACCTCAACAAATTGTAAAGCAATTTATTATTATATTTTACAACTTAAAGCAACTCTAATGTCAAACTAATCTTCCTTATACTGCCAACCGTAATCGTTATGATAAACCATAAGTTTGCTCATACCGCCATCAATAGTTATATTTTCTCCGGTAATAAATTTTGCTTTATTTGAACATAAAAATAAAACCATATTTGCTATATCTTTAGGTTCTCCTACAGTATTTGCGGGATGTTGAGATTTATCTTCTTTTGAAAATTTTGAATTTAAAGTATCTATCCAACCAGGTGAAATGCAATTTACCCTTGCCTTACCTTTTAATGTTACTGCCATTGCATGTGTTAATGCAATAATACCGCCTTTTGCCGCACCATAACTTTCCCAATCGGGTTGTGACTGAAATGCTCTTGAAGATGAAATATTTATTATTGCTGCATTTTTATTTAAATTGTTAATCAGTTGTTTTACAAGCATAAAAGGTGCGGCCAAACTTAACTTTTGAACATACAAAAAATTTTCATAACTGCAAGACAATAAGCCGCCTTTAGAAAGACCTGCATTGTTTATAATAAAATCAACTTTTTCATATTTTTTTATAATCTGCTTTATAAAATCAATAATAACTTTTTTATTAGTTATATCTCCTTTATAAAAAAAGTCGCATTTTGTATCACAATTATTTTTATCAATAATAATAACTTTTGCTTTTTGTTTATAGAATTGTTCGGCAATGCATTTACCTATACCGGATACCCCGCCTGTAACTATTACAACTTTATTTTTGAATTTTTCCATTGTATTTCCTCTGGCAATTATTATTTTTCCGTTACTGATTTACCTGTAATATGTTCGCAGTTCATTTCTAAACACATTACATTTTTAGCATACTTTTCTATCATTGTATCAATCTCAGAAATATCTTTTGTAAATTTTAAAGATAAATTCCGACAAATTTCTACTGCTTTATTGAAATCTTCAACTATTTTTATTTTACCGAAAACTATAACACTTTTAAAATATAATGCCCAATGTCCTTCTTTTTTATAACCTTTATCATAAATGCAAAACGAAACTTTATTATGTTTTTTTATTGAATCTATTTTATGTCCTTCTTTAGCGCCATGAAAATAGATTTTGTCCTCTTGTTGATTATAATAAAAATCTATGGGAATACCATAAGGATAACCATCGTCACCTAATACAGATAATACTCCTCTAACTTCTGTATTTAATATTTCAATACATTCTTCTTGTGTTAGTTGTTGCTTAAATCTTCTCATCGGTCTAAACATTTTTATCCTCCTGTTGATGCATAAACAAATTATTATATTTTTTACGTTTCGTAGTTAGAAAAAAACGCATGTGTAGTCCAAACTAAATATTTTAAAAAAAATGTATCTATAATTGATGGCTCTCTATGCCGCCAATTAGTCCGAAACATCAACATCGGGAATAATTTGAATTTTGTATTCGGAATAAAGTTTCGTAACTTCGTCATTTAAAATTTTAAGGCCTTCTTTTGCATCAATTTCAAAACTCATAACAACATCAAACCTTATTTCTTTTTTAGTTATATCTGCATAAAAGCCGTGCATCTGTAAAACCCAATTATGTTTCATTATTGTTTCCAAAATTGTATTTTGTATTTTTGCAGACTCGTCATTTTTAGTATTGTAAGAATAAACTCCCATACCGGCAATAACAACACCTGTTTGGTGATACACTTTTGATTGTAACTTCCTTGTTAAAGTATCAACTTGTTCTACGGTCATTGTGTCGGGCAATTCCAAATGAACGGAAGCAAGATTTTTGTTTGGCCCGTAATTATGAATTATTAAATCGTAAGCACCGCGAACTTCCGGTTCTTCAACTAAAAGTTGTTTTATTTTTTTTGTTGTTTCAGCATCTGCTCTTTTACCTAAAATATCGTTTATCGTGTCCGACATCATTCCTATACCGGCCTTAATAATTACTCCGGAAATTATTACACCGACATAAGCTTCCAACGATACTTTTGTTGTAAAATAAATTATTGCCGATGCTAAAACAGAAGCGGAAAGTATTGCATCAAACATTGCATCGGCTCCCGAAGCTATTAATGCACCCGATTTTACTTTTTCACCTTTTGCTTTTACATATTTACCTAGTAAAACTTTTACTACAACGGCGACCGCTATTATTATTAAAGAAATTATTGAATAGTCTGCCGCTTCGGGACGAAAAATTCTTTTCACAGATTCAACCATAGATGTTATACCGGCATACAACACTATTGCAGAAACAAGCATTGCGCTCATATACTCTATTCTTCCGTAACCTAACGGATGTTTTTTGTTGGGAAGTTTGTTTGCAAGTTTTGTACCTATAATTGTTATAACGGAAGATAATGCATCCGATAAATTGTTTACGGCATCCAATATAACGGCAATAGAATTTGACAGCAACCCGATTGTTGCTTTAAATATTACAAGAAATATGTTTGTAACAATACCTATAACACTTGTTTTTACTATTACTTTATCTCTGTTTATTGATTCTTGAATTATGTTTTCAGAAACTTCAGTTTGTTCTTTATTCATAAATTTCTCCGTTTTATTTTTTATATTTTTCATATTTTACTAAAATAATATAAAGTCTTAAAAGTGTGAAATGTATTAGGAGGTAAATTTATGATTATAAAAGCGGTAAAATTTTGTGAAAACGGATTTATGACACAACCTTTCGCTTTCGGCGGTGAAGAAGGACCGGACAAATTTGATTCTTCAATAAAATATCGTTCAAGTTTACAAAATTTTTTAATAGATACAGGCAGTGATGTAATTCTTGTAGATACCGGTTTACCGAAAGAAACTCCGGAAATGATTCCTGATGAAAAATCTACAATAT
>JAFXOV010000014.1 GCA_017528425.1 Elusimicrobiota bacterium | reverse complement strand
GTAAGTCAATGGGAGTAATTTAAAATGTACGCAATAGTAATGACAGGTGGAAAGCAGTATAAAGTAGAAAAAGGAATGAACGTAGTTATTGAAAAACTTGACGAAGCAGAAGTTGGTAAAGAAGTTGTTTTGGATCAAGTTTTAATGATAGCAGACGGTGACAAAGCAACAGTAGGTAAACCTACGGTTGAAGGTGCAAAAGTAACGGCAAAAGTTGTTGCACAAAAAAGATTGCCTAAGATTCTTGTATTCAAGAAAAAAGCAAAAACAGGTTATACAAAAATGCAAGGTCATAGACAATATGTAACAGAAATAGAAGTAGTTGATATTAAGGCATAAGGGTTTTAGGAGAAGAAGAAAATGGCACATGTAAAAGGACAAGGTTCTACCAGTAACGGTAGAGATTCACAAGGTAAAAGATTAGGCGTAAAAATATATGGTGATCAATATGCACAAGCAGGTGCAATAATTGTTAGACAAAGAGGAACAAAATATCATCCCGGAACAAATGTTGGTATGGGAAAAGATAACACTTTGTTTGCAAAAGTTGCAGGAACAGTAAAATTTATTAGAAGAGCAGGAGACAGATGTTTTGTTAATGTAGAACCTTCTGCAAACTAAGGATAAAATGTTTATAGACAAAGCAAAAATATTTATTACAGCCGGTCGCGGTGGCGACGGCTGTATTTCTTTTAGAAGAGAAAAGTTTGTACCGCTCGGCGGTCCTGATGGCGGTAACGGCGGTAAAGGTGGGGATATTTATATCGAAACGGATATAAAAAAGTCCACATTGTTAGACCTTTCTTACAGACCGAAATTTTTTGCCGAAAACGGCAGTCGCGGTGAAAGTTCAAACAAGTTTGGTAAATACGGACAAGATTTAGTAATAAAAGTTCCGCTAGGAACATTGGTATACAAAAATAAAGAATTATTTGCGGATTTAAAAGAAGAAGGACAAAGAGTTTTAGTTGCTAAGGGCGGTAGAGGCGGTAGAGGAAACTCTTCTTTTAAAACTCAAAGGCATACAGTTCCCAGAATTGCCGAAAAAGGTGAACCGGGCGAAACCGCAGAAATCGAATTGGAATTAAGACTTATTGCAGATGTTGGCTTGGTTGGTTTTCCTAATGCGGGGAAATCTACTTTTTTGTCTGTAGTAAGTTCTGCAAGACCTAAAATTGCAGATTATCCGTTCACAACTCTTGAACCTAATTTAGGTGTTGTTTCTTTACACGATAAACAAATAGTTATTGCCGATATACCGGGAATAATTGAAGGTGCAAGTTCCGGTAAAGGGTTGGGACTTGAATTTTTAAGGCACATAAAAAGAACTAAAGTTTTGTTATATATGATAGATGTCAGCGGGTTTGACGGCAGAGATCCTTATGAAGTATACAAAATATTAAACAACGAACTAAAAAAATATTCGAAATATTTATCCAAAAAACATATGGTTATAGCATTAAATAAAATTGATGCAACCGATTGCGAACAAATAGTTAAAAAATTCAAAAAAAATATTAAAAATAAAAAGATTTTTGCTATATCAAATATGACAAAAGAAGGTATAGATAAACTATTGGAAACTATAGCAAAATTGGTGGAACTACCTGTAAAAGAAGAAGATATAAAATCTATTCCGGTAAAAAAATATATATACGAACCGGACTTTAAAATAGATGTAGATGAAGACGGAGTTTATGTTATTTCCGGTAAAAAAATTGAAGTTTTAGCCGAAATGACAAAATTCAATGAAGAAGATGCATTAAGGAGATTTCAAAATATATTGAAAAAAATGGGTGTAGAACTTGCATTGGAAGAAAAAGGATGCAAAATTGGTGACACCGTTAGAATCGGTAACTTCGAATTCGATTTTACAAAATAAAGAAATAATAAAGTTACATTAATATAAAAAAAAGCAGAAGTGTTTTAGTTACAACTATTTCTGTTTTTTTTTCTGCCCTTACATCCTTTTTATTAAGTGGTGTTATGTCATCCCAAATAACACTACAATGTCATACCGGACTTAATTTGGAATCTATAAAATAACAAAAAGTAAGAGGAGAAAGATTACTGTTTTTTACATTCATTGTAAATTATAAATCGCCGTTTTCCGTTCACCGCTATAATCTTGAAAATTTTATGTTTTTCATTGACAATAAATATGCAAAGTTAATACAATAAACAAGAGTATCTTTTAAACTAAAAAGGAGGCAGTAAATGAAGAAAGGATTGTTGACCGTATTGATGACAGTAGTAATGACAATACCTGCATTTGCAGCAAAAGGTGATATGTCTATTGATGCAAAATTGGGATTAGGTGTAAGTAATAGTATTAAAATGATAGTAGAGGATGATTATAAGCTTGGTTTTGATGTAAAAAATCCGTTTTCTTTGGGAGCAGAGTTTTTTTATGGACTAAGCGATATTTTATCCTTAGGTGTTGGAGCAAATTATATTTTTAATTCTGAAACTGATGGTTATTTTGATGATCTAAAAGTAGGAACAACAAATCTTTATGTGGCAGTGAAACCTGAATTTAAAATAGAATCGAACGTTTTTTCAAATATATATTTAATAGGTCAAATA
Organism: Elusimicrobiota bacterium; assembly: GCA_017528425.1. Classification (GTDB taxonomy): domain Bacteria; phylum Elusimicrobiota; class Endomicrobiia; order Endomicrobiales; family Endomicrobiaceae; genus Ruminimicrobiellum. The sequence goes on along the minus strand of JAFXOV010000014.1, from coordinate 34,436 downwards.
GGTTTGGCAATTAATAGAATTGATTGGGAAAACAGATCTGTTTCTGTAGATAACGGATTATATTTGGGTGCCGGTTTTGGAACAACAATAAAAGATGCATTTTTTGTTGAACTTGTGTTGTCATCATCCAACGGTCATGCAAAACGCAATAACGGAGGATCCTCTGCAGATATACAATATACGGCAACAACAATCAACGTAGGTTATAGGTTTAGCTTATAAGCTTATAAGCTGATAAGGTGATAAGCTGAAAACAAGTTTTTTTCGTTCTCAGCTGATCAGTTAAAAATTATGAAATGATTTTTTTAATAAAGGAGAAAAAATAATGAAAAAAAGTTTATTGACTTTCATATTAGCAGCGGCAATGGTAGTGCCTGTATTTGCAGAAAAAGGAGATATGTCCATAAATGCAAAATTAGGTTTAGGGGTAAATAGTAATTTCAATTTTGACTACACAGAAGACTTTTCTCAATATAATACGGATATACCATTTATGTTGGGAGCAGAATTTTTTTATGGATTAATAGATAATTTGTCCGTAGGTGTTGGTGTAAACTATGTTTTTGATACCGCTGCAAAAATGGACTCCGAAGTGAAATTCGGAACAACAAATCTTTATGTAGCGGTAAAACCTGAGGTAAAATTAGAATCCGATATTTTCACAAGTATATATTTAATAGGTCAGTTAGGTTTAAGTATGGTAAGATATGAAAATTATGGAGAAACACCTTCTGTAGATAATGGGTTATATTTGGGAGCAGGTTTTGGAACAATGATAAAAGATATGGCTTTTGTAGAACTTATATTCTCATCGGCTAAAGGTGGTGTATCTGACTATTATGACATTAACCTGCAATATAATGTAACATCTGTTAATGTAGGTTATAAATTTAATATATAAAACAGTAACAAAACAAAAAAATCTATAAATAATAAAAACGGGAAGAGTTTTCTTCCCGTTTTTTACATTCATTGTACATTATAAATTCTACATTATACATTGTCTTTGCGGATATTTATGTATATAATATATTATATATATAAAATTATTGACAAAATATAAAAATGGTCTATAATTTCCTTAGGTGTTATTATGATTAGAAATATGGAAAACATCTATTGTTTTGTTTTGTCCGAAATAACAATTAAAGTTATCGGTTTGTTGTTGGCGTTTTTGATAATTTTTAATTGTGTTTTTTCTCCTGTGTTAACAAATATTACCACAAGTGATTTATCGACTTTTTCGGATATTCAAAAAGATGTTTTTTCCGCAGTGTTTTTTGTGGCAAATAAAATAGAGAAAATAAATTTTTCTTTAACATCAAAAATAGTTGCCGATAAAACAAAAACATCCGACTCTCAAAAAGAAGAAAATAAAAGTTTACCGTGCAAAACTAACGATTTTATTATTACCGGTTCACAAATACAGAATGAATCAATGAAATTGCAGTATGGACAGAACGGAAGTGTTGTTGTTTACGATGTTTTGTTGTATGATTACGGAAGTTTATCTACGGAGTTTTATGCCTTTTGTGATAAAATCTTTTGTTTTTCGAGCATGATATTCCTGTTTTATGCGTCGATAAAAAAGTTATATGATAATATTTTAAATTTTAATATAAATAGAATAAATCCTGCTTTTATGTACATATAAAAGCAGGATTTTTCTTTTGGAGAAGAACATGAAAAAACTTCTTAATAAACTTAATTTTAAAAAATCAGTTGCTGTTTTTACTTCAATAACTTTTCTTATTTCAGGTGTATTCGGTAATTCCGCTTTTGCATCCATAGGATCAAGTATGCCTGCAATAGAAAATATAAATTTCGATAACCCTATAATACCTACATCTTTGGGAAAAATAACTTCGGCAAAATATTTTGACAGTGAAGATATCATTATAAATATACAAGATTTGCATTGTCATGCGGAAACACAAAGAAAAATAGCTTCTATAATAGGATATATAGATAATACTTACAATTTGAAAAATGTTTATTTGGAAGGCGCTTTTAAAACTGTAGATACATCGTGGCTTTCGGCGTTTAACAATAACAAAAACGGAACAAAAGTTTTGGAAGGATTAATAGATTCCGGTAAGTTAAGCGGAACCGAATATTATTCCATTATGAACAACAAAAAGAATTTTGTTCTCGGGATAGAAAAAGAAGATCTTTATAAAGAAAATATTAAATTGTTGGGTGCGATATTATCGTTACAGCCGGAAATAGATGCTGTTTGTGTTCAGATGGAAAAAGAAGTAAATAAAATAAAAAGAGACTATTCCAGCAGACAGGCAAGAAAGCTTGAAAAACTGATTAGATCCTTTAAACAAAAAGAGGTAGATGCAAAATCTTTTTATGGTGAGTTGAAATTGTTGGCAGACACCTCAAACTTGTCTATGGATAAATATCCGAATATAAAAATATACATTTCATTGTTGGATAAAGCACAAGATATAAACAACAAAAGAGTAATTACGGAATTTACCAGATTTATTTCCGAGGTAAAAAATGTATTGCCGTATCAACAATATTCTGCCTTAATAAAAAACAGTAACAATTTCACTAATTTGGAAGATATTTCAGCAGATTTGATAGCATTAAACAAACAATATTCCATAACAGCAAAATTAAAATTAGCTCATTTTGAAAACTTTTTATCGTATTTGGAGTTTAATCAAAATATAAACCCTATAAAGTTGGTTCAGGAAGAAGAAAATTTTATAAATGAACTTTATGTTAAGTTGGGAAGGACAAAATATGAAAAAGAAGTAGCTTTCTTAGCGGATTTTATTCCGACGATAAAACAATATTTTTCTGCTGATATTTCCGCAGATGAATATTATAAATTTGAAAAAAGATACGAACTGTTTAAAACTGTTTGGCCTTCCTACTTTTCCGAAAACATAATAAAGAATTTAGAGCCTTATAAAAAGTTGTTGACCAAGTATCACCAAAATAATATAACGAGAGACCAAATTTTTGCAGATTGCTTAATAACACAAAAAAACACAAATAATGGTGTGTTTATTAACGATATCAATGCCGCTGTAAAACAAATAAAAACAAATCTTAACAACAAGAAACTAAAATTAGTTGTTACCGGTGGATTCCATACCAGAGGTTTGGAGAGAATTTTTGAGCAACAAAGAATTTCGTATGTAATAATTACTCCGAAAATAACACAGCCGATAGAACAAGCAAAACAAATTTATATCGACAATGTAATATATTACTCAAATATATTGAAAAACACGATAAACTTGGAACCGTTAACACAAGAACCTTTAAATGTAAGTTTTCCGAAAATATTGAACCTTATATTCTTGGAAACAAGTAACAATACGATTTTTGAAGAATATTCGAAACAAGATATAAAAAATGGAATAAAGGAGTTTGTTAAAGAATATATAATAGCAAAACAGTCTGATTTTTATGGCTCTGTAGAAATTTTAAATTGGGATATAATATCCGATGATGTTAAAGGTAAAGCAGAATTTTATGTTGAATACAAAGATAATGCCAACAAAGGTATGGTAAGCAACACAAGATATCGTTTTAGTGACGGTGAGATTATACCTTATTCATCGATTGATACCGCAAGAACAAGACAGATGTTAGAAAGGATAACAACAAATAAATATGCTCAGCCTTCGGTAGAGTTGGAACCGACAAATGCTACAAGAAAAAAAATTGCAAAATATATACTTGAACCACTAAAAAATGTTGCGGGAGATGCTGTTAAGTTAATGCCATTTGAACAGTTACATATGACGATAGGATACGATTCTTTACCTACACAACAAGAAATAGATTCTCTCGTAGAAAGACAAGATCAATCTTCCGATATTTTTTCTGTTCTTGAGGTTTTGGGAGAAGATTTTGTTAATTTCAGAACTTCGATGGCCGGAACATTAAAATTAATGCCGGATGGGGTGATAATATACGAAATTACCGATAAAGATTTAATAGAAAGGATGTTACAGTTTAGAACAATATTTAAGAGTCTTGATACCAAATATAAAACTCCGAATATCGTTCATATGTCGATAGGAAGAATATCCGATATGAAACTTTTGGATGGTTCCGAACAATCTAAACAAGAACTTGCCGAATTATTGGAAAAAATAAACGAAACCATATATGAAATAAATAAGAAAAAGGCATTATCAAAGGTAAAAACAACATTTACTTTAAAAAGCGGATATGTTTCTTCTACAGGAGATAAAGATTTTGCCTTTAGAAGACTTTTACCAAAGAAAGAAAGTTTGGTAGTGTTAAAAAATTTAGTCATAAAATCTAAGATAACGTTTGAGACTGTATATGAAATTGTTATTGCTCCTATCGTAGAAGAAACAATTTTTAGATTTATACCTTTTATTGTGATAGGTATGATTGTATCAAATCCCGCATCGATAGTTCCTGCAATAGTTACCGGCATTATAGGAATATTCGGGTTTTCGTTTGCTCATCCTTTGGCAGACAAGATAAACAATTTAGTGAATAAAAAAGTTGAAGGAGGGGAAATAAAAAATAGTTTTATTGCAGAGTTATTTTCCAATAGAGTTAATGTAAGAAATGTAAGAGATTTCTTTATTCCTTCTACGATTTTAACAGCTGTATTTATTACTGCTTCTTTTGTGTTCCCGCAATCGATTTTTGCTGCCATCATAATATCTTCTATATCGCATTCCGTATATAATCTTATTTCCGCTAAGATGGAAAATAAGTTGCTTTTAACCTTAATGCAAAATCCTACATCTCAAGACAAAAATTTAGATTCCGAGATAGATCAGATAATAGAAACATTGGAAGATATTTCAAGAAACAAGTATCTTGGTTACAGACAGGAAAGAAATGATTTTATTGAAGAATTCGAAAATATAGGAAAAGATAAAAATGCAATTACACAAAAAATTGTAGAACTTTTCAATTTTGTTTCTGAAAATCACAAAAAATCAAATAGTTTTGATCTTGTATTTTTATTGGAACCTGTATTGAATATTTCCGCATATTTAAGAGATGAGCAAGGCAATTTATTGTTTGATAAAGTTTTTGATTATATTTTGAAACAAGCCACAGACAAGAAAAACAACTCAACGAGATATTTTGAGGTGTTGATGGATAGCGCAAAATATTTTTATAAGACAGGACAAATAGGCTGTGTTCATAAAATATTCGATTCTTTGTACAAAAATAAAGGTTCTGTCATAACTATGACGGATTACAAAAAATTTGCTTTGCCCGTACCGTCACCTTTTTCTTTTGGCAGTATTGCAGAATGGGAATATGAAGTATATAAAATTATGGATACAGACGATTCTTTTGCTGTTTGGTTTATTCCTGTGTTGGAAGTGCTTCTATCATCTTCTTCCGGGGAAATTGACGAATATGCAAAAGCATATATAAGAGCATTGTATAAAAGCGGTAAAGCAACAAAGCCTCCGTTTATAAGAGGTATTGATGAGTATGAGTGGACAAAAAGCTTTTATGAAATTTGTGAAGGAAAAGAAAATTCAACCCAACAAGAACAAAGTGAACCTTTATTAGATGAAGAAAATATAAAATTGTTTGCGGATAATGCAGAAATTTTAAAAACCAACAATTTGTATTTAAGTGATATAATATCAAGACTTCAATTTTTAAAACAAGATAATCCTTCAAATGAAATTTTTAACAGTGAAGAATATGCGAAAATTCTTGAACAATTAAATGCGGCTTTAGCATTATCTAAACAAGAGCAAATTGAAGTTGTTACAACGCAAATGAACGAATTGGCTTTCTTGTTTATAGATAACGATTGCTTTAGAGATACAAAAGTATTAAAGATGTTAGTGCCGATAATGGCTTTTATCGAAAGTACCGAAACTTCACAAAGTTTGTTGAGCTATGTAACAAGAAATCTTAATGTTCGTTATGTCGGTTATGAAGAAATGGTGTTAGATATAATTTCGTTTATGTACGATATAAACAGACAAGAATCATTGTCTTTAATAAAAGGGCTATATAACGAATTTAGAAAACAAGATAAGTTTGGTGCAAACAGGTCACAATGGACGCCTAAAAGTTTACAAGCGGCTTATGCTAATATTCCGGCACAATTGAAAGATAAAATAAAAACGTATAAAGATTTGGAAGAATTTTATTATACAATCGGTATTGAGTTTGACAGCATACAGGAAGAATCTGCAATATACGACAGAAGACTTTATATTCCGGAGTATCAATTGCTTCTTGACAGAATTCCTGCTTCTGTTTCGGGGGCAAAACAACAAGCAATAAAATATTTCAGGTCATTAAAGAAACAATTTTTATCATCACAAGCAACAGATGAAGACAATAACAATGCGGCTTTATATTTTGAAGCGCTTGAAGATGTACTTGAAAACAACATTTTGGCTTTATCTGAAATTAATAAAGCAAATAGAGATGCAATAGAAGATTCTTTCTATTTTATAGAGGAAATGATAAACAGTTTTGCTGTTTTAAACGAAGAAGCAGCAGATAAAGCAAAAGTTTCCTTGGAAAGAATGAAGAAAGATTTTTATTCTCACAGAGCGACGGTTTCGGATTTGGTCAGCTTAAAGAAATGGGCTGTTGCGGATATGGATAAAATTACCGAATTGCATACTTTGATAAATGCAGTTCATCAAACAGCCATAGGAAGTTTAATGAGCAAATTAAAGTTCAGTAATATAGGAAATCAGTATGTCTTTAAAGAAAATGATACCGAACATTTAAGTTTCTTTGATTGTTCAAGAACCGGAATGAGTAAACAGATGGAAGATTTTGTATCCTCTTTAAATTTGGTTACCTTTTTGAAAATCGGAGTGAGAATTGTTTCAAAAGATAATAAAATTATTTATTCGAAAAGTTTGGGTGCTCACAGTGTTGATATAATGGTTGATCTTGATGAAGGGATAAGGGTTACTTTCAATGATTCCGGAAGAGGAGACGGAAATGCAATGAGAGTTCTTTTGCTTGCTTCTCTTTTTTCGCAAGTCGGTTTTGATATAACGAATATTGACACAAAAGTATCCGCAGATACTTATGCATACGGAGTATGTAATTTTACGGCAATGTATTCGCTGCCGAAAGGTGCAATAAGTAACGGAATTGATTATGCGAAATATTTTGAACAAGCATTGAATATTCTTGGAGATGTGACGGACTTGGACTACGACATAGAAGGAAACGATGTCGACAGTGATAAACATAGTTATTATCAATTTGATATTCCTTCTTATAGCCTTGAAGATTTTGCAAAATTGAAAAATTCCACCAATATGCCGAGAGGTTTTGAAAGAATATCTACATTAAAACAAGAGTGGCAAACAAGAAGCACGGTATTAGGTAATTTAAAAAAACAAATAGACCAAAAAGGTGTAGGAGTCGGGCTTGATGATGTTTATGATTATTTATCGATAAGTTCGGATAAAAGAAATGTATGGGAAATTGTTAGTGAATATGTTAAAGGTAAACTTACAATTGATGATAACGGTATTTTGGCAAGAAACGAAAAGTATGACGGTGTAGACAGATTGTTGAGCGCTATTAACAGAAACGTTGATGATTCATTAAGACAAGCACAGGTTATTAATTTGTTGGATTATGACAATTTTAATTTTGAAACCGAAGGTTATATCGGTGGTATGGTTGCTTTAAGCGGTTTGTTAAGATTGGATGGTAAAGGATGGCTATCCGTAAAAACTGCTGTTGATAAAGAAAGAAAAAGAACAAAGTTTGCTTATGTTGAATTTGTTGATTTTGACGGTAACAGAACAAATTTGGATTATAAAGATTTAATAAAAATATTAAAAGAGTTCGGCTATGCCGTAAAAGAACAAAAACCGAGAAGTGCTTCGGAAAAGAAAGAATCGTTAACCGTATTAAAAGAAAGAATTTTGTTCCCTAAAGACGGGATATATACAAGAGGTATGAGTGTTTCGGGACAATCGGACAGATATATTCCCGAAAGAATTACTTACAAGAAAGCTAATGTTAATCAAAATACTATGTGGGTTGTTTCTTATACTACACCTGAAGACGTTGCGACAATAATGAATGCAGGTGCTATTATGACAACTACCGGCGGAATGTTAAGCCATGCAAATATTACCGCAAGAGAAAATCATAAAACTGCAATACTTTCCAACGGACAATGGGTTGACGGTAAATTGGTAGTTCCTTATTATTCCATAGAATCGCCTATCGAACAAAAAGGAGACTACGAAATACAAAAAATATCCGAACACAGATTAGTATTGGAAGAAGGCGATGTTGTTTTAGCTAACGGACTTAACGGAAGAGTGTTGGTTTACAGGGATATTCCGGCTATATCCGAAATACAAAAAGCCATAGATAACAATGATACCGATTTTATAATCAGGTATATACAAAATCATTATCAAGATAAAAATATCAGAAAAGTTGTTGAATATATATTCCTGCAAGTAGTTACCGAAAAAGAAAAAGAAAAAATAACACAGTTCTTATTGGCTTGGGAAGGCCCGGAAATAAAAGAAAAAATTTCCGAATTGGTAAAGGTGTATACGGGTGAGAAAATAAAAGCATTAAAAATATATATTGAAAACGAGAAGAATATAAAAGATGCAAGTATAAGACTTGCCGTAATAAAGTTTATAGAACAGGAATTAGATGCATTACAGTATTCTTTAACTGACGATGAAATTGCGGAAGAAAAGAGAAAATTGTCGGAAATTGTTACAGCGGACAGAGAAGCTGCACGTTCACAAATAGCAAAAGAAGTTAAAGGAATGGTTAAGCAAGCTAAAGAAATATTGTCTAAAACTAATGTATCCGAAGATGATAAAGATGAGTTGATAAAAATAAGAGAAAAAGCAATAGTTTGGAAACTTGACAGTATTTCGGAAATGGCAAGTTTGATTTTCGAAATAGATAAAATAATAAGTTTGGAAAAAGGTATAGATTACGAAACGGAAATAAGAGATTTTGAAGATATAAGAGCAAAAGATGTTGTAAGGTACGGAACAAAGACAACCGAACTTGCAAAACTTGCAAGATTATTTAAAGATAGAGAAATATCAATTGCGGGTATACCCGACGGAATAGGTATAAGTAAAGATGTGCTAAGAATCTTTTTTGAACATAATGGCATTTCTCAATATCCGAAACAGATGAAAGATTTTGAAAATGCAATAAAAGAGAAAAACAGAGGAAAAGCAATCGAGATAGGAAAAAGAATATCAAGTTTTATTGAAAATTTAGATGACGAAGAATTGGAAGCATATTTGGGTTCTAAATTGGATAGCGGTAAAAAATATGCCGTTAGATCTTCGGGAGTAGGTGAAGACGGAGAAAATCATGCTTTTGCCGGAATGGCAAAAACAATGTTAAATGTAGGTAGAGATGATGTTTATGCAAGTGTAAAAGAAGGATGGAAATCTTTCTTTACAACAACTTGTATAGAAGATATGATTAAAAACGGCATTGTTGTTCAACCTGCACTGTTAATACAGGAAATGGTTGTTGATGTAAAAAAAGCAGGAGTAGTGTTCACCAGGGATAATAGCGGCAATTTAACGATGGAAGGTGTTTTGGGATTAGGTGAGGGGCTTGTTTCCGGGAGAATAACTCCTGATCATGTAACTGTTAGAGCATCTGACGGAAGAATAGAATACCGCAGAGCTTTAAACAATATGATAAAGATAGAAGAAAAAGAGCAAGGCGGGACAAGAGTAGCCAAAATCACAGATGAAGAAAGAATTGAAAGAATTTTGGATGAAGAAACAATAAAACAATTACAAGAAACAGCAAATATATTGGAAGAAGATGCCGGATATCCTGTAGATATAGAATTTGCCATAGACGGAAACGGTAAAATATTTGTTTTGCAAAGAAGAGCAATAACAACATTACCTTCTTTTGAAAAAACTGACTTTTTAGAACAAAAAACAGATCAAAAAAATAAACTGATGGTAGATCAAGCAGCAATCGATAATGCCATACAGGCTCTTTCCGGTATGACATTTTATGATGAATTAAAAGAAATAATGGAAAATTTATCGAATTTGCCGGAAGATGTTAGCAGGAAATATGCTATTGTTGTTGAACAAATATATGAACTTATTAAATTTTTAAAGAAAAATCATAAGAAAAATTATAATATTCAAATAAAAGTTGAAGATGAATACGGACAATACTATAAAGAAGATACGGTTTATGGTAAACTCAGAAAATTTTGTTTGGAACAAAATCTTATTAAAAGTTTTGATTCGAATGTTTATTTAACTAAAGTTTTAATATATATTTTAGTACCTTTCCTTAAGCTTGTGGATATTAGAAATTCAGATAGGATGTTATTTTATTCAATAATTGATTCTCTGTTTTTCGAGGATAACGAATTAGAAGACAGAGACGAAAATACAGTATTATCTGAAATGGGAATGTTGATGTCTTTTGGCCGATCGGTAAGTCCGGATTTTATTCAGTATATTGTGGATAAGCTTGTAAATAGAGGGCTTGTATCAGCAGATGAAGAAATTCCTTTTGCTATTAAAAATGAATTGAAAGGATATGATGGATTAAAAGAATATTATTTTGCTGTTTTTTCTAAAGAACAAATTAACGAAAACTTATCGAAAAGTTTAACTGAAAATGCAGAAAAGTTGAGAGATGTAGCTTCCGTTATAACAGATGAAACTGCCGGAAAAACTTTTACCGATATAGCTTCTAATATTGAAGAAATTGCCGACAAAATAAATGATAAGAATATAGTTCTGTTGGAATACCAACTTGATTTATTGTTGAAAGAAACTCTGAAATTAAAAGATACGGATAAGAGCATTTCTTCTGAAATAATAAAAGTATTATTATCAATTTGCGAAAAAACACTTTCGGAAGTTAGGGACTTAAATTCGAGAACTTTTAACTTAGATCAATTAGAGCAAGTTTTGATTGATGAATATGACAATCCGGATAAAACAAATTTTGATTCTCTGCTTTCTCAACTTATATTACTTGTACAGCCTCAATTTAACGATTCTGATATTAGTTCGGATTCCTTCAATAAAAAAGTCGTACAAATGTTGATAAATTTAGCTTTACATATATATGCACCTATATCATCCAAACAAATTCAAGATGAAAATTCTGAAGAATATCAAAACAGAAAAAAACAGTGTTTGGATATTTTCAGATATCTTACTCTTGTAAGACCGCAGGATGTCAGTATATATGAGAGTCTGTTTAATACATCAAATCAATACAAATATAACAAAAGTAAACAAGACGGAGTCGGGTTTAATCTTGAAACGTTGGAAATTGTTATAGATGCCGCAAGACAAAACAGAACGACATTCAGTATAGATTTTCTCAATGAGGATTTTATTTCCGATGATGCCGAGCAATTAGCAGATATGATTTTGGAATCTATAGAATATGTAAATCCCGTTAGGATAATTGCATATGCTTTTTCGGAAGAAACCAGTGAAACTGTTAAGAAGGGTGGAAGATCAATGAACAGGATCGAAAATCCAAAAACAAAACAACTTGCTTATAGCATTATAGATAGATTAGTTTCCTTGGCAAACGACGAAACTGCAGATATTAATAAAAGAAAAAGAGCTGTGATTCTGCTTTTAAATATTGTGTCTGATGGGGTATATAGCAATGTAATAAAAGATGTGCCTATAGATTTTGAAAATGTAAGAATGTTGGCTAATAATTTTGATATTCCTATATATTTATATATGAGTAATGTAGGTATAAAAAATATAAATCTTTATTATGAATATAATTTTACACCGTTAATAAAACTTTTGCCCCAAGATTTGTTTGAACGAGCACAGCTTTCTTCCGAAAGATTTGGTGTATGGGATGACAGAACAGATAACAATTTGTTATTAACTTACAGAAAACCAGTAATGACTAAAATAGAAGGTGAAACGGATATGAATAACAGTGAGGTTGGAGAAGTATTGATTCAATTTGAACTTTTACAAAAGATATTGCAGTATAATACCTCGGTTCTTTCTTTAATGGGGAAAATAGAAGATTCTAAAAATTATGACAAAAGTATGGCGGAATTATTGAGTGAGTTACAAGCTATGATAGATGAAATGAAGAAAATAAATAAAGAACACGGAGATGCTGCACAGATTGCATTGGAAAATATCAAAGAATCTTTAAAAGAGTCTTCTGCAGACAGAAAGAAACAAACAAGAAGGAATTCTTTGTTATTGAAATTATCAAATTGGACGGTTGACGGTATAAAAGACATAAAAGAAATACATACTCTTATAAATGCGGTTCACCAAACATCGATACAAGATTTTAAACAGGGAATGAAAGATTTGGACGCAATTTCTACAAGAGTTGCAAACGCAAACTCGGCAAATATTCGTCATTCGACGGAAAGAGCAAATTCCAGACCGATACAAATTATGACTGCAAGTCAACAATCTACGGTAAGCGGTTACAATTTGTCAAATACCATAAATTCGAACATCATAAGATTTTTATCTAAGTTGGCTACGAGAAAATTGCCGTATGACAAAATAGATGATTTTGTTTGTAAGGACGATCTTGTTGTATGGACAACAAGATTAAATGCTCACAGTGTAGATATTTTCTTTAATTTTGGTGATGTTGACAGAGGTATAAGTATATTTTACAGAGAAAGACCGATGCTCGGTGAAGATATAGGTAAAAAAGAAAGAATAAGATATTTTAAAGAAATTCTTGAATATTTGGGTTTTCATGTTGATACAGATACTCAATATTCGGATGGTTATGAATCATATGGATTAAAAGCCACTCTTAACAAAGATTTTGGATTGAGTGATTCAACGGACTTAATAGATATTGCAACGCATGTTGTTGAAATATTCAAGTTTTCTACAAATGTTGATTATGATTTGAAAAATTGGCATAGAACTATAGAGGCACAATACAAACATGTTTTTGAATTATGGTTAACGAAAGCAAAAAGGAGAGAGTCTTGGTATGGCGTCAATATAAATAATTACGGTTGGAGAGCATACGGGTATGGTCCGAGAGGTGAAAATTTAGCCAAATTGCCGGAAAAAAGAGAATTACATCCTGAAGGTTTAAATATGATGTTATCTTATTTAGGTTGTGATTTGTTACCTACAGATACAGAAAAATCTCTCACAAAAATGTTGGAAGATCCGAATTTTGTCAATAAATATTTTAATGAACCGATAGAAAGAGCTTTTGCGGAAGGCAGATTGATTTTAAATGAGGATGGCATTTTAGTAAGAAACGAAGGTTATGATATAGTTAATTCAATGATAGATGAAATAAATACAAACTTCACTGAAACATCGCAACAGGCAAGAATTGTTAATTTGGTAAATAATTATGAGTTTGATACAAGAATTTTGGCTGATATCGGCAGTTATGAAGTTGTAAGTTCTGTTATGGAATTAAAAAACGGTGACAAATTGTTTGTAAGAGCGATAATGGATCCTAATACAAAAAGAACAAAATATGCAATAGCTGAACTTGTAACAACCAAAACAAGACAAAAACTTACAAGTGAACAGTTAATACAAATATTGGGCAAAGAAGGTTACAAAATTTCCAAGCAAGAATGGGTAGATTCACGAGAAAGGCAGAGAACAAAAAATTTATTGACAAGAGATGTTCAAACAATTGAAAGCCCTAAAATTCAAAGTACTCCAACGTCTGACGGAACAGGTGTAAGTGTTGTCGGAAATATTACTTTCGAAAAGAAAAAGGTTAATGAGAACAGTATACTGGTTGTACCTTATACCACGCCTGATGATATAAAAGATATAGAAACTGCAAGAGGTATAATAACCACAGGCGGAGGAGTATTAAGCCATGCTGCTATTACAACAAGAGAATTAAAGAAACCTTCTGTTGTGCTTAGCGGTGCAACATGGGCAGATAAAGAAATAGAAACGTTGTACTATTTACCTTCCGGGGAAGTAGAACTTCTTGATAATCAGTTTCAGGTAAGAAAAGTAAAAACAGCAAGAAAAACGTTAAAAGAAGGTACAAGAGTTCTTATGAACGGAGAAACCGGAATGGTTTTGTTGTTTGACGATATAGATGTTGCTTTGTTGGATGAATTACAAAATTATATTAATTCTGATGACGCACAAGCCGTTATAGATTTTATGAAACAACATTCAACGGATGAAAATATAAACAGATTTGTAGAATATGTATATTTTCAGGTAATAGGTAACGTTAAAACAACACAGGTTTTGGATTCTTTATTTTCCGATGATATGCCGGAAACAGTAAAAAATAAAATAAATAAATTAAATGATGGTTACATACAAGATAAAATACAAAATATTTCCGAAGCTATAGAAAATCTTAAGACAGTTGAAAATGTAAATATAGCATATAACATATTGCAAGAATTGATAAAGAAACTAAATTTCATAAAGACGATAGGTGTAAGACAAGATTTAGAAGATTTAAAAAAGCAAATAGAAGAAATGGAAAAAGATATTAAGAAAAAGTTGAGCGAATTTATGCAACAATTTATTAATCAATTGGTTGATTTTGTTGCTATGGAAAGTCTTGATACTACAAATGTTCAAAAGATTCTTACAATGATAAAAAATGTCGAAATATACAAATATTTTGTCAGTGAAGATGAAACATCAAAAGATTTACTTGCAAAAAAAGATATTCTTCAGGCATTGATTTCTATCATCAAAAAGAAAGTAAATGCTATAGACATGACAAAAGGTAAAGTAGATTTAAGAGATGAAATAAGTCTGTTTGAAGAAAATGCATCTGACGAGAGAATATTCGGCTCTAAAACTTCACAACTTGCCAAAATGTTTAAGTTGTTAAAAGACAGAGAGGGTGTTACTGTTCCGGGTGGAATTGGTATAGGTGTGAATGTAATGCCCGAATTGTTCAAAACTTTAGGACAGGAAAAACTTTTAGCCGAATTTGAAAAAGCAATAAAAAACAGAAATAAAGAAAGAGCAATGGAACTTGCAAAAGCTATTTGTGAAGTAATAGATTCGGATAAACTAAAAGGTTCGGATAAAGAAAAAGAAATAAAACACTTGCTGGGCAAATTTATAAAACCTGATGGCAAATATTCCGTAAGATCTTCGGGAGTCGGAGAAGATGCTACAAATAATGCTTTTGCGGGTATGGGTGAAACGAGTCTTAATGTTAAATATGGGGACGTATATGATAATGTAAGAAAATGTTGGAAATCTTTCTTTGCGGAAAGATGTATAGATTATATGATATCGAGCGGACAAGTTGTAAAACCTGCCGTTTTGGTTGAAGAAATGATTGATTCCGAAATATCAGGAGTTGCTTTTACCAGAAACAAATACGGAAATGCAACAATCAATGTTTTATTTGGACAAGGGGAAGGTTTGGTATCCGGAATGTTTACTCCGGATAGTATTTTAGTGGATATGAACAGCGGAGAAGTAATAGAATATTCTGTAGCAAATAAACAATTTAAATTGGTTACGGATGTCGATGGCGGAATAAAGAAAGTTCCTGTAGGATCGAAAGCAAAAACAAGAGCATTGAATTCCAAAATGGTAAAAAAATTGACGGAAAATCTTTCTATTTTAGAAAATGCGGTAGGATATCCTATAGATGTTGAGTTCTCAATTGTGGGAGATGAAATTTATATACTTCAAATGAGACCGATAACAACCCTTGATACCAAGGAAAAATCTACGGAAAAAGTTGATAGTATTGATGAAGATATTGCATCTGCTAAGTTACAAGAAATTCCTTTTGCTGAAACGAAACATGAAATATCTTTAGAGATTGGAAAACCGGAAAAGGGACAAGAAGTATTTGTTTGTATTGCAAATCCGTCAGATCCGCAAAACGCAATACCGGTATACAGAAAATCAGTAAATAGAGATCTTACGGAGTTTATCGTGGATTCCAAATATGCAGATATTATTAAAACCGATGAATTTAGAAGAGCATTAGTGTATAGATTAAACATGGATCCTGTTGTATTAGCAAAGCTAAATGATGGTTTGTTTAATTATAAATCCGGAGAAATTGGATTGTTGCCAATATTGGATGAAGAAACATTCGAAAAAGTATTACTTGAAAATACCTTAGATGGTGAAATGAAGAATATAAGAAAGATGTTGGCCAGTGCATAGTAAAAACGATTTACAATTTAGAATTTATAATTTATAATTAGAAAAATCTTAGAATTGATATAAAGGCGGTAAATATGAAATTGGGTATAGTCGGACTTCCCAATGTAGGTAAGTCTACATTGTTTAATGCAATAACAAAAGCAGGTGCGGAATGTGCAAATTATCCGTTCTGTACAATAGATCCGAATGTGGGTGTAGTGGCAGTTCCCGATAAAAGATTAGATTTTTTGGAAAAACTTTACAATTCTAAAAAGAAAGTTCCTGCAATGGTAGAGTTTGTGGATATTGCCGGTCTTGTAAAGGGAGCATCTAAAGGTGAAGGTTTAGGTAATCAATTTTTGGCACATATAAGAGAAACATCTGCTATAGTTCATGTTGTAAGATGTTACGAAAATTCCGATATCACGCATGTTATGGGAGAAATAGATCCTATAAGAGACATAGATATCATAGAAACCGAACTTATGCTTGCGGATCTTGAAGCAATAAATAAAAAGTTGGAAAAATTGCAAAGGGATATAAAATCAAGAGATAAAAAAGTTGTTGCCGAAAAAGAGTTGGCAGACAAAATAAAAGCTCATTTGGAATCGGGGAAACCGGTAAGAACTCTTGAAATAGAAGAAGAACAAAAAGAAATATTAAGAAACTTTTTCCTGATAACTGCTAAACCTGTTTTGTATGCATGTAATATTTCCGATGCAGATTTACCGGAAATGAAAAATAAATATACAGAACAAGTTTTGGAAAGAGCAAAACAGGAAAATGCTCAGGCAATACCTATTTGTGCAAAAATAGAAGCGGAACTTTCCGAACTTTCCGAAGAAGATCAATTGGCATTTTTGAAAGATTTGGGACTTACGGAGCCCGGTCTTAACAGACTTATTAAAGCAAGTTATGATTTGTTGGGACTTATAACATTTTTAACTGCCGGAGAAGACGAATCAAGAGCTTGGACAATAAAAAAAGGTTTCTTGGCACCGCAGGCTGCCGGTGTTATTCATACCGATTTTGAAAGAGGTTTTATCAGAGCAGAAGTTATGGCTTTTGATGACCTTTTTAAATTGGGTAACGATAAAGCCGTTAAAGAAGCCGGTCTTTTGAGAAGCGAAGGTAAAGATTACGTTGTAAAAGACGGTGATATCATAGAGTTCAAATTCAATGTCTAAAAATCTAAAACAATCTGTAATTACTATCGGTACTTTTGATGGTGTTCATAAAGGACACCAAGCCATTTTAAATAAAGTTGTTGATGTTGCAAAAGAAGACAATTTAAAAAGTATTGTTTTATCTTTTGAAAATCCCGTAAAACAAGTAAGCGGACTTATAACTACCACGGAAGAAAAAATTAATCTTTTGGCTTCTTTTTGTGTTGATGAAATATTATTGCTTCCGGTAACAAAAAAAATGTTATCGACTACCGCAGAAGATTTTTTTGAAACAGTTTTGGTAAAGCAACTGAAAGCAAAGCATATTGTTGTCGGGTATGATTGTACTTTCGGTAAAGCCAGAAAGGGAAATGTTGCTTGGCTTAAAAAAAATGTAAAAAAGTATGGCATAAAACTTACCGTAATAAAACCCGTAAAAGTAAAAAATAAAATCGTTTCTTCTTCCGAAATTCGAGATTTAATTATTAAAAATGATATTGTAAATACAAATAAAATGCTCAACAGAGTTTTTAGTTTTACAGGTAAGCATGTAACGGGTAACAAAATCGGTAGAACATTGGGATTCCCTACAATAAATATTAAAACAGATGAAACAAAATTGCTGCCTAAAGGTGTTTTTTCGTGTGTTGTAAGTGATAAGAAAAATAATATGTATTGCGGTGTGTTAAATATTGGAACAAGACCTACCGTAAAATTGAAAGAACATAATTTATCGATTGAAATACATTTGTTGAATTTTTCAGGTGTTTGGAAAGAAGAAAATCCTATAATTTACATACATAAATTCGTAAGAAAAGAACAAAAATTTAGAAGTATAAATATATTGAAAGAAGCAATTCAAAAAGATATTGATACCACAAAGAAATATTTCAAATTATAAATTGACTAAAATCTTCCCAAAATGATATAATTCTATAATTAATATAATATATAAATATTAATGCAAATGCGGATATGGCGGAATTGGCAGACGCGTATGGCTTAGGACCATATACCGTAAGGTGTGGGGGTTCAAGTCCCTCTATCCGCATACTTTGTTGTTAGAATACTAATTTTTAATTTCTAATTGTCGTTGATTATAAATTATAAATTGTAAAATATAAATTATATAAGAGGTCATCATGAGTACGCAAAAGTATGAATTCAAATCAAAAGTTGTAGAAAAAAAACCGTGTTTAATATCTATGGAAGTTGAAATAGAACCTTCTCAAACAGATATAGAATTAAAATCAGTTTACGAATCAATTCAAAAAACGGCAAAGGTTTCCGGATTTAGAGCAGGGAAAGTTCCTATGGATATAATTAAGAGAAATTATCCTGATGTTGCTAAAGAACAATTGATTGAAAATATGATTAAAAAAACAGTGTTTTCCGCATTGGAAAAAGAAAATTTTGCACCTATAGATATGCCTGTTATTACAAACCTTGAATATGAGTTCGGACAGGTATTGAAATATTCTTTTAAAGCGGAATGTCAACCGGAAGTAAAGGTAAAAGATTATAAAGACATAAAAATAAAAAAAGAAAAATATAAAGTAACCGATGCAAACATAAATAAGAACATAGATGTTTTGTTGGACAGAAATGCAAAACTTATAGTATCAAAAACGGGTGAAGTAAAAAAAGATAGTTTTGTTATAGTTAATTATGAGGGCTTTTGTGACGGTAAGCCTGTAGAAAATATAAAAGCAAAAGAACATATGATAGATTTGTCCGCAGAAAACACCTTGAAAGGTTTTAAAGACGGTTTAAAAGGTGCAAAAAAAGGTGACACTAAAGACATAGAAATAGAATATCCTAAAGATTATTTAAATAAATCTTTAGCAGGTAAAAAAGTGTTATTTAAAACAACGATAGAAGAAGTAAAAGAAAAAGAATTACCTGAACTTAACGATGATTTTGCTAAAGATATGGGTCTTGAAAATCTTGATGATTTGAAGAAAAAAATAAAAGAATCTTTGGAAAGCGAAGAGACAAGAAGACAAAACGGTGAAGTTGAAAAACAAATAATAGAACATCTTTTGGATAAAAATAAATTTGATGTTCCCGAATCAATAGTTTTACAGCAGAAAAAATATTTGATTAAGAGAATGTCGGATTATATGAAGAGCCAAGGTGCCAATGAAGAATTTATTGCAAAACAGGTAGAATCTTCCGATAAAAAGTATGCTGAAGAAGCGGAAAAGAATGTTAGATTATCTTACATTTTAAACGGTATATGTGTTGATGAAAAAATCGAAGTCGGTGAAAAAGAATTGGATGAAGAAAAACAGAAAATGTTAAATTCAAATCCGACAAGAAAAGAAGATGTAGAAAATTATTTTAAAGAAAATAAGTCTAACATAGCTGCAGCACTAAAAGAAGAAAAAATATTTAAGTTTTTGGTTGATAATGCAAAAATCAGTGAAACAGAAAAGGATATGCCGGTAAAGTAGAAGAATAGAAGATTAGAAGAATAGAAGAATGGAAGAAAAGAGGGAAAAAAATAAATAATAACAAAATTTGCGGAGCAAATTTACAAAATAGCATCCAATCTTCCAATCCTCAAATCCTCCAATCTTCAAAAAAATGCGAAGCATTTTTATAGGAGGTAAAATGCCAAATTTTATACCAACGGTAATAGATAAAAGCGGTAATACTTCTGTAGGTTATGATATATATTCAAGACTTTTGAAAGACAGAATAGTTTTTGTCGGTGGAGCAGAAGGCGCAGTAACCACAGATTCCGCAAATGCATTGATAGCACAACTTTTATATTTAGATGCGGAAGATAATACAAAAGATATTAATTTATATATCAACTCTCCGGGTGGAATAGTTACGGCAGGTCTTGCCGTTTATGATACAATGCAGTACATAAAAAGTCCTATAACGACAATCTGTATGGGTATGGCAATGTCTTTCGGAGCTGTACTGCTTGCCGCAGGCTCTAAGGGTAAAAGATATGCTTTGGAACATTCAAGAATAATGATACATCAACCGTTAATATATGGTGGCGGATTATCGGGACAAGTTACCGATATCGATGTTGAAACAAAAGAATTGCTTTTAACAAAAAATAAACTGGCAGATATTTTAGCATTACATACAGGTCAAACAAGAGAAAAAATTATTGCAGATACAGAAAGAAATTGTTATATGTCTGCACAAGAAGCAAAAGAATATGGCTTGATAGATGAAATTATAGTTCCCGGGAAAAAATAATGGCAGATAATAATAATAATACGAAAGAACAAAAATGTTTGTTTTGCGGTAAACCGAAATCCAGCGGAAAAAGATTTATCGGTGGTGGCGGAGCTATTATATGCTCCGATTGTATAAGAGCTTCCAACGATATATTGAACAGACTTGAAAAAACGGAAACTAAACGAATAATAAAGCCTGTTCCCAAACCTAAAGATATAAAAAAGTTTTTGGATGCTTATGTTATCGGGCAGGAACAAGCAAAAAAAGTTTTGTCCGTAGCAGTATATAACCATTATAAAAGAATACAAACAAACTCAGACACATCTGCTTCCGATGTGGAGCTTCAGAAATCAAATATACTTTTGTTAGGTCCTACGGGTACAGGTAAAACTTTGCTTGCACAAACTCTTGCAAGAATGTTGGATGTGCCTTTTGCTATAGCCGATGCAACAACATTAACCGAAGCGGGATATGTCGGTGATGATGTAGAAAATATTTTGGTGAGATTATTACAAAATTGTTCTTATGATGTACAGAGAGCACAATGCGGAATTATATATATAGACGAAATAGATAAAATAGCAAGAAAATCGGAAAATAAATCTATTACCAGAGATGTTTCCGGTGAAGGTGTTCAACAGGCACTTTTAAAAATAATAGAAGGTACAATTGCAAATGTTCCTCCTCAAGGCGGAAGGAAACATCCTCAACAGGAATGTATAAAAGTTGATACCACAAATATCTTGTTTATTTGCGGCGGTGCATTTGACGGTATAGAAAAAGTAATAGAAACAAGATTAAATAAAAAGGGTATCGGTTTTGTAAATAACAAGGAAAAATTGTCAAAAGAAGAAAAACTTGCCGACAAGGATAAAGTATTGTCACAGGTTGAAACTCACGATTTAATAAAGTACGGTTTAATTCCGGAACTGGTTGGAAGACTTCCCGTAATTTCAACATTGGAACACCTTACGGTTGACGATATGGTTAGAATTTTAACCGAGCCTAAAAATTCTTTGGTTAAACAATATACAAAAATGTTTTCTTTGGAACATATAGATTTAATTTTTGAAAAAGATGCATTAAAAGAAATAGCAAGCATTGCTCTTAATAAATCTGCAGGCGCGAGAGGTTTAAGATCAATGATAGAAAGTA
Organism: Elusimicrobiota bacterium; assembly: GCA_017528425.1. Taxonomy (GTDB): domain Bacteria; phylum Elusimicrobiota; class Endomicrobiia; order Endomicrobiales; family Endomicrobiaceae; genus Ruminimicrobiellum. Next base: position 12,778 of record JAFXOV010000014.1, on the reverse strand, counting down.
TCTTAACGGAAACAATGTTTGAAATGTTCCATGAAGATAAAGTAAAACAATGCACGGTAGATTTAGATACCATAAAACAAAAATCTATGCCGAAATTAGTTTTTAATGATAATATCAACAATTTGGAATCTCAGCAGTTACTTGAAACAGAAAAAACAAAGACAAGTCCTAAGGAGATTGCATGAGTGAAATAGAAAAAAACTTAAATGAAAAAAGAAGTATTTCGTTGCCTACGGTATTACCTATGTTGCCGGTAAGAGATGTGGTTGTTTTTCCTTCAATGGTATTACCTATTGCCGTCGGTAGAGAAAAATCTATAAGAGCTCTTGAAGAAGCAATGACATCCGAAAGGTATATTTTTGTTGCAACTCAAAAAAACTTGCAAATAGAAGATCCGTCTCCGGACGATATATACAGTATCGGTTCTGTTTGTGAAGTTTTACAAATGTTGAAAATGCCGGACGGAACATTAAAAATTTTAATAGAATGTGTTGCAAGAGCCGAATGGACGGAATTTAAACTTACCGATAAAGGTTATATTGAAGTCGGTTTAAATATCTTTGATGAAAACATAGAAAAAACTCCGGAAGTTGAAGCTGTTATGAGAAGAATAGTTGCTCTTTTTGAACAGTATGTAAAACTTAATCCTAGAATGCCGATGGAAATTTCGATATCGGTTTCGAACATACAGGAGCCTTCAAAATTAGCAGATACAATTGCTTCTCATATTTCTATAAAAAGCAGCGAGAAACAAGCTATATTGGAAGCCGTAAATCCGCTTAAGAGATTAAATAAAATAATTCAAATTTTAAATACCGAAATTGAAATTTTAAATATAGAAAGAAGAATTCAAAACAGAGTAAGAAATCAAATAGAAAAGAACCAGAAAGAGTATTATCTTAACGAACAGATGAAAGCTATACAAAAAGAATTGAAACAGAAAGATGATAACTCTAAAGAAATAGAAGAATTAAGAGATAAAATAAAAGTAAGTTCAATGTCCGAAGAAGCAAGAGAAGTTGCCGAAAAAGAGTTGGCGAGAATGGAAAAAATGATGCCGCAATCTCCGGAAGCTTCCGTTATAAGAACTTATATAGAATGGTTGTTGGATTTGCCTTGGAAAAAATTGACTAAAGATAATTTGGATTTGGTAAGAGCAAAAGAAATATTGGATGAAGATCATTACGGATTAGATAAAGTAAAAGAGAGAGTTATAGAATATTTGGCTGTACTTTCGAGAGTAAAGAAAATAAAAGGCCCCATACTTTGTTTTATAGGACCTCCGGGAGTAGGTAAAACGTCAATTGCAAAATCAGTTGCGAGAAGTTTGGGCAGAAACTTTGTAAGGATTTCTATGGGCGGTGTAAGAGATGAAGCAGAAATCAGAGGACATAGAAGAACTTACATCGGTTCCATGCCGGGAAAAATTATTCAATCTATGAAAAAAGCAGGTTCAAGTAACCCTGTGTTTATTCTTGATGAAATAGATAAAATGGGCAGTGATTGGAGAGGTGATCCGTCAGCTGCATTATTGGAAGTGTTGGATCCCGAACAAAACTATGCTTTCGGGGATCATTATTTGGATGTGGATTATGATTTGTCGGATGTTATGTTTATCACAACGGCAAACACTTTGAACAATATACCAAATACTTTGCTCGACAGATTGGAAATTATAAGGTTCTCGGGTTACACAGATGAAGAAAAGTTGTTAATTGCAAAAAAATTTCTTATAAAAAAGCAGATGAAAGATCATGGTTTAAAAGAAGAAGAACTTGTGATAGATGACAGTGCGATAAAGGAAGTTGTAGCAAGTTATACAAGAGAAGCAGGTGTAAGAAATTTAAACAGAGAAATGGCAAATCTTTGCAGAAAAGCTGCAAAAGAGTTGGCTTTAGAGAAAAAGAGTAATATTAAAATAACAGCTAAAAATGTTGAAAAATACTTAGGTGTTCCGCATTACGAAAGAGAAAAAATTTCGGAAAACGGAATAGGAGTTGTTACAGGTCTTGCGTGGACGGAAGTCGGCGGTGAAACTCTTACCATAGAAGTAAACAAAATGAAAGGTAAGGGAATGTTAAATCTTACCGGACAGCTCGGTAATGTCATGAAAGAGTCTGTTCAAGCTGCATTTACCTATGTTAAATCATCGGCGAAAAAGCTTGGTATAAAAGAAAATATGTTTAAAGATACGGATTTTCATGTTCATGTCCCGGAAGGGGCGGTTCCTAAAGACGGACCCAGTGCCGGTCTTGCAATGGCAACTGCATTAGCTTCCGTATGTATGAATAAACCCGTAAGAAAAAAACTTGCTATGACAGGAGAAATAACGTTGAGAGGAAGAGCTTTGGCTATAGGCGGTTTAAAAGAAAAAGTTTTGGCTGCCTACAGAGAAGGAATAGATATGGTTTTATTCCCTGAAGCAAACAAAAAAGATTTGGTTGATATTCCCGAGAATGTTAAAAAGAAAATAAAAATGATTCCTGTTAAACATATGGACGAAGTAATAAAATATGCTTTTAATAAAAAATAAAATAAACAGTATGGAGAGTAAGTAAAATGTACAAGATTTTGATGACTTATGACAGCCAGGAAGGATTAGACCAATTATTAAATCATCCTGATTTTAAGGTTGAAGTGCACGCAAAACCTTCACCTGAGGAATTTAAAGAAATTATAAAAGATTATGACGGTCTTATAATTCGTTCCGAAGTTAAAGTTACGGCTGAAATTATTGAAGCTGCACAAAAATTAAAATTTATCGGCAGAGCAGGAACCGGTGTAGATAACGTAGATAAAAAAGCAGCTACTCAAAAAGGTATAGTTGTGTCAAACGTTCCCGGCGGAAACACAATATCTGTTGCCGAACATACAATAGGACTTATTCTTTCAATGGCAAGAAATATACCTGCCGCAGTTACTTCAATGCAGTCTCAGAAATGGGAAAAGAAAAAATTCATGGGTAACGAAATATTCGGTAAAACACTCGGATTAATCGGTCTCGGAAGAATAGGAAACGAAGTTGCAAAAAGACTTTTATCTTTCGGTATGAAAGTTGTTGCATACGATCCGTTTGCAAATGCTGAAGTTGCAAAAAATAACGGAATAGAATTAACGACATTGGATGAGGTTTTCAAACAAGCAGATTATTTATCAATACATTCTCCTTTAACGGATGATACAAGAGGAATGATAAATAAAGAAAATATTGCAAAAATGAAAGACGGTGTAAGAATTATCAATTGTGCAAGAGGTGCAATAATCAACGATGCAGATTTAATTGAAGCTGTTAAGTCCGGTAAAGTTGCAAATGCCGCACTTGATGTATTTGTAAAAGAACCTCCTGTAGATTGGTCAATTCAAACAACACCTAATATTATAACAACTCCTCATTTGGCCGCTTCAACGGAAGAAGCTCAAGTTAAAATTGCTATAGAAATGGCGGGAGTAGTTATAGACTTCTTCACAAAAGGTTTAATAAGAAACGCAGTTAATGTCGCAACTGTAGATTGGGATACACAGAAACAAATGATGCCTTATATAGAACTTGCAGACAAAATCGGTTCTTTCCAAGGTCAAATAATCGAAGGCGGAATTTCCGAAATAGAATTAAGTTATTGCGGTAATGTTTCCGAATTTAAAACAAATCCTTTAACAGTTGCATATATGAAAGGAATTTTGGGACAAATTTTGGATTTGAAGATTAATTCCGTAAATGCAATATCGGTTGCAAAAGAAAGAGGAATAAACATAAAAGAAGTTATAGTAAAAGATGTTAAAGATTATACAAATATGATACTTGCTAAAGTTAAAACAGATAAAGGTGAATATTCCATAGCAGGAACATTGCTTGATAAACAACAAAGAATAGTTAATATTAACGGATTGAATGTTGATATAAAACCGGAAGGTCATAAAATATTTATTAATAATACCGATAAACCGGGAGTTATAGGAACATTGGGAACAATAATCGGTTCTGCAGCAATAAATATTGCAGGTATGACTGTAGGAAGAAAAGAATCCGGAAAACAAGCAGTAACCGTTTTGGAAATAGATGGCGAAGTTTCTAACGATGTTATATCCAAAATTGCAAAAGTTGAAGGTGTTACAAAAGTTAAGAACGTAGTTCTATAAACGATTTATCTTTTGAATTTATACTGTGTTGCAGCACGGCTCATTTACCATAAATGTAAACTTCGCCGTGCTGTCGCCTTGTATAACTTCAAAATATTTCATCGTTTTTATGATTTGTTAATTAAAAAAATGTCAAAAATTAAAAATTTTATAACCAACCATTTTAATATAACTGCATTTATTCTTTTTGCGGTTTTAATATTTTCTTTGTATGGAACAAGTATATCTTTTGATTTTTCTTACTACGACGATGATGTATTGATATTGGCCAGGCAGGATTATTTGTCTTTTTCAAATATAAAAAACATTTTTTCAAATACTGTTTTCGGTGAAGGAATGGATAAGTTTTGCAGACCGGTTTTAAATTTAACATTCCTTTGTGAAAAATATTTGTACGGAATAAAACCTTTCGGATATCATCTCACAAACGTAATAATACATTTGTTTTCCGTATTTAGTATATACTTGTTTTTATCTTTGCTTTACGATAAGAAAAAGATTTTAATATTTTGTCTGCTTTTTGCTTGTCATCCCGCAATAGTTCAAGCTGTTGCTTGGGTACCGGGTAGAAACGATTCGTTATTGACCTTGTTTCTATGTTTATCGTTTTATTTTTTTATTAAATACATAGACACGAATAAAACAGGCTGTTTATTCGGTTATTTAATTTGTTTTGTCTTATCTTTATTTACAAAAGAGACGGCAATATTTATTCCTGTTTTTTATTTTTTGTTGATGCTGTATAAGAAAAAAGAAACTAAAAGAATTGTCGTTTGTGCTACGATTTGGATATTAATAGCGGCAGCTTATCTGCTTTACAGAAAATATGTGCTTAGTTATCAACCGTATTCTCTTACATTTAAGGAATTGTTAAACAATTTTATTAAAGCATTTCCTACAACGACAAAATATGTTGCAAATATATTTTTCCCGATAAAATTATCGGTGTTTCCTTCAATGTTAAAAATAGATTATTTATTATCAATAGCATCCGTTCTTGTTTTTGTTTTGTTTTTTCTAAAATTCAAGTTGCAAAATTTAAAATTTGTTTTGTTTGGCTTTATTTGGTTTTTTCTTTTTTTGTTTCCTACATTTTTAGTTACAAATTATCAACCATATGATCACAGAATATATTTGCCCTTGATAGGAGCATTGATTATAGTATTGGAATTTCTAAAAGAATATAACGAAATAAATTTTAAAAAGTTTATATCTTTAGTTCTTTGTGTTTTATTGTGCTTTTCCGCAATAACCGTTTTTTATGAAAACAAATTTAAAAATAAAGAAGTTTTTTGGCTTACGGCATTAGAAATGTCTCCGGAATCCGATATACCGCATTCGATGATTGGTCGTTTTTTGTATGAAAATGGTTTTTATAAGGAAGCAGAAAAACAATATTTGAAAGCAATATCCATAAAAGAATACTCGAAACATTACGGAAATTTGGCCGGTGTTTACGCAAAAATGGGAGATATAGACAAAGCAGAAGAAATGTTATTAAAAAGTTTGTCTCTCTCAACGGACAATCCCGACACATACTATAATTTGGCTTTGATATATAAGTATAAAGGTAATAAAGAAAAAGCACGGGAAATGAAAGATAAATATATAAATATATTTAAAAGAACAAATAAAGTTTCAAAAATGTATGATATAGATTCGGAAGAATGAAAAAATTAGCATTTTTTATATCAACACTTTTTTATTGCGGATATTTCCCGAAAGCGCCCGGTACAATAGGTTCTTTGGTAAGTTTACCTGTAATATTTTTTATAAACTATAATTTCGGATTTGTAGGCTTAGTTATAACAATAGTAAGCATATTTGTTATTGCAATGTTTTCAGTTAAAAAAGTTTTAATGTATACATCTCACGATCCGTCCTTTGTGGTAATAGATGAATTTATAGGACAATCCGTAACTTTTTTATTAGTGGCAGATAAACTAAAAAATTCCAAAAGTATTATTCCGTATATTGTGGGGTTTGTATTGTTTAGATTATTTGATATAACAAAACCGTTTCCCGTAAGTTATGCCGACAAGAAAATAAAAAATGCTTTCGGCGTTATATTGGATGATATTTTTGCCGGTTTTTATGCTACAATTATATTGTATTTTGTTATGTATATTTTTTAAAGGTTTTTAAATGAAATTTTCAACCGTATCTATGTTTAGAAAAAATTTGTCGGCAAAAAAAATAAGCCCTGTATATTTTTTGGCGGGGGAAGAATCTTTTTTATTGGAAGACAGTCTTAAAAGAATAGAAAAAGTTGTAAATACCGATGATTTAAACAGAGAAATTTTTCAGGCAACGGAATGTTCGGGTAACGATATTTTAAATTCCGTTGAAACTTTGCCGTTTTTAACCGACAAAAGAATAGTTATTTTGAAAATGGCAAACAAATTGAAAAATGATGATTTTAAAATAATTACAAAAATAATAGAAAATCCCGTAGATACTGCTTGTTTTATAATAATATTTCCCGAAAAAATAAAAAATTCCACATCGAAAAGAAAAGATTTAATAACATTGTGCGAAAAAAGTGATAATTGTTATTGTGTTGATTGTAAAAAATTATATGAAAAAGACGTCAAAAATTTTATACAGGAAGAGTTTAATAACAGGGGAAAAAATATAGAACCTGATGTTGTTCAACAAATAATAAACGATACCGGTCTTGATTTACAAAATGTATCTAACGAAATAGAAAAAATTTCGTTGTATTTAGGTAAAGAGAAACAAACTGTAACCGTAGAGGATTTCGTTAAAATAAGCGGATTTACAAAAGAAATAAATATTTTTATGCTGACAAATGCTATAGAGGAAAAAAATGTTAAATATTCTCTGTTTATTGTTGAACAAATGCTTAAGACCGGTGAAAGTGCGATAGGATTATTATCTACGATTTCAGGTGCGGTAAGAAAAATGTTAACTGCAAAAAGTTTAATGGAAGAAAAGAATTATACTTCACAAGATGCTTTAAACTATGTCAGAGTTTATTCTTATTTTCAATACAAGTATGCGGCAAATTTATCGAAATATAGTTTGGTACATTTGAAAAAATGTTTGAAAGAAATTTTGAAAACCGATATAGCATTAAAAACCGGTAAAACCGATGATAAATCCGCAATAGAAAATCTTGTCTTATTTATCTGTAAGTAGTATAATAAAAAACGCTTTGTAATTTTTGAGAATTTTTGAGGGAGATTTCATGAAAGCTTTTATTTTGGCTGCGGGAGTTGGAACAAGGTTAAGACCTTTAACTTTTGAATGCCCGAAACCGATGATTCCGTTATTAAATAAGCCTGTAATAGAACACACGCTGAATAATTTAAAAAAGCATAACATTGATTCTGTTGTTATGAATTTGCATACTTTACCTGAACAAATAACAAGTTATTTCGGTGACGGTAAAAAGTTTGGAGTAGATATAAATTATTCCATGGAAGAAACTTTATTGGGAACGGCAGGCGGGCTTAAAAAATGTAAAAAATTTTTCGATTCCACTTTTATTGTAATGTCCGGAGACGGATTATCGAATATAGACTTAACATCTGCCGTTGCCTTTCATAAAAAGAAAAAAGCTCTTGCTACAATGATAGTAAAGCAAGTTGAGACGAGATTCCCCTACGGTATAACTTTAACGGATAAATTCGGCAAAATAGTTAAATTTGTGGAAAAGCCGACTTGGAGTTCAGTTTTTTCCAACACGGTAAATACGGGAATTTATATTTTTGAACCGGAAATATTTAAACACATTCCGGATAATTTTTATGATTTCGGTAAAGATTTGTGGCCGAGATTATTAAGACTTAAAAAGCCTATATATGCCTATTTAATGAGTGGATATTGGACTGATATCGGGAATATAGAAGAATATAAACAAGGTATAAAAGATGCTTTGTTTAACAAAATATCGGTTAAAATAACCGGTAAAAAAATAAAAAATACGGAAGTTATTGCCGATTCCGGTTGTAAAATAGATAGAACCGTTAAGTTTATAGGCAAATCTGTTATAGGGAAAAATTGTAAAATAGGGAAAAACGTTGTTATTGATAACGGAACGGTTATAGGTAACAATGTCCAGATTCAAAATGATGCGATAATAAAAGATTCTATTATTTGGGATAATACCATAATAGGAAAACATGCGAAATTATGTTCAAGTATTATAGGAATAAATGTTCCGGGAAAACTTTCGGTTTATAACGGACTGTTGTTTAATATAAAATAAAACGGCAATTTATAATTTACAATGTATAATTTATAATTGATAATCTAAAAAAGACAAAATTGATAATTGAAATTTAAGAAAAAAAATATAAGAGGATAGATAGATGAAAAAGCAGGAAGAAAGAGGATGGTTTTTTACTTCCGAATCCGTAACGGAAGGGCATCCCGACAAAATTTGTGATATCGTATCGGACAGCATTTTAGATGCAATTTTAAAACAGGATGATAAAGCAAGAGTAGCATGTGAAACTTTTGTTTCCAACGGTCTTTTGGTTGTTGGCGGGGAAATAACAACAAAAGCTCAAATAAATAAAAGAGAAATTATAAAAAATGCCATAAAAAATATAGGTTATACCGATTCAAAGTTTGGCTTTGATTACAAAACTTGCGCAATAATAGATACAATAAACGAACAATCTCCCGATATTGCTCAAGGTGTAGATACCGGCGGAGCAGGCGACCAAGGTTTGATGATAGGTTTTGCCTGTAAAGAGACTAAAGAGTTGATGCCATTACCGATAATGTTGGCACATAAATTGGCTTTAAGACTTGCCGAAGTAAGAAAGAAAAATATATTGAAATATTTAGGACCGGACGGAAAAACACAGGTTACGGTTGAATATAGAAACTGGAAACCATACAGAGTAGATACGGTAGTTCTTTCTACCCAACACACTGAAGAAATTTTGGATAAAAGCGGTAACCAAATTACAAAAAAAGCAAAAAAAGAAATTTTTGATAAAGTTATAAAACCGGTTTTAGGTAACTTAATAGACAAAAAAACGATAATACATATAAATCCTACAGGAAAATTTATTATAGGCGGACCTCAGGCAGATACCGGTCTTACCGGAAGAAAAATAATTGTAGATACTTATGGCGGTATGGCGGCACATGGCGGGGGAGCATTTTCGGGTAAAGACTCCACAAAAGTTGACAGAAGTGCATGTTATATGGCAAGACATATTGCCAAAAATATAGTAGCTTCCGGCATTGCCGAAAAATGTACCGTTCAGTTAGCTTATGCCATAGGTGTAGCAGAACCTGTATCGGTAATGGTAGACACGCATCATTCCGGCAAAGTTGCAGGTAACCTTTTGGAACCGATAGTAAGAAAAGTGTTTCCTCTAACACCTAACGGTATAATAAAATATTTGGATTTAAGAAAACCGGTATTTGCAAAAACTGCCGCTTACGGTCATTTCGGCAGACAAGATTTTACATGGGAACAAACAAATAAGGCTCAAGAAATAAAAAATTTGGCTGAAAAACTATTGAAATAATACATTTTGAACACAAAAAAAAACGGTGGTTTTTAAAACCACCGTTTTTTTTATCCATGAAAGAATATTATTGTAAACCTGATTCAACCCATTCCGGAGAACCGTTTGTAAGTCCTTTCAATGTTATACTAATGTTAGCTGCTGCTCCACCTGTTTCTCCTGCTGTTGAAGCTGTAAAGCCACTTGTGTCTGTACTTGAAATTGTAAAAGTCTTAAAGTATTTGTTTGCTCTTGCATCAACATCCAAATCTTCAGCATATGCTGTTGCAGCGGTTGTAAAATACACTGAATTTGCAGCATAATAAACTTTTTCTGCAATTTGGATAGAACCCAACAACGATTTTGCTTCTGTTGCCATTGCTTTTCTTGTGTATCCTCTGTAAATAGGTACAGCTACGATAGACAAGATACCAACGATAACGATTACGATAACCAACTCAACAAGTGTAAAACCTTTTCTCTTCATGTCCTTTTCTCCTTTTTTTTTATTTTTTTTTACATTTTTTTCTACCTGCGACACTTTCATTATAGCCTATTCAAATAAAAGTGTCAAGTATTATTTATGTAAAAATTATTCTATTTTGCTGCTTGTTCAACTGCAACTGCTACTGCTACTGATGCACCTACCATAGGATTGTTACCCATACCTATAAGTCCCATCATTTCTACGTGTGCTGGAACGGAAGATGAACCTGCAAACTGTGCATCTCCGTGCATTCTTCCCATAGTATCAGTCATACCGTAAGAAGCGGGACCTGCAGCCATGTTATCAGGATGCAATGTTCTTCCGGTACCGCCGCCTGAAGCTACAGAAAAATACTTTTTGCCGTTTTCAATTGCCCATTTCTTATATGTTCCTGCAACAGGGTGCTGGAATCTTGTAGGGTTTGTAGAATTTCCGGTAATGGAAACATCTACACCTTCGTGTATCATTATTGCAACGCCTTCACTGACATCATCTGCTCCGTAACATTTAACTTTAGCTTTGTCTCCGTCCGAGAAAGCTTTTTCACTTACTATATTTAATTTGCCTGTATGATAATCATATTCCGTTTCAACAGCCGTAAAACCATTGATTCTTGAAATGATATAAGCTGCATCTTTACCCAAACCGTTAAGAATAACTCTTAAAGGTTCTTTTCTTACTTTGTTTGCTGTTCTTGCAATACCTATTGCACCTTCCGCAGCAGCAAAAGATTCATGTCCTGCCAAGAAACAGAAACATTTTGTTTCTTCTCTGAGTAACATTGCTGCCAAGTTTCCATGACCTAAACCTACTGCTCTTTGATCTGCAACAGATCCCGGAATACAAAATGCTTGAAGACCGATACCTATTAATTCTGCAGCCTTAGATGCTGTTTTTGCACCTTCTTTTATTGCTATTGCCGCACCTAAAGTATATGCCCAAACAGCATTTTCAAATGCTATTTGTTGAACACCTTTAACTATAGCTTCAACATCAATACCTTTTGAAGTGCAAATTGATTTTGCATCTTCCAAATCTTTTATGCCGTATTTTTTCATACAAGCATTTATTTTGTCTATTCTTCTTTCATAACCTTCAAATGTAACCATATTTTACTCCATGTTAATATTTTAGTTTATAAACTTATAACCCAATAACCTGTCGTTATTATTCGTGTCTTGGATTAATTTTCTTTACTGCTTCGTTAAATCTTCCGTATGTTCCCGTATTTTTTTCCAAAGCTTCTTTAGGATCCATACCTTTTCTTATGGCTTCCATCATTTTACCGATATGAACATATTTATATCCGATAACTTCTGAATTTTTATCCAAACCTATTTCCAACACATAACCTTCTGCCATTTCCAAATATCTGACACCTTTTTCTTTTGTGCTGTACATAGTTCCTACTTGAGATCTTAAACCTTTACCTAAATCTTCAAGACCGGCACCTACCGGGAGTCCGTTTTCTGAAAATGCAGTTTGAGTTCTACCGTAAACAATTTGTAAGAAAAGTTCTCTCATTGCGGTATTGATTGCATCACAAACCAAATCCGAATTTAATGCTTCAAGTAATGTTTTTCCCGATAAAACTTCTGCTGCCATTGCTGCGGAATGTGTCATTCCGGAACAACCTAATGTTTCAACAAGAGCCTCTTCAATTATACCGTTTTTTACATTAAGTGTAAGCTTGCAAGCTCCTTGTTGCGGTGCACACCAACCTACTCCGTGTGTTAAACCGCTGATGTCTGTTATTTCTTTTGCCTTTACCCATTTACCTTCTTCAGGAATAGGCGCAGGACCATGTTTTGCACCTTTTGTTACAGGGCACATTTTTTTTACTTCTTCCGAACACATACAACTCATTTTTTTTCACCTCATTATTGTTATGCACTACCAAAATTTGTTAATTAAAACATATTGATTTTACTAAAAAGAGATATTGTTTGCAAATAAAATATTAAAAATATATATTAAGCTGTATTAAAAATGAGCTCAAATATATTAAATATATCAATCAATGATAATATAATAGAATATACAACAAATCATATATTGAAATTATCACAAAAAGATATGGATTTTAGTGATATAGTTATTATATCACCTTCACACAGACCGAGCCTTTTTATAAAAAAAGAGTTATCAAAAAAAATAAAAAAAGCTTTTATTCCACCGAAATTTTTTACCTTTGACGAACTTGTAAGAGAAATAGATAAGAAATATGGAAATAAAAAAATTATTTCAAATATTGATAGTGCATACATTATATATGAAATAGTAAAGGAAAATATTAAAAATAAAGAATTTTTAAATATATCTTTTTCGGAATTTTTTGAATGGAGTTATGAAATATTAAATTTTATACACTCATTAGATGTTGAAAAAATAGATAATAAAAAATTATTAAATTTAAAATTAAATGCCGATATAGGTTACGATTTACCGTCAAATATTAACAGTTTATTAAAATATTTGCATGATATAAGAATTTTATTTCATGAAAAGTTGGATTTATTAAACAAAACAACTCTCGGATACAGTTATTATAATGCAAATAAAAATGTTTCAAAGAGTTTATCAAATTACAGAAAAATTATATTGTTTAATCCTTATTATTTGAATAAATCGGAAACAGACTTAATAAAGGTTTTATATG
>JAFXOV010000013.1 GCA_017528425.1 Elusimicrobiota bacterium | reverse complement strand
TGGGGAGAAAAGAAAGGCGGCTATGATTTAACCGGCGCAAAGAAATTGACATTCTGGGCAAGAGGAGCAAACGGCGGTGAAAAAATAGCAGAATTCAAGATGGGTGGAATTACCGGAGAATATCCTGATTCAGATTCAGCAGCAGTTGGTCCTATTGAATTAACAAAAGAATGGCAGAAATATTCTATCGATTTAACTGGCAAAGATTTGAGCCACGTAATCGGTGGATTCTGCTTCGCAGCATCTAAAGATGACAATCCTAACGGATTTATAATCTATTTAGATGACATTATTTATGAATAATTGATTTTATGGGGCAGGATTAATTTCCTGCCCCAAATATAAAAGGGAAAAATGAACAGAACAAAAATTTTAACATTATCGATGGTTTTATTAAGTTGTTTTATTTGTGCATGTGTTTCTTCAACAACGGTGAAAAACGGAGCAAGCGCAGATACAAATAAAACTGCTGGTACCGGTTCTTTTGAACCTTTTTATGTATATGAAGATTTTATGTCTCCTAAAAACCATTATGCCCCGTCAGGTTGGATGGGTGATGTTGCTAATTTGGAATTAGATCAGTCTTACAGCCAAAATATGCATGATGGTAAAAGTTGTATAAAAATGAGATATAATGCAGAAGGTTTGAAACAGTGGGCAGGAATTTACTGGCAACACCCCGCAAACAATTGGGGAGATAAGAAAGGCGGATATAATATAACCGGAGCAACGAAATTAACATTCTGGGCAAGAGGAGCAAACGGTTATGAAATAATATCCGAAGTTAAGATAGGCGGAATTTCCGGAGATTACAGTGATACGGATGTTGCCTGGTTAAAGAAAATTAAATTGACAGGCAGTTGGAAAAAATATACCATAGACTTGTCTCAGTCGGACTTGAGTTCTATCTCGGGCGGGTTTTGTATAGTTTTTTCTAAAAAAGATAATCCCAAAGGATGTACTGTTTTCTTGGATGATATAAGATATGAATAAAAATTTTATTAAATTATTATCATTTTGTTTGCTTGGAATAGTATGTTTTGCATGTTTTACTTCATGCGAAAGATATCCGGTTAGAACATTATTGGGTATTCACGAAAGAATCGATAGTTGGCCGGAAATATGGTACATTTACGATGACGAAGTAAATACTAAAGGTTCTTTGGAACCTAAAAAATGGGAAAGTTATACAGGTTGTGCCGATTGGGATAAAGTAGAACTCAGTTTCGCTTGTTTAAATAATCCTAAAAGAGGAAGAAAATGTATAAAGTTAACATGGATCGGAAATTCTCAAGATCCTGACAGCGGATATTTCGGTTTCGGCTTAATGGCAACGGAATATGAGGGTGGAATCGTAAATATGTCTACCAGCGAATATACAAGTTTAAAGTTCTGGATAAGAGGGGAACTGTTTGCTAACTGTTCATTTAAGATAGAAATTCCTAAGAAGAGCGGCGGTACATGGATTTCTCGTACTTTAACAGCTTCTGAAATTACTCCTGCTTGGACAGAAGTTTCGATTCAAATACCTAACATCGAAGAAATGACGGAAATAGAATATGATATATCAATATCGTTGTTGGCGGATAGTACAACAAACGGTGGAACAGTTTATTTGGATGATATAAGGTTTACCAGAGATTAAGTATGATTAAAAAATTTATAGTAATTATCATTTCGGTTATGTTATTAAATTGTACTAATGCAAGTGCATGTACAATGACTTGTGACTTTTCCGAATATACAGAAATGAATGCAGCACTTCGTTCTGCTGTTATGCCGGGTTGGGGACAGGGATGGAACAACCAAAAAATTAAAGGTTGGATAGTTTTTGGCGTGTTTGCAGTTTCTGTGTTTGGAACATTTTATTATTTAAATAAATCCGAAGGGGATTATGTTACTTATAAAAGATTGGGATCGAGAGGGGCATCTTATTATGACGATTATGAAAATGATTTGAATACTTCAAGAATTTTGGGTTGTGTGGCAGTTGCCACTTGGGTGTTTGCCGTAGTTGATGCATACTTGGTTGCAAAAAAAGAATCGAAAAAATATGCTTTTGAGAAATTTAATATTGATACTTATGGAAAAGATGGTGTAATGTTAAGATACAAAACCAGATTTTCTATTTAGTTTGGAAGAAAAGATATGAAAAAAATAATAATATTATCATCGTTGTTTATTTGTTTGATAGCTTGTTTTGGTGCATGTACTAAAAGGGGTAAAATAGTAAACAGTACCATGATTTTACAAATAGAGCCTGCCGAAGATATAACTTTAGGTATAGGTGATTTTAAAGAGTTGAGAGCAATTGTAAAAGATTCAAAGTTGCAAGATGTTGACGAACCTGTAAGATGGTCTGTTTCTCAAAATGAATCCGGAGAAGATTTGGGAAGTTTTTCTTCAAAATCGTTGAAAAATACCGTATTTACTGCGGAGTCAAGCGGTGAGGGAACAATAACCCTTTTTTGTCAAGGTGTAACCGTTTCCATAAACATTACCGTAAGTTAGTTTTTTATATTTATAAATATGATATAATAGACACAATCTCTTTTTTACGGGAGATAGTGTCTTTTTTATAAATCATGAAAAAAAATATTTTTTTTATCATAACATTTCTTTTTATTTTCTCAACGGCTTATTGTGTTGATATTGTAAATAAGTCTTACAGAGAACAATTTTCTACCGAAACTTTAAATGAAGATTTTTACAGACACCAAATGAGAACAGCAAGTTTTTACGACAGACAAACATCGTCTGTTAACGGACTTGTTGAGAGTTTTAGAGAAACATCTCATTATTCTTACGATTTGTTTACAGGGAAATTTATAATCGGTTCAAAAGGTGTGCTTGATGCACAAGCTTTTATTTATGACAGTTCCATAGCTTCTTTAAGTTATATTTTGTCAGGTCAGTATAAAAAAGCGGAAAACTTGTTTAGAATTTTCCAAAAAGAATTTTTTATGTCAAAAGGTGACAATATCGGTTTATGTAATGTTTATAGAACCGATATTCAAAGAACAAGGTGGGGATTAAGGCCCGGAATCGATGGTAACAGAGTACATTTAGGACCTAACATGTGGATTGCGATTGCAGTTTTGCAGTATACGGCAATAACAGGAAAAACAGATTTTCTTCCGTTCGTATTATATATGGCCAAATGGGCAAAAGAGATAAAACATTACAGTTTTTCCGACGGAGAAAAAGGTGGCCCGAGTATGGGATACGGTTGGCAGCCTCCGGACTGGTCTACAGTATATTCTACGGAAAATGTTGTAGATTATTATGCTGTATTAAAAATGTTAAAATACATTTATAAGCATTCGAATAAAAATGTTGTTTCTATTTTTGATAGAGTAGGTTACGGATTAAAAGATATAGATGAGGAGATGGCAAATATTGAAAGATGGCTTACGCAACTTATTTTAGACAGAAATAAAGGTACTTTTAACATGGGTTACAATTCCCATGGAATAGATAAAACTGATGCTTTAGATACTATTTCTTGGGCAATTCCGGCTGTTACTCCTAAACGATTAGACGAATTGGGAATAGATCCTTATGATATGATGCAATTTGCCGATGACAACTATCTTGTTACCGATACCATAGATGATGTTGAAATAAAAGGTTACGATTTTACTAACCAACAGGGAAGAAGAAAAAATTACAGGATGATATGGTTTGAAGGAACCGGATTTCACACAACGGCGCTTCAAGCTATGTCAAAATATGCAAAAAAAATGGGTAGAGTAGATTTGTCGGAGAAATACAGAGAGCAGGCAATAGAAACTTTAGCTAATATAGAAAAGGCTTCAAATACTCTGGATTTGATAGATAAATCTTTACCGTACACATCTAAAAGACCTACGGATAAACAAATATATACAACGTTTGCTAACGAGTGGGAAATACCGAGAGGTAAAAACGGAGCTTGGGTTTCATCGTCATCGTCTACCGGTTGGTATTTGATAGCAGCCTCTGCTTTTAATCCGTTTGATTTTGATACCGAAAATATAAATTATAAACTTTTTAATAACTAATTTCGGAAGGGAAAAATATGTTAGAAAAATTTTTGAAGATGAAACAAAACAACGAAAAAATCGTAATGGTAACCTGTTACGATGCTACCATGGCAAAAATTATGTCTAACTCAAATGTGGATATGTTTTTGGTAGGCGATTCGGTAGGTATGACAAAGCTGGGTTACGAAAATACATTGTCTGTTACAATGGACGATATGATACATCATACAAAAGCTACGGCAAGAGGAACAAATAAAGAAAAAGTTGTACTTGTTACGGATATGCCATACAAATCTTACGAAGAAGATCCGAAATCGGCGGTAGAAAATGCAAGAAAACTTGTTGATGCCGGTGCCGATATGGTAAAACTTGAAGGCGGTTTGGAAATTATAGAATCAATAAAAGCTATTATAAACGAAGGTATAGAAATTGTCGGACATTTAGGTCTTATGCCGCAATCCATAGAAAAGATGGGCGGATATAAAGTTCAGTGCAGGGATGAAGAGTCTCAAAAAAAGTTGTTGGAAGATTCTTTGTTATTACAAAAAGCAGGTGTATCTATGATAGTGTTTGAAGGTATTCCCGAATCAATAGCAAAAACCGTTACCGAAAAGTTGGATATTCCCACGATAGGTATAGGTGCGGGAAGATATTGCGACGGGCAAGTTTTGGTTAGTGACGATTTGCTTGGAATGTTCACCGATTTTACACCGAAATTTGTAAAAAAGTATGCAAACTTGGCACAAATTATACAGGAAGCAACAGCACAATACAGTAAAGAAGTTAAAGAAGGAAAATTTCCGCAAGAGGTTAACACGTACAAATGAAAATTTTAAGAAAGCCGGAAGAGTTACAAAAGGTAATTGAAGGATTAAAAAAGAAAGGTAAAACAGTAGGCCTTGTTCCTACTATGGGTGCATTACATTCGGGACATATATCGTTAATGAAAAAGTCGGTATCACAAAACGATGTTACCGTTGTATCCGTATATGTAAATCCTATACAGTTCGGACCGAACGAAGATTATGAAAGATATCCGAGACCTGTAGAACACGATATTAAAGTATGTAAAGATAACAAAGTGGATTTCTTATTCTTGCCTACGAACAAAACATTGTATAACGATAACTTTTCAACGTATATATACAATAACAAGTTAGCAAAAATAATGTGCGGTGTTACAAGACCGATACATTTCCAGGGTGTTTGTACCGTTGTATCAAAACTTTTTAATATTGCTATGCCGACAAGAGCATATTTCGGGTTAAAAGATTATCAGCAATATGTGATAGTTAAACAAATGGCAAAAGATTTAAACTTTAACATAAAAGTTATAGGTTGCCCGATAGTAAGAGAAAAGTCGGGACTTGCAATGTCGAGCAGAAATACATATTTATCGGAAAAAGATAAAGAAAATGCTTGCGGTATATACAAATCTTTATGCTTTGCAAAAAAACAGTTTTCCGCAGGTAAAAAATTAAAAGATATTAAGAAGGGAATTGAAAAAAATATTCTGGCTATACCTAAAAGCAAAATAGATTATGTTGAGTTAAGAAATTCGGAAAATTTGAACGAAGTAACCGATAAAGATAAATCCATAGTGATAGCCGTTGCAGTTAAAGTAGGAAACGTAAGATTAATCGATAATATAGTTTGTAAAAAATAAAATTTTTCTTGGGGGAAAAATGACAATAAAAAGAAGACAATATTTTGTTAAACCGAAATTGCAAATAAAGTATTTGTTTATTTTGGCTGCTATTATTGTTGTTTCGTCAATACTGATTTATTATATGTTTTTAGATTCTTTGTTAAATTCCCCGGGAATGGACCAACTCAGTGCAGGTGCGATTAACAATTTTATAAGATCATATACGAGCGGGTTCTTTTGGGCGATACTTTGCTTTATGGCGCTTGTTTTAATAGAAAGTATATTTTATTTCCATAGGATTATCGGTCCAATATTCTTTTTTGAAAAAGTTACCGCAAGATTAAAAAACGGCGATTTTACAATGAGAATTCATTACAGAAAAAAAGATGAAACTATAGAACTTGCAAAAAACATGAATGAAACTGTTAATAATGTCAGAAATGCAGTAGCACAAGACAGGGAAAAAATAGATGAAATAAAAGTTGCCATAGATAACGGAGAAAAAGATAAAGCCAAACAGTTGCTTGGCGAACTTACGCAATGGTTTAAAACAGAAGTAAAATTAAAATGATAAAAACAGATTATTTAGTTATCGGTAGCGGAATAGCAGGTCTTAGTTTTGCATTAAAAGCTTGCAAAACCAACGATGTTGCGCTTGTTACCAAGAAAAAATTGTTTGATTCTTCCACTGGTAAAGCACAAGGCGGAGTTGCTTGTGTCACCGATAAAGATGATACGTTTGAATCTCATATACAGGATACTCTTGTCGCGGGTGACGGACTTTGCAACAAAGAGATAGTTGAAATAGCCGTTAAGTCTGCACCGGAAAGAATACAAGAACTTATTTCCATGGGAATGAAGTTTGCAAAAAAAGATTATAACAGTTCGGAATTCGAGCTTGGTCTTGAAGGCGGACACAGTAAAAGAAGAATTCTTCATGCCGGAGATATTACCGGTGAAGAAATAGAAAAAGTGTTGGTTGCAAACATACAAAAAGCAAACAATGTAAGCATATATGAAGATCACATGGCAATAGATTTGATTATCGATGAAAACAAAAAGTGTTGCGGTGCTTATGTTTACGATGTAAAAAATTCCAAGGTGGAAATATTTTTGGCAAAAGTTGTTGTTCTTGCTTGCGGCGGAACAGGTAAAGTTTTCTTATACACATCCAACCCGGATGTTGCTACAGGTGACGGTATTGCAATGGCATACAGAGCCGGAGCAAACATTTCCAATATGGAATTTATACAGTTTCATCCGACATGTTTATATAATCCCGTAGCAAAATCTTTTTTAATTTCCGAAGCGGTAAGAGGTGAAGGTGCGGTACTGAAAAATCAGAAGGGTGAAGCATTTATGCAAAAGTACCATCCTTTAAAAGATTTAGCACCGAGAGATATAGTTTCAAGAGCAATAGATACCGAACTTAAGAAAAGCGGCGATAAATTCGTTTATCTTGATATAAGACACAGAGGGGAAGATTTTATAGTAAAAAGGTTCCCTAACATATACGAAAAATGTTTGTTCTACGGAATAGATATGGCAAGAGATATGATACCTGTTGTTCCTGCGGCACATTATTGTTGCGGCGGAATTGCCGTAGATAAAGACGGACAAACATCAATACAAAACCTTTTTGCCATAGGCGAAAATGCTTGTAACGGGTTACAAGGTGCAAACAGACTTGCTTCAAACTCGTTGCTTGACGGTCTTGTTTTTGCTCACTATGCTTACAAAAAAACGCAGGAACTTTTACCTAACATAAAGTTTAATGATAATGTTAAAGAGTTTGTTAACGAAAGTACGGGTAACGGTGACCCTACCATAATGTTGCAACATTGGGAAGAAGTCAGAAGATTAATGTCTAACTATGTAGGTATAGTAAGAACAAAAGAAAGATTAAAAATGGCTTTAAAAAGGTTGAAAATCGTAAAAAAAGAAGTTGAAAATCATTTCAGAGATTTTAAAGTCAGTATGGAACTTTTGGAAGTAAAAAATCTTGTAGATGTTGCCGAAATTATAATAAAGTCCGCCATGGCAAGAAAGGAAAGTCGCGGCGCACATTTTAACTCGGATTACCCGAAAAAATCACATACCAAAAAAGATACAATCATTTCAAAATAGCTGACTATGCTATATTAACCCAATATACTTAAAATTTAGTATAATTATTCTTTGGCAAATTTGAAGACTGGAAGACTAGAAGATTGGAAGAATAGAAGGTATAAGGACTTTTTATCTTTTATAGATTCCGCATCAAGTGCGGAATGACAGAATTTGTCGTTGCCGTTAGTCGTTGTCGTTGCTTGGCAAATCAAGAGTTTCCAAGTTTTTACTTGTAATGAAGCATTTGACGACTGCGGTGTACATAAATGAAAGCGGAGCGAGTGGTACATAAGGGAGACAAATGCAAAATTAGAAGTAAAAAATTAAACTCGCTTAGCAATATAAAAGGAAAATGTATGGATAATATAATTAAAATAAGAGGTGCAAGACAACATAACTTAAAAAACGTAGATATCGACATTCCGAAGAACAAACTTGTTGTTGTTACGGGTTTATCAGGTTCTGGGAAATCTTCACTTGCATTTAATACCATATATGCCGAAGGGCAAAGAAGATATGTTGAATCTTTGTCTGCTTATGCAAGACAATTTTTAGACCTTATGGATAAACCGGATGTTGATATTATCGAAGGTCTTTCACCGGCAATCTCCATAGAACAAAAAAATCCGTCACATAATCCGAGATCTATTGTGGGAACGGTAACGGAAATTTACGATTATTTAAGATTGTTATATGCAAGAATAGGTATAGCACATTGTCCTAAATGCGGTAAAAAAGTTACTCCGCAAAGTTCGCAACAAATTATAGATGATGTTATGAAACTTGATGAAGGAACGATGATATATATTCTTGCACCGCTTGTAAAAAGTAAAATAGGAACTTACGAAGAACTTTTTTCAAGACTTTTAAAAGACGGTTTTACAAGAGTAAGAGTAGACAAAAAGATTTATAACCTTGATGAAACAATAAAGTTAGACAGATACAAAAAACATAACATAGATTTGTTGATAGACAGAATAAAAGTGTCCGAACAGGCACACACAAGAATAGCGGATTCAATAGAAACCACTCTTAAACAGGCAAGAGGTCTTGTAACTGTTGCGGTAGTTAACGAAAACAAAGATATAAAAGAAGAAAAAACTTACAGTGAACATTATGCTTGTATAGATTGCGGTATAAATATATCAGAAATAGAACCGAGACTTTTTTCTTTTAACACTCCGCACGGTGCATGTCCGGATTGTTCCGGTATAGGAGAAAAAAGCGAAATAGATCCCGATTTGATTGTTCCGGACAAAACAAGGACGGTTAATCAGGGTGCATTACAGGCATGGTCCGAACCGGTAACAACAAGAACTCACAGATGGAAAGGTGCATGGTCAGGGTATTATTATGAACTTATAACCGATGCATGTAAAAGAAACAGAATTCCCATGAACAGGCCGTGGAAAGATTTAACATCCAAGCAACAGGAAGTGTTGTTATATGGTGACGGAGAATTTGAAGGTGTTATTACCAACATGCAAAGAAGGTACAGCGAAACCGAATCCGATTTTGTAAGAACCGAAATTTTTTCAAAGTATATGTCCACAAAAACTTGTCCTACATGTCACGGTAAAAGATTGAAAAAAGAAGCTTTATCCGTATTGGTAAACGATAAATCAATTATGGATATAACGGCAATGTCGGTGGAACAAGCTGTAAAATTTTTTGATAATATCAAACTTACCGAAAAAGAAAAAACTATATCAAAAGTTATTTTAAAAGAAATTAAAGCAAGATTAAACTTTTTAAATAATGTCGGCCTTTCATACTTAAGTTTAGACAGGCAAAGTTCCACTCTTTCCGGCGGTGAGGCACAAAGAATACATCTTGCAACACAAATAGGTTCGGGGCTTACAGGTGTTCTTTATGTGTTGGATGAACCGTCAATAGGTCTTCATCAAAGAGATAATACAATGTTGTTAAAAACATTAACAACATTAAGAGATTTAGGTAACACATTAATTGTTGTTGAACACGATGAAGATACAATGAGAACAGCTGACTATTTAATAGATTTAGGTCCCGGTGCGGGAGTGCACGGAGGACAGGTTGTTGCAAGCGGAACACCGAAAGAAGTTATGAAAGTTAAAAATTCAGTTACCGCACAATATCTTAACGGAAAACTTTCAATACCTATACCGAAAAGAAAGAAAACTAACGGTAAATGGTTATCGATAAAAGGTGCAAGTCAGTTCAATTTAAAAAATATTAATGTTGATATTCCGTTGGGTTTATTTGTTTGTGTAACGGGTGTTTCGGGTTCGGGGAAATCTACTTTAGTTCATGAAATTTTATATAAATCTTTAGCACAAAAATTTTACAGAGCAAAAGAAGTTCCCGGCAAAAATAAAGGTATAGAGGGTCTTGAAAATATAGATAAGGTAGTTATTGTAGATCAGTCTCCTATAGGCAGAACACCCAGATCCAACCCTGTAACATATACGGGAGCATTTTCTTTGATAAGAGATTTGTTTGCGCAAACTCCTCAAGCTAAAGCAAGAGGTTATATGCCGGGCAGATTTTCGTTTAATGTTAAAGGCGGACGATGCGAAAATTGTCAGGGTGACGGAACATTACAAATAGAAATGCAATTTTTACCTGACATTTTCGTTAAGTGTGATGTTTGCGGCGGCAGAAGATTTAATGAAGAAACTTTACAGATAAAATATAAAGGCAAGAATATAGACGAAGTTTTAAATATGACGGTTGAAGAAAGTGTAAAATTTTTTGAAAATATTCCGAAACTGCACAAAATATTATCTACATTAAATGATGTAGGTTTGGGATACATTAAGATAGGACAATCTTCAACAACATTGTCCGGCGGAGAAGCACAAAGAATAAAACTTGCAACGGAACTTTCAAGAAGATCTACAGGCAGAACACTTTATATTCTTGATGAACCTACAACAGGCTTACATTTTGCCGATATTGCAAAGCTTCTTGATGTTTTACACAAATTGGTTTATGCCGGAAACACAGTTCTTGTTATAGAACACAATTTGGATGTTATTAAAACGGCAGATTGGATAATAGATTTAGGTCCCGAAGGCGGAGACGGCGGCGGTAAAGTTGTAGGTTGCGGAACACCGGAAAAAATTATGGCAATAGAAAAATCTTATACCGGTCAATTCTTAAGAAAACTTATTTACGGAAAACAAAAATAAAGTTTTAATACAATAAAAAAAGGAAGGCACCAAAAAGTACCTTCCTTTTTTATTTAATATTTTTTAAAACCATTTTTTTCTTTTCATATACAGAATAATTCCGCAGGTTGAAGCAAGTATTAAAAAGATTGCAAAAAACCATGTTCCCGTTTCACCCAAAATTTTTATTTCCGGGAAAGCAACATTCATCCCGTAATAACTTGCAAATATAAGTATCGGCAAAAATATTGTTGCTATTATACTCAGGAATTTCATAGTTTCGTTTAACTTCAATGTTACCGAAGACATATAAATAGCAATAAGTGAGCTTATCATTTGAGAATTATAATTTATTGTTTTGTTTAAACTGTTAAGTTGGTCTGTAATATCTCTGAAATATGCGGAATAAGACTCTCTTATATATTCGTTGTTTTCTCTTGCAAAGAAAGAATAAACGTTTCTTTGAGGATCTGCGATTTTTCTCATTGAAAGCAAAACTTTTTTCAAGTCGAGAATTTGTTCCATATCATCCGGATGCGGATCTTCCAAAACTTTATCTTCCAATAAATCTATTTTATCGCTTATTTTTTCCATTGTATGTTCAAGGTTGTCTACAACTTTCGATAAAATTTTGTAAAGCAACGTTTCCATACTTTTCAACTCTATCTGCGGTTTCAACATTGCTTTATGCATTAAACCATCCAAGAATTCCAATTCTTCGGTATGTGCCGTAACTATCAAATTTGTTGATAAAAATATATCAAGTTCGTACATTGATTCATCGAATTCAGCTAAGTTCATGGTTTTTAATCTTATACCGTGAGTGTTAACAAACAAATAATTATCGAACTCTTCAACTTTAGGGTTATACAAAGGGAACAAACAATCTTCTACGGAAAGTTCGTGAAATTTGAATGTATCGGTAAGAAGAGCAATTTCATCTGTAGACAAATCGCCTTTTTCCAAAGTAATATCAACCCATAACAAGGACGGATTGTTACTGTAAATTTTATTTATATTTTCGATGCTTTCTTCTTGTTGGCATATACCGTTGTTTACATAAATAGATTTAATCATACCAATACCCTGTTTTTATATAACAAAAAAATTTTACAAAATAAAAGTATTTAAGTAAAGAAATTTTATGTTTTTTTTAAATTTTACAATAAAAAACAAATTGAAATTTAGCCCGTATATTATATATAATTAACCAAGTACTTTTTATAGGAGAAGTTTTATGAAAAAAGTAATTTATATTTTTTCAGTAATTTTGGCATTTTCACTTGTTTCTTGCGTAACAGCAGACAGAAATTCACAAAAGTCTGCAACAAATAACAGTTCTGATGGTTCTGCAATAGAAAATATTGTGAACAGAAAAAGTGTAAGAAAGTATTCCGATAAAAAAATCGAACAAGACAAGATAGATACAATTTTGAAATGCGGTATGGCTGCTCCAAGTGCAATGAATAAACAACCTTGGGAAATTTTGGTTGTAACCGATAAAGAAAAATTGGAAAAACTTGCACAAATTGCTCCGAACGCTTCTTACAGTAAAAACGCACAACTTGCAATAATCGTTTGCGGAGACAAAACTGTTAGCGATAAATTTTGGATACAGGATTGTTGTGCCGTAACAGAAAATATTTTGTTGGCGGCAGAATCTTTGGAGTTGGGTGCAGTTTGGTGTGCAGTGTATCCTTCGGAAGAAAAAGTAAAAGAAATCAGAGAATTTTTTAATTTGCCGGAAAATGTTATTCCGTTAAATATTATTCCTATGGGATATCCTTTTGAAAAAGAAGAACCTAAACAAAAATATAACCCTGAAAAAGTTCATGTTAATAATTGGTAGTCGGTAATTTTTTGTATAATATAAAAAACTTGTTGTTGAAATTTATTTGATTTCGGAAATAAAAAATAATGAGAATAGGATCTCTTCTTTTAGAATTGCTTATTGTTTTAGCGATAATTTTTTGTTTGTATTATATTTCCATGAGTAAAACGAAAGCTACGTTTACCAACGAAAAAGGGCAACTTATTACCGAAGATTATAAAAGTATAATAAATGATGCAAACAGAGTTTCCGCAGGCGCAATGAGACAAAAAAAAGATTTGGAAGCTGTACTTAGAGCAGGGGCTTACAATGGTACAAGAAGACAAAGAGAAAAAAAAGATTTGGAAAGAAAAGTTAACAGAATGATGAAAAGACATAATGTAAATTAATTTTAAGAGAGAAAAAAAATGAAAAAATTCTTTTGGTTCATTATAAAACTTTTTGTAATTTTGGCAATATTGGCCGTAGCAGGATATTTTTCTTTTAATACTTTAATGTCGGGATTTGTAAGAGAAAAATCGGAAGTTTTAGTTCCCGATTTACAAGGTAAAAACTTGGTTGAATGTTTGGATATGTTATCTCAAGCAAAACTTGCATTGATGAAAGACGGTTCGGAATTTAATCAGGATGTTCCGGCAGGTATTGTCATAAGACAAGTACCTCCTGCAGGTATGAATGTTAAAGAAGGAAAAGTTATAAAAATCGTAATAAGTCAGGGCGGAGAAATAGTTTATGTGCCGGATTTAAAAGGACAAACCATAAGATCGGCAACAATTTCTCTGCGTTCTTTAGGACTTGTTTTGGGTGAACTTACAAAGAAATCATCTGCAAAATATGAAGAAGGTATAGTATTAAGTCAGGAACCTCCCGCAGGATCTACAATTGAAAAAGATTCTTCCGTAAATGTGTTGGTATCAAATGGAATGCCGACCAATGGTATGGTTTTGATGCCTGATTGGTTCGGTAAACCTGCCGAAGAAGCTAAAAAATGGGCAATAGATGAAAACTACGAAGTTAACGTTATTGCAAAAAGAACGACACTTGCTAACCCCGGAGAAGTTTTTAAGCAGTCACCTAAATTCGACGAAAAAATAACAAAAGATACAAAAATTACTTTTTATGTTGCCGATGAAAAAAGTTCGTTGGCTCTTGAAGATAAAACTTTTGAATACGTTGTTCCCGAAGGAAACGAGAACAAAAGAATAAGATTGGTTTTGAGTGATGAAGGCGGAGAAAAAGATATATTCAACGGAATAAGAGCTCCTCAAACTACAATATCGGTTCCCGTAAAAGTTAACGGTAAAGCAACGGTAAAAGTTTTTATAAATAACGTTTCTATAGAGGAAATAGAGTTTTAATATGAAAAAAACTTTGATAGCTCCATCAATTTTATCTGCGGATTTTGCAAATTTGGCAAAAGATGTTGCCATGGTGGAATCTGCCGGTGCCGATTGGTTGCACATAGATGTTATGGACGGTCATTTTGTTCCTAATATTACCATAGGTCCCGTTGTGGTAAAATCAATAAAAAAGCACAGTAAATTGTTTTTCGACGTGCATCTTATGATTACAAATCCCGAAAAGTACTGGGAAAGTTTTTATAAAGCCGGTGCGGATTTAATTGTGTTTCACAGTGAAGTTTTGTGCGATAAAAAAGTATTGATAAACGAAATTAAAAAAGCCGGTATAAAAGTCGGAATATCCATAAAACCGAAAACACCGGTAGAAGATATTTTAGAAGTTTTGCCGTTAGCGGATGTTGTGTTAATTATGACGGTTGAACCGGGTTTCGGCGGGCAATCTTTTATGAATGACATGGTTCCGAAAATCTCTTCTTTAAGAAAAATTATAGATGATAAAAAATATAACTGTTTGATAGAAATAGACGGCGGAATAAACGATAAAACCGCAAAGATTTGTATTGATGCCGGTGCCGATGTTTTGGTTAGCGGAAGTTATATTTTTGCGGCACAAGATCCGCAACAAATTTTAAAAGGGTTAAAATCTATATAGTTATGAATTTATTGAACGGATACAAAAAGATATTGACAATAACGGTTTTAACTGCAATTTTAATGTTCAATCCTGCCGTATCTTTTGGTAAAAAGAATAAAAAACAGACGGTTCAAGAACAAGTAAATCAAGAACAAATCAGTCAGGAACAACAGGAAAAACAAGTTGAAAACGTTGATACGGATAATAATGCAACACAAGAAAATTCCGCGGAAATGGTTGATGAAGAAAATGAACATTTTAAAGAATACGTTGCGGAAGCCGACAAGTGTTTAAATTATGTGTTAAACGCATGTAAACAAGAAACTTATGATGATGTAAGTGCCAATTACCATAAGTTTTTGGAAAAATTAAATACGCTTGATTTGAAACCGGAAGAAATAAAATATTTGCTTACCGATTGCGAAAATATTTTAAGAAAAATAAAAAATATGAACGGTCTTGAAACAAATAAAGATCATATAAACGGTAACGAAGTTTTTGAAATTTCCATGGAATACGATGAAGATATTTTAAATAATTGGATAAACAGATACAGTAACGGAAAAGCGGCACAAAGTATAAGAATCGCACTTGAAAGGAGCGGCAAATATAAAGATTTGATAGTATCCGTTTTAAGAGAGTATAATTTGCCGGAAGAACTTCAGTATTTACCCATAATAGAAAGTTTGTTTAATAATAATGCCACATCAAAATCCAAAGCGGTTGGGATGTGGCAAATAATGGCACACAGAGGCAAAGCATTAGGATTACAAATAAATTATTGGGTGGATGAAAGAAAAGATCCCGTAAAAGCCACAAGAGCAGCAGCAAGATATTTAAGAGAACTTTTTATTTTGTTGAATGATTGGCATTTGGCGTTATCAGCATATAACAGAGGCGAATACGGTCTTATAAGAGATATGAAATTTTCAAATTCTTCTTCGATACTTGAGATGAAAGAAAGAAATGCGCTTCCGAAAGAAACACAAAATTATGTGCCTCAATTTATTGCTGCGGTAAAAATTGCTACTAATCCGGAAGAGTACGGATTCAAAAATTTGGTTTATGAAGAACCGTTAAAATTCGATACCGTAACAATAGACAAGGTTATCGATTTAAAAATTGTTGCTAAATGTGCAAATACGACAGTTGAAGTAATAAGAGAATTAAATCCGTCCATCCTTGCATGGTGCACACCGCACGGATACAAAGATTTTGAGTTGCATTTGCCGGCAGGAACAAAAGATATGTTTATGGAAAACATATCTAAAGAAAAAGATTTAAATCCAAGTACGGGATTTGTAAAATATAAAGTAAAGAAAGGTGATTATCTCGAAAAAATTGCAAGAGAGTTTAAAACAACTCCGGCAGCAATAAAAGAAGATAACCCGAAACTGAAAAAACAAAAATATTTGCAACCTAAACAGGTTATTGTTATAAGACCTGGGAAAAAGTATTTTAATAATAAGTAGGAAAATATGAGAATAGTAATAAAGATAGGAACCAGTACATTAACGGATAAAAGCGGGAAACTAAATGTTTCTTATATAGATTCTTTTGCAAGAGAAATTGCCAAAATAAAAAAAGAAAAAAATGTTGATATTATTTTGGTAAGTTCAGGTGCTATAGGTGCAGGGTTGGGATACTTAAATTTAACAAAAAAGCCTAAAGAACTTAGAAAGAAACAAGCACTTGCTTCTATCGGTCAACCGTTAATAATGCAGGCTTACAGACAGGCTTTTAAACCGTTAAACTTGATGGTGGCACAAATTCTTCTTACAAGATACGATTTTGATGACAGACAGAGATATATAAATATAAGAAATTCCATAAACGAACTTTTGTTAAGGAAAGATGTTATTCCTATAATAAACGAAAACGATACTATAGCCGTTGACGAAATAAATTTCGGAGATAACGATACTTTAAGTGCTATAGTTGCAGCTTCGGTTCAGGCGGATATGCTTTTTATATTAACAGACGTTGACGGTTTTTATGATGGGGTTCCGAAAAAATCTAACATAATAAAAGAAATTGAGAAAATAACCGACGACTTGTTGGAACTTGCAAGTCCCGATTCAAGCAGCGGTAAAGGTACCGGTGGAATGAAAACAAAACTTCTTGCGGCTAAAATTGCAGCAAGTTCCGGAACTACGACATTTATTACTAACGGTACAAAACTAAACTTAATAGAAGATGCCGTTAACGGCAAAGATATAGGAACAAAGATTTTGCCGAACAAAAAACTTCAATCCAGAAAAACATGGATAGCTTTCGGTAAAAAACCGAAAGGGTTTGTTCTTATAGATGCAAATGCGACCGTTGCCATAAGAAATAAAGAGAAAAGTCTTTTGTCTTCCGGAATAATTGCTGTCGGCGGAAGTTTTAACAGAGGTGACACGATAAGTGTGGTTGTTTTAAATCCGATAGAGCAAAGTCATATAGAAGTTGCAAGAGGGTTATCAAATTATAATTCAATTGATTTATTAAAAATTGCAGGAAAATCTTCCGCGGAAATAAAAAAAGAGTTTCCGAATATGATTTGTGAAGAAGTAATACATAAAGATAATTTGGTTGTAATAAAATAGAAGGCAAAAAATGAAACTGAAAGAAAAAGTTTATAAAAAAAACAGAATATACAACGGTAAAGCAATAAACTTTTGTAAAGATGATGTTATTCTGCCTAACGGGAACAAAGCAATAAGAGAATATATCGATCATCCCGGTGCGGTGGCAATTGTTCCTTTTATAAATAAAACCGATATTATCATGGTTAAACAGTACAGATATCCGGTAGATGAGATAACTTATGAAATTCCGGCAGGAAAACTCGATAAAAAAGAATCTTTATTAAAATGTGCCAAGAGAGAATTGAAAGAAGAAACCGGATATACCGCAAAGAGCATAAAAAAACTTACATCTTTTTATCCTTCAACGGCTTTTTCAAATGAAGAACTTATTATTTATATAGCAAAAGATTTGGTACCGGGAAAGCAACATCCCGATGATGATGAGTTTATAGAAAGAGCAATCATACCTTTCAAAAAAGCATTACAAATGATAAAACAAGGTAAAATAAAAGATGCAAAAACAGTAATAGCGTTACTTTACATAGCATCTAAAATATAATATGGAAACTAAAGAAACGTCTGTCGGTGCGTTTATATACAAAATAGAAAAAGAGGAAATATTGTTCCTTTTAGTTTATTCCGAAAGAAATAAAGAGTGGGGATTTCCCAAGGGACATGTTGAACCTGATGAAACCGAACTTGAAACGGCAAAAAGAGAAATCAAAGAAGAAACAGGTATAGAAAATATAGAATTTGTTAAAAATTTTCGTTGTACCGATACTTACAAAATAAAAGGTACATTAAGTACTACAAAAAATAGAATAATTGATAAAAATGTTATATACTATTTAGCAAGAACAAGAGAAGATTTTAAATGTTCTTGCGACAACGAAATCGGACAGGGAAAATGGTTAAATTGTGACCGGGCAATCGAACATTTAAAACACGATAATCAAAAGAAATTATTAAAATCAGCATATATGTTTATTAAGGAGGGAAAAAATGAATCCTGTATTAAATGAAAAATCTTTTATAAATGCGGGCTACAATGAAGATACAATGACTATAAACGGTGTCATCAATAAAAGTTTCTTTTTATGGCTGATATTGGCGGTAGGCGCATATATAGGTTGGACAAATCCTCAAACTACAATAAAATTATGTTTGCCGGTACTGCTGGTTGCATTTGTTTTATGTTTGATAATAACATTTAAAAAACATACCAGTCCTTTCCTTTCTCCTATATATGCTTTCGGTGAAGGGTTGGTTTTGGGAACAGTAACATTGTTTTTTGAAAAAGATTATCCGGGAATAGCCGTTAATGCAGTATTTTTAACTGTAGCTGTTTTGTTTTGTATGTTGGCCGCATTTAAATCCGGTAAGATAAGAGCAACAAAAAAGTTTTACAGCGTTATAATAATATCCACTCTTGCAATTTGTCTTTTTTATCTTGCCGACCTTTTGATATCCTTGTTTGGCGGTACCGGAATTCCTGTTATAAATTCATCTTCTCCTTGGGGTATAGTATTTAGTGTCTTTGTTGTTATAATTGCAGCTCTTAATTTGATAATAGATTTCGACGTAATACAAAAATGTGCTTCCGGAGGGGCGCCGAAATATATGGAATGGTACGGTGCATTTGCTCTTATGGTTACCATAATATGGTTATACATAGAAATATTGAGATTGTTGAGTAAAGTAAGAAGATAAAATGGCGCTGGATCTATCAAAATCAGTATTTTTTATATCCGAAACAAAACCGGAACTGTTACCTCAAAGTATATCTGAAGTTGCTTTTGTCGGCAGATCAAATGTCGGCAAAAGTTCCGTTATAAATGCCGTATGCAAAACTAAAAATTTGGCAAGAACATCAAAGACTCCGGGAAGAACAAGAGCAATAAATATTTTTACACCGGCCAAAGGCAGATGGATCGTAGATTTGCCGGGATACGGTTTTGCAAGAGTTACCGAACAAGAAAAGAAAGTTTGGCAAAACATGATAGAAACATATATCACTTCAAGAAAAACATTGAAAATGATATATATTCTTATAGATTCTTATGTGGGTCCTACCGAACTTGATTTTGTTATGATGGAATGGGTTAGAAAACTTAATATACCGTTTAAGATAGTTTCTAATAAAACCGATAAAGTCAGCAACTTGAATTTGGAAAAATTAAAAGATACAATCTGTGAGATGTGTGAAGTGGAAAGAGAAGATATATATTGTGTAAGTGCGAAAAAACAAACAGGGTTTGGAAAATTAATAAACGATATAGGAAATTTGTTGTTAAAATAAAACAGGAGGAAGTAAAATGAAAAAAGTAGTATTAAGTTTGGTTGCAGTAGTTATGTTGTGTGCAGCAGCTCAAGCAGCACAACCTATCAAGTTATCTTTGTGGGGACCTATTTGTGTTCCTAACGGGGATACAACAACAGGTTTGGAAATTGCTATCGGAACACAAACACAAGAAGTTAAAGGTGTTCAACTTGCATTAATCTATGCACAAGCAGACAAATTTACAGGTGCACAGTTGGGTTTTGTAAACAATACAAACGATGGTTTGGGTATTCAGTATGGTTGTGTTAATTTAGCACAAGAAATGAAAGGTGCTCAACTCGGTTTTGTTAACTGGACAAAAGGTAAAATGACAGGTGCACAATTAGGTTTTGTTAACTACACCGAATCAATGAAAGGTCTTCAACTTGGTTTGGTTAACATAATCAAGAACAATACACAGTTCTTGCCTGTATTTGTATTCTTCAACTTCTGCTTTGCTTAATAATAAGTGAAGAATATTGCAGTAACCGTAATAGTAGGTTTTATTACGGGGTTAGTTATATCAGGAATTTTATTTGATGTAATTAAATATGTCGGAAAATCTTTCAACAGAGTGTCCGTTTCTTGGAACATTTCAAAAGCGGAAAAAGCTTACTCTGGCGGAAGATTTTCCGAATCTGTTTTAATATACAAAAAGACTCTTCCCAAAATCGACTCGGATAACAAAACATTAATTGCCAAAACAAAAAACAATTTGGCTTTAAGTTTGTACAAGAATTATCTTACAACAAACAACAGCGAAGAACTAAACGAAGCATTAAAATTGTTTAAAGAGGCCGAAACAATTTATTTGGAAATCGGTAACAACGAACTTGCGGAACAAACCGCAAAAAATATCCTTGTCGCCACACCCCAACCATCAATGTAACTCATCTATCATTTCCGATAAATTTGTTGTTAATTGGCAATCAAAGAGTTTTCAAGTTTTTGTTTAGAATAAAGCATTTGCCGACTGCGGTGTACAAAAGTGAAACGGTACATAAAGAAGGTAAATGCGAAATTATAAACAAAAAATAAAACTCGCTTCGCTAAAATACAGCATTATTTTTATTGACATCCTAAAAAAAATTTGATAAATTATACTCCGTCAGTTAGAGAGTGTGGGCAGTTAGCTCAGCTAGGGAGAGCATCTCCCTTACAAGGAGGAGGTCGCAGGTTCAATCCCTGCACTGCCCATTTTCTCAATTCCTTCCGAAGTTAAAAATCAAAAAAAACAGAGAGGTTTATATTGTATGAAAAAGAAGCTATATTTATCAGTTTTAATAATGTCAATGATAGTTTTTTTTGGTTCTTTTGTCGTTGCTTCAGGTAAAAAAGTAGAAAAACTTCCTGAAAAGAAAACAGTAGAATGCTTTAAAATACATACCCCCGGAACCGAAGATGTAGTTGATTATGAAAAGTACGGCGAATTTCAAAATGTAGGTACAAACAAATATAAATATGTTCCGTCCGATTTCAAAGCTTTAAAAGAAGCTTCCGGCGAAGGTATCTATCCTAATGTTGCAGATGTTTACAAAAGTCCGAGATACAAAGAGTTAATGAGAGAAAAGAAACTCGAAGGTGATAAATGGACTTATGTTAATACAAGAAATACGGAATTAAATTATTATAAATGGGCAACAGCTCAGGAAGATCCCGGTGTAAGACAATATTATGTTGCACTTGCACTTGAAAATGCAGGTAATTACGAAAGAGCAATAAAAGCTTATTATTCTATCGTAGTATTCTTTCCTAAAGCGATCGGTTACACATTTTGGAAGACCCCTTGGTATGTTGCACCCGTAGCAATCGAAAAAATCAAATATCTTACAAGAGAACATCCTGAAATAGGTTTGAAATTGGTAGATGCTTATGTTGATGTTATAAACAGATTTGATGATGAAAAATCAAACGATGATTTTGTTTCAAATCCCGGTAAACTTATAAGAGCTACAAGTAAAGATTGGATTGAAAAACCTGTTGATTTGAAGAAAGCAGGTATTAAGAAAACCGTAGGTAAAGGTAAAGTTAAACTTGTAGAATACAACAACAAACATTATCAGTTGTTTGTTGATAATAAACCTTTCATAGTAAGGGGAATTTGTTATTCTCCCAACCCGGTGGGAACATCTCCCGATAACGGAACGTTGAATGCTTCAAGGGATTGGATGTTTGCCGATTATAACGATAACGCAATTATAGACGGACCTTATGAATCATGGGTAGATGAAAACAGAAACGAAAGAAAAGATACAAATGAACAAGTAGTAGGTGACTTTAAACTTATGAAAGATATGGGTATAAACACATTAAGATTATACCATTATCCCGATTTCAATAAAGAGTTGCTTATGGACGGATACAAAAATTACGGGTTCATGTACATGATAGGTAACTTCTTAGGTATGTATTGTACGGATTCCGGTGCCGAATGGTTTGAAGGTACCGATTATACAAATGAAGAACAATGTCAAAGAATGTTGGCAAGTGTCGAAAGAATGGTTAACGAATATAAAGATGAACCTTATGTTTTAATGTGGGTTTTAGGAAACGAAAATAATTACGGAACGGTAGGTGTTGTAGGTGTTGCAGCCGGAACCGGTTGTAATGTAAGAAAAGATGTTCCCGCATATTATAAGTTCATAAACAGATGTGCAAAGAGAATAAAAGAGTTGGATCCGCAACAAAGACCTGTAGCAATATGTAACGGTGATACTTTGTTCATGGACCAATGCGCAAAATATGCTCCCGAACTTGATATTTACGGTGCAAATGCATACAGAGGTAAAGAAGGTTTTGCAACATTGTGGAAAGATGTAATGAAACTTTATGAAAGACCGGTAGTTGTTACCGAATACGGTTGTCCTGCTTTCAGTAAAATACATAACCAAAAGGAAGCGGAAGAACAACAGGCGATTTATCATGAAGGAAGTATAAAGAATATTCAGGAAAATGTTGCGGGTTACGGTGTAGGAAACGCTTTGGGCGGAATAATATTCGAATGGACAGATGAATGGTGGAAAGCAGGACCTCCGCCGGAATACGATTTTAATGCACACGATGAAACTGCACAATGGGAAGGCCCTTTTATTGACGGCGGCGGATACGAAGAGTGGTTCGGGTTGGTATCTATAGGAGACGGTAAAGATTGTCCTTTCAAAAGACAGTTAAGAAAGGCATATTATTCCATACAAAATCTGTGGAAAAAATATAAAATGTAGAGAATATGATATTTAATAAAAAAATATTTACCACATTAATAGCTTTAATTACATGCCTGTCTTTTACGGTTAATGCTTTTTCTGCCGTAAAAGTCGTTAAAAACAGGGAAGGGGTATGGAAACTTTTAGTTGACCATAAACCGTATTTTGTAAAAGGTATAGCTTATTGTTGCGACAGAGTCGGATTCGGTATGAGCAATGTAAATGATTGGATGTGGCAGGATATTAATAATAACGGATTAATAGACGGGCCTTATGAATCTTGGCTTGATTTGAACAGAGATAATTACAGGGATAATTATGAAGACAATATCGGTGATTTTGCATTACTTAAAGCTATGGGTTGTAACACTATAAGAGTTTATCACAGTGATAATATAAATAAAGAGTTGTTAAGAGATTTGTATTATAATTACGGCATAATGGTTATAATGGGAAACTTTTTCGGTGCATATACAAAAGGCAGCAGCGCAGCGTGGTCTTCCGGAACAAGCTATTTGAACGAAAAACAAAGACAGGCTATGCTTGAAAGTGTTAGAGAAATGGTTGAAGAACATAAGAATGAACCTTATGTGTTAATGTGGATGTTGGGAAACGAAAACGATGTCTCCGGAAACTCCGCAAATTCTACGGCAACAAATACCAATGCTTGGAAATATCCGGAAGTTTATGCAAAGTTTGTTGAAGAAGCTTGCAAGATGATAAAAAAACTTGATGACAATAAGCATCCTGTAGGTGTATGTAATGCAACAACAAGATTCATTAAATATTACGCTAAACATTCACCCAGTATAGATGTGTTGGGATTTAACCAGTACGGCGGACCGTATGGATTTAGTACATTGTGGAACAGAGTAAAAAAAGAATTTGACAGACCTGTTCTTATTACGGAATACGGTTGTGATTCCTGGAACGAAAAAAAGAAATCCACTTGTGAAGCTTATCAGGCAAGATATCATTATGGTGCATGGAAAAACATAGAAAATAACAGCTTTTGGGGTGACGGTGCAGGAAATTCCATAGGCGGTGTAGCTTATTCTTGGATGGACAGATGGTGGCTTGTAGGTTCATCCAAAGTTCACGATACACATTTAGGGGCTTGGCCCGGTTCAACAATAGACGGCGAATTCAACGATGAATGGCTCGGAATTTGTTCTCAAGGTAAAGGAAAACACAGTCCGTTCCAACGAGTTTTAAAAAGAGTTTATTATACATACCAGGAAGAACTTTGGGATTGGGATCCGGCAACATATTAGTTTTTCCTTTTGAGCGCGAAGCGGCTTCATCTTTTAAATAATAATATTGCATTTACCTCCTTCATGTACCGTTTTCACTTTTGTACACTTCAGTCGGTAAATGCTTCATTCTTATTTAAAATCTCAAAAGCCTTAGAAAGTAACCAACGACAATAGGTATGAATTTTTCTTTTGATTGCTACATTCATAGGTAAACTTAAAATAGAAATGGTTAAAATTTAAAATATTGGAAGTCTTAGAAAGTAACCAATGACAAGAAGTCTGTCATCCCGCACTTGATGCGGGATCTTGTATTGAATAAAAATTATGAAGTAAATTTTTATAAAAAGGGGAAAGTAAAATGAAAAAAGTAGTTTTAGCAATGTTGTTGGCGGTAGCACTTGTAGCACCTGCATTTGCAGCAGACCAAGGTGCTATGGAGTTGGACATTAAAGCAGGTTTTAATCTTATGTCTAAAGTAGAAATTGATGATTATTATGATGATTCTAACGATGTTGATTCCGCATTTACAACAGGGGTAGATTTTTTTTATTATGTAATGCCACAGTTAGCAATCGGTGCAGGTGTAGAGTATGTTTTTAATTCCAAAGTAAAAGATACACCTGTAAAAGCTGGTTGGACAAATCTTTATGCACAGGCAAAATATATGTTTGATTTAGGTGATGATTTGTTTAACAATATTTATCCTTTGATTCAAGTTGGTTATGGTATTATGAGAACAGATCCTGATACCCATGAAGATTCAAACGGATTGTATTGGGCAATCGGTGCGGGAACAACAATAAAAGAAAATTTTGTTTTTGAAATTCTTTATTCAAACAGCAATGCATCTATAAAAGTAAATCCTACTGTTGCACTTGATTTAAAATATTCAACATTACAATTGAAAGTAGGTTACAAATTTTCTTTTTAATAAGCTAACTTTAATATAAAAAACAGAAAAATTTTAGTTGCAACTTCAAATTTCCGAGCCTCATGTACCGTTTCACTTGTGTACACTACGGCTCGGAAATTTTTTGTTTCACTTACAAATATGTCTGTTTTTTCTAATGTCCTTAAATTCTAATAACAATCTTAAATAATAAAAAATTAATTCTTCCGAAATTATAAATTGTAAATTATAAATTGCCGTTCTGTCGTTTCCAAGCCTCAATTTGTTGTTTAAACTTAAATAGTAAAAATGGTATAATAATCAGATATGAAAAATGATAAAGAACAATTTATCAATAAGGTTATTGAGCTTGCGCAAAAAAATGTTTTGGCAGGTAAAGGCGGACCTTTTGCCGCAATAGTTGTAAAAGATAATAAAGTTATAAGTTACGGTTATAATCAGGTAACATCAAAAAAAGATCCTACTATGCATGCCGAAATAGATGCTATAAGAAAAGCTTCTAAAAAGTTAAAAACTTTTGATTTGTCAGGTTGCGAAATTTATTCATCCTGTTATCCGTGTCCTATGTGTTTTTCCGCTATATATTGGGCAAATATAAAGAAAGTTTATTATTCCGCAACGAAAGAAATTGCGACAAAGTACGGATTTAAAGACGGTAAAATATATGATGAACTTAAAAATAAAATAAAGACGGTAAAGTTTATAGAAGTAAAAACAAAAGATTCTGATTTGCCTTTTGTAGAATGGAAAAATAAAAAAGATAAAATAAAATATTAGTGCTGAAATGAAAAAAATACTAAAAATTCTTATTGCTCCGTTAGGAATAATCATATTTGTTGTTGCTATAATGTTGTTAAGTAACGAAATGAAAAGTTACAGCTATCAACAGATACTTGATACCTTAAAAGCAATTCCTTCCGTTAAAATAATCTGTGCATTAATATTGGCATTATCCTACTATTTGATTTTGGGCGGATACGATGTTATAGCTTTCAAGTTCATAAATGTTCCTTTAAAATTTAAAAATGTTGTTTTTACATGTTTTATAAGTAATGCTTTAGGTAATAATACCGGCTATTCAATGTTGTTCGGCGGTTCTATAAGATACAGACTTTATTCCTTATACAATGTTTCAATGTTGAACGTTACAAAAGTGTTGTTCTTTTCTTCGGCGACAATATGGTTCGGATTACTTATTATCGGCGGTATAGTTTTTACTTTTTTTCCCGTGGAATTTACCGACAGTAAATTCTTCTTTCATTCTTCATTCCCGTTGGGAATATTGTTTTTAACATTGGTTAGTTCTTATACTTTATTAAGTTTGTTTAAATCCAAACCTATAAAATTGTTCAATAAATGGACAATAACTTTTCCTAATATAAAGATTACTTTATGGCAAATGTTTCTTGCCACTGCCGATTGGGTAATAGCATCGTGCACACTTTTTGTTCTTTTACCGCAGGGGGAAATTTCATATATAACATTGTTACAAATATTTTTGGTTGCTCAAATGCTCGGTATATTAAGTCAGGTTCCGGGCGGTATGGGAGTATTTGAAACGGCAATTGTTATGATGTTGCCGGAAGCAACACAAAGTTCTTACGTTATGGGAGCATTACTTGCATACAGAGCAATTTTTTATTTCTTTCCGTTGGGAGTTGCTTTATTGCTTCTTGCAAGCCACGAATTTTTCAGAGCTAAAAAAAGATTCAAAGTACTTGCGAGATTTTACGGCGGAAGAATGGCATCACTTATACCTCAGGCACTGTCCGTAAGTATTTTTATAGGCGGAACATTTATATTGTTTTCCGGAGTAACCGATGTATCATCATCTATAATTCATACGTTAGATAACTATATTTCACCTGTTATTCTTGACTCGTTACATTTTGCAATAAGTGTTATAGGTATAATGCTTTTATTTATTTCCAGAGGTCTTGTTTTAAGAATAAAAAGAGCATACACCATGGCAATAGTTTTGTTATCTTTATTATTCCCGTTGGCATTAATTAACGGATACGGATATGAAAAAATGGTGTTTTTGCTTGTCCTTCTTTCACTTATAATTCCGGCAAAAAAATATTTCTACAGAAATTTAAGTTTGATAGCCGTTAAAATGAACATGTTATGGGCTTCTCTAATATCGGCAGTGTTTATCGCATCAACATGGCTTTGCTTTTTTGTATACAGACCGGATCTCCATTCATGGAACAAGTTTATAAATATTTTGTTCAGTGCAAGCGATGCGGGAAGATCTTTAAGGGTTTGTATAGGTATGATAATTACTATCGGTATTATAATAATAGCCGAAACATGGAAAAGATACAGATATAAGCAATCTCACATAGATTTAAAAAATATCAGAAAAATATCGAATTCATCAAAGTTTGTTTACAGTAATTACGCTTTTGAGAACAAGAATTTGTTTGATATGAATACGGATTCTTTTATGATGTATTCTCAAATAAACAACAATGCAATAGTGTTTGGAGATCCTGTAGGCGACAGTAAATCAGCCAAAGAACTTATTTGGGATTTTAAAGAAATGACCGACTCAAAAAGTATAATTCCTACATTTGTTTATTTAGGTTATAAGAATTTAAAAATTTACGATGATATCGGTTTTGATATTGCATCATTCGGTGTTGATGCAAACGTTTCATTAAAATATTTTTCAAAAGATTCAAAAGAACTTGAGGATATAAACAACTATTGTGATAACCTTAGCAAAAACGGTTACAGCTTTGAAATAGTTGATAAAGAAAAGTTTTTGGAAAATCAAAAATATATAGGATTTATTGATTATCAGTGGGAAAAAGATTTCGGTAACGTAAAGAACAAAATGTTTGATGTTTCCGTAAATGCGGCAAACAAATATGTGATTATAAAGAAAGATAATTTTATTTCCGGTTATGCGTATCTTTTACTTTCCAATACCAAATACGAAGCCTTTGTTTCCAATGTAAGATATACAACCGATTGTGACGAAAAGATAATACAATACATTTTGTTTAACTGCATAAGTTGGGCGAAAGAAAATGAATATAAGTGGTTCAATTTAGGGTTAACACCGAGCGACGAAGTAATTATAGATGATGATTTTAACAGTAAAGCAAAAATATTTGTTTTTGCGGAACATTTTAAGTACGACATGAATGCTTTAAAAGAGTTTAAATCCAAGTTTAATCCGGTATGGAAGAAAAAATATGTTGCTTTCTATACAGGTAAACAGATGATAAATTTCTTAAGAGACTTTTTATACATTTATTCATAATTAATATCTTAAAATATTTATTAAAAAGTTGTATAATAAAAAACTAATATAAACAACACAAAAATATATAAGGAGTTTTGTCATGGCACAGAAATGTAGTGTTTCAGAATTGCATGAAGAAAGATTGAAATTTAAACCTGTTTTGCCGGCAGTATTACAAAAAGGTGTTGCAAATGTAAAACCTGTACTCGGTAAAGCAACAAAATCAGTAGCCGATTTCGCAAAAATAAAAGCTATTTTCGAAAAAACTTACGGTATGCCTGTTGTAAGTTTCCAGGCAGGTAAAAATGCGGTTGTTGCAAAAAAAGCCATTAAGGTTGGAGTAGTTCTTTCCGGTGGTCAGGCACCCGGAGGACACAACGTTATATTCGGACTTTTCGAAGGATTAAAATCCGCTAACAAGAAAAACAAATTGATTGGTTTCTTGGGCGGTCCTTCTGGAATATTAGATAATAAAACAATGGAAATTAACGATAAAGTTCTTGCAAACTACAAAAATACCGGCGGATTCGATATGATTCAATCCGGAAGAACAAAAATCGAAACACCGGAACAGTTTGCACAAGCTAAAGCAACAATTTTGAAAAACAAAATGGATGCTTTGGTATTTATCGGCGGTGACGATTCAAACACAAACGCAGCATTGCTTGCGGAGTACTTGAAAAAAGAAAATGCAAACGTTTGTGTTATCGGTGTTCCTAAAACCATAGACGGTGACTTGAAAAATGAGCATATAGAAGCTTCTTTCGGTTTTGATACTGCAACAAAAATTTATGCAGAACTTGTAGGAAACATTGAAAGAGATGTAAATTCAGCAAGAAAATATTGGCACTTTATAAGACTTATGGGCAGAAGTGCTTCTCATATTACTTTGGAAGTAGGTTTTAAAGTTCAACCTAACGTTGTTTTGGTGGGCGAAGAAGTTTTAGCTAAGAAAATGACACTTAAACAAATTGTAGATAATTTGGTAAATTTGGTTGTTAAAAGATCTAAAGCCGGTAAAAATTACGGTGTAGTTTTAATACCGGAAGGATTAATAGAGTTTATTCCCGAAATGAAAGCTCTTATCGCGGAACTTAACGATTTGTTGGCAGAAAACGAAGCAAAAGTTGCTAAGTTAAGCTCTGTTGATGAAAAGATAAAATTCATTTCCGCAAAATTACCTAAAAACTTGTCTGCACTTTTGTTATCTTTACCGAAAAACATTGCAGCTCAATTAATGTTAGACAGAGATCCTCACGGTAACGTTCAGGTTTCGTTGATCGAAACAGAAAAGTTGCTTATTGAAATGGTTTCCAAGAAATTGAAAGAACTCAAAAAAGCAGGAAAATATTCCGGTAAATTCTCTACAATCAACCATTTCTTCGGATATGAAGGAAGATGCGGAGTTCCATCAAACTTTGATGCAAACTATACTTATGCTTTAGGTTATAACGCTGCAGCATTGGTATTGAACAATATGTCCGGATATTTGTCTTCTGTTAAGAATCTTGTTAAGAAATCTTCCGAATGGAAATGCGGCGGAATACCTTTAACAATGATGATGAACATAGAAAGAAGAAAAGGTAAAGAAAAACCTGTTATACAGAAAGCTTTGGTAAAACTTAACGGTGCACCGTTTAAAGCTTTCGCTAAAGTAAGACAAGATTGGGCAATGAACGACAGATATATGTTCCCCGGCCCTATACAGTTCTTCGGACCTGCAAGTGTAACCGATATTACAACAAAAACATTGCAGTATGAACAAAAGAAAAAATAGTTTTCAAATACAAAACAGCAACCATTTCTATCGTTAATTAGGTAGAAATGGTTGTTTATGTTTACAGAGAAAAAATGATTAAACGTTTTATAAAAAGAATAATAACACTTAATATAATATTTGCATTGATAATGACAATATACAGAATAATATTTACATTTTATTATTCTGATTGGGCATCTCTCTCTCAATATTCAGGCGATTTAATACAAGCATTTATTTTGGGTGTAAGATACGATTGTGCAATACTCGCATATATCAATTCTTTGGTGACGTTGTTCTTTATAATCTTTTGGTTCATAGGCAAACAAAAACTTTTTGTAAAGTTCGTTAAAAGTTTAAAATATTACTACACAATATTTTTCGGTGCGATAGTTACATTGCTCTGTATAGATTTCGGGTTCTATTCTTATTTTCAAAATCATATGAACATTTTAATGTTCGGTGTTTTTGAAGATGATACACAAGCTTTGTTTTCAACAATAGTTGAAAACTATCCTGTTGTTTGGGTAGGTATAGGTTTTATACTAATTTTTGTGGTTGTATATTTTTTAACCAAACTTTTAGTGGAAAGAAAAGTTATAGGTTATT
The DNA here is from genome assembly GCA_017528425.1 of Elusimicrobiota bacterium. Taxonomy (GTDB): domain Bacteria; phylum Elusimicrobiota; class Endomicrobiia; order Endomicrobiales; family Endomicrobiaceae; genus Ruminimicrobiellum. The sequence continues at coordinate 14,572 of JAFXOV010000013.1, read as the reverse complement.
ACATTGAAAAAACAAAAATTTATATAAAAGTTATAGTTGCTTTAATCCTGTTAACGGTTAATTTTATTATAGCAAGAGGTTCTTTCGGGCTTTTCCCGTTAGGTGTAGATGACGCTGAAATATCAACAAATACATTTATAAATAAAGTTGCTATAAACGGCATATACACTTTACAAGCGGCAATAGAAGCAAGATCAAAAGAAAAAGACAGAGACTATATCAAACAAATGGGCTATTCAAAAGATAATATGGCTAAAGCTTTCAGTGATTTTTTGAATACAGATATAAACTCGATAGATAAAACAAAACCCGAAACTTCTCTGATGAAAACGACAAAATATAATAAAAATATAGAAGAAACAAAACCAAATGTAGTGTTTATAATGATGGAAGCATTGGGAACCGATTTAATGCATTATAACAGCGAAAGCTTTAATGTGTTGGGCGAATTCAAAAAACATATAGATGAAGATTTTATGTTTTACAGATTTTTACCTGCAAATATGGGAACAATAGGAAGTTTGGAATCGGCAATAACAAATATTGCAAGACTACCTTTATCACAATTTTTGTGCCAATCTAAATATGCTTACAACAAATATTTTTATACAGGTCCTATGCCTTACAAAAACAGCGGATATGAAACCGTGTTTATGTATGGCGGAAATTCAGGTTGGAGAAACTGCACTTCGTATATGCCTAATGTAGGTTTTGACAGAGTTATCGGTGAAGGTTCGATGCCGAAAGATTACGAAAGAAACCAGTGGGGCGTTTATGATGAATATTTGTTTGATTATATATTTAAAGTTTTGGATGAAAATGATAACAGAAAATTTATTTATATTATGACAACATCAAATCATCCGCCTTACTCTTTACCGAGCAATTATCAAAAACCGTATCCGTTGGAAATAGATGAACAATTAAAAAAAGATATTACGGGTGATATGACACTTTCCAAAATGAGATTTGCAACTTATCAATATTCCGCTCAAAAAGTCGGTGAGTTTTTAACAAGATTAAAAAATTCAAAATATGCGGATAATACTATAGTTGCAATAACCGGTGACCATAATTTTTGGAGTACTTTCTCTTATCCGGTTGAAAAAAGGTTGGATGAAATGAGTGTACCTTTTTATTTATATGTTCCGAAAAAATTAAAACCAAATAAAAAAATAGATACGGACAAAATTGTAGGTTCTCATACCGATATTTTACCTACATTGTACAATGTATCTTTATCAAATGCGAACTATTGGGCAACGGGAACGGATTTGTTGTCCGATGAAGCGGAAGAAAATATTGCATCGAATTGTTTGGGTTCGATAATGACAAAAGACAATTTCGTTATTTACGATTTTGCTTCCGGTAAAGAAAAATATTATATATGGAACAAAGAAAAACCGAGAGAAATAGTTCCTGCGGAACAAACCGAAGAACACAAAAATATGGTTAAACATTATAAGGCAAGTGTAGCCATTGCATATTATATGTTAATAAATGACGGGGGGAAAATAAAATGAAAATTTTAGTTACCGGCGGTGCAGGATTTATCGGTTCAAATATTGTTGATGAATTGATTGATAAGAAACATAAAGTTGTTATTGTTGATAATCTTGCAACGGGCAACATAAAAAATGTGAACAAAAAAGCAAAATTTTATAAAGTTTCCGTATGTGACAAGAAAAAAATAGACGATATATTTAAAAAAGAAAAAATAGACATTGTTATACATCATGCAGCACAACTTGATGTAAGAAAATCCGTTGCGGATCCTTGTTTTGATGCCGATGTAAACATAAAAGGTGCATTAAATATATTGGAAGCTTGCAAAAACACTAAAGTAAAAAAAATAATATTTTCATCTTCAGGCGGAACGATTTACGGTGAATGCGGTTTGAAAGCTCCGGATGAAAAAGCATTTGCCAATCCTTTATCACCTTACGGAGTAGCAAAACTTTCCGTAGAACATTATATAAAAGCATACAGTGCATTGTACGGTTTAAAATACACAATATTAAGATACGGTAACGTTTACGGACCGAGACAAGATGTTAACGGTGAAGCGGGCGTTGTTGCAATATTTATAGGTAAAATGACAGCAAATAAAGATATTTTTATTTTCGGTGACGGTAAACAGTTAAGAGATTATGTTTATGTTAAAGATGTAGTTTCGGCAAACATAAAATCATTAACCAAAGGTAATAACGAAGTTATAAATATAGGAACAAATAAAACAACATCCGTAACAAAATTGGCTCAAGAGTTGTCTAAAATTATAGGTTATAAAAATAAACCGATATTTAAACCTAAAAGAAACGGGGAATTATTCAGAAGTTTTTTAAATATTTCCAAAGCTAAAAAAGTTTTGGGTTGGCAACCGAAAGTAAATATTGTTGACGGTTTAAAATATACGGTTGAATATTTTAAAAATATAAAATAAAATTAGTGTTCGAACGGAGGTAAAAAAATGAGAAAGAATATAATACTTGTTGTCTTGGTTATGTTGGGTATAACTTTTTATTTTGACGGTAATTTACAGGCAAGAGATAAATTTTCAAACGAGCCTATGGTGGAAGAACAGACGTTGCAGGAATTATGCGAGTTTGCTTCTTTCAGTGAAGTTAAAGATGCAATTATTGCCGGTGAAGATGTAAACGGAAAAGATGCAGACGGAAGAACAGCTTTGATGGCTGCATGTCAGGGAAATTCCAGTGTTGAAATGATGCAGTTGTTACTTTCTTACGGAGCAAAAGTTAATTTAACCGATAATGGCGGTAAAACAGCTTTTATGTATGCCGCACAATATGATACTTATGAAAAAGTTTTCAGAGAACTTTTAAAAGCGGGAGCTCTTGTTAATGTTAAAGCAAACGACGGAACAACAGCTTTGATGTTGGCATGCGAAAATAACAATCCTCAAATAGTAGAGTTGATTATAAATGCCGGAGCAGACGTTAATGCAAAAGATTATGACGGTTACAAAGCGGCAGATTATGCATCAAACAATAAACAATACGGTGAAGAAATAAAAGCTCTTCTTAAAAAGAAAAAGTAATGAATGACGAACAGTTATCTGTAGTTGCTTTAAATACCGTTGCGGATTTATCTCCAAAAAAAATTATAAGTTTAATAGAATATTTCGGCAGTGCAACAAATGTGTTGTCTGTCGATAAGGGTGAACTTATATCTTCTTTTAATATTGCGGGAAAAACTGCAGAAACCATAAAAAATCTTTCTGATTTTAAAACAGCAACAGAAGAACTTGAACTGGCTACAAAAAACAATATAAAAGTTTTAACATATTTGGATGAAGATTATCCTTCCCAATTAAAAAACATATGCGATTTTCCGCCTGTTTTATATATAAAAGGTAATTTTTCAAAGGATGATATTTGTTCCGTATCGATAGTGGGTTCAAGAAGACCGACAAATTACGGTAGGATAGTAACCGAAAATTTTTGTAAATATTTCGCTCAAAAATCAATAACAACAATATCAGGGTTGGCAAGCGGTATAGATACACAGGTTCATACATCCACTTTAAAAAACTCCGGTAAAACAGTCGCTGTTATAGGTAACGGTCTGTTGGAATATTATCCTGCGGAAAACAGAAAACTTCAAAACGAAATATTTGAAAAAGGGGCTGTTATAAGTGAATTTTCTTTAAAAAGGAAAGCTTTACCTATAAATTTTCCAAGAAGAAACAGGATAGTTGCCGCATTGTCGCAAGCAACAATTGTTATTGAAGCTGCCATTAAAAGCGGTTCTTTAATAACCGCGGAACTTGCTTGTGAGTACGGTAAAGATGTTTTCGCGGTTCCCGGTCCGATATTTGCAAAATATTCGCAAGGCCCGAACAATTTAATAAAGCAGGGTGCTTTTGTTGCGGTAACGCCGGAAGATGTTACCGAACAGGTTCCTTTTCTTGCCGATTGGGTAAGAAAAAATACGAAAAAAAAGAAAAAAGAAATTGAAAAAGATTTGCCTTTAATTTCTCAAAGTAGTAAAAATATTTTAAAAATGATACAATCTTCAATCACCGGTATATCTTTGGATGAAATAAGTTTGAAGGCCGGTGTTAATGTTTCGGAAGTTTCTACAATATTGTTGGAACTCGAACTTGATGGTTTAATAAAAGCCATGCCGGGACAGATATATGTAAGAAACACATAAACGACAATTGATAATGTACAATTTACAATGTACAATGTCGGTAAAAATTACGGAGTAATTTTTGTTGAACAAATTGTTTTTGCATTGCAAAAACACATTAATTATAAATTGTAAATTATAAATTATAAATTAAAAAATACGAAGTATTTTTATATGAGGTAAAGATGAAAAGTTTAGTAATAGTGGAATCTCCCGCAAAATCAAAAACAATATCCAAAATGTTGGGGAGCGATTATATAGTTAAAAGTTCGTTCGGTCATATCAGAGATTTGCCCGAAAACAAGATAGGTGTTGATATCGAAAAAGACTTTAAACCTACATATGTTGCAATGCCGAAATCAAAAAAAATCATTACTGATTTAAAAAAGGCGGTAGAACAGGTAGGGCATGTATATCTTGCAACCGATTTGGATAGAGAAGGGGAAGCTATAGCTTGGCACTTAAAAGAATTGTTAAAGTTGCCGGACGATAAAACAGACAGAATTACTTTCCACGAAATAACCGAATCGGCAATAAAAGAAGCTGTTAAAAACCCGAGAAAAATAGACATGGCTTTGGTTGACAGCCAACAGGCAAGAAGAATTTTGGACAGACTTGTAGGTTATAAGTTGTCACCTATATTATGGAAAAAGATAAGAAAAGGCCTTTCCGCAGGAAGAGTTCAGTCTGTTGCCGTTATGATGATATGCGACAGAGAAGAAGAAATAGAAAAGTTTGTTCCTGTAGAATATTGGTCTGTTGAAGCCGAACTTCAAAAAGATAAAGATATGTCTTTCACTGCAAATCTTATATCGAAAGACGGTAAGAAGTTCGAAAAACTTGCCATACAAAACAAAGAACAAGCAGATAAAATATTAAAGGAACTTGAGAATGCAAAGTATGTGGTTTCTTCTGTGGAAAAGAAGGAAAGGAAAAGAAGTCCGTATCCTCCTTATACAACATCCACAATGCAACAGGACGTTTCAAGAAGAATAGGCTTTTCTTCATCAAAAACAATGTCGGTTGCACAGAAATTATATGAAGGTATACAAATAGGTAATCAGGGAGTTGTCGGTCTTATAACATATATGAGAACGGACTCTTTAAATATTGCTGCAGTTGCACAAAAAGAAGCTTTGAGTTTTATAGAAACGAGTTACGGAAAAGGTTTTGTTCCTTCAAAGCCGAGATTTTATAAAACAAAGTCCAAAGGTGCTCAGGAAGCTCACGAAGCAATAAGACCTACATCGGTTAAAAGAACACCCGAAATGATGAAACAGTATCTTACCGCAGACGAATATAAACTTTATAAAGCAATATGGAACAGATTTGTTGCAAGCCAAATGGCAGATGCGGTATACGATACCGTTACAATAGATATACAAGCAAATAATTATATGTTTAGAGCAACCGGTTCAACACTTAAGTTTGACGGTTTTATGAAAGTTTACACAATACAAGACGAAGATACAAAAGAACCTAAACTTCCTGTATTGGAACAAAACGATAACTTGAACTTAATAAAAGTTGTTCCCGAACAACATTTTACGGAACCGCCTGCAAGATACAACGAAGCAAGTTTGATTAAAACATTGGAAGAGTACGGTATAGGCAGACCTTCAACTTATGCACCTACGATAAAAACCATACTTGACAGAATGTACGTAAGACTTGAAAATAAAAAGTTTTATCCTACGGATTTGGGTGTAGTTGTAAACAAATTTTTAAAAGAAAACTTTAAAGATGTTATAAACTACGAATTTACGGCAGACATTGAAGAAGAGTTCGATGATATAGCTGAAAACAAACTTAAATGGCAGGATGTTTTGAAGAAATTTTATACTCCGTTTGAAAGTCATTTAACAAAAGCGGAAGGTGCTACAAGACAAAAGATTGCTCCTAAAGCAACAAACGAAGTTTGCCCTAAATGCGGCAAACCGATGGTTATAAGAGAAAGCAGAAGAGGACCTTTTATGGCATGTTCGGGATATCCGGAATGTAAAACAACTTTCTCCGTAGATAAAGACGGCAACAAAGTTTCCAACGAACCGGAAAAAACGGAAGAAAAGTGTCCTAAATGCGGTGGCGTAATGTTAAAGAAAATGGGATTCAGAGGCCCTTATCTTGCATGCGAACATTATCCGGAATGTAAAACGACATACTCTTTAGATAAAAACGGTAACAAAGTTATAAAACCGGAACCTGAAAAGACCGATATGAAATGTGAAAAATGCGGTAGCCCGATGCTTAAAAGAATAGGTAAAAGAGGACCGTTTTTAACATGTTCTGCTTTTCCGAAATGCAGAAATCTTGTATGGGTAAAAACAGATTCCGAAGGTAACATAATAATAGAAAAAAAAGAAGCAAAAGAAACAAAAAAGACAGCAACGAAAAAGACAAAGAAAAAAGCAAAATAATTAATAATAATAAGTGAAGCAGGAAGAAAAAATCTTCCTGCTTCATTTTTTTTGGTATAATTAATATATGGAACAAATTGAACCTATAAAAGAAATAGAACAATTCATTCAATATTTAACAGCCGAACGAAACTATTCACCAAACACCGCAAGAGCTTACAGTGTTGATATGTATGCTTTTGCCGATTTCGTTAAAAAGAACAAAAATGTTGATTTGATTAAATGCGATAAAAATATAATAAGAGATTATCTTGCTTGTTTATACAACGAAAATTTAAAAAAGTCGTCCATTATAAGAAAACTTGCGGTGCTGAAATCTTTTTATAAGTTTTTGGTTATTACGTCGGTTATAGAAGTTAATCCTACGGTATCTATGGCAACGCCGAAAAAAGATAAAAGAATACCTGTGTTTATTACCGAACAGGAAATAACAAAATTGTTTGATTTACCCGATATTGATTTAAGAGACAGAGCTATGATAGAATTATTATATTCATCGGGTATAAGAATAGAAGAGCTCGTAAGCAGAAATTTGAAAGATATAGATTTGTTGTCAGGAACATTAAAAGTGTTCGGTAAAGGTTCCGCGGAAAGAATAGTTCCCGTAGGTGATAAATGTTTGGTGGCAATAAAAAATTATATTGACCAAAGAAGAGCCAACGGGCTGGACTGTTCTATAAATTCACCTATGTTTTTAAATGTGTACGGTAAAAGAATAACTTCAAGAGGTGCAAGAAAAGTTTTGCACAATTGGTTTATCAAAGCCGGGTTAGTAAAAAAAGTGTCACCGCATACTTTAAGACACACTTTTGCCACACATCTTTTGGATCACGGTTGTGATATAAGAAGCGTTCAACAAATGTTGGGACACAAAAATTTATCTACTACACAAATTTATACGCATGTAACATTGGAAAGTTTAAGAAAAGTTTATAACAGTGCTCATCCGAGGGTAAAATAATAATGAACATTACGGCAGAAAAAATAAAAGCTTTAATGGACGATACCGGTTGTGAAGAATCGGAAGCAAAAACCGCATTGGAACTTGCCGAAGGAAATTTTAACAAAGCGATTTCTTATGTCGGCGCAATGCTTAAATATATTACAGCATATAAAGCAAAAATAATTTTAAAAAACGATAACATTTTCGGACTTATTCACATAATAACGAACAACAAAAATCTCGATTTGTTAAGATTCAGTGTTGTTATGACATTTAATCCTATAGTGTATGAACAGAATGTTGAAGTGGATTGGTTCTCTTTTGAAAAACAAATATATTCGTATCGTTTGGTAGAAGGTGTTATCGAAAATTACACGAAAACAATAGATAAAAATCTTAAAGAATTTGTAAGTTCTAACTTAAAAAGCAATAAGATTATAACCTGTAAAGATATGAAAACCGTATTGGAATCTTATTTCGCCGAAAACGATGCACAGATAGAAATCGTTGCCGAAGAACTTACCTTAAGAGATTTCAGGAAATTGCCGAAATATTTCCCGGAAAACATTCCCAAAGAAACAATTTCTTCGGAGTATTCGTCGGTAATAGAACTGGAAGCAATTATTTTTGAAGATTCCGCAGGTAAAAAAATAGAAAATTTAGCGTTGGGTGATAAGGTTCTTGCAAAAATAATAGATACAAGAGATATCGCTCACTATATAGGACATTTGATAGGTGCAAAAAAAGAACAGGCGATGATTCCTATACCTGCGGAAGTGCAGTCTGTAGAAGAAATAGGTAACGAATATATTGTTTGTTTAAAATATTCCGATTTGATTTTCGGTATATCGCACGTTGAAAGAGGCAGAACATTAAAAGTTCTGGAAACGAAAGACACTACTACTTGGCAAACAAGATTTTTGCCTTACTATACGGGAGAAATTGAAAAAAATAAAATGTAAAATGTGCCGAGGACGAGATTTGAACTCGCACAGTCTTGCGACTACAGGCTTCTGAGACCTGTGTGTCTGCCGTTCCACCACCTCGGCAAAAGGTTAAGAAAAATATATCATTTTGTAGGTAAATTGACAAGGAATTTATAATGAACAATGAAGAAAAAGCAAATAAATTTTTTAAGTTGGTAGATATTTTGGAAAAGTTAAGGGGAGAACACGGTTGCCCTTGGGACAAAAAACAAACTCATCAATCACTTATGAAATATTTGTTTGAAGAATCAAACGAATATAACGAAGCAGTTCAAAAAATGGATTACAACAACATGAAAGAGGAGTTAGGCGATGTGTTGTTACAGATAATTTTTCATGCACAGATAGCGAAAGAAAATAATAAGTTCGATATATACGATGTTTTAGATACAATAAACGAAAAAATGATAAGAAGACATCCGCACGTGTTTGGTAACTCCAAAGCGACAACCGAAGAAGAAATAAGAGCGGAATGGGAAAAAATCAAAGCGGAAGAAAAGAAACAGAAGAATAAAGTTTGACAATAAATACTCATATAAATATAATAATTGTATATGTAAATAATTAAAGTTAAGAAAAAAATTATAAATGGGGGAAGTAAAAAATGAAAAAGTTGTTAGCAGCAATGTTTTTGGCAGTAGCAATGGTAGCACCTGCATTTGCAGTAATGGAATTTGATTTAAAAGCAGGATACATAATTGAACCGACAATAACGGAAACAGGTGCAAACGAATATAAATGTACTTATTCGCAGGATCCGTCATATTCCGTTGGAGCAGATTTATATTTCTTTGTAATAGATTGTCTCGGTATAGGTGTCGGTGGTTCTTATATTTTTGATAGTGATTTTGACGGAAAAAAATGGAAAGGTTTGGTTGAAGATGTAAAATCAGGATCAACAAATATATATGCTACAGTAAAACCGGTATTGGCGGAAAAAGGATTAGTAGACAGAGTATATTTGGTAGGCCAGTTAGGTATGGGTATTACAGAATTTAGTTCCGATTATGATGATTATAATTTTTCAGAGAATGGTTTATATTGGGGAGCAGGTTTAGGTATAGAAAAAGCTAACATACTTGTTGAACTTTTGTATTCCGTAAACTATTGGGAACATAATGATGATTTAGCTTGGAATAAAGGTTGGTCTTATACAACAAGAAGAATAGCAGTTAATGTAGGTTACAAATTCGGTTTCTAATAAAAATAATAAGTTATAAATTATAGGGTTATAGGGTTATAGGGTTAACGATAAGGCGACCGGTAGCCTTATAACCCGAAAATTTTTTAGAGGAGAAAATATGAGAAAAAGTTTGCTGATATTGTTGTTTACAACAGTACTTGTTTTGCCGGTATTTGCGGCAGACCAAGGAACAATGGAAGCGGGTGTAAAAGCCGGTATTCCTCTTGCACAACAAACAAGATTGGATGGTTTTGGCTATGAAGATTATGATATGAAAACAACCTGTTCTGTCGGAGCGGATTTTTTCTATTATTTAGATTACAATGTTGCAGTAGGTTTAGGAGTAGATCATATTTTTAACAGTAAACTAAAATATGCACCGGGTGAACCAAAAGATAAAATCGGATATACGAATATTTATTTCCAAATAAAATATAATTTCGATTTTGATGATTATGGCTATAATAATATTTATCCGATATTTCAATTGGGTTACGGAATATTACATGCAGATTGGGATCTTAGAAATGATCCTCCCGGCGCAAGTGTGGAAAATGCAAACGGCGTATATTGGGGAATCGGTGTAGGAACTACAATAGCAAGATACTTTATAATGGAATTAATATATTCGTTTAATTACGGAAGTGCAGAATTTACGGGTTGTGCTGGACCGCACCCGGATTTTGAATACGATATATCGACTTATTCATTTAAATTTAATGTAGGTTTTAAGTTTGACTTTTGTTAGGATTTAACTAAGTTACATTAATACAAAAAAACAGAAATATTTTAGTTGCAACTTCAAATTTCCGAGCCTCATGTACCGTTTCACTTACGTACACTACGACTCGGAAATTTCTGTTTTTTTTATTTTAGCGAAGCGACTTTATCTTTTGAATTATAACTTTGTATTTGGCTCAATCGAGTACCAATCGCTATCGCTTTCTTTTACGTACACTTCATTCGCCAAATACTTCGTTCTAATTCAAAATCCGAAAAGTCTTTGATAGCAAAGAATAAGGTATAGAAAATTTTTGTCATTGCGAAACCGCTTTAGCGGTTGTGGCAATCCAGTCGTTGCTGTTTTGTCGTTGGTTGCATCCAAAGAGTTTCGAAGTTTTTGCTTAGAATAAAGCATTTGCCGACTGCGGTGTACATAAATGGAAGCGGTAGCGGATGGTACATAAAGAAGGCAAATGCGAAAATTATAAGTAAAAAATAAAACTCGCTTAGCTAATCACTAATTTTTTGATTTTGTGCATCAAAAAATTGTATCATATTAAGATAAATTTATACTGTAACAAAGGATAAAAAAATGGCAGAAAATCAAGAACAAAAAAATGAAACTTCACAAGCTACTATAGATACAATAATAGCACAAAGAAAAAATAAAGCAGATACGATGAGAGCTGCAAAAATCGATCCGTATCCCGCAAGAATAAAAATAGACAGTAAAATTGCTCAGGTTAGAGAAAAATACGAATCTTTACAGAAAGAAGAGATGTCTAAAGATCAGGTTACCGTTGCAGGTAGAATGATGTCCAGAAGAGATATGGGTAAAGCTTCTTTTATAGATATTGCCGACGGTACCGGAAGAATACAGGTTTATGTCAGGAAAGATCAAATAGGTGAACAGGATTTTAAAATATTTAAAGAAATGTCCGATTTGTCCGATTTCGTTTTAATAACGGGTGTTCCTTTCAGAACAAGAACAGGTGAACTCAGCTTAAAAGCGGACAAGTTTTCTATAGCGACTAAAGCTTTCAGACCGTTACCTGAAAAGTGGCACGGTTTAAAAGATACCGAAACAAGATACAGACAAAGATATTTGGATTTAATTGCCAACCCCGACGTAAAAGAAGTATTTAAGAAAAGAAGTACCATAATTTCTTCTATAAGAAAAAAACTTGAAGAGTTGGGCTTTATCGAAGTGGAAACTCCTATATTGCAAACTCTTGCGGGCGGAGCAAACGCAAAACCTTTCATTACTCATCACAATGCACTTGATATGGATTTGTATATGAGAATCGCTCCCGAACTTTTCTTAAAAAGATTGGTTGTCGGCGGAATAGAAAGAGTATTTGAAATCGGCAGAAATTTCAGGAACGAAGGTATAGACAGAAACCATAATCCCGAGTTTACGATGATGGAACTCTACCAGGCTTATGCCGACTATAACGATATGATGGACTTAACCGAAGTGTTAATAAAAAACGCCGCGGCTTCCATCGGTGCAACGGATTTAAATCTTAATTTCAGAAGAGCAAAACTTTTTGATTTAATAAAAGAATATACCAACCTTGATTTGCTTCAATATGTCGGAACGGGCAAAATGTATGAGCAGGTAAAACATTTGAATCTCGATGTTGCTCCCGATGCAGGTGACCAAAAAGTGTTGGATGCAGTATTAGACGAAAAAGTTATACCTAACTTGCAACAACCTACATTCGTCATGGATTATCCCGCAATATATTCTCCGTTAACAAAAGTTAATTTCGAACAACCTGAAATTGCGGAAAGGTTTGAACTTTACATAAACGGTATGGAAATATGTAATGCTTACTCCGAAATGAATGATCCTCACTTACAGAAAATAAGATTCCAGCAACAAATGGAAGCTAAAGTTCAAGGTGATGAAGAAGCTCAACCGTACGATGCGGATTATATAAATGCATTGGAACAGGGACTTCCTCCTACGGGCGGACTTGGTATAGGTATAGACAGATTGGTTATGATTTTAACCAAATCGGAATCTATCAGAGAAGTAATATTCTTCCCTACAATGAGACCGGAATGTTAGGATCAGCGGAACTTTTTATCGCTTACAGATACATTAAAGCAAGAAAGAAAGGTTTTTTTGCTTTCTTAACCACACTTATTGCTATAGGTGGAACAACACTCGGTGTTTGTGCTTTGGTTATCACTTTATCCGTGATGACAGGGTTTCAACAAGATATCAGAACGAAAATTTTGGGAATACAACCGCACATTTATTTAACCAGAACAGACGGTGTTTTGTTTGATAATTATAACGATATAATGAACAAAATTTCCGATTATGATTATATAAAAGCTTCTTCTCCTTATATATTCGGACAATCGATAATAAAAAAACAGGGATATACTCAAGGAACAGGTGCTTTGGTAAAAGGTATAGATTTTAAGGAAGAAGATAAACTTATGGACTTAAAATCCAAACTTGCAAAAGACAGTATTTTGTTGGATAACGAAATAAGTGAAGACGGAATAATTTTAGGAAACGAACTTGCAAGTTCCATTCATGCTGAAGTCGGCGATTATGTTATTGTAATGTTTCCGAGCCAAATGTCGTCCGTTCCTAAAATGAAGAAGCTAAAAATAGAAGCGGTATTTCATTCGGGAATGTATGAATATGATAATACACTCGCTTATGTTGATTTGAGAGCTGCGGACGAAATGTTTTCTTTTGACGGCGGAGTAAGCGGTATAGCAATAAGAACATCAAGCTTTGATAAAGCCACAAAATATGCAAAAGATTTGCAGGAAAAATTAGGATATCCTTACAGAGCAAGATCTTGGATAGAAATGAACAAAAATCTTTTTTCGGCACTGAAGCTTGAAAAAATTATGATGTTTATAATTCTTGCTTTAATCATAATAGTTGCGTCGTTTAACATAATTTCGAACATACTTTTGCTCAGTGTGGAAAAAGCAAAAGAAATAGGAATATTGTCCGCTATGGGATTTTCAAAGTTTGCAATATCCAAAATATTCTTTTATGAAGGGATTATTGTCGGATCAGTCGGAACTGTGTTAGGATTGGCTTTAGGAATATTTATAAGTTATGGTCTTAAAAATTTTGAAATATTTAAACTTCCTAAGGGAGTATATTATGTTGACAGATTACCTGTTATGATAATACCCGGTGATATATGTTTGGTTGCGATATGTGCTTTTGCAATAACGATAATTGCAGGATTGTATCCGGCATATCAGGTATCCAAATTAGAACCTTTGGAAGCAATAAGATACAACTAAAATTTTTGCTTTGCAAAATTTTAGATTGGGTTATAGGGTGATAAGGTTATAGGATTATAGGTTTAATGTAACTTTATATGAAACCAAACATTCTAAAAGTTAAGAATTGTTTTTGTAGTTAATTATAAATTATAAATTGTAAATTATAAATTGCAGTTAAAAATGAAACTTGAAACTAAAAATTTAACTAAAAACTATATAGTTCCAAAATCCGGAGAAGTAAAAGTTCTCAAAGGAATAGACTTATTAATAAATTCCGGCGAAAAAGTTGCTTTGATGGGACCGTCCGGTGCAGGTAAAAGTACGTTAATTCACATTTTAGGATTAATGGACAAACCTACATCCGGTAATGTTTTAATAGACGATATTGATATAACGACATATACTCCAAACAAACTTGCAAAAATGAGAAAAGAAAACATAGGTTTTGTTTTCCAATTTCATTATTTGTTGGCTGATTTTACCGTTATGGAAAACATTTTAATGCCGGTATGGAATGAAAGGAAACAAAAAAAAGAGTATGCATTAAACATGTTGGAAACTATGGGGTTAACAGACAGGGCAAATCATATGCCGAACGAATTGTCGGGCGGGGAACAACAACGAGTGGCCCTTGCAAGGGCATTGATTAATAATCCTAAAATATTGTTTGCCGATGAACCTACGGGCAATTTAGACAGGAAAACAGGCGAAAAAATAGAAAACTTGATGTTTGAAATGTGCAGTAAATTAAAAACAACTTTGTTGGTTGTTACTCACAGCCAGGAACTTGCGAATTTGGCAGACAGACAAATAAAAATTGTAGACGGAAAAATCTGTTAAAAATTGCAAAGAGATTTCAAAAGATATATTATTATATAAATATATAATA